>DAOTVO010000043.1:0-16098 GCA_034436335.1 Anaerolineales bacterium | reverse complement strand
CGCTCTCGCGCCCGAAGACGGTGCGGCTCAACTGCGAGATGACCGTCTCGACCTCGGAAGGGGTGGCCCCGATTTTGCCGGTCAAGAAGGAGATGCCCAGGAAGAGCGTGCTCAGAATGGAGGCCATCCAAATCAGGGTGATGCCGGCGTTGCGGCTGCGCGGTTCTTTGAAGGCAGTGATGCCGTTTGAAATGGCCTCGATACCGGTCAGGGCAGCAGTGCCGCTCGAAAAGGCATGCAGGAGCAGGAACGGGGTGACGGCCACCAGCGTCTGGGTCACCTCGATTTCGGGCGGATTCACAACCTGTCCCAGCGCGCCGGTCAGGTACTTGTAGAGACCAAGCCCGACGGTAATGAACATCGTTGTGACGAAGAAGTAGGTGGGAATCGCAAAGATGGCACCCGATTCTTTGACCCCGCGCAGGTTGATGATAGTCATGAACCAGACGAAGCCGACCGCCAGCAGGACGCGGTACTCGAAGAGTTGCGGAAAGGCCGAGACGATTTGCGCCACGCCCGAAGAAATCGAGACCGCAACCGTCAGAATGTAATCGGTGAGCAGCGCCGCTCCGGCAATCAAGGCAAAGGTCTGGCTGAGATTGTCGCGTGAAACGGTATAGGCTCCGCCGCCGTCGGGATAGGCGTGGATGGTTTGCTCGTAGGAAATGGCAACGATAGCCAGCAGGCCAACGATGACCAGTGAGATGGGGAAAACATAGCCGAATGCGCCGCTGCCGGCCGCGGCCAGGATGAACAGGATTTCCTGCGAGGCGTAGGCGGTGGAGGAGAGGGCGTCGGAGGCGAAGACGGCCAGGCCGATGAACTTGCCGATGGTCTGATGAGGGGCGTCGGCGGTGCGCAGCGGCGGGCCGAAGAGCCAGGTGCGCCAGTCGCGCGGCGGGCGCTGCTCCGCCTTGCGGTGGATGATGGGAGAAGGATGATCCTCAGGAAGCATAGGGTCTCTGTTGCATAGAAAAAGCCCTTGCCGGGCAAGAGCAGGAGTCTATTATAGTCCAGTTTTTGCCTCTTGAAGCCATTATTCCACGCTAAGAATGTTGCCCTGGGCAGCGCGATAGAGGCGGTCCCAGATGGTCAGGCCGAGGCTGGCCTTGGGCGGCATGCGGACGATGATGGCGTCCACGCCGCGCCGGTCGAGTTCACGCAGGGCGGCAAACAGATTGCGGCCAACCTGCTCCAGGTCTGATTCGCTGCCGAGAATGATTTGATCCGCTGGCAAACCGGACAGCGTCTCGGCGTCCTCCTGAACGGTGAGTAGACCGACCCTCTGCCCTCCGGCGAAAAGTTCGGAAGTTAGCGTTTTCATTCTTTCGAGGCAGGCCTCGCGGCTGCCTTCGAGCAGGGTCAGGCGCGCTCGCGGGGCGTAGTGTTTGAGCAGGCTGCCGGGAGAACGCAGACCCTGAGCGGACGCCTCCGCCGCGTAAACGGTGTGCAGGACGAGGTCCGGCAGGAGGCGCCGAAGTTCTTCCGGCGGAACGCCGCCGGGACGCAGCAACCGGGGAGGGGAGGCGGTGATGTCTAGGACGGTCGATTCGAGGCCGATGGGCGTCGGGCCGCCGTCCAGAATCAGGTCAATGCGCCCGCCCAGGTCGTCCAGCACGTGGCGGGCGGTGGTGGGACTGGTGTGGCCGAACAGGTTGGCGCTCGGCGCGGCGACGGGTACCTGCGCCGCGCGGAGGAGCGCCAGGGCCACCGGGTGGGCCGGGACGCGCACGGCGACCGTCTCTTGCCCGGCGGTGACGTTATCCGGTATTTTTGGCTTTTTTCGTATAACCAAAGTAAGCGGACCCGGCCAGAAGCGGCGTGCCAGGTCTACAGCGATGAGAGGAATCTGGCGCCCGACGGTTTCGATCTGCTCGAAGGAGGCCAGGTGGACGATGAGCGGGTCGTTGGCCGGGCGGCCCTTGGCGGCAAAGATGCGCGCCACCGCTTGCGGGTCGAGGGCGTTTGCTCCCAGCCCGTAGACCGTCTCGGTGGGGAAGGCTACCAGCCCTCCAGCGCGCAGGAGTTGCCCGGCTTGTTCGATCAAGTCCGCTTCGGGGGCGTGAGGGGTGAGGGTGAAAATTTGGGTCATAGCCTGTCGTGGCTGAATATTACCACAGGGGGAACCGGGGATGAACAGAGATGAACGGAGATGGACGGGAGAACCGGAGATGAACAGAGATGAACGGAGATGGACGGGAGAACCGGGGATGAACGGAGATGAACAGAGATGGACGGGGGAACCGGGGATGAACGGAGATGAACGGGGGAACCGGGGATGAACGGAGATGAACGGGGGAACCGGGGATGAACGGGGATGAACGGGAGGACGGGGGAAACCGGGGATGAACGGGGATGAACGGGAGGACGGGGGAACCGGGGATGAACGGGGATGAACGGGAGGACGGGGGAAACCGGGGATGAACGGGGATGAACAGAGATGGACGGGGGAAACCGGGGATGAACGGGGATGAACGGGATGGACGGGGGAAACCGGGGATGAACGGAGATGGATGAACGTTTGGTTGAGGGGACAAAAAGCGGGGCGTTTTGCCCCGCAGGACTCTTCTGGCGTGTTATTGCAAGCCCTGCAGGGGCGCAGCAATCTCTTCTGGACGGGGGATTGCTTCGAGTGCTTTGCACCCTCGCAATGACGTATCTCTTTGTTATCTCTGTTTATCTTCGTTTATCTCTGGTTCGCAAACGTTTCGATCAGCAATTTCACGTTCCCACCGGCGGAGTAGAGGATGGGGCAGGTGCAGCCGCGCTTGATGTATTCCTGCACTTTGGCGCGGGCCTCCTCCGGCGTGCCAGAGGCGGTGATGCGGTGGACGAGTTCATCCGGCACGAGGTGTTTGGCGCGGTTGATTTGCTCTTTGGTGGCCGGCCAACCGAGGATGGATTGAATCTCCTGCACCACCTCGTCAGAGACGCCGCTGGCTTTGGCGATGTGCGGCTGCTGGGCCAGGTACTGGCAGAGGAGCATCTTTGAGTAATCAATCGCTTTGTCATGGTCTTCGTCCACCGAGCAGACGATGAGTTGCGGGCGGTCGAGGTCTTCGAGGCGGCGGCCGGCCTTGCGCGCTCCCTTGTCGAGCAGTTCCAACGCCCGGTCGTTGTATTCGGGCGGGACGCAGTAATTCAGCACGGCGCCGTCGGCAATTTCGCCAGTCAGTTCCATCATCTGGTCGCCGGTGGCGCCGATCATGATGGGCACGTGACGCGGTTCGCGGCGGCCATGCACCACGTCCAGTTCGATGCCGTGGACGTGGATGAATTCGCCCTCGAAGGTGACGCGCTCCATGTTCAGCAGGCGACGCAGCACCGTGACGGTCTCGCGCATGGCTGTCAGCGGTTTCTTGCGTTCGATGCCGACATTCTTTGCCAGCGGGTCCCACCAGGCGCCAATCCCACAGACGATGCGGTTGGGGGCCAGGTCGTCCAGCGTGAGGAAAGTGGAGGCCAGCAGGCCAATGTTGCGCGTCCAGTTGTTGATGACCGCCGAGCCGACCTTGATGCGTTCGGTGACGGCGGCATAGGCGGCCATGGGGACGATGGCATCGCGCACCAGCCGCGATTCGGCCTGCCAGACGGCCTCGAAGCCCTGACTTTCCGCATAGCGGACGCAGTCCAGCCCGTCGCGCAAATCGTGGGAATCCTGAAGATAAAGGGCAGTGCGTTTCATGAGTAATTTTCCTTATTGGATAAAATAAGTGTGATTATATCGTATTCCTGCCCTTGTGTCCCATACAAAAAGTAGGTCGGATTGCCAATCCGACCTACTCAGTGTTTGTTTGTAACGCAATCACAATTCCTGCAATCGCTTCCACATCTGCGGCGCCAGTTCGCGCGAGCGGGCGGCGAGGCGCGCTTCGTCCATGGTCAGCACTTGTTTATTCCGCATGAGTATTTGCCCGCGGCAGACGGTCGTATCCACCGTGGCGTCCACCAGCCCGAAGATGAGATGGCCGAGGAAGTTGGCCTCCGAGAGCGGCGTGGGCGGGTGGTAATCGAGGATGGCCAGGTCGGCCGGGTGGCCCTCGGCAATCTCGCCCAGCGTCAGCCCGAACTGGCGGCGGGCAATCTCGCGGTTGTTGTAGAGCAGCAGGGTCGGCGCTTCGACGAAGGCCACGCGCGGGTCGCGGTTGGCCAGGCGGTGCAGCAGGTAGGCGGCGCGCATTTGCACGAGCATGTCCGAGTTCATCCCGTCCGTGCCGAGGCCCACCAGCACGCCCTTTTTGAGCATCGTCAGCAGCGGCGTGACGCCCACAGCGTTGTTCATGTTCGACTCGGGGTTGTGGACGACGGCCGTCCGGGTCTCGGCGAGGATTTCCATCTCGGCCTCGTCCACGTGGACGCAGTGGACGAAGATGGATTTCTCGCCGCTCACGCCAAGGCGATGCAGGCGGTTCACGGTCGGGACCCCGTAGCGGGTCAGCGCGTCCTGGCGGTCGGCGGCGTCTTCGGCGACGTGGATGTGGCAGCCGACGCCGTGTTCGTTGGCGATGCCGACGCATTTCTCGACCGTTTCATCGGATACCGTGAACGAGGCGTGCAGGCCCATCATGGCGGCGATTTGCCCGTCGCCCTGGCCGACTTTCTTGATGAAGCGCTCATTTTCGGCGATTCCGCCGCCCTTGACGTTGCGGTCGGAGACTTCGTAGCAGAGCGAGGCGCGAATTCCCGCCTGGCGCACCGCGCCCTCGATGATGTCCAGCGAGCCGTCGCGCATGGACGGGGAGGCATGGTGGTCAATGACGGTGGTCACGCCGTTGCGGATGCAGTCCACGAGCGGCAGTTGCGCCGAGAGGAGGATGTCTTCGTCCAGCAGGGCGCGGTCAACTTTCCACCACAGGCGCTCCAGGATTTGGACGAAGTTCTCGGCCGGTTCGCCGGGGATGCCCATGCCGCGCGCCATCGTGGAGTAGAAGTGATGGTGGGCGCAGATGAAGCCGGGCAGGACGATTTTGCCGGAGCAGTCCACCGCCTCGGCATTGGGGAAGCGGCGCTGCATCTCGGCGGCGTCGCCCACTGCCAGGATGGTTTCGCCCTCGGTCACTACCGCGGCATTCCACAGGACGCGGTTGTTCTCGCCGAGGGTGACAACGATGCCGTTTTCGAATCGAGTGGTCATGATTTTTCTCCTGTTTTAACACAAAGGGCACAAAGATGTTTTATTGTAACTACCTACCCACCCTCTTTTGGCCTTGTCATTGCGAGCCCCGATGATTGAGTAGGCCAAAGGCCGTATCGAAATCGAGGGGCGAAGCAATCTCCTCACTGTAATTATGAGACTGATTCGGGTCTCGATACGGCGGAAGAGCGCCGCCTACTCGACCCTCGCAGTGACAGGGTAGGCAGTTACGTTTTATTTCTTTTTGCGGCCTTTGTGTATCCTTCGTGTCCTTTGTGTTGAATCTTGGTGTTGAATCTCTCCTAATGCTCTTGCAGCGCCGCGGCTTCCTCCGGCGTGCGCTCGCGCATGTAGAGCGCGCCGGTGAAGCATTTCTTGGCGCAGATGGAACAGCCGATGCAGCGCGCCGGGTCGGTGTGCGGGAGGCCGCGCTCGTCGAGGCTGATAGCCAGGTACGGACAGCGGGTGCAGTTGCCGCACGAGGTGCACAGTTCGGGGATAACCTGCGAAATCTTCTTGACCGGCGAGAGTTCCATGAAGCCGGTGATGGGCTGCGGCTGGGCAATGCCGATGAGTTCCTGCATCGAGCGAATGCCACGCTCCTGCATCAGGAAAGCCGTGCCAGATTCGAGGTCGCGGAGGATGCCATAGCCGTACTTCATCACGATGGTGCAGAACTGCACGGTCTTGACGCCCAGGGCGAGGAAGTCGGCGGCGGCCTTGTAGTGCATCGGCCCGCCGTTGCCCGAAATCTCGATGCCCTCCGGCACGGCGTTGGCCAGCGTCAGATACGAGATGGGTGTCACGCCCTCGCCGCTCATGCCGACCACCACGCCCTCTTCCCAGCGGCGGCCGGGGGCGGGACGGAAGGCCAGCGTGGGGAACGAGTTTGCCAGCGTGATGCCGGCCTTCTTGTGCGGGTACTTGTCCAGCACGGCGCGGATGGCGCGCAGGATGGGGATGATAGAGGTGACCGCGGCAGTCAGTTTGAACAGTTTGGGAATGTCGGGATCGCTGACCTGCATGATCCAGTCAATGATTTTGGCCGTCAGCGCCGCGTTCTGCGAGACGATGTCGCCCTCGGTGCCGTCGCCGCCCTGCGGACAGGAGAGCGAGTACTCGATGCCCATCGCCCCGGCGGCTTCCAGTTTCCTGGTGTTCGATTGCCAGCCTTTGGCGTCGTTCTCGTCGTGACCGGTGACCGGGCCGCCGGTGGAGGCCATCGTCAGCCGGTCGGGCCACTGCTTCACCAACTGCTCCACCTCGCGGCAGACGCGGTCGAGCGGATGGCCGGAGACGTTGTCGGCATTGCCGTAGGTGGTGCCGCCAAACGTGACCATGTACTCGCCGGGGATGTGAATCGGCACGTTGTCAAAGGCGGTCTTCATCACCACGCCCGCCCAGCCGGCCTGGTAGGCGCGCGTCACCTGCTCCAGCCCGTCGCTGGACGGGGAGGCGGAGACCAGGAACGGGGACTTGATGCGCCGCCCGAAGAACTCGGTCTCCAGCGAGACGGGGACGGGGTTGTAGCCCGGCAGGACGTAGTAGGACTTGGTCGCTTTCTTGATTTCGGGCCTGGCCTGCTTTTGCAGGAAGGCGTGGATTTCGAGCGCCGCGTTCTTGCCCGAGGCAGTGGCTTCCACGACCGTCTTCGGACCGTTGGCCAGGTCGCCGGCGTAGAACAGACCCTCGGCCTGTTCGCGGGGGAGCGCGCCCCTCATGCCGATCGCCACGATGACCGCCTCGATACCGGCGCGCAGGCTCTCGGTCCCGGAGAGACCGCGCACATTGGCCGGGCTGAAGGGCAGGCCATCGGGGAGTTCGACCCGCTGAGTCTCCAGCGCGTTCACCTTGCCGTTCTCGGCCAGAATCTTTGTGACGCGGATGCGCCCGTTGACCTCGATGTCGAAGTCGAGCAGTTCCTTGCGCTCTTTGGCGGTGAGCGGCATTTCGGCCAGTTTTTCGAGCATGAAGAGTTCCACGTGCGCCGCGCCGCGCTGCCGGGCTGTCAGGGCGCAGTCGAGGGCGGTCGCGCCGCCGCCGATGACCGCTACCCGCCCGCTGAATTGGTAGGCCGAGGGGTTCGAGAGCAAATCCACCATCTTGACGGCAAGGGACTCGTTCTCGATGCCGAGTTCGATAGGCTTCCACAGGCCGGCGGTCACGCAGACGGCGTCGTAATCTTTGCACAGGGACTTCGGGTCTTCGACCGTCGCGCCAGTCTGGACGGTGATGTCGCCGAGCGAGAGCAGGAAGGCAATGTCGCTCTCGACGACGCGCTTGTCGAGGCGGTGGTCGGGGATGAGATTGGCCATGCCGCCGAGTTTGTCGCCGCGCTCGAAGATGGTCACGGCGTAGCCCATCTGCGCCAGCGCCGCGGCCGCGCCCAGCCCGGCCGGTCCGCCGCCGACCACGGCCACTTTCCTGCCATTGGGCTGCGGTTTCTCGAAGGGCTGGAGGTCGCCCTGCTGCTTGGCCATCTCGACCAGGGTGGCCTGGACGAGGGGGATGTTGATGGGGCCGTCGAACTTCTTGCGCGTGCAGGCGGCCATGCAGAACGTATCGGGGCAGACCATGCCGCACACGCCGCCGAGCGGGTTGGCCGAGAGGATTTCCGCGGCCGAGCGTTTGATGTCGGAGGGCTGGCCGAGGCGCGCCGCCATAATAAAATCGGCCGGAGAGCAATGCACTGGGCATGCTTCCCGGCACGGTTTTTCCTCGCAAAACTCACAGCGCCAGAGTTCGGTCTGGAGTTGTGCGGGCGTCATGATGAGGGGATTGCGGGCATTCTCCATAGGTCACCTCTTGGGGGAATTGTCTGACAACTTGATTATAGCATTAGTAAGGCAGAAGGGAAGATGTTATTTTTGAAATTAAGGGGAGGAAACACGAAGGTCACAAAGGGGAAACAAAGGCCGCGAAGAAAATCAAAAACTCTTGGTGAATCTTTGTGTTCTTTGTGTTTTGAAAAAATGCCTGTGCTGCGGTTCGCCTATTCCAGCCCCAGACCCTTCAGCCCGCCGACGGCTTCCAGGTCTTCGGGCAGGTCGAGGTCGAGTCCGATGGAGGGGGAGACGAGGAGTTCGACCCGCGCTCCGGCTTCGGCGGCGCGTTCGGCGTGGCGGCGGTTCGAGCCGGGACCGTAGGCATAGTCCAGCAATCCGGCCGGGTTGACGAACAGGGCGTTGGTGCCGTCTTCGCGCCGGTCTGGGCTGATGACGACCACTGGCGGCTTGCCGGCGCGCTTCAGCACTTGGCGGATGTCGGCCGGGGTGACGAGCGGCAGGTCGGCAGGCAGGATCAATACAGCGTGCGCGCCGTGCAATTTTGCGACGGCGGTGGCGCGCTTCAGCGCCAGGTTGAACTGCGGCGCGCCGTTTTCCAGCACCGTGTGGCCGCCGAGTTCGCGCGTCAGGGCCAGGGCGGCCGGGTCGCGGCTGACGACCAGGGTATGCTCGATTTCGGTCACTTCCTTGAGCACGTTCAGGACGTGTTCCAGGAGGTAGCGGTTGAGACGCGTGCGCTGGTCTTCGGTCAGCAGGCCGGCCAAACGGGATTTGCCGCGCCGCAGGGGTTTGACGGGGACGATGGCCCAGATGGTCATGATTCAGTGGTCAGTAATCAGTGTTCAGTGTTCAGTGTTCGGCGGTCAGGAGAGAACGAATGAAGTTTAACACATCTTCGGCCAAACGGCGGCGGTCGGAGGGGGAATTCATCAGGGTGTCGGTGATGAACGTTGGAATGTTTGCGCGTTGAATCGCTTCGGCCAGGGCGGAGTCGGCGGTGTCGAGCACGAAGCCGGTCAAGAGGCCGCGGTAGTGCTCGGCGACGGCCAGGGCGGAGGGTTCGATGCCGAGTTCGGCGAACATTTTGGCCGCCGGGCCTTTGACCGTCTTGCCGCCGATGATGGGGGAGATGGCTACCCACCTCACCCCATCCCCCCTGCGCCCCCCTTCCCCTCTCCCTGTGGGAGAAGAGAAGGGGGGATACGGGGTAGAGATGAGGGCCAGGATGGGGTCTATGCTCACCCAGGGGTTGGAGGGGCAGAGGACGACGGCATCGGCTTCCTGAAGGGCCTCCAGCACGCCGGGGGCCGGGCGGGCGGATTCGAGGCCCTCGAAGCGGAAGCCTCGCACGCGCGGTTCGCAGCGATATTTGACGAAATATTCCTGGAAGGGCAGTTCGCCGTATTCGAGCGTGTCCACCATCGTGCGGACGGGGTCGTCGCTCATCGGCAGGACGGCGTGACGCACGCCCCAGGCACGGCAGAAGTCGCGGGTGATTTGGCTGAGGGTCTGGCCTTCTTTGAGCCGCCGCGTGCGTTCGAGGTGGGTGGCCAGGTCGCGGTCGCCGAGGGCGAACCAATCGGGGGCGCCGAGGCGGCGCAGGGATTCCAGCGCCTGCCAGGTCTCTTCGGCGCGGCCCCAGCCGGTGACCGGGTTAGCCAGCCCGGCCAGGGTGTAGCAGACCGTGTCCAGGTCGGGGGAGATGTAGAGGCCGAAGTGCTCGAAGTCATCGCCGGTGTTGACGATGACGGTCAGGTCTTCGGGAGGGAGAATTTGGGCGAGGCCGTCGGCCAGTTTGGCGCCGCCGACCCCGCCGGCGAGGGCGGTGAGTTTCATGGGAGTCTAGAGTCTAATCGTCGGGAGTCGGATAGTCGCTGGGGGGATGGTTTGATTATAGGGCAGGCTGGAAAGCCTGCCCTACTCTTTTCGGATAGGCGCTTAGATGGCCAAAAGCACATCGCGGATTTCGCCCGGCTGCCGCGCAACTGCCCACTTCCACTGACCGAAGCCGCCGTGCGCGTTGACCGCCTGCACCCATTCCTCCAGGTAGCGGTGTTTGACCTGGTCTTGCTCGCTCTCTTCGCCTTTGGTTTCGAGGAGGAGCATCTCGCCGCCGGCGAGCCGCACGAGAAAATCGGGGCGGTATTTGCGCACTACACCTTGATACAGGTAGGGGATTTCAAAGCCGAGGTGGTCGTTTTTGACCCAGGCAGCCACGGACTCGCTGTTTTCCAGGGCAAAGGCGTCGGAGGCTTCCCAAGCGCTGTCATAGACGCAGACATTGATGTGCGACTTGTGGGTGACATGGCAGGGCTTGCCGGTGTACCAGGCGCTCATCCCGCCGGTGGAGCGGATGGGATGGTCGCGGTCGAAGACCGGCTCGAGGCGCTCGCTGTTTTCCTGGCGGACGGCATCCAGCACATGCTGAATGACGCGGCTCATGTTGAGCGTGATGATGAGCCGGCGGCGCAGTTCGTCCTGGTAGAAGAGCGGCGGGGTGATGCGGATGCGGTCGGAGCGGATGAACTGCTCCACAATGCGGATGAGTTGCGCCAGCAGCATCTCGCGGCTGCCCCGCCAGGCAGTTTTCATCTGGTCGAAGACATCGCGCGCCGTCTCAAAGATGATGCGCTGGGTGCGGAATTCCTGCGCCAGGCGTTCCAGTTCGATACGGTCCACCTTGGTCACGTCCGGCTTGCCTTCCAGGATGGGCGCCAGTTCAGCGATTTGGGCGGTCCTGGCGGCGTCCAGTTCCAGCGGCGGCAGAGACGGCCAATCTACCGTCAGCACGGGCTGGAAGACGTGTTCGATGCGCACCACGTTCGGCCAGCGGAGTTCATAGGCGGCTTTGGCCGGGTCTACCTGCACGAGCGTCTTGGGCTCGGGCGGCGGGGGCGGGCCGCTTTCGGTGCTTTCGTGCGGCAGGAAGGTGAACGGCACGCCGAAGATGTTGACGTATTCCGGCTCGAACAGGTCGCTTTGGGGATTGACCTCGTAGGAGGTACGCCGCAGGCCGCGTCCTACCACTTGCTCGCACAATAACTGCGAGGTGAAGGCGCGCAAGCCCATGATGTGCGTGACGGTCTTGGTATCCCAGCCCTCGGAGAGCATGCCGACCGAGATGACGTTTTGAATCTGCTCGCCGGGCTGCCCCGCTTTGCCGACCGTATCTACCATTTGGCGCAAACGCTCCGCTTTTTGCGCAGTGGTTAGTGATTTGTGGGGAGTGGCTAGTGGGGCATCGGTCGAACCATCGTCCTGTTCACCATCCACTATCCACTCTTCACTATCCACTACCCACTGCCCGCTATCCATTTCTTCCCGCGCTTCGGCTTCGGCCAGCACCTTCGAGTCGATGTGCAGGATGCGTGAAGGGTCGCACAACTCATCAATCTGGATGCGTTTTGAGTCGAAGGCGTGTTTGACGCGCGCCGCCGTCTCGGTGCGGTTGCAGACGGTAATCATGACCGGCGGGGTGGGCAGACCGGCCGCCTGCCAGGCTTTTAGCGTTTCTCGCCAGTCAAAACCCAAGAGGTAGTAGGCGTTCAGCACCAGGTCGGGCAGGGGTTCGTGCGGTTCGGCGCGGCGGTTGAGGTCGTCCTTTACGTCCGGGTCGTTGTAGATGTGGTAGAGACGCGAACGGTAGGTCTTGGCATCCGGCACGGCGTCGTCGCGGATGACGACGCGCGGGGTCTTGACCAGACCCGATTCGATGGCGTCGTTCAGCCCAAAGTCGCTGACGATCCAGCCGAAGAGGGTCTCTTCGCCGCTCTTGCCGCCGGAGGGGGCAAAAGGTGTGGCGGAAAAGTCGTAGCACTTGAGGATGCCGCGCGCGCGGTGCAGGCGGTCGAGGCCGCCGATCCAGACGGTGGCTTCTTCGGCGCTGTCTTTCAGGTCGCGTTGACGCAGGTACTTGTCGCGCGCTTCGGGGTTGACGCGCCAGGCGTGATGCGCTTCGTCGTTGATGACCAGGAGGTTGCTGGCGCCCGCCATCTCGCCTAAGACTTCGCGGGTGTAGGCCTCGTCGCTCTTGGGGCCGCGCTTGTCCACGCTCTTGCGCCGCTGGATTTGCTCTTCGCTCTCCCAGGCCAGGGCGTGCCAGTTGCGCACCAGGACGCGCCCCTGGCGCAGTTTGTCGAGCAGCGCCGAGGGGACGATGTCGAAGGCTTCGTAGTAGTTGCCCTCCGCCGAGGGATACAGGACTTCCAGCCGCTTTTTGACCGTCAGCCCCGGCGCAATGACCAGCACGTTCTTGGAGAAGCGCGCATCTTGCGGGTTGGCCACTTTGTTGAGCACCTGCCAGGCGATGAGCATGGCCATTACAATCGTCTTGCCGGAGCCGGTGGCCATTTTGCAGCATTGACGGACGAAGTCGCCGCCATCGCCGGGGATTTGGAGGCCGGCGCGCTCGGCCGGGGCGGCTTCGGTCAGCCAGATGAGCGTTTCAATTGCCTCGAGTTGACAGAAGAAGAAGCGCCGCCGGTCGAAGTTCGCAGGGTCCTGCCAGTGTTCGAGCAGGCGCTTGGTGAGGCTGGTGACGCCCGGATAGCCTGCCTGGCGCCAGGCTTTGAGGCGCGGGCGGATTTGATTGACCAGCGGAATTTCGACGAACAGGCCGGGGTCGTCGAAGGCTTTGGAGCCGGGGGTAGCCACCACGTAGCCCGCCGGGCGGCGGCCCTCGGCCAGGTCGAAGAGTTTCGTGGCCGGGTCGTAGCGCCAGTAATGCTTCGGCTCCTCGTAGGGCGAGTTGATGATGAGGCGGTCAATCGTGGCGCGCGGCATCATTCCACCTCCACCACTTTCAAACTCTCGATGCCGCGGTCGTCCACAATCTTGACCGCGATGCGCCGGTATTCGCCCAACTCGAAGGGCAGCGACACGGTCCCCCAGTAGGCGCGCAGGCGCTCGGGGTCAATTTCGGCTTTCAGGTTGCGGGCCAGCCTGGCCCAGGCTTCGTCATCGCCGGCCATGGGGAAGAAGACCTGGCGCGGGTAGAGGCTGCGCCCGTCGTAATCGGTGTCCAGCATCCACAGGGCGATTTTGTCGCTGCCGCCCGATTCGATTTGCCCGGTCTTGGTGTTGTAGTAATCAAAACCGCCGACGGCGACCGTGCATTTGCCGTCTTTTTCTTTACGCACTTGCACATCCGGCTGGCCGATGAGCCAGAACGACTCGTTGCCGGCGCGTTTTTTCTTTAGGTCGTCGGTCAGCAGGTCGGCGCTCATCTGCACTTTGAGGAACTGCATGCCGGCCAGTTCCGGCTTCATCTCGTCAATGTCTTTGGCCGCTTCGGGGTCGAACTGGAAGGCGGCAAAGAGGAGCATCTTGGGCTTGGGGGAGAGTTGCTGGGCCTCCTGCCAGGCGCGTTCCACCTGGCGCCGTTCGAGCGGGGCGTGTTCGGGACCAAAGGAGACGACGACGCGCATCGGGCTGTAGGCCGGGGCCTCCTCGCGCACCGAATCGGCGCCCTCGGCGGAGGGACGGGTTTCGCCTTCGGCATGCAGCCAGCGGCAGCCGGGCAGCGGTTCGAGGCGGCTGAAGCGGAGGTATTGCCCGGCCTTGCCGCGGATGCCGGTTTTCAGCAGTTCGTCGCGCCATTCGGCCTGACGCAGCGTCTCGCCGGAGCGGGCGACCGAGGCGTCGCCGGCCTGGGGCGCGGCCTGGAGAACCTCCTCCGGCGCTTTGACCACCGGCGCCGGGACGGCCTCCACGGTGAACGGCCCGCTGACGCGCACCCGTTTGCGGTCCACCAGCGGCTGGTCGTAGAGCGTCTCCTGGTCGGCGTGGCGGGCGATGGCCTCATCCATGGCCTTTTGCATGGCGCGGCGGGCGGCGTGGAATGTAGTGAATAGTGGAGAGTGAATAGTGTTGAGGGTGGAAAGTATCTCTTCCTTGGGTTCGGGGTCAAGGTTGGAGAGGAACGCTTCCCAGGTGGATGGGACCTCCCATTCGAGCAGTTCGTTGACCTTGACGACCTGGCCGGACGGCATCGTAAAGGTGGCGTCGTCCGGCGCGGCGAAATCCACAAACTGCCCGGCGCGCCCGCCGGTGGCGACTTTGTAGCGGGGATCGCCCTCACCCCCGGCCCCTCTCCCTCTGGGAGAGGGGAGACGGAGCGCTGCGTTGAGGTCGGCCAGGGCTTTTTCGACCGCCGGGTGCAGGCGGGCATGGATGCCGTCAATCTCCGGGTTGTTGGCGATGGATTTGAGCGTCACATGCGGCACGGTCTTGTACTTAAAGCCAGAGCCGACGCCCTCTTCGGGGTGCGCCAGTTCGTAGTAATCGAAGACGGCGGTCATCAGCCGCTGGCGGGCGAGGGCGAGCGCCACGCGCGAGGTATCGCAGGTGATCCAGCGCCGGCCCCACTGCTCGGCCACATAGGCGGTGGTGCCGCTGCCGCAGGTCGGGTCGAAGACCAGGTCGCCCGGGTCGGTGGTCATCAGGAGGCAGCGGGCGATGACTTTCTCGCCAGTTTGCACAACATACTGTTTTTCAAGCTCTGTATAGACGTCACTCCAGGTTCCGGAAAGGTTGCTCAACGGAAAATCGTCCAGAAAGTAAACATAGTTCAAGTAATTGCCAGTCGCGTAGACACGTCTAGCTCTGACAAGCCTTTGCATGCCATCTAAAGTAGTCTTCCAACTTCTTCCCCGTGATGGTTTATAAGTCTTTCCTTCATACTTGAAATCGAACGTACAGCTTTCCGTATAACCGGACGACGGCAGATTGACCAGACGAAAAACCCTTGCGCCATCTGGTATGAGTTCGGGGTGCAGGCATTCATCTCGTGTCATGCTGCGGCGAGTCCCGTGTTTATCAACATACGTAAATTGAGTACCCTCACCACTGTCTTTATAGAGGTATAGGGATCTGTATTTGAGTTTGGATTTGTCCTTTGAATACCACACCAGGTAATCGTATGGGTTGGGCAAGAGTTTCACCCCTAATGGGCTGTGAGTCCGAAAGGCGATGAGGCTCACAAAATTCCCCGCCCCAAACACCTCATCCATCAGACAGCGCACGCGGTGGACGTTCTCATCGGAAATCTGCACGAAGATGCTGCCGCTCTCGGTCAGGAGTTCGCGCGCCAGCAGTAGGCGGTCGCGGAGATACGTGAGGTAGGAGTGGATGCCGAGTTCCCAGGTGTCGCGGAAGGCGCGGATCTGCTCCGGCTCGCTGGTCAGGTCCTCGTCCTTGCCGTCCTTCACGTCGCGCTTGTTGACGAAGGGCTGGAAGTTGGAGCCGTACTTGATGCCGTAGGGCGGGTCAATGTAGATCATCTGCACCTTGCCGGCCAGGCCCTCTTTTTGTAAGAGCGAGTTCATCACCAGCAGCGAATCGCCGGCGATGAGGCGGTTGCTCCAGCCGTGCTTGTGCTGATAGAACTCCACCGCCTCGCGCAGCGGCTCTTCGCGCTCCATCTCGAACAGGGGTAACTGCATCGCGCCCCTATCCGCTATCCCCTGTCCACTATTCACTTTCCTCACCGCCTCGATGATGGTCCTGGGGTCAATGCGCTCGTGGACGTGGAGCGAGACGGTGGGGACTTCAAAGGACGTGTGTTCCGCCTTGCCGGCCCAGACGAGTTGCGGGTCGAGGTGGGGGTCGTAGGCGTAGCGCTTCTTCTTCTCGCCGGCGTCGGGGTCGGTTTCGGGCGTCACCAGGCCGGCGGGCGGGTTGTTGAGACGTTCCTTGTCGAGATGCTGGTAGGAGTCAATCGGGCGATGGGCGTTGGATTGGTTTTTTCGCGGCATGGAAGACCTTCCTGGAATGATAGTCGGCGCAGACTTCCGCAGTTTGGAATCTGTCCAAATTATAGCATGTTGAGGTGACTGTCATCTGCAAGATGACAGCACCTCTACTTCTCCAAATCTTCCAAAAACTTTAGCACATCTTCAGGCAGGTTGCGGGTCAGCAAATACTCCAGCAGAAATTTGCGGTAGGCTTCGCTGGTGCCGAAGTGCTCGCGGATAAATTCACGGTCCACCAGGCTGCCGTTGCGCTCGCCGCTCCACTCCAGGTAATTGGAATATTCCCAATCGGCGGGGTGCGCCACCAGTCCATCTTTCACCGGGTTGCCGTGAATATAGCGGCAGAGATGAAGCAGGTAGTCGGTCGTTTGAATGGGCTTGGCGCGAAAACGTCCTTCAAACAAGGTGCCGCTGTGAGCGTAGCGCA
>DAOTVO010000042.1:0-5691 GCA_034436335.1 Anaerolineales bacterium | reverse complement strand
GATGAAGACCGACATGAGCGGGTCGAGCCAGGTCCAGCCCGTCCACCAAATCAGCGCGGCGGCGACGATGACGCCAACGGAGGAAATCGCGTCGCCCAGGACGTGCAGGTAGGCGCTGCGGACGTTCAGGTCTTCGGCTTCGTCGTGGGCTTCTGCGCCGTCTCTGTGTTCATGCTCGTGTTCGTGTCGGCCCAATACAAAGGCAAAATTTTGCTATGATGGTCTCCTCAACCCGCTCAAGCCGGCGGCAATCAGCGAGAAAATGACCGAGAGCGCGGCGGTGAGACCCAGCAGCAGCGGCCAGTTGAGCGTTTGCCACCAGGCGGGTTGATTTTGGGATTGCGCCCACGCCGGGCCGCCCGCGCTGCCGGAGGAGGGCTGCTGACCGGCAGGCGTTTCCGCCGGCTGGCCGGGCTGGGACGGGCTGGTGTTGTTGCGCAGCCAGGGCGGGCCGCCTCTACCCGGACGGGTAGGAACGGCCACTTCGGGCGCGGTCGGCTCCCACTGACGAATGAAGCTCACAATGGCCTGAATTTCGGCGTCGGTCATGCGGTCGCCCCAGGCGGGCATGGCCGTGCCCGGCACCCCGCCGGAGATAATCAACTGCATGGCCTGGTCGTTGGTCTGCGTCAGGAAGGATTTGACGTTGAGGGCCGGAGCGCGCGGCGTTCCCTGTCCTTCTGGGCCGTGACAGCGGGCGCAGTTGGCCGCGAACAGGTCGCCGCCCAGAGCAATCGATTCCGCAGTGGTGGGAATGGGCACATTTGGCGCAGGAATTGTCCCCAGGGGGATTTCGTCCCAGCGTTGGATGAGCGTCACCAGCCCGGAAATCTCTTCGGGGGTCAGTTGCCCGCTCCAGGCGCTCATACGCGTTCCGGGCAGGCCGAGCGTGATGGTGCGGGTCAGTTCATCGGCAGATTTGGCGCGCGTGTCGGTATCGTTCAGCGCCGGGGCCAGCGCCGTGCCGAGTCCATTCGCGCCATGACAGGCCACGCACGAATCGGCGTAGAGCAGCACCGCGCTCTTGAGGGTTTCGCCATCTGGCAGGGCGGCGATTCTTTCCAGCAAGGCCGGGTCGGGTTGAGTGGTAAAGGGGGTGAGCGGGGCCAGCCCCAGGTTGACCACGCGGTCGCCGGTGGACTGCCAATCGCCGGATTGTACCAGCGAGACCAGTACGGAAATCTGATAATCGCTGAGCGGGCCGCCGTCATCCTTGCTCCAGGCAGGCATGGAGGTTCCATACCGCCCGCGCGCGATGGTTTTGAACAATTCATCGTAAGGCATGGAGGCCAGGGCGGGGTTGTTCAGCGGCGGGGTGGAGCCAATTCCTTCGCCGTTCAGCCCGTGGCAGACGGCGCAGTTTTCGGCATAAAGCGTCATGGCTTCATCCAGTTGGGTGGTCAGGATTTCATTCTGGGCGCTGATGAGTCGCTGCGGTTCGTTGACGATGTAAAAAGCCAGGCCAAAGACAATCAGTTGGGTGGCAAGCAAGCCAACCAGGATTTCGATAAGGCGGGTGCGGGAGGGGGTCATAAGAGAGTCCTTTGTTGGACAAAATACGATTTTGTCCTACGCATAAACGACTTGAGAGGGGTCAAACGAAGACCGCTGAATTGGCTTGCCGGTATCTACCAGGATTTCGCCGTTTTCGATGCGGATGGCAAACAGGTCAAGCGGGCGCGGGGCGGGCGGGTTTTTGACTGCGCCCTGACCGTCAAATTCGGACGAGTGGCACGGGCAGACGAATTGACCGCGGGTCTGGTCATACGGTACGGTGCAGCCGAGATGTGTGCAGCGTTGATAGAGCGCCAGCAGGCCGCCATCGGCCAGACGGACGAGGTAGAAGCGTCCGTTGGTGATGTGCGTGACCGAGCCGGGCGGGAAGTTTTCCACCGCGCCCAGGTTGATGACCGAGCCAAATTCGCCTTCGGCCAGGCGGGGTTGAAGGTAAGCCCACAGGATGCCGCCTGCTTCGAGCGCGGCCAGCCCGCCAAAGAAGCCCCAGGCAATTTTGAGAAAATCGCGCCGGGAGATGTTTTGGGAGGAAGAGGATGTTTCAGACATGGGAACTCCGGAATGCTGGGTCATTACTACGCATAAATTACTAATGAACTACCGCAGGCATCTCCCATGGCCAGTAGAGCGCCATACCCGGGCCGCGAAAGAAGATGCCAATGATGGTGAGAACGATGAAGGCAACGAATAGGAAGACGGCGAAGAATAAAATCCGCTCTTCGGTGTTGGCTGCAAGGTGGCGGGTTATCCACCCATCAAGCAGGAACAGTCCCAGCGCGATGAGCGCCAGGGGAACGAGTCCGTTGGAGAATAGCGGGTCCCAGCCGGGCAGCCAGGCCGTCCAGTTCAGCACAAATTCATCGAGCAGCACCCAGGCCGGGGTGAGGAGCAGCGCCAAACCAACGGCTACCAGGCTCAGGCTGCGTCCGCGCCTGGAGCGGAAGTAGATTCCCACGTTATCGGGGCGCACATCCACAAACGGCAGCAGGAAAAGTCCCAAAATCGCAATCGCGGGGATGACGATTGCGCCCACCAGCGGGTGAAAGTGCAGCAACAGTTCCTGCAAGCCCATAAAGTACCAGGGCGCTTTGGCCGGGTTGGGCGAGAGGTCGGGGTTGGCAATGCCTTCCAGCGGCGCCGGGACGAGCATGGCAAAGACCAGCACGGCGGCTATCCAGGTGGCGGCAAAGACCAGTTCCTTGCGTACCAGGTGCGGGATGGTGGTGACGCGCTCCGGCTTTTCTTCGGATTCGCTGGGCGTCAGCGATTTTGGCAGGGTCAGTCCGCCGTCTTTGCGCACGCGCCAGAAGTGATAGGAGGCCAAGGCGGCAATGCCAAGCGGGATGATGGCAATGTGCAGCGAGTAGAAGTTGAGCAGGGTGCGCGCCCCAACTTCTGGCCCGCCCAGAACCAGGCGGCTGAGGCTTTCGCCGATCAGCGGAATGTAACTGATGATGCTTGTGCCTACGGTGATAGCCCAAAAGGCCAGTTGATCCCAGGGCAGCAGATAGCCGGTGAAATTGGCGCCGATGATGAGCAGCAGCATGGCAACGCCAATCAGCCAGTTCAGTTCGCGCGGCGGGCGGTAGGCCCCGGTGGCAAAGACGCGAACAAGATGAAGCACGGCAACCACAATCAGCAGGTTGGCGCTCCAGTGATGCACGTTGCGAATCAGTTCGCCAAACCAGACGTTGGAGCGCAGGGTGAGAATATCGAGGTAGGCCTGCGGCACGGAGGGGGTGTAGTTGTTGAGCAGGATGACGCCGGTGGACATCAGCAGGGCCAGCAGGACGGCAGACAGCCCGCCCAGCCCCCAGGTGTAGGTCCAACGCAGGGTGGTGACCGGCACTTTGGAGGGGTGCAGGTGCAGGATGAGGCTGTCTACCACCATGCGGATTCGTCCCCGCTCATCGCTGGGAAATTTTTTTGGGCCGAGCCGCTCGCGGATGCGGGTGAGGAGGGAAGGATGAATTTCGGACATAGCAGGCTCCGTTCAGTCATCAGTTATCGGGGTTTGGTATTCTGGCTGTGCGGTTGACTGGCTAACTTCATAACCGGATAACCGCATCGCCGAACAACCATCCGACTACCTTTTTATCAAATAAAATTTTATCAAATAAAAATTGTAGAGACCGGCAAGAATTTGTGAAGATTGTGTAAAACCAGGCGTGTCACAAATTTCGCACAACCTTGCTGGAAAGTTTAAATTTTCTTTACATTCGGGGCTTATGATGGGGGCAAGTTGGATGAAGAACATCCAGCGCATAACTTCAAAAAACACTCTCAAACAAGGAGAAAAACCATGTTACGCAACATTTTGATTGGCACACTGTCCGCGATTTTGGTCGTGGCGCTTGGTACTGCCGCTTACAACGTCATTGGCGCGCAGGCAGCAGGCGGAGCAGCCGCTCCGCTGACCGGAAATGGCAATGCCGGGAACGGGCAACCTGGCACGGAAGACCACGCCGCCCAACTGGCCGCCATTCCGCCTGCCGATTTGAGCGAGCAGGAAAAAGCCAGCCTGTTGTTTATGTATGAGGAAGAGAAGATGGCGCGGGATGTCTATACCGCTCTAAACGCCGCCTGGAATTTGTCCACCTTCCAAAACATCGCCGCCAGCGAGCAGATGCACATGGATTCGGTGCAAACGCTGCTCGACCGCTACGCGCTGACCGCCCCCGCGCTGCCTGCCGGTTCGTTTGCCGATTCTTCGCTGCAAAATCTCTACAACACGCTGACGGCGCAGGGCAGCCAATCGGCAGCCGAGGCGCTGAAGGTTGGCGCGGCGATCGAAGAGATTGACATCCTCGACCTGCAAACCCGCCTGGCGCAAACCGACAACGCCGACATTCAACTGGTCTACACCAATCTGATGAACGGCTCAAAGAATCATCTGCAAGCCTTCACGTCTGCGCTGCAGGCTCAAACCGGAGAAACTTATGTCCCGCAATACATGACCGCCGAACAGTACGCCGAGGCGCTGGCTTATACCCCCGGCAATGGTAATCATGGTCAGAGCGGCAACGGCCATGGGCAGGGCTATGGTCAGCAGGGCGGGCAAGGGCAGGGCAGCCTCAGCGGCGTGCCGCAAGTGCAGGCGCAGGCCAACCTGGCAAACCTCAGCACCTTGCGCGGCACAATCTCGGCTTATGCCTATGGCACACTGACGCTTGTCACCGATGACGGACAGACGGTTGGGGTTCAGCTCGGCAGCCAGCGCTACGTTGCCAGCCTGGGCTTCACCCCGCAGCCGGGGCAGGTTGTCACGGTCACCGGCTTCCCCGGCGACCAGGGTCTCTTTACCGCCATTCAGGTTGTGATGCAAGACGGCACAACCTACACCTTCCGCCAGGAGACCGGGCGCCCGGCCTGGGCCGGCGGTAACGGCAAGCACTAACCCTTCTCTCCCATTTTCTTTCAGCCCCTCTTCCAGCGGAAGAGGGGCTGAAAAGCGATCTCTCTGTCATTATGAGTGCAACGTGGGGAAAGAACGTCGCCTCCCAATGACAGCCCGGAGGTTCTCGACTACAAAGCTTAATTTGCCTTTATGCTGTTTTGTGATCTTCATACTTATCAGATTTTTGCCACGGGTAAGACGTAGCGCGACCAGCCGCAACCCAACGTTGGACCACTCAATGAGTTGTCCAACAAATCTTCGTAGTTGAAGTAGTTTCTATACTCTTCCAAGAGAAAGGTGCGCCCCCTGCCCGCACGCTTCGCACTCAAACTGAATGGTGGTGTGCTCGATGCCGAATTTTCTCAGTCGCGCTTTGAGTTCGGTCATGATGCCGTCGCCATCCGTGATTTTCTGGTCGGCGGTGAGGACGTGTGCGCTGAGGGCGATGTGACCCGAGCAAATGCTCCAGACGTGCAGGTCGTGAACGTCCAGCACGCCGGGGACGCTTGCCATGCTCTGGCTGATTTTTTCGATGGACAGGTGTTCGGGGACGCCTTCGACCAGAATGTGCAGGGAACCCTTCAGCACGCGCCACGAACTGACCACGATGAGGATTCCGATGAAGACCGACATGAGCGGGTCGAGCCAGGTCCAGCCCGTCCACCAAATCAGCGCGGCGGCGACGATGACGCCAACGGAGGAAATCGCGTCGCCCAGGACGTGCAGGTAGGCGCTGCGGACGTTCAGGTCTTCGGCTTCGTCGTGGGCTTCTGCGCCGT
>DAOTVO010000041.1:0-26181 GCA_034436335.1 Anaerolineales bacterium | reverse complement strand
AAGCGTTGTACTTGGTCGTGACTGACTTCTCCATTCAAGAGAGCAGACATGCCAGTCGCGGTAGTTTGCCCGAAGGCACATATCAAATAATCGCTGTATAGATCGAGGAGTTTACCGTTTTTCATGCCTCAAGTTTACTCAAAACTGCGTAAGGTGAGTTAATCACTCAATCGCTCCATGTTTGGGGGGTCTTCCTCGGCGGCGCAGTTCTGGTTCGGGCAAGGGCTGGCGGCGGACTTCCTCGAGGCGTTGTTCGGCGATGTCCAGCCAGCGTAAATCGGCTTCCAGGTGCATGATGGCCTTGTCGAGAAGCAGGATTTGCGCCATTTCGCGCTGTGGGTCGCAGGCTTCGCGGCGGGTGGTCAGGTCGTGCAGTTCCTGGTAGAGACGACCGCGCTGAGTCTGGATGAGATGCGCCGGGTCAGATTCGCCGCTGGCCAGGGCAACGATCAGTTTGACGAAGAACTCGTCGCGCTGATGTTCTGGCGTTACACCCTCACTGAGCCACTCGGACAACACCTGACGGCCAGAATCGGCCAGGGCGTAGATGCGGCGGGCCGGTTCGTCGCCCTCGCCCAGGTCCGAGACACAAGTCACTAGGCCGGCCTCCTCCAGCCGCTCGAGAGTGGTGTAGATTTGGGCCGGCTTCACTTCCCAGGCTGCTCCCCCGCCGACGACGGCCTCGAAGGCGGCGCGCAGTTCGTAGCCGTGGCGGGGCTTTTGCGCAAGAAGACCGAGGATGGCGTGACGGACAGACATGGGAGCAAATCGTCGAAGAGTCTGGAGTCAAATAGCGCGGCTGAAAAATAGTATACAAGTTGTTATTTTTTAGCGGCGGAAAATAATAAACGGGTTAGTATTTTTTGTCAAGAGTTCAGAACGTCGCAGGCCGAACTTCGAGGAATTCGTTTCATTCGAGGCAAACATTCGAGAGTAAAATTAAGTATTTCACCTCGCCATGGAGGTCACTCATGGAACTTTTCACCCTCGAAAACGCCATTGCCCTGCTCACCCTGGCCGTGCTCGAAATCGTACTGGGCATTGACAACATCGTCTTCATCTCCATCCTCGCCGACCGGCTGCCTGCCTCGCAGCAAAATAAGGCGCGGCGGCTAGGGCTGGGCGCGGCGCTGGTGACTCGCATCCTCTTGCTCCTCTCGCTCAGTTGGATCATCCGTCTCACCGAGCCGATTTTCACCCTGGGGGGCTTCGAGGTCTCCGGCCGCGACCTGATTCTGCTCTTGGGCGGGCTGTTCCTGCTCTACAAAAGCACCCATGAGATTCACGAGAAACTGGAGGGCAAAGAGGGCGGCCGGAGCGGCAAAGCCGCCGCCACCCTGACCGGCGTGGTGCTCCAGATCGGCCTGCTCGATATCATCTTCTCGCTCGATTCGGTTATTACCGCGGTTGGCATGGCCAACGAACTGGCCGTCATGATTGCGGCCATCGTCATCGCCATCGGCATCATGATGTACGCTTCCGGCCCGATCGGCGACTTCGTCGGTCGCCACCCGACCCTCAAGATTCTGGCGCTTTCCTTCCTGCTGCTCATCGGCATGTCGCTGATTGTCGAGGCGCTGCACGCCCACATTCCCAAAGGATACATCTACTTTGCGATGGGCTTCTCGGTCTTCGTTGAGATGCTCAACTTGCGGCTGACCGCCCCCGGCGAACCGGTCAAACTGCGCCAGTCGTACCTGCCGCTGGAGGCGCGCACGCCCAATCCCCTCGGCATGCCCCAGCCCCGGCGCCGGTTGAAGAAGTAGACTCTATCCGGCATCACCGCCAAGAGGCGGAGAACGCCAAGAATCTGTTCAAGTTCGCCAAGAAAAACCTTTGATGATTCCCCAATCCGCTGGACGCCTTGGCAGTGAAGCAGAGTAGACTGCGAATTTCCCGAAAAATGTGGCCGGAAATTTCCTCGGCGGCCAAAATTCTTCAATCATGAGCCTCGACCGTTTACTCGACCGCTGGCGCGCCGACCCCGAGACGGGTCCGCACTTCGCCGCCTGGGTCTCCCTCCCGCCCCGTCCCGCGGACCTACGGCCTCTTCCTGCAGATGTGCCGCCCCCGCTCGTCGAGATGCTGCGCGCCCTCGGCCTCGAGCGTCTCTACAGCCATCAGGTCGAGGCCTGGGAGGCGGCCCGCGCCGGGGAGAACCTCGTCCTGGCCACCGGCACCGCCTCCGGCAAGACCCTGGCCTACAACCTGCCCGTCCTTTCGGCGTTATTGGAAGATGAATCTGGGCGGGCGCTATATTTGTTTCCAACGAAAGCGCTGGCCCAAGACCAACTTTCCACGTTAACACGTTTTCACGTTCAAGCGTTTAAACGTGCTAACGTTCCAACATCCATCTACGATGGCGACACTCCCCAGCACGACCGCAAGTCCATCCGCGAGAGCGCCCGCATCATCCTCACCAACCCCGACATGCTCCACACCGGCATCCTGCCGCATCACACCCCCTGGGAGCAGTTCTTCCGTCATCTGCGCTTTGTGGTGATTGACGAAATGCACACCTACCGCGGCGTCTTCGGCTCGCACGTGGCCAACGTCCTGCGGCGGCTGAAGCGGGTGGCCAGGTTCTACGGCGCCGCTCCGCAATTCCTGCTGACCTCGGCCACCATCGGCAACCCGCGCGGACTGGCCGAGCGGCTCATTGAGTCCCCCGTCCGCCTGATTGACCGCGACGGCTCCGGCCGCGGCCCGCGTCACTTTCTCCTCTACAACCCCCCCATCGTGGACGAAGCCCTCGGCCTGCGCAAGAGCGCCCTGATGGAAAGCGTCCGTCTCGCCCAGCAGGTTCACGCCGAGGGCCTCCAGCAGGTCGTCTTTGCCCGTTCGCGGCGGAGTGTCGAGTTGCTGCTGACGTATCTGCAGAGCGAGAAGGCAAAAGTAAAAAGCGAGAAGGAGGAAGAGCCTTCTTACTTCCCACGTCTTACTTCTCACTCTATCCGGGGCTACCGGAGCGGCTACCTGCCCTCCCAGCGGCGCGAAATCGAACGCGGCCTGCGCGACGGCACGGTGCGGACGGTCGTCGCCACCAACGCCCTGGAGTTGGGTATTGACATCGGCGGGCTGGAGGTCGCCCTGCTGGTCGGCTATCCGGGGACGGTGGCCAGCGCGCGCCAGCAGGCCGGACGCGCCGGCCGCGGGTCCGCGCCCGCCGCGGCGGTGCTGGTCGCCTCGGCCAGCCCGATTGACCAGTACCTCGTCCGCCACCCCGATTACCTCTTCGACCGTTCCCCCGAGCAGGCGCTCATCAACCCCGACCATCTACTCATCCTGCTCGCCCATCTGCGCTGCGCCATGTTCGAGTTGCCCTTCGCCCAGGGCGAGAAGTTCGGCGCGCTGGACGTGGACGAGTTCCTCGACTTCCTGGTCGCCAACCGCGAGGCGCACCGCTCGCAGGAAAAATACTCCTGGATGGCCGATTCCTATCCGGCGGCGGAGATTTCCCTGCGCTCGGCTTCGCCGGAGACGGTGGTGCTGCAGACCGCGGATAGTGGACGGCAAACCGCAGACGGCAGACCGCAGACTGCAGACGGCAGAGCGCAGACGGTCGGCCTCGTGGACGGGGAATCGGCGCTCTGGATGGCCCACCCCGGCGCGGTCTATCTGCACGAGGCGCAGGCGTACCTGGTGGAAAGCCTCGACCTCGAGCAAAAGGCGGCTCGCCTGCGCCCTTTCGACGGCGACTACTTTACCGAGCCGCTCAAACAGACCACGATTCAGGTGCTTTCCATCGGCGGGCAGGAAATTCTGCTCCGCCCGAACTCGGACGAAATCTCGCACGCAAAAGGCTGGGGCGAGTTGCAGGTCACCACGCAAGTCGTCGGCTTTCGCAAACTGCGCTGGTACAGCCGCGAGACCCTCGGCGAGGAGCCGCTCGACCTGCCACCTACCGACCTGCAAACGACCGGCTACTGGCTCTCGCTCTCCGAGGCGACGGTCGAACGCCTGAGCCGCGCCGGCCTGTGGACGAACGCCCCCAACGATTACGGCCCCGACTGGCCGCGCCTGCGTGACGCCGTGCGGGCGCGCGACGGTTACCGCTGTCAGGCCTGTGGCAAGCCCGAAGGGGCGCGCCAGCACGATGTGCATCACAAAATCCCCTTCCGCCTGTTCCGCGACGAGAGCGGCCAGATTTTGCGGGAAAAGGCCAACGACCCCGCCAACCTGGTGACCCTCTGCGCGGAGTGCCACCATCAGGCCGAGACGAACGTCCGCGTCCGCAGCGGGCTGGCCGGGCTGGCCTATCTGCTCGGCCACCTGGCCCCGCTCTTCCTGATGTGCGATCCCGCCGACCTGGGGACGCACATCGAGCCGACCGCCTCCGCCGTCTTCGGTCAACCCTCGGTGGTCCTGTACGATCTCGTTCCGGCGGGCATCGGCTTCAGCCAGCGCCTCTACGAAATGCACGCCGACCTGATGGCGCGGGCGCTCGAACTGGTGCAGGCCTGCCCCTGCGAGGACGGCTGTCCCGCCTGCGTCGGCCCCGGCGGGGAAAACGGGGCCGGGGGGAAGATGGAGACGCTGGCGATTTTGAAACATCTGATAAAATAACCCTCATGTCCTCCCGCAACATCACGATCGAACATGCCCTCTATGTGCTGGCCCTGACAATTGCCCTCGGCCTGCGCTTCCTGCATCTGGGCGCTCTGCCGCTTTCCGACCAGGAAGCGGACTGGGCGCTTCAATCGCTCGCTCTCGTGCGCGGCGAACATCCCGCCCTCGGCCCCAACCCGGCCTACATCCACCTGACGGCTCTGCCGTTCGCTCTCTTCCGTGCCGGCAACTTTTGGGCGCGTTTCTGGCCGGCGCTGAGCGGCGCGGCGCTCGTGCTGGCCCCCTGGTTCCTGCGCCGCCGCCTCGGACGTCTCCCCGCCCTGGTGCTGGCCTTTGGCTTGGCGCTCGACCCCGGCCTGAACGCCCTCTCCCGCCAGGCGGGCGGCCCGATGCCGGCAATCGCCTTCCTGGTGCTGACCCTCGTTTTGTGGATGGATGGACGCCGCGCTGCGGCCGGTTTCTTTGGCGGGCTGGTGCTGCTCGCGGGACCATCGGTCTGGTTCGGCCTCGTTGGGCTTGGTCTCGGCTGGGGGCTGACGACCCTGCTCCCCACGCCGCGCCCTGCCGAGGGGGAAGCAACACCCGTCGAAGCGGGAGCAGGCAAACGGTCGCGCGGCGAGCGGATGAAAGACCTGCGAACCGCTCTCCCCTGGGGTGCAGGGACGTTTCTTGTTGTCGGGACTCTGCTTTTCTTTTCCCCGCAGGGAGTGGCCGCCTTCGCCGCTTCGTTTCTGGCCTTCCTGCGCGGCTGGGTGACGCTTTCGGATGTCTCGTTCGGCCGCCTGTTCATGGCTTTGCCTGCTTACGAACTCCTGCCGCTTGCTTTTGGCCTGGCGGCTGTGATACGGGCGATTCTCAAAAAGGACGTCTTCCTGCTCCAACTGTCGCTCTGGGTGCTGGCGGCCCTCCTGCTGATGCTCATCTATGCTGGGCGTCAGACGGCGGATTTGGGCTGGGCGATTTTGCCGCTCTGGGCGCTGGCGGCGGCGGAGATTGGACGGCATTTCGATTTTGATGGCCGCAATTTATGGCTGGTGGGCGCAACCGCCTTTTTCCTCTTCGTCCTGGCCGGAATTACCTGGCTGATGATGGCGCACCTGACCACGCTCGATTTATCCAACCCGATGTACCGCTGGCAGTGGCTCATCCTGCCGATTCTGCCGCTGACAGGGCTGATTGCAGTCATTTTGGTCGGAACCGGCTGGTCGGCGGGGGAAGCGCGCCTGGGTGGGGTGTGGGGCGCCCTGATTCCGCTGGCGCTCTTCACCCTGGCGGCGACCACCGGCGCGGCGCAGGTGCGCGAGCCGCGCACGTTCGAACTCTGGGACCCGGAACCGCGTCTCGGCCGCGCCGACCTTCTGCTCAAAGTGGCGGATGAACTCTCGAACTTGAACACCGGCTATGATGCCTCTCTGCCGCTCACGGTTGCCGGGGTGGAATCGCCGGCCCTGCGCTGGCTGTTCCGCGACTGGCAGATTGAGGAGACAACTGTTCTCCCGTTAGAGGAGACGCCTGAACTGGTCATTACGCCGACCGGCATAGATCTGACGCTGACGGCGGATTACCGCGGCGCCCCCTTCGTCTGGCGCGAGGTGGGCGACTGGCAGGCGATGACCTCCGCCGCCTGGCTGAAGTGGTTTCTGTACCGGCAG
Organism: Anaerolineales bacterium; assembly: GCA_034436335.1. Lineage (GTDB taxonomy): Bacteria > Chloroflexota > Anaerolineae > Anaerolineales > Villigracilaceae > UBA877. The sequence goes on along the minus strand of DAOTVO010000041.1, from coordinate 19,960 downwards.
GCGCCCATTCGGCAGGAAGACATCCTCTTGTGGGTGCGCGCCGACCTGATGCTCGACTCGCCTGCAATGCCGTAATCAACCTTCTGCCTGTTTCCGTTCCTTCCCGTTTTCCTAATCCCTGTTTCCTTGCTACTTAACTCCTATGACTCCTCCAAACATTATCGCCATTGACGGCCCGGCCGCTTCGGGCAAATCCACTCTTGGCTACAGACTGGCCAAGGCTCTCGGCTACCTGTTCTTCGATACCGGCGTGATGTACCGCGCCGTGACGTGGGGGGCGCTTCAGCGCGGCATTCCCATCAGCGACGAGGCGGCGGTGACGGCGTTGGCCGAGACCGCCCAAATAGACGTCCGTCCGCCCTCGAAAGAGGACGGGCGCACCAGCGATGTTTTGCTCGATGGCGTGGACATCACCTGGGAGACGCGCCGCCCGGAAGTGGATGCTAACGTTTCTCCCGTCTCGGCCTATGCCGGTGTGCGCCGGGCGCTGACGCTCCAACAGCGGCGCATCGGTCTGCGCGGCCGTGTGGTGATGGTGGGACGCGACATCGGCACGGTCGTCCTGCCGGAAGCCGATTTGAAGGTTTATCTCGACGCCTCTGCCGAAGAACGCGCCCGCCGACGCTATCTGGAGCTCATCCGCCGCGGCGAAAGTGCCGATTACGAGAAGATTCTCGCCGCAGTCCGCAAGCGCGATGAAATCGACTCCAGCCGCGCCGTGGCCCCTCTGCGTCCGGCCGAGGATGCAATTATTCTCGACTCCGACCATCTCGACGCCGACCAGGTCTTTGCCCGCGTGGAGGCGCTATGCAGAGCGTAGCCCCCTATCATGTGGCCTTGTGGCGGCGCTGGCTGGCGCGTCCGCTCGTCCGGCTGACGCTAAGCGCCCTGTTCCGCCTGCTGGCGCGTATCGAGATAACCGGCCGGGAAAACGTCCCGCTCGGCAAGCCTTATCTGGTTGTCATCAACCATGTCTCGATTTTCGATCCGCCTTTTGCAGGCGTTTTCTGGCCGGAGCAGGTGGAGGTGATGGGCGCGGTGGAAGTATGGAGCAAGCCGGGGCAGAATATCCTAGCACGGCTGTGGGGCGGCATTCAAGTTCACCGCGGCGAATATGACCGCGCTCTCTTCGATAAAGTGACCGCCGCGCTGGAGGCCGGTTATCCACTCTTGCTGGCCCCGGAGGGCGGACGTTCCCACGCCCCTGGCCTGCGGCGGGCCAAACCGGGCATCGCCTACATCGTCGAGAAGAGCGGCGTCCCCGTCCTGCCGGTGGGAATTGTCGGCACGACGGATGACTTTTGGGAAAAGGCCAGCCGCGGCCAACGTCCGCGCCTGGAAATGCACATCGGCCGCCCGCTGATTCTGCCGCCGCTGGAGGGGAACGGCGCACAGCGGCGCGAGGCTCGTCAGGCCAATGCCGACCTGGTGATGCGTCACATTGCCGGGCTGTTGCCCGAAGAATACCGGGGAGTTTATGCCGAGAGCCCCATCTTCCCCGAAGGAAAAACCGGTTAGCCGCGTCTGGCGGCCGGATTTGGTTCGTTTGCCGCTCCTGACGTGGAGCCGCCGGCTGTTCCGCCGTTTCATCAAATTTGTCTGCCGCCTGCTGGTGGGCGTCTGCACCCGCTGTGACGTGCGCGGGCTGGAAAACTATCCGTCTGACGGCGCGGCGCTGGTGGTCATCAATCATCTGGGCGATGCCGACGCGGTACTTTTGCTGGCGCATCTGCCCGATTTTCCCGAAGCGGTTGCCAAAATCGAACTGCGCGAGTACCTGCTCCTGCGCTGGGTGATGGACGGGATAGGCGTCATCTATGTCCACCGCGGCCAGCCCGATCGGCGCGCCCTCGCGGTGGCGTTGGAAGCGCTGCGGCAGGGGCGGCGGGTCATCATTGCGCCGGAGGGGCGCGAGTCGCTTACCGGCGCGCTCGAGGACGGGACAGAGGGGGCGGCGTTCCTGGCGCTGAAGGCGGGCGTTCCGCTGATTCCGATTGTGCTGACCGGCACGGAAAACTGGCGCATTTACGGCAATCTCAAACGCTTGCGGCGGACGCGCGTCACGCTCAGGGTAGGGGAGCCGTTTGTTTTGGCGCGGCCGGCGCGGGGTCCGGCGGCGCGCGCCGATGCGACGTGGCAAATCATGGAAGCCTTGGCGCGTCTCCTGCCTGCCGGGTATCGCGGCGTCTATTCCGATCTCGCTTCGCAAAGTCCTGCGCCCGAAAACGTGACCTGACTCGCCGCCCGTGCTATAATGCCCCTATCCAGCCGCGATGACGCCGATTGTGACCTTGCTATCTGCTCCCGCCTACTTCAAGCCGCTCACCTCCTGGTTGGGATGGGTCGGGTGGCTTCTCTTGCTGGGGCTGAATCTGGCGACCCTGCTGCGCTGGAGGGGGATGCAGCGGCAGGGAAAGCGCCGCTGGGGGCTGCTGGCGCTGTTTATTCTGCTGATTCCACTGACCAATCTGTTCATCGGCCTGCGTCTGCCTGCGGGGCAGGCGCTGCCGGAGCCGGGCATTCCCTCCGGCCCGCACAGCCCGGCGTTGATGTTCTTTTCTGCCCTGCCGTGGATGCTGGCGGGCGGTTTTCTCGGCCCGCTGGATGCGTTGATTGTCGGTCTGCTGAGCGGGTTGGCGCGCGGCCTGTGGGACACGCATAACGTTTTCTCGATTCTCGAACCGGCTTTGCTGGCGGTGCTGTTCAGCATTTCGGTGCGTCAGCGTTATCGCACGCTGTTCTACCGGGCGATGCGTCAGCCTATGCTGCTGGCGCCCGCGCTGGCGCTCGTCTATGCCGCGCTGTTTACCGTTGGGGCGTTTTTCTCGGCCTACGACACGGTGGCGGCGCGCCTGGATTATGCGCTGACCAACGCCGGCCCGGCGGCTTTATCGGCCCTGGGGGAACTGGTGGTCGGCGGTCTTTTCGCACAGGTGGCGGCTTTGTCGTTGCCGTGGGCCTGGGGGCAGCAGTCGCCGCTCGAACCTTCGCCCGGTGAGCGCAGTCTGCAGGTGCGCATTTTGTTTGGGGTGGGAACGTTTCTTGCGGTCTTGCTGGTCTTGCTCATTCTGGGCAACTGGATCGTGGCCGGCAACGCCGCCCGGCGCATGATTCGAGACCGTCTTTCCAGCACGGCCGGAGCGGCAGCCGAAAGCGTGCCGTTCTTTCTGGAAACCGGCCAAAATCTCACTTTGCGACTGGCCAGCGATCAGCGTTTGTTGTCGGAGTCGAGCGAATTTCTGGTCGGCATTCTCGGCGAGCAAATCCGCGTGGTGCCGTATTTCGACGCCCTGTTCATCCTCAATACACAGGGCAATCTTGTCGCGGCCTACCCTCCCGCTTCTTCTTCTGAACTGGCGCTCATGCCGCAAGAATCGGTGGGGGTGTCGCTGGCGGTGCAGGGAGTGGCGACCCAGTTCTATACTATCCCGCCTGCGCCCGGCGGGCAGGCGGCGCGGATTACGTTCATCGCCGCCATCGCGGATTCGGATGGCATTCCCCAGCGCATTTTGCTGGGACGCAGCGACCTGGCCAACAATCCGCTGACCCAGCCGCTGATCAACAGTCTGCACGGCATGGCTTCGCTCCAGGGGGAGGGTTTGCTTCTCGACGGCGACGGGCTGATTCTGTTCAGTTCCAATCCCGACAATGTGATGGATGTGTACGAGGGAATGCGCGGCCCGGAGACGCAGTTTTATGATTTGCCGGCGCCCAGCGGGACTCGCAAACTGGTTTACTATCAGCCTGTACCCGGCCACGCGTGGGGGGTGGTGTTGAGCGTCCCGGCGGAGCAGGCGCAGCAACTGGCCCTCGACATTGCTGCTCCGCTGACGATTCTCGTTCTGGCGCTGGCGCTGACGGCGCTCGTTTCCCTGCGCCTGACCCTGGGCGTGTTGACCAATTCTTTGCAGACGCTGGCGGCTGAAGCCGGACGGATTGCCCAGGGCCAGTTGGACCATCCCCTGCCGCCTGCCGGCGTGGACGAGGTCGGTCAGCTGAGCCAGGCCTTCGAGCAGATGCGCGTCCGGTTGCATGCCCGCATTGAGGAACTCAATCAACTTCTTCTCGTCAGTCAGGGTGTGGCTTCGGCCCTGGTGGTGGGCGAGGCCGTGCATCCGATTTTGGAGGCGGTTTTGGCGATGGGGGCCAGCGCCGTCAGCGTGACGCTCGTCCCGGCAGGCGAGACTGAAGAAGAGCGCGCTTCTTCTGTCCACCGTCTTGGCCCGCAGCGCGAGACCTACGCTTACCTGGATACCTATATTCTCAACTTGCTGCGTTCCCAGCCGAGGCTGGTGGTCAATAATCTCAACCGCGTCCGTCTGCCGGATTTACCGGCCGATAAGCCGCGCCCCGGCGCGTTGATTGGCGTGGCGATGTACCATGAAAACCGCTATTACGGCGCTTTATGGGCGGCATACGACCAGCCGCACGTTTTCTCAGAAGAGGATGTGCGTTTCCTGACCACGCTGGCCGGGCAGGCGGCTCTGGCGGCGGCCAACGCCCGCCTGTACCGCACCGCCCTGGTGGGACGTCAGCGGCTGGCGGCCATTCTCGCCTCTACGCCGGACCCGGTGCTGGTTACCGACCAGGAGAACCGTCTCATCCTGGCCAATCCGGCTGCCCGGCAGGCCCTGGGCTTCCCGATGGGGTCGGCGGAAGGTCAGCGCACGGAGCGGGTCATCAGCCAGAAGGAATTGCGCGACCTGCTGGAGGCGCTGGAGAGCGGCAAGCAGTCGGCGGAAATCGTACTAGCAGACGGCAAAGTGTATTTTGCCACCGCCTCGGCTGTCATTGCCGACCAGAAGCCGGTGGGACGCGTTTGTGTGATGCGCGATATCACCCACTTCAAGGAACTGGACGCGCTCAAGTCGGATTTTGTCTCAACGGTCAGCCACGACCTGCGTTCTCCGTTGACCCTGATGCGCGGCTACGCCACCATGCTGGAAATGGTGGGCGATATCAACGACCAGCAGCGCAATTACGTGCAAAAAATCATCACCGGCGTGGAGAGCATGTCCCGCCTGGTCAACAATCTGCTCGATTTGGGGCGCATCGAAGCCGGAGTCGGCTTGCAGGTCGAGCGGGTGGCGGTGATGGATATCCTCAATGTGGTGGTGGATACCCTCCGTCTGCAAGCGGAGCAAAAGGAAATCCGTCTGAGTGTGGAGACTTCTCCCGATCTGCCGCAACTGCTGGAGGCCGACCGCGCCCTGCTCCAGCAGGCCATTTATAACCTGGTCGAGAATGCCATCAAGTACACCCCTCCGAAAGGTTCGGTAACGCTGCGCGCCAGGTCACGCGGTGTGGCTTTGCAATTCGAGGTGCAGGATACCGGCATCGGCATTGCGCCGGCCGACCAGCCGCGTCTGTTCGAGAAGTTCTTCCGCGGCAGTCAGCGCGAGGCGCGTGTTCAGCGCGGCTCCGGACTTGGGCTGGCAATCGTCCGCTCGATTGTCGAGCGGCATGGCGGGAAGGTATGGGTGGAAAGCGCGCTGGGACAGGGAAGCACGTTCTATGTGGTCATCCCCATTGCCCAGCCGGGGGGAACGCGCAAGAAGAAACAGGGCGAGTGAATACAGACGAGTTTTTTTGCTTGGCAGGGGTCAGGAAATGGGCGGCAGGTACTTGCCGACCAGCGGGTCTAGTTTTTGACGCGTTTCAGGGGGAATCGCCGATGGGTTGGTTATGATGGCCGAGGCGAGGGCGCTTCCGCAAGCGCAGGGTCTTTCTTCTGGAAGGTCTTTGACCAGAGTGGCGATGGCTTGTTGAGCGGTCTGGGTATTTTTGTTCAAAATCTGGATGACCATCTCAACCGTCACCGGCGCTTCGCTGACATGCCAGACGTCGTAATCTGTGACGTGTGCCATGACAGCGTAACACATCTCGGCTTCGCGCGCCAGAAAGGCCTCCGGGGCGCAAGTCATGCCGACGATGGACATCCCCCAACTGCGGAATGTATGGGATTCGGCTTTGGTCGAAAAGCGCGGCCCCTCGATGGTGATGAAAGTCCCGCCGCGATGGACAACCGCGCCGGCCGCGTGCAGGGCTTGCTCCACCCGTTCAGACAGGTCGGGGCAGAAGGGGTCGGCGGAGCCGATGTGGGCAACCAGCCCCTCTCCAAAGAAGGAGCGGGCACGGCCGCGGGTGAAATCGAAAATTTGGTCCGGCACGACGATGTGACCGGGCGCGTAGTCTTCGCGCAGGGAGCCGCAGGCATTGACGCCGACGACGCGCTCGACGCCAAGCAATTTGAGGGCGTAGATATTGGCGCGGTAATTGACCTCGCTCGGCGTGATGTGATGACCAATGCCATGCCGCGCCAAAAAGGCCACGCGGCGCCCTTCCAGCCATCCTGTGACAATTGGAGCCGATGGCTTGCCAAAGGGGGTGTCGGGCAGGTATTCGACTGTGTCAGTGAGTCCGGCCATGTTGTAGAGACCGGAACCGCCGATAATCGCCAGGGAGATTTTTTCATTCATAGGAATCGCTCTTGTCGGTTGGGGAGAGAAGAGTATCACCGCCCAGTGTAACCACCAGACGGGTTTTTCCACAGCGAATTTCGTCTCCAGAGACGACAACGGTGGGGATCAGCACAGTTTCCCCGTTCAGGGTCGTCCCGTTGGTGGATTTCAAATCTTCCAGCCACCATTGCCCGTGATGGAAACTCAGCCGGGCGTGGTACGCCGAGGCCGAATCATCGCTCAGGCGGCATTCACAGGCCGGATGCCGGCCAATGGTTACCTCGGCAGATTTAAAATGCTGCACGTGAGTGGTTTCGTCCTTGCCGGTGACGGAAAGGGAAATGGCCGGAATTCTTCGCATGGCCAGGAGGACGGCCTGCTGTCTCACTTCGCGCCAGAGCAGGGTAAGCCCCCATGCCAGGAAAGCATACAGCCCTGCCGCCAGCAATGCCCGTAGTGCAAGGATGACCGGCCCGCTCATTCTGTCTCAGTTTCGTCTTCGGGATTCAGATGGGCGGTCGGCCGCTCGGCGGAGACGGGGGATTGCGGGGCAGTTAATTCTTCCAGGATGCGCCCCGAAGGCAAGTCTTGCCCAAAGATGAGCGTGACGCCGGCCAGAGAGATGACATCGCCGGGATAAAGCACTGTTTGACTGACGCGTTTGCCGTTGACGAAAGTTCCGCCGGTGGACTCCAGATCGAAGATGACGAATCGTCCTTTTACGACGCGCAATTGGGCGTGCGCGCGAGAAACGCGCGGGTCATCGAGGATGATGTGGTTATCCAGGCGCCGACCGATATTAATCACCGAGCGGTTGAGCGGGATAATTTTTGTTCCCCCCAGGATGAGAAAAGCGTTCTGCGGAATTTCTTCTCCTTCGCCCTCCGGCGTCCTTTCGGCCGCCGGAATGCCGCGCGTCTCGGTCAGCGGCTCTGTTTTGATGGATGCGGTGATGCGAATTTCGCCGGGGGAAAGGTTGGAGTCGGCGAACGTAAAAACCTTGATTCTATTTGTGAAACGAAATCCCGCTTCTGTGCCGGTCTCGTGCAGAGCGTTGGCGAGTTCTTCCAGCAGAAGCGGTTCTCGATTCCATTCTGCGATTGTGTTAGGATGTGCGGTGATGCTGAAGACGTTGGGAGCCTTGATTAGACTGCCGCGTTTGATCAGGCCGTTGTAAAGCGCCGCTGCCAGTAGATGGGCTATGCGATTTTCCGGTTTGTAGCCGGGAATATATTTCACCAGATGCTCTTCTACCAGTGATTGTAAACGGGCCTCGAGTTCATCAAGAGTTTTCATGACTGTCTCCGCTGTGGTTATTATAGAGGCGAGGAAACGATTTTGCAAGCCCGCAAATCGGCAGGGCGGGATTGAAATCCCGCCCGTTTGCCATAGAATTTATCTTGCTTTTTGATGTGCTTTGTAACTGCCCACCCAATGAGGCCGAACTCGTTAATCGCAGCAAAAGAGGCGAACTTTATCCGCAGATTGCGCAGATTTCCCCTGTGAGTACGATGTCGCCGATTTTCTCCCCATCTGCGTCCTCTGCGACATCTGCGGATGATTTCCGAGACCAGGGCAGGCAGTTACTGCGCTTTCTGACCAATCACGCAGCCGGACTGCCGCAATTGGGGCAGAATTTCTCGTCCCCTTTCAACACAAATCCGCAGGTCTTACAGGCCCTGGGCTGCGCCTTGCCCAGCGGCGCGCCGCAGGCCAAACAGGTTGCTTCACCGACCGGGTTGGCTACGCCGCAGTACTCGCACGTCAGACGCGAAAGACGCTCCGAGATGGTTTTGCTGGCTCCTTTGGCTTTCACCATCCGCTCGACTGTTGACCAAACCCGCTCGGTCAGTTGCAGGTTGGTCACATCCTGCGCCAGGTCATCCAGACGCCCCAAAAGGTTGAGCGGATTGAGCAGGGCGGCCAGGGCCGTCTGCCCCAGGCTGGCGGCTACGCCCAGCCATTCTTGCTCGCCTACCTGCACCAGAACGCCGTCCTCGTGCTGCTGCAAATGGACGGTCAGGGCCGTCTTGCCGCCCGATTGGGCAAATTGTGCTGTGGCAACCTGCACCACCAGCGCCTCGCTTTTGCCGAACAACTGGGCGCGCAGATTGCCGCGATTGAATTCTGCAACCAGCGCGTGGGCAACTTCCGAAGGGGTGATATCGCCGTGGTAGATTCGCTGTTCCATACGGGGATGGATTATAATCCCTTTGCCACTTCGGGCAAGCCTCCACATGCATCTACGATAAATTCTCTTCAAAGGTTTCTGGTTCATGTCATTGCGGAAGATTTTCTCTTCGTTCTTCGTTCTTGTGCTTTTCCTGATGGCTATGGGAATCTCCTCGACCTCGGTCTTTGCCGTTCAGGGGACTGAGGCTACCGCCACCCCAACAGGCGGAGGGCGCCCTTTCATCACCGTTACCTACGAGGAACCCATCAACGTGCGCGGCGGCCCCAACTCCGTCTATTACCCGGTTGTTGGCTCGCTGCCTGTCGGCGCGGTGGCCGAGGCGCTGGGACGTTCTCCCGCCGGCGAATGGATTAAGATTGCCTACCCCAACGCTCTCGACGGCAGCGGCGTGGGCTGGGTCTATGCCCCGCTGGTGACGCTTTCCCCCGGCTTCCTGCCGATTGTCGAACCGCCGCCGACGGCCGTTCCCTACGGCAAGCCGACCCTCGACCCGGACTTTGTGGCCTCCCTTCAGCCGGCGCCGACCAGCACCCGCCTGCCGACGTTCACCGCTCCTCCGCCGCTGGTCGTGCCGAAGTACCAGAATTCGGTGGACGGCCGGGGCTTTTCGAGTGGAATTTTGGTGGTCATTTTTGCCGCCCTCGGTTTTGTCGGGTTGCTGTTCACTTCGCCGCGCAGGCGTAGGTAGCAGGATGATAACCGTCTCCAAGCCGCGCCGCCTGGCGCGATTTCTCTTCCCTTGCTTGGTTGCCGCCTTTGTGCTTCTGTGGGCGCTGTTGGCCGCGCCCGGCTCGCTGACCGCCTTGGCTCAGCAGCCGACCGGCTCCATCCCCACCGTGACCGGCACGGCCGTGAAAGCAACCGTGAAAGTGTATTCCGACCGTGACATCATCGAGGTCTATGCCGGGCCGAGTTCCTACCTTTATCCGCCCATTGGCATCTTGATAGCCGGCGAAACGGCCCCTGCCCTGGGCTATTCGCTGGACGGAAACTGGCTTCAGATTGTTTACCTCGGCGTGCCCGAAGGCGTGGGCTGGATTTACGCCCCCTATGTCTCGCTTTCTCTCCAGCCGGGAGTGACCTTGCCGGTGTTGCCCGCACCGCCCACAGCCACGCCGCGCGTCACGCCTACCATCAATCCCACCGCCGCGGCCGCCTACGGCCTGCAACTCACTCCGGGACGGCTGCCCACCTTCACTCAGCCTGCTCCGCTGGAATTGCCGGAGTTCGAGACGGCCGCTCCGAACCGCTCCGGCCTGCCGGTTGGGCTGGTGATTCTCCTCCTGGCGCTGATAGGTGTCCTCGTGGCGCTCATCTCCTTCGTCCGCGGCGGCAGGTAACAGGTCCGCGAAACGCAGCGAGGCCGGACGTTTTCGTCCGGCCTCGTTTTTCTGCAAAGAGAAAAATCAACAACCGCAGGAGCCGCTCTCACACGAACAGTCGGGCGGCTGGTTGGGGTTCTCTATTAAAAAGCCCTTGCCGCGCTCGTCGTCAATGTAATCCACGTGCACCCCGGCCATGTACAGGATGGATTGCTCGTCCACCAGGATTCGCAACCCCTCGCTCTCGAAAACCGAGTCGCTTTCCTGCGGGTTGTTGTCCAGTGCCATGCCGTACTGATAGCCGGAGCAGGTGCGCCCGGCCACGTAGATGCGCAGTGCATAGGACTCATCCAAATTGCGCTCTTTCAGCAGACCGCGCACCACCTCGGCGGCGGCGGGAGTGAGCGAAACAGACTGCGTGTTGATTTCGATGCTCATACAAACCTCATGATGTAATTTTGACCCATCCTATCAGGATTGAAAACTTTTGTCAACCTGATTGTTTGAAGTATAATCCGACAAGTCTTAACCAGGAAAGGAACTCTCTCATGCGTAGATTTCTCCCCCTCATCTTTTCCGGCCTGATTCTGGCGCTTGTGCTGGCGGCCTGCGCTCAGTCGCTGGACGCCCCGGCTCAGGCGGTGGAAGATTACCTCAATGCTCTCGTTTCCAAAGACGCCGACCGTCTCTCCTCCCTCTCCTGCGCGGATTGGGAACCGACTGCCATCCTCGAACTCGATTCGCTCCAGGCGGTCGAGACCCGTCTCGAAGGTCTGGCCTGTACGGCAGTTGCCGAAGAGGACGGCACGTTCTCGGTCAATTGCACAGGCAAGATTCTCGCCACCTACAACGGCGAAGACCAGGAACTCGACCTCTCAGTGCGCACCTATAACGTCGTTGAGCAGGGCGGCGAATTTCTGGTCTGCGGTTACAAATGAAAAAACTCTTCTCGCGTGAAAACGTCTGGGCGCTGGCGTTGGCGTTGATGCTGGCCGCGCTCGTGATTCTGACGGCTTCCAGCGCCCCGATTTGGATTTATCAGGGCTTCTAAATGACGGCGGTTTACATCCTCGTTTTCATCGCCGCCGCGGCGCTGCTCGGTTTTGTGACTCATGACCACTGGCGCGTGAACCTACTCCTGGCAGTCAGCGCGCTGGCGGTCTACGCGCTCCAGCCGGCCCTGCCGGTGCGCGGCCTCGACTTTTACCTGCCTACCGTGACCCTGGCGCTGGCCGCGCTGGCATGGATTCTCACCACCCCCCGCGAAATGCGCTCCTGGCGCGCCAACTGGCCGGGTTTTGCCATCCTGGGCGGCGTCGTCCTCGCCTTGGCGCTGACGCGTTCCCTGGGCTTCTCGCTCCCGCTCACCGCCTCCCGTCCGCCGCAGATTCAGATGGCGCTCGCCCTGTTGGCCGTCGCGGCGCTGATCGGCTTCTTGCTGGCGCGCTTCACCGCCCCCGGCAAAGCCGCACTGACCGCCGCCTTTGTTTTCATCATCTCGCTCTTCCTCTTTCTCAAAGTCCCGGCGCTTTCAATGCAGGCCGCTCTTTTCCTGCGCGGCCTCAACGGTCAATCGCTGACCACCGCCTCGGCCCTCGACATCCGCTGGCTGGGATTTTCCTACATTGCCTTCCGTCTCCTGCACACCCTGCGCGACCGTCAGAGCGGACGCCTGCCCCCGGTCTCGCTGGCCGAATACGTGACCTACCTCGTCTTCTTCCCGACCCTCGCCGCCGGGCCGATTGACCGCCTCGAACGTTTCGTCGGCGACCTGCGCCGCCCGCTTGTCCGCACAGCCGCCGACTGGGGCGAGGCCGGCAAACGTCTGCTGGTGGGCATCTTCAAGAAGTTTGCCCTCGCCGACACCTTGGCGCTGATTGCCATGAACGGGACGAACGCTCTGCAGGTCCATGAGACCGGCTGGGCATGGGTGCTTCTCTACGCTTATTCCTTCCAACTCTACCTCGACTTCAGCGGCTATACCGACATCGCCATTGGCCTCGGCCGCCTGCTGGGCTTCAAACTGCCCGAAAACTTCAACGCCCCCTACCTCAAGCCCAACCTGACCCAATTCTGGAACAACTGGCACATGACTCTCACGCAGTGGTTCCGCGCCTACTTCTTCAACCCCGTCACGCGCGCCCTGCGCTCTGCCAGGAAGCCGCTCTCCATCCCGCTCATCATTTTCATCACCCAACTCTCGACGATGGTGCTGATTGGCCTCTGGCACGGCGCAACCTGGAACTTCGTCCTGTGGGGCCTCTGGCAGGGGCTGGGTCTCTTCTTGCACAACCGCTGGTCGGAGTGGACGAAAGCGCGCTTCGCTGCCCTTTCCCCGCGCTGGCAGAAAACGCTCAACGTGGGCGGCGCCCTGCTGACCTTCCACTTCGTCGCCCTCTCCTGGGTGTTCTTTGCCCTGCCCGAACCGGCGGTCTCTCTGCGCTTCTTCCAGACCCTCTTTGGAGCCTCCTGACATGGACGCCCGCTTCCTCCGCAACGTTCTGCTCAAGGGACTGCTTCTGTTTCTCGTCCTCGACCTGCTAGTGGCCGCCCTGCCCGCCGGCATTGGCCGTCTCTCGCTCTACAACCGCCTCTTCGATGGCCGCCTGCGCTTTCCCTTTGGCGAGGATTCCGAGCGCTCCTACAACCTGAGCCTCTTCGACCTGGACGCCATGTTCGCCTCGCACGTCATCGCCGTCGGCCCGAAACCCGCCGGGGAGTACCGCGTCATCGTCATCGGCGATTCCTCCACCTGGGGCACGCTCCTGCGCCCCGAAGAAACCCTTGCCGGTCAACTGGATGCCGCTCATCTGACGGCCTGCGACGGGCGCACCGTGCGCGTCTACAACCTCGGCTACCCGACCGTCTCGCTGACCAAAGACCTGATGGTGCTGGACTACGCCCTGCGCTACCAGCCGGACCTGGTCATCTGGCCGCTGACCCTCGAAGCCTTTCCCTACGACAAACAACTCTCCTCGCCCATCGTTGCCAACAACGCCGCCCGCGTGGACGATCTGATTGCCCGCTACAGCCTCTCCCTCGACCCCGCCGACCCGGCCCTCGTCCGCCCCTCGTTTTGGGACCAGACCCTCATCGGTCAGCGCCGCGCTCTGGCCGACCTTCTGCGCCTGCAACTCTACGGCGTGCTGTGGTCGGCCACCGGCATTGACCAGACTTACCCCACGGACTATACGCGTGCCCAGACCGACTTCGATACCGACGTCACCTTCCATGGCCAGACGGGGCCGCTCCTCGACAAAAGTCAACTGGCCTTCGATGTCTTTGATGCCGTCCTGTCTGCCGCCGGAGACATCCCTGTCCTCATTATCAATGAACCGATGCTCATCAGCAGCGGCAAAAACAGCGACCTGCGCTACAACTTCCTCTACCCGCGCTGGGCGTACGATGACTGGCGTTTAATGATGCGGGAACGCGCCGCCGCCGAAGGCTGGATTTACCTTGACCTTTGGAACATCATCCCCGCAGACCAATTCACCAACAGCGCCATTCATGTTACCCCTGCCGGGCAGACGCTGATGTCCGAACAGGTTCGCCCCGTTCTTCAAAATCAACTATGTCCATAAAGAAAACCTCCCTTGCATTTTGCTTCCTGTGCTTTTTCCTCGCCTCCTGCACGCCGCGGTGGGGGACGCCTATCATCGCGGAGACGTCTGCCGTCACGGCGACCAGCCTCCCGCTCCCGACCGAGACACCCGTGGAAACGCCGACCGAATCCCTCTCCCCCGGCGTGACCCCTTCGCCGACCGTTTCGCCTGCGCCCACACTTTCGCCCGCCGACTGGATGAATTGGCCGGTTTACCCGCAGGGCGTCTCCCAGCGCATGAGGGAAGTCTATCAGCGCGGGCTGGCGCGCGGCCGCGACCCAAACCGCTTCTCGAAACTCGGCGACTGCCAGAACATCAATCCCTACTTTTTGACGATGTTCGACACCGGCGATTACCGCCTCGGCAATTACGCTTACCTTCAGCCAACCATTGACCACTTTGCCGGTTCCTGGTCGCGCAAGAGTTTTGCCGTCAAGGGCGGGCTGAATGTGGCCGCCGTGCAGACGCTTTATTACACCGACCCGGCCAATTGCGGCGCCAACAAGTCGCCGATGGAGTGCGAAATCGAGCAGTATAATCCTAGCATTGCCATCCTCAGTTTCGAGACCTGGTGGGCCGATAAACCCGCCTCCGACTACGAGGCGCGTCTGCGCTCGCTGGTGGAGTATGTCCTTTCGCAGGATGTGGTTCCCATTTTGGCGACCAAGGCCGATAATCTCGAAGGCGATCATTCCATCAATGCCGCTATTGCCCGCGTGGCCGCCGAGTATGAACTGCCCTTGTGGAATTTTTGGGCGGCTGTCCAGCCGCTAGCGGGTCACGGCGTCGGCGAGGATGGCTTCCACCTGACCGGCTTGGGGGCGCGCGCCTATTTCGACGACCCGATGCGCATGAGTCTGGCCTGGCCCTGGCGCAATCTGACGGCTCTGCAAAGCATAGACGCCGTTTACCGCGCCTTGAACAATCTGCCATGAGACGTTTCTGGGCTTGCTTGTTGCTGTTTGTTTTCCTTTCTGCCTGCGGCGGTGCGACATCTCTCCCCCCCGCAACGGCCACTGCTTCCGCGCCGTCCGCCTCGGCCACCGCGACCCTTGAACTGGCCCCGCCTCCCACAGCCATCATCGCCCCGACTCTGCCTCCCGAACCGACCGCCACACCTGATACGCGTCTGCCGCCCGAACGCTGGCAGGAGTGGCCGGTCGTCCCGGCCGCGACCGGGCGCGCCATCGAAATTTATCGGCAAGGTCTGGCAATGGGCAACAACCCGCGTGCCTTTTCCAAAATTGGCGACTGTCAGAACGTCCGGGCCGCTTTTATGGGCTTCTTTGACCATCCCGACCGCTACAACCTCGGCCCCGCCTACCAGTACCTGCAAGAGACGATTGACAATTTTACCGGTTATTTCGACACCGACGGCCAGGCGGTGAAGGGCGGATTCAACGCCGCCACCGTCCTCTCGCCGCTGTGGGCCAATCCGGATGTTTGCCTGGCGGGGGAGAATCCGCTTGAATGTGAATTGCGCGTAACCAAGCCAACCATCGTGTTTATCAGTTTTGAAGTCTGGTGGAAAGGCCGCACGGACGAAGAATACGAAAAATACATGCGCCAGATTATCGAGACGGTCCTCGCGCATGGCGCAGTCCCCATCCTGGCCACCAAGGCCGATAACGTGGAAGGCGACCACAGCATCAACCTGACCACTGCCCGCCTGGCGCACGAATACGACCTGCCCTTGTGGAACTTCTGGCTGGCCGTCCAGCCGCTGCCTAATCACGGCATGGACCCAGTGCGCAACGACGGCTTCCATATTTCGACCGAAGCCTGGAACACGCGCAGTTTCACCGGCTTGCAGGCGCTGGACAGCATCTGGCGCGGCGTGCGTGATGCGACCGCGCTTGCCTCCGCCTCCCCGACCCCCACGCTTACCCCGCTTCCCTCTGCCGGGCTTCTGCCTACGACCGCCGCCGGCCCGTCCCTGGCCTCCTCTGCGGCGCGGCTTGTTTTTGGCGCGGCGGTGCGAGAAGGAGGCTTCTATCAACCGCTGGGCGTCTTCCTCTTCGACCTGGAAAGTGAAACCTCTGCCCAACTGCTCGGCCCCGGCTGGGACTTTCAGGCCGCCTCGCCAGACGGCAAAGCCTTGCTTGTCAATCAGGGCGGTTGGCTCTACCGCACCGACGGTCGAACGCTAACCCTGCTCACCGACCGCTTCTACTCTTACGGTCAAACTGGCGCGCTCTACCTGCCGGATGGCGGCATCGTCCTCCTTGTCCGGCAGGGAAGCGGCGCGGTTTTGGCGCGCGCCCAGGACGACGGTTCCGCGCTGACCGTTCTTACCGGCGCGGGCGAGTCGCCCATTGAACTGTATCCCTCCACCGACGGACAGCGCATCTTCTGGGAAAGCGGCACTTGCAGCAACTACGGTCTCTGCGAGCGGCAGGGCGCCTGGCTGACCGACCTGCAGACCGGTCAGAGCCGCGCCTTGATTGGCATCAGCCGCCCGCTGATTGCCCCCGACGGCGGCGTGCTGGCCTACGAGTACATCCCCGAAGAAAATAAGAGCAACCTGGCCTTTGCCACCGCCGATGCTGTCCCGACCCGCCGCTTCCCGCTCTTTGGCGACCTCCTGGCCGATTACGCCTGGCAGCCGGGGGGCGAATGGCTGGCCGTCCACATGGCCGTGCGCAGCGACTATTCTGGCCGCGTCACCGATGGCGTCAACTTCCTCGTCAACGCCCGCAACTTTACCACTCGTCAGTTGGCCCCGGTTCTTCTGCTTAATCCGGCCCTGGTCTGGTCGCCGGATGGCCGTTCGCTGGCCTGGCTTGGTTCTGACTGGCAGGAAAGCCGCTACGTTCTGCGCCTGTTTCGCGTGGATGTGGCTACACTGCAAACCGCCAATCTGACCAACCGTCTGGCACTGGGCGACAGCCGCTATCTTTTCGTCACCAATGCCGCTTGGCTGACAATGCCATAAGTCGTTTGTGATGCCCTTTCGTCTCTAGAAGAAATGTTTGATAAAATAGCCCCTGCTTTGCGATTTGCTATTGAGATTGCAGACTGAAAAAATCGGCGATACAAGGAGTTCTCTGATGAACGAAGAAATCGTTGCTGTCCTTTCAAAATATATCGTGACCGAGATAGTCAAACTCCCCGGCCGTGTCCTCGACCCGGACGAGCCACTGCTTTCGAGCGGCCTCATTGACTCGTTTCACCTCGTAGATTTGGGGATGTTTGTGGAGGACAAATTTGGCGTCCGCATTGACGATTCTGAACTCAATGCCAGCACCTTTGATACGCTCAATCAACTGGCGGCCCTGATTCGCTCGCGTCAGTCCTGATTCATTTCGGCCGCTTCTCGCGAGATTTTCTTATGCCCACCTTTTCTGAAATTCTCAAAAGCCATTACGAAAAAACTCCCGATAAAGTTTGTGTGATTATTCAACATGCTGGTCAGCCCGACCGTCCGGTCACTTACCGTGAACTTTTGCACGGCGCGGCCGGCTACGCCGAGACCTACCGGCGCAATGGCGTTCAGACGGGAGATGTGGTAACCATCATCCTTCAGCATGGCATTGATATGCTGTATGCTCACTGGGGCGCCATTTTGCACGGGGCCATCCCTTCCATTATGCCGTTCCTGACCGAGAAACTCCTGCCCGAAAAATACCGCGCCGAACTGGCCTCGCTGGTGGCGATTACCGAACCGACGGCCATCGTGACCTACCCGGACTTCGAGGCGGAAGTGCGCGCCGCGCTCAAACCGGGCGAGGATTCGGTCAAAGCGGTCATTGTCAGCGACCAGGCTTCCGGTCCGGCGACGCCCGATTTCGAGACCCTAGGCGGCTTGCGGCGCAAACCCGAAGATATTGCCATTCTGCAGCATTCTTCCGGCACAACCGGTTTGCAAAAAGGCGTGGCACTTTCGCATCAGGCTATCTTCAACCAGTTGACTCATTACAGCGATGCGATTCGTTTGAGAGACGAGGATGTCTTTGTTTCCTGGCTGCCTCTCTATCACGACATGGGGCTGATTGCCTGCTGGTTGATGCCCATTTTGATGGGTAATCCCCTGGTCATCATGTCGCCTTTTGACTGGGTGCGCGCTCCCTACCGCCTGTTTCAGACTGTTTCGAAGTATAAGGGGACGCTTTCCTGGCTGCCGAATTTTGCCTACAATTTTTGCGCCCAAAAAGTGCGCGACCGCGACCTGGAGGGGGTGGACCTGTCTTCCTGGCGGGCGGTCTCGAACTGTTCAGAGCCGATACGTTGGGAGAGCCACCAGGCCTTCTATGAACGTTTCAAGGCCTATGGCTTGCGCTATGAGGCGTTGACCACCTGTTATGGCATGGCCGAAAATGTCTTTGCCGTCACGCAAGGCGGTATTGACACTCCCGTGATGTACGAAGATATTGACCGCGAATCACTGCAGGTCGAGAAGATTGCCCGGCTTGCCCAACCGGAACAGGTTTCGGTGCGGATGGTGGGATGCGGAAAGCCCATTCCCGGAACGGCTGTTCGTGTGGTGGACGAAAAAGGACACGATTTGCCCGACCGCCATGTGGGAGAGGTGGCGGTCAAGAGCGATTGTATGCTGACGGGGTATTACCGCCGTCCCGATGTGACCAAGAAGGCCTTTGTTGGTGACTGGTATTTGACCGGCGATTACGGTTACCTGGTGGACGGCGAGGTTTACATTACCGGACGTAAAAAAGACCTGATTATCGTCGGCGGGAAGAACATCTATCCGCAGGACCTTGAACATTTGGCTTATGAGGTCCCCGGGGTACATCCTGGCCGCGCTTCGGCCTTCGGCGTGTTCAACGAGGCGCTCGGCACGGAGGATGTGGTGATGGTTGTCGAAGTGGATACCGAGGACGCGGCCGAGCGGCAGAAGATAGCCGATGCCGTTCGCGCGGCGGTGACGCGCGGTTCGGCTGTCGCCTTGCGTTATGTGCATGTGGTCGGCAAGCACTGGCTGGCCAAGACATCCAGCGGCAAGACGGCACGTCTGGCAAACAAAGAAAAGTTCCTGAAGGAAATGCAGGAAAAAGGACTGGCTTTTTAGGTGAACTGCGCGTTTAGGCCGGGCGCTTGTTTGGCGCTGGAAAATGGAGTTGGAAAACAAGAACCGGCCATGCAGAGGCCGGGTGCTGAAAGCCGATCTTGGGCGCGTTCTTTCACCGCAGTCTGCTCTTCGTCTGTGAATCCCCGTGCGTTTTTTTGAATTTGGCGGGCTTGTTGATTTTATCCATCATACTCTCCTTCGGCGTCTTCGGATTAGCGGCTCGAAAAATATTTTGCAAAAACCGCCCTCGCGCAAGCGGGGGCGGTGGTTTTCTCTAAACTTGGGTTGCGGCTCTGGTCTTGACAACAGGCTTACTTCTCTGCAAGATTTTTCAACGTGCGGTCGAAAATCTCCTCGTGTTCTTTCGACGTGCCGGAGCGAGGCTTCTTGCTCTTGACCATAATTTTCTTGCCGGAGCGTTCCTGTGCTTTCTGGAAGGCAATTTCGAAGGCGGTTAGTTCGCGTTCGTGGGTTTCCACTTCTTCGGTCGGTTCTTCTTGTTTCTTGCCCTTGCCGCGCTTGCCGCGTGTTTCACTTTTCTTGGCCTCGGCCAGCACCTCTTCGGGTTTGGGTGTGGCGGCTTTGATGCTCAAGCGGATTTGCCGCTTGCGGCGGTCAACGTCCAGCACTTTGGCTTCCACCTCGTCGCCTTCCTTGAGCACCTCGGACGGATTCTTGACGTAATCGTGCGAAATCTCGCTGACATGCACCAAGCCGGGCCGCTCGGCGCCGATTTCAACAAAGGCTCCGTAACTTTCCAGGCGGGCTACCTTTCCCTTGACCAGCATGCCCGGTTCAATTTCTTTCCATTCGAGCGCCAGCGGCTCAATCATGGTGAGTTCCACGCGGTCGTCCTGAACGCGGCGTACCCATACATCCACCGTCTGCCCGACCTTGAGAACATCCTCCACGCGGTTGACGGCTTCCTTGCTAAGTTGTGAGATATGAATGACGCCGGGAACTTTCTGTCCGATATCGAGAACTGCCCCTGCAATTGTGGTTTTAATGACTTTGCCTGTCAGACGTGCTTTAGGTTGCAGCGCGCTTTCTGGCGCCGCGGTTGTGGTTTCCATAGAATTTCTCCGTAGTCTGAAATTTAGCCGAAGGCCGATTATACCTTATTTCACAGGATTGCGCCAACGAGATTTGAATTGGGGTAGGGCAATCGCATTTCAACCGCTCAACACCTTGAGCAAGTAATCTTCATTCCAACCGGCCTGTAGGCGTTTGGCTTGCATGCCACCTTTGGCAGTTTTCTCTTGTTTGAGCAGGTTCACCGCCATATGCCGCAGGATGGCAAAATTCTCCGGCGCATGATCTTTACGCACCCGGCAGGCATCTTCCCGGAAGGC
>DAOTVO010000040.1:0-20612 GCA_034436335.1 Anaerolineales bacterium | reverse complement strand
GCGGCGACGCCGAGCAACACATTATACAAATCATCCGTCGTGCAAACATAGCCCTCCGCTTCCAACGGCAGGTGCTCTTTCAGCACTTGGCGGGCTTCATTCAGGACTTTCTGATCGCTGAGTTTCGGTGTAACATGGGACATGGGCTTGCTCTCCTTGGATTTGGTTGACGCTAACAATCATACAAGGTTAGAGCAAGCCCGCCAAATCCTCAATTGGGCGACGCGCTCAAGGCAAATTTGGATCTACTGAGTCTGCAGTCGGCAGTCCGCCGTCTGCGGTCTGCGTACCGCCGTCCGCGGTCGGGGGCGCGCAGGCGGAAAGCAGCAGAATCCAAAAAAGGATAAGAATCTGCAATGCCTGATGTTTGATAAGCCAATTACAACTTTTCCCATTCATCTCGACTGATTTTCGCTTGTTTCAAAGGCGGGCAAGCAAATCACGGCTGATTTCACCTTGTGTGGATTGGGCAACACCAGCCGCAGGTGGTCTTTGACCAGAAACTCGTGTCTTCCCCCGGCAAAGGGACCCTGAAAACCGGCTCTTTTGAGCGCCTGAATCAATTCCCGCCGTTTGATGGGAGCAAAGGGCGGCATTTCAAGCCTCGGCCGGCAACAGGCGCAGCCCTGCCACTTCCGGCAGGGGGTGCCAAGACGGAGTCCGAGAATCAGCCAGTCTTCTAGAACGCGGCGCAATTCTTCGCGGCAATCTTCAAGCGTTTGCGCTTGCGCCCAAACACCGTCAAAGCCTGGAATTTCGCCATAGAATGAGCCGTCCTCGAGAATTTCGTACTTTGCAAGACGCAGAGCCTGTTGGATATATTCGATCAGCATACTGGCCTCTGTCGCCTATTATAACGTACATCGCCTCCCCTCAGGCGATGCGGAGACCGTCCACGAATGCAACCACGAACCTTCGGCGAATGTCCCCGCCTGTCACAGCGCTTTCATGACCCGCGCGCTTCGTATTCGCGCATGCTTCGACCAACTCAGCACAAGTTCGTGGCGATATTCGTGTTATTCGTGGACGGTTTGCCCTTGCCTCCCTGACGCACACAAATGGACACAGAAATTGTTTTACGTTAGAGAGTATCTGAAAACTCGTAATCAACCACAGATGAACACAGACAAAAGGGATTTTGGCGCCTCAAAAACGGCTGTTCATCCAAAAAATCGGTGTTTCTCTGTGCTTTCGGAAGACTTTTAAAACCGCCTCTTAATCCACCGTCAGCGTTTTGGACAGGTTGCGCGGGAAATCGGGATCGTAGCCGCGCAGGACGCTCATGTGGTACGAGAGCAACTGCAGCGGCAGGACGCCGAGCAGCGCGGCAGTCTGCGGGTCAGATTTGGGGAGAACAACCACATCGTTCGCGTTGGCGCGCAGGCGGGGGTCATCTTCGGCAATAACGATCGTCCGTGCCCCGCGCACCTTCACTTCGTTGATGCCGCTGATGATGAGCGGCACGTCATTCGGCGCAGCGACAAATAGGATGGGAAAACCCTTGCTGACCGCCGAGAGCGGTCCGTGTTTGAACTCGGTCGAGAGCATCCCTTCGCAGTGGGCGTAGGTGACTTCCTTCAACTTGAGCGCGCCTTCGAGCGCAATCGGGTAGGTCGCGCCGTAGCCGAGACAGTACATATCATTCCAGGCATTGATTTCCCCGGCCAGTTTTTGCATTTGGGCAGCGGTCATTTCCAGCGTCCTGTCAATCAGGTCGGGGATGGCGTCCAGGTCGCGCACATCCTTCCCTGCCATCTTGTAGGCCAGGTAGAGGAAAGTCAGCGCCTGGTTGGTGAAGGTCTTGGTCGCCGGGACGCTGATCTCGTAGCCGCAGCACAGGGGCAGGCAAAAGGAAGCCGCCTTGGTCAGGGTGGAGCCGATCACGTTGGCGAGGCCATAACAGGCCATGCCGCGCGCCTCGGCGGCCTCAAGGGCGTTGAGCACGTCTTTCGTCTCGCCCGATTGGCTGACGAAGAGGCCCACATCCTCGTAGTTGACGGCGGGCGCGTATTGGGCGATGAATTGCGGCGCGAGGACCGGGATGACGGCGCGCCCGGCCAGTTGTGCGAAATAGACTGCGCCAGCCAAAGCGGCATGATAACTCGTCCCACAGCCGATGAAGTACAAATGGCGGGCATTCATCATTTTCTCGACCAGCGCCGCGACCTCACGGTTGCCGTTCAGGACGTGGAGCAATTCGCGCGCCACCTGGCTTTGTTCGTGGATTTCCTTCAGCATGAAGTGCGGATATCCGCCTTTTTGTACCGCATCCATGCTCTCGGTGACGGTTTCCGGTTTTCTTTGGAGCAGTTTCCCGTCCTTAACCGAGCGCACCTCGACCTTGTCTGCCCACAACGTGACGATCTCGCCGTCCTGCGGGCGGATCACCTCGCGCGTCAACGGCAGGATGGACGGCAGGTCAGATGAGACGCAGGTGAACCCCTCGCCGATGCCCACCACCATACCGGAGCCTTTCTTGAAAGCGTAGAGTTTGTCGTCGTTGACGCGCCCGATGACGAAAGCGTAGTCGCCCTCCAGGTCGCCATAGGCCAGGCGGATGGCGTCAATGAATTCATAGCCGCGGTTGAGATAGCGCTCCACCGCGTGGACGCAGGTCTCGCCGTCGTTTTGCGAGCGGACGGTCATCCCTTCGGCGATGAACTGCTCGCGCAATTCGACGTTATTGACCACATTGCCGTTGTGCGCACCGACCAGGTCGCCGTCCGAGTCCAGATGCGGCTGAGCGTTAACCTGCGAAGGCTCGCCGAAGGTCGCCCAGCGCAGTTGGGTGATGCCGCGCTGGCCGCGCATTTCGGTGAAGCTGTATTTCGCCGCCACTTCCTCCACTTTGCCGACGTCCTTCCGCAGGTCTATCGTGGAGCCAGAAATGGTCGCCGCCCCGACCGAGTCATAGCCGCGGTAGGTGAGCCGCTTCGCCGCCTCGATGAGAGTCGGGCCGAGTGTTTGTTCTTCTTTCATCACGATGCCGAAAATCCCGCACATGCAGTAAATCTCCTTGAAAGGTTTGTGAGGCAAGTTTATCACAGGGGGAGGAAAGGTAAGCACGAGCAAACGCCCCTCCTGAAGGTGACTTTTTTCTGCATTCTGCATTTCCACGTATAATTGGGGCATCTCTTCCCGGGAACTGCCCATGCGAATTCGCCAACTTGACCCCGACACGCCGCGCGATGTGCGCGCCTTTATTCGTTTCCCTCGCGAACTCTATCGCGGCAATCCATATTTTTGTCCGGCGCTTGAATCGGACGTCCGTTTCGCGCTCAACCGGCGGCAGAATCCGTTCTATCGGCACTCTGCCGCCGATTTTTTTCTCGCCGAGGCCGATGGCGTCGTCTTGGGGCGCATTGCTGCCGTCCATAACACGCAACATAACGAGTATCGCAAGGTCAAGACGGCTTTCTTCTGGGCCTTCGATGTGGTCGAGGATTTTCAGGCGGCGGAAAAACTCTTCGAAGCGGTCTTTGCCTGGGCGCGGGCGCGCGGGCGAGATTCGCTTCTCGGACCGCGCGGCTTGGTTGGCTCCGACCCCGCCGGCGTCTTGGTCGAGGGCTTCGACCAGCGGGCGGTGATGGGCGTCCCCTACAATTTTCCCTATTACGATGATTTCATCCGCCGCCTGGGCTTCGAGAAACTGACTGACCATCTCTCCGGCTATCTTTCTGCCAAGGCTAAATTGCCCGCGCGCATGCGCACGTTGGCCGAAAGGGTTCGCCTGCGGCGCGGCTACCGGCTGATTCACTTTTCCAGCCGCGAAGAGATGCGCCGCTGGATTCCGGCTGTGCTGGACGTGCACGAGGAAGCCTTTGCCGGGACGCATGAATGGCATCCGGTGGACAAGGAGGAGATGCAGCGGGTGGCCGAGGGGCTGGTGGCCGTCGCCGACCCGCGTCTGATCAAGTTGGTCGCCCAGGGAGAGCGCATCGTCGGTTTTGGTTTTCTCTACCCGGATCTTTCGGACGCGCTGCGCCGTCACGGGGGGCGGACGCACCTGCCGGCCCTGCTCGATTTGATGTTTGAAGCGCACCGCACGCAATGGCTCTTGGCAAACGGCGTCGGTGTTTTGCCGGCTTATCAAAATCTGGGGGCGAATCTCGTCCTCTACAACGGCCTGTATGAGGCCCTGCGCAAAGTGCCCCGCTACAAACATATTGACGTGGTTATGGTCAATGAAATCAACTTCAAGAGCCGTTCCGACATGGAGAGTCTCGGTGTTAAATGGGTGAAACGACACCGTTCCTATTTCCGTTCCCTCTAAACGTCAAGGAGACCCATGCACATCCCCGCACAAGAACGCTTGCCCTGGTACACCAAACTGTTTTACGGCGCGGCCGATTTCGGCTTTGCCTTTGTGGATTCGTGCGTTGCCGTCTTGTTTGCGATTTTTCTGACCGACATCGTTGGCTTGCCGGCCAGGATGGCCGCGTTGGCGATTTTTGTCGGCAAGTCGTGGGATTACATCAACGATCCCATCATCGGTTATTTGTGTGACCGGACGCGCACCCGCTGGGGGCGGCGGCGTCCGTTTCTGCTCTTCGGCTTCCTTCCCTTCGGCCTCTCGTTCCTGATGATGTGGTGGATTCCGCCCCTGCAGAACCAATGGCTGTTGACGGCCTATTACGCTCTGGCTTTCTTCTTCTTCGATACGATGGTCACGGTGGTGACGATGCCCTATTTTGCCCTGACTCCCGAACTGACGGCGGACTATGACGAACGCACCTCGCTGACCAGTTACCGCATGGCCTTCTCGCTCATCGGCGGGCTGGTAGCGTTCGTCGTCCCGCTGGCCATCATCGGTGAGACGACGCCCGAAAACGCCGGGCGCGCTTTGAGAATGGGGGCGATCTTTGCTGTGGCAGCCTCGCTTCCCCTTTTGCTGACCTTTTTCGGCACGCGCGAGAAGCCCGAATACATCGCCCAGCCCCCGCCCACCCTGCGCGAGTCGCTGCGGGCAGCGCGCAAGAACCGACCGTTTATCTTTGCCATGGGCATTTTTCTCTTTACCTGGACGGCGATGTCCATCATCGAGAACCAGTTGTTTTACTTTTTGGAGTATCGCCTGGGCATGGAGGAGCAGGCGCCGATTGTGGCGGGCGTGGTCTTCGTCACGGCCATCATCGTCCTGCCGCTGTGGGTCTGGGCGGCTAAAAAGACCGACAAACGCAAAGCGTATATTCTGGGGATGCTTTTCCTCTCTGTCGTGATGGTGACCCTGATTTTCATCCCGCCGACTCTGGGCCTGGTCATCGTGCTGATTCTGGCCGCGCTGGCTGGGGTGGGCGTCTCGGCCATTCATGTCCTCACGTGGGCGATAATTCCCGATGCCGTCGAAGTGGATGAACTCGAATCGGGGGCGCGGCACGAGGGCATGTTCTACGCCCTGGTGACTCTCTTCCGCAAGGTGGCGGTCTCGATTGCCTTGCCGCTCGTCCTGTTGTTGTTGGATGCGAATCATTTTGTCCCCAACAGCGCGCAGCAGCCGCAGTCGGCGGTGAATGCCATTCGCTTTCTGATGGGGCCGCTGCCTTCGCTCTTTCTCTTGGGGGGGATTGCGTTTGCCGTGTTTTATCCCCTTTCTCGGCAGGCGCATCGTGAAACGCGGCTCAAGATCGCCATTCGCAAAGAGGCGGAAGGCGCGCCGGGGAGTTAATGGACGCCGCGTTTGATCAAACAGAAATCCCGTCTACTAAGCAAGCAGGCGGTTTTTTTGCCTTTCTTTCCTACCTTCGTTTTTCGAGCCACCCTGCCAGCGCCTGGAAAGGCAGGCTGGGCGTGAGGTCTCCCTGGCGGCCGGTGTTCCAGGTGAGGATGAGGTCGCGTTTGGCGCGGGTGATGCCCACATAGAGCAAACGCAGGCGCTCGCGGGCATAGTCGCTGCGCGCTTGTAGGGTGGCGCGCCCCTCTTCGTACCAGGTGTATTCATCGCTGCTTTGCAGCGCCTCTAATTGAGCCAGCGCCTCGGCTTCCAGGTTCAGGCTGTTGCGGATGAACCACTTTTCCGCAATGTAGCGGTCGTTCGGCTCCAGCGAGGGGAAATCGTAATTGTTGACCGACAGCAGATAAACGCGATCCCATTCCAGCCCTTTGGCCTTGTGCATGGTGGCGACCACGACCTTGCCGCGATGTGCCTCGGGGTCGAAGCCGGAGTCATCCTGAGAAAAACCGAGGAAGCGGCGTTCGTTGCGGGCGATGATTGCCAATTCGTCGGTCAAGTCGGGCAGACGCCAATCGGCGTGGTCGTTGGCGGCCTGCTTGAGCGCCAGCGCCAGTTTGTGCGCCAGCGCCAGGTCGGCGGGGTCGGTGAAGAGTTCCTGCGCCAGCGTCAGCACCATCTGGTCAATCGGCAGGAGGGTCGTCCCCTGCCAGCGGCGGACAACGGCGCGAAAAGCCTGAAGTTCTGCCAGAATCTCCTCCGGCTCGGAGTCAAAGGCTCCGCCCAGCCATTCCGCCGCGTCCGGCGTTTCATCCGCGGGCAGAAAGGCCGGGAAGAGATACTCCTCCACCTGCTTGATTTTGCTCAATAGTTTCGCCACGCGGGCGTAGAGTTCATGTTGTTCCTCGTCCTCGCGCCAGGCGCGCCGCCAGACCTGGTAGGCTCTTGCCAGTTTGACCGGCGAGCGGGGGTCGGCAAGGTAGGCCAGCACATTTCCCAAAGCCCCGGCGGCCATGCGGGTGCTGTTTGTGCTGTTGATTAACTCCACGTACTCGATTTTGCGTTTCTTCAGCGCCTCCACCACTTCCACGCCGCGGGCGTTGCGCGGCGTCAGCACGGCGACCGTCTGGTCGGGATGGGCGGGCAGCCACTTTTCCAGCGACTTCATCACCGCCTCGATTTCCTCCTCCGGGGTATATTTCTTCGTGATGACGCGCACCGCTTTCGGGTCCGGCGGCGGATTGGGCTGCGGGTCGTCGGGAGCGGCCGGCCGGATGTAGGGCGTCGTCAGGGCGTCGCGGCATTCAGGGGCGGGGTGTTCCCGATTCACCCAGTCAATCAGGAAGTTCGCCATTTCGATGATGAACGGCTGACTGCGGCCGGAGACGGGTAATTCGCGGCGTTCATCGGCCTCGAAGGCGATGAAGTTCTTGAGCAGTTGCGGGTTGGCGGTGGTGAAGGTCTCGAAGATGGCCTGATTGGGGTCGCCGACGCGCACCCAGCCTCGCCCTGAGCCAGTCGAAGAGTTGCCGTGACCTGCCAGCAGGCGCAGGATTTCCTCCTGGATGCGGGAGGAGTCCTGGGCTTCGTCTTCGAGGATGTAGGGGAAGCGGTATTGCAGGCGGGCCAGGTACTCTGGGTCGTTTTCGAGAATTTGATAGGCGAGGCGGATGAGGTCGTCGAAGTCCACCGCACCGCGATACTGGAGGGCGCGCTGGTAGTCGGCGTAGATGGCCGTTCCCATCTCCGCCAGCGGCAGGGGAGCGGGAGCCTGGTCTAGCAAACGACGCAGGTCGGACGGGTCGAGGCGGCGGTCCTTGGCCGAGCGGATGAAAGCCTCGGCGAGTTTGTGGATGAGTTCGGGCAATTGATCCCGGCGTGCCCAATCGCGCTTTGAGTCCTCCATGCCGGGGGCGAGGTAATCGTCCAGCGCGTAGGGGTTGGCGGCCAGCCAGGCGTTGACGGCCTCCTTGCGGATGAGGTCGGCCTCTCGCTCGTCCACAATCTGAAAGCGCTCATCCAGCCCCGCCAGCGCCGGTCGTTCGCGGACGATGTCGTGCGCCAGACCGTGCAGGGTGCGGACGCGGTAGCCGAGATGCGGCAGGAGGCCGCGCTGTTCTATCATCTTGCCGATGCGGGCGGCGAAGTTATCCACTGCCGAGTTGACCAGGGTGACGATGAGCACTTCCTGGTCGGGGGCGAGCGCGCCGCCGGTGATAATCTGCGCCGCCAGGGCGCTCAGGGTGAAGGTCTTGCCCGCGCCGGGCACGGCGGAAATGCCCATTTTGCCGCCGCGGTAGCGGAGGATTTCGGTCTGGGAGGGGCGAAAGGCATATTCCATCATTGAAAATACTACTATTTTGGTCTAAAAACGTGCTATACTTTGGGCGACTTTCAAAACTTTATTCGGGAGGCTGCTGAATGGACGCCAATCTGCTGGCTCGATTTCCGCTGTTCTACGAAATCTCACCCGCTTTTCTCGAAAAGATTGCCGCCGCCGGGCGTGAAATGGTCTTGCAAGCGGGCGAAACCGTCTTCCGCGAGGGGCAGGCCGCCCATGCCCTGCATTTCCTTCTTTCCGGCGAGATTGCTTTGCGGGTGGCTATCATGTCCAGGCCGGCGAGCGTGACCGTCTCGTATGTCGCTCAGCCGTATCAGTGTTTTGGCTGGTCGGGAGTGGTGCCGCCGCATTACTACACGGCGACGGCGCATTGCGAGACCGAGTGCCGCATTCTCGAAATGCCGGGCGGCGTCTTTCTGGAAGCCATTGCCAGCCATCCGGCGGACGGCGTCAGGGTGATGCAGCGGATTGCCGAGTTGATTGCCTACCGTCTGCGCAACAGCCGCGAAGCGATGCTGAAGACGCTGTAAAGATTGTTTCTCTGCGTTTCACGGCTTCCACGCCCGGTCTTCTGGCACGGAGTTGCCGCCGTCCACGATGAGCAATTGACCGGTGATGTACGAGGCGCGCGGGTCGGCCAGGAAGCGGATGGCGAAGGCCACCTCCTCGGGCGTGCCGGAGCGTTTCATGGGGGTCAGCAAACCGGCCTGAACTTCACTTTCCAACTGCGAGGCAGTCGCAATCCAGCCGGGGGCCACCGCGTTGACGGTAATCCCGTCGGCGGCGGTTTCGAGGGCGCAGGCGCGGGTGTAGCCCCACATGCCGGCTTTGGCAGCGTGATAGGCGGCGTCGCCCACAAAGGCTTGCACCGGCCCGCTGGTGGAGGTCACGTTGACGATGCGCCCGTATTTTTGCGCCCGCATCAATGGCAGGACGGCTTTCGTCACCAGAAAGCAGGTGGTCAAATTGCGCTCCAGCGAGCGGCGCCACTCTTCGAGCGGGATGTCGTCCACGCGCGCCTCGAATTGTTCTTCCCCGATGACCGTCATGCCGGCGTTGTTGACGCAAATATCCAGCCGCCCAAAGTTCCGGCGGATGTCCTCGAGGATGGCCTGAACGGCTTCCGGTTGGGTCAGATTGGCGACGTAGCCGCGGGCGCGGATGCCCTCGGCGCTCAATTCGGCGACACGTTGGTAGATGCGCTGGGTGGTGCTGACGATGGCGACCGTGACGCCATCTTGTCCCAAGGCGCGGGCGGCGGCAAATCCGATTCCACTCGGACTGCCTGCTCCTGTGACGAGCGCGGTTTGACCGGTCAGGTTTTTCATTCCATTGTCTCCTGTTGCAGCACATGCTGGAAGGCGCGCGCCAGGCCGCCGCGCTGCTCGAAGCCGGATTCGCCCACATTGGAAATACCCAGGTACACACGCCCGCGGCAGCGGTGGAGAAGACCGGTTGTCAGCCGCGCCAGGGCGTCGGTCTCGGCGGCGACTTCGTCGGCGTCGCTCCATAGCCGCCCCGCTTCGCCCTGCATCCAGCCGCGCGAGAGGACGTAGGGATGCGTCAGCGGCTGGGAGAGGCGCTCGGTCCAACCTGACGAGCCGATGTCCAGCCAGAACTGCGCCATGACCGGCCGGTTCATCATCAGGAAGGTATGGGCCGGGGCAACCAGCACGGCCTCCTTGTCTTCGGTCTGCCAGCCCTCGAGATACTGGGCGGCGATGACGCCGTCCTGGAGCAAGGCAAAGTATTCGCGCCCCAGAACGGCGGCGTCTTCCTCCGGCGGCATGGCCAGGCGGAATTTCTGCACCGATTCGACCAGACTGGCGGCCACGCGCACGCGGTCGTAATCATCGTGAAAGCCGAAGCCGGGCTGGGAGAGCACTTCGCCGAACAGTTTGCGCAGGAAGTGATCGAGGGGCAGGGGGTCGCCCTCGCGGTATTCCAGCAGCCAATCCCGCAATTGCGTGTAGCGTTCACCAAAGACGAAGGTAATGCGTTCCTGGACCTCGGGCCGGATTTCGTCGAAAGAGGACAGGCGCAGGTCTTTGGGCCGGTAAACGATTTCGGCCAGTAATTGGGCGCGGACGAGGTCCATGCCGAGGGCGAGCCGGAAGGCGTAGGCGGCGTCGAACTGGCTGGGGTGGAGGTCCCATTGCGGATGGGCGAACGTGGCCAGGGTCAGCAGGCACTGACTGGCCGGTTCCTCGCGCAGGGAGCGCGACGGGCGGTGCGAGCGGACGGGGATTCCGGCCTCCTCCAGACGGTGCATGAGTGAGAAGCGCAACGCGTCCGACAGGTAGGGGGCGAGGATGACGATTTCGGAGGGGGGGAGGCCTGATTCGACTATCAGGCTTTGGACTTGCCGGGTGACGTTGTCCAGCAGTTCCGGGTAGAAGCGGGCTGCGATGATGGAATAGGGCTTTTCCCCGTTCCCGGCCAGCGGCAGAGGGGAGGGGAGGGCCGGCGCGCCGATGGCCGCCGTTAGGTCAACGGCGAGGCGGGCTATCTCTTGCGGGACGACGAAACTTTCCTCGAGGCGGATGGTCTCGTCGCACAGGCCGGCCAGGTCGCGGGCGCTGTCGGGGTCTGCGCCGAGGAAGCGCCGGTAGCCGCCGCCTTCGTCGTAGATGAGCAGGGCCGAGTCGAAGGCAGGCAGCCATTGACACATCAGGTCGTGGGCGCGGGGGATGTCCTCTTCGATGTTGTCGTAGATGAGATGGCGGTAGGTTTCCTGCAGGTAACCGCGCACGATGTCCTGCGGCCAGAGAAGGGTCCAGAAGATTTCGAGTTGCAGGGAGAAGTCGAGCAGGTTATGGTCGAGACAGTATTGGCGGAAGAGATTGGCGCACTCCTGGGCGTCGGCGTAAACGCGCCGCTGGGCTGGGTCGCCGAACCAGGCGGAATCGAGCCGCGCTCCGATTTCGGTGTGCGGGAAGCCGACTGCGGCAGATTTGTTCAGGTTGTCGAGAATCTGAGCGTAGAGGCGGTTGCGGTCAATGGTGACGGACTCGAACAGCCCTTTTTCTTCGATGAGCGGACGCACCAGCCGCGCCATGTAATATTGCGCCGTTTCGAGCGTCAGGAAAAGCGGCGGCCGGTCGGGATGGGCGAATCCGGCGGCTTCGGCGGCCAGCGGCCAGAAGAGGTCGCAGGCGCGGCGTGCCAGTCCGCCAATCGTGGCGGGTGTGACCTCCCCGCCGGCAACGCGTTGGGGGGAGCGAAGCAGGCCGAGATAAGGTTCCTGGAGCGTCCGCTGGGGTGTGAGAATCAGGATGCTGTCCCCCGGAACGCCGCTTTGGAGGAGATATTCCAGCCGCGCAGCGCCGGCGGTGGTCTTGCCGCAGGAAGCGGGTCCGGCAACGAACCGCTTCGAGTCCAGCGGAGAGCGGACGACTTCGAGTTGAAGGGGGGTTAAGTCCGGCATATCTCTAGGTTATCGGAAGGCGGGAGGTTTGTCAATGGGCGGAAGGAAATTGAAGCCCGTATGCCAAGCGTGGTTTTATTGACGCATCTTAATCAGTCAGTTATAATCAAAAAAAATGTTCTTGCGGCATCGCCCGCAGGCGTTTTTTTTGTTAATCATTTCTACCGGAGGTAAATTTTCATGGATCTTCTTTGGCTTGGCAGCCGTCATGGCTTGACAGCGTTCGAGCAAATAGCTATCGTGGGGGTGCTGGTGACAGCCTTTATCAGTTTGCTTTACGCCTGGCTTCTGCGGGGGAATGTTCTCAATAAAGATAAAGGTACTCAGAAAATGCAGGAAGTGTGGGAGGCCATCCGCATCGGGGCGGATAGTTATCTCAGCCGGCAATTGAAGACCATTTTGCCGCTTATCGGTGTTTTGACCATCGCTCTGTTTTTGAGCGTTTATATCGTCCCGCCCACTCCCGAAGCGACCGAGGAGTTCGGCGATAATGCCCAAATCATTGTAGCCATTGGCCGGACGATTGCGTTCATCATGGGCGCCTCGTTTTCCCTGCTGGTGGGTCAATTGGGCATGCGCATGGCGATTCAGGCGAATGTCCGCGCTGCCTCAGCCGCCCGCCGCAGCCTGAACGAGTCTCTGACGATTGCCTATTACGCCGGGACGATTACCGGCATGTTGACCGACGGTCTGGGATTGTTCGGCGGCACAATTATTTTCATTATCTTCGGCAAGGCGGCGCCGGACGCGCTGCTTGGTTTCGGCTTCGGCGGCACGTTGCTGGCGCTCTTCATGCGCGTTGGCGGCGGCATCTACACCAAGGCTGCTGACGTGGGTGCGGACCTGGTCGGCAAGGTTGAAAAAGACCTGCCCGAAGACGACCCGCGCAACGCGGCGGTGGTGGCCGACCTGGTGGGCGATAACGTGGGCGACTGTGCCGGCATGGCCGCGGATATCTTCGAGTCCTACGAGGTGACCATCGTTTCTGGCCTGATCCTCGGCCTTACCCTGGTCGCAGCGACCGGTAATCTCGTCTGGATTGTCTATCCGCTCATCATCCGCGCCATTGGCGTTATTTCATCAATTCTGGGAACGTTTACCGTCCCCATCTGGGAGAAAATGCCCAAGAAGGGCTTCTTCGGCTTCTTGCATGCTCACGACGCCGAAGAAGCCATGTTCCGCTCGTATGAAGTTTCGAGCGTCAACACAATTCTGTGGGCCTTCTTGCTGGCGATTTTCTATGCCCAGGATTGGCGTCTCGCCGCGCTGACGACCATCGGCGTCGGTCTGGCGGTGGCTTTCAACCCGCTGACCTCTTACTTCACTGCCACCAAGCACAAACCGGTCAAGGAGATCGTCGGCTCGACTGAAACCGGCCCGGCGACCACCATCCTTTCCGGTTTGTCGGTTGGGATGGAATCCTCGGTCTGGGCGCTGGTGGTGATTGTGGTTAGTTTCATCTTTGCTCTGCTGCTCTACAGCGGTCAGGGCGCGCAGTATGTGCTCTATGCTGTGGCGATGATCGGTATCGGTATGCTCAGTCACACCGGCAACAACGTGGCGATGGATTCCTATGGCCCCATCTCCGATAACGCCAACGGCATCGGCGAGATGTCCTGGCATGGAATGGAAGACGCCGAGACCAAGAAGGCGCGCCAAATCATGGCCGACCTGGACGCGGTCGGCAACACAACCAAGGCCATCACCAAGGGCGTAGCGATTGCCTCGGCGGTCATCGCGGCGGTCAGCCTGTTTGCCTCGTTCTTCATTGATGTGGGCCGGGTGCAGGAAGCGGCCAATGCCGCGGCGCTGGCGGCCGGTCAGAAGGTCCCGTTTGCCCAACTGCTCAGCGAGACCGGCATCCGCGTCTCGGAGACGAACGTCTTCATCGGTCTGTTGCTCGGCGGGGCGCTGCCGTGGCTTTTCGGTTCGCTCTCCATCAAGGCGGTTTCGCGTGCGGCAGCGCTTATCGTGCTGGAGGTTCGCCGCCAGTTCAAAATCCCCGGCCTGATGGAAGGCAAAGTTAAGCCGGATTACGCCCGTGTGGTGGGGATTTCTACCGCCGCGGCGCAGAAGGAACTCGTCCCCCTGGCGCTGATTTCGGTGCTGACCCCTCTGGCCCTTGGCTTGATGTTGGGCGTGGAAGCGTTGGCCGGTTTCTGTGCCGGGATTATTCTCAGCGGTCAATTGCTGGCGGTCTTTATGGCCAATGCAGGCGGCGCCTGGGACAACGCTAAGAAGGCGATCGAGGATGAGCCGCGCAACCCGGCTGCCAACACTGGCAAAGGCTCCGAGCGGCACAAGGCGGGTGTGGTCGGCGATACGGTCGGCGACCCGTTAAAGGATACCGCCGGCCCGGCGCTCAACCCGATGATCAAGGTCGTCAACCTGGTCAGCCTGATCGCCGCGCCGATTATCGTCAAATACGCCGGCGCGACGGGTGTGACGCTGTATGTCGTCTGGGGCATTGCCATCGTGATGCTGCTTGTGGTCGGCTGGGCGATTGGACGCTCGAAGGCTCCGGCAAAGGCGCTGAAGGAATAATTCCCTGCAAATCAACACGGCCTCCCGAATTCGGGAGGCCGTGAAGGTTAAACCTATTCCAGTTGGAGGCGAGAAATATCAGCGGGTTATTCTCTATACTTCCTCTGCCACTCGAACAACTTGTTGAGCGCCTCGATGGGGGAGAGCGAATTGATATCCAGCGCCTTCAACTCCTCCAGCAGCGGGCTGGTCTCGGGGAAGAGGGCTGCCTGTTTGGCCGCCACCGGGTTGATTTTGATCGCCCGTCCGGAGGACTTTTCCAGTTCCTGCATGATTTCGTTTGCCCGCTGGATGACCGGGCGCGGCAGACCGGCCAGTTGCGCCACGTGGATGCCATACGACCGGTCGGCGCCGCCGGGGACGATTTTGTGCAGGAAGACCACCTTGCCGTCGGCCTCGGTCACGGCTACGTTGTAGTTGCGCACGCCCGGCAAGAGGTCGGCCAGTTGGGTCAGTTCGTGGTAGTGGGTGGCAAAGAGCGTCTTGGCGCGCAGGTGCGGGTGATTATGGATGTACTCGATCACCGCCCAGGCGATCGAGACGCCGTCGTAGGTGCTGGTGCCGCGCCCGATTTCATCCAGGATCAGGAGCGAGCGCGGCGTGGCGTGGTGCAGGATGTTGGCCGCCTCGATCATCTCGACCATGAAGGTGGACTGCCCGGCGTGAATCTCGTCCTGGGCGCCGATGCGGGTGAAGATGCGGTCCACCAGTCCGAGGCGGGCCGAGGCGGCCGGGACGAAGGAGCCGATCTGCGCCATCAGGACGATCAGCGCCGTCTGCCGTAGGTAAGTGGAATTATGGCTGATGAAACCGTTGGCAAGGTAAGCGTGTTCGCCCGGAATCGAGAGATCAAAGACTTCCGCTTCACCGGGGAGGATTTCTTGCACCGAATCGTAAAAATACCGCTGTGAGAGCAAGGTTTCGAGTTCCGGCGCGGGGACGCCGCTTTGACGGCAGAAGGCCAGCAGTTCCTCCATTTTCGCGTACGAGATGCGCCGCCCTCGCCGTAGGTACGAGTAGAAGATACTGTTGACGCGTTTGTTTCGCTTCAGCGCCACCGGCTTGTTTTTGCACGCCACCAGCCGCGCTTGGATAGATTTCAGGGTCTGCTCCAGATAGGGGATGCCTCCCACGTTTGGCCGGCGCAGGGACGAGGCCAATTGAGCTCGTTCTTGTTTGCGCGGCAGACGGAAACCGACCTCTCGATAGAAACGGATGGCGTTTTCGCCGTTGATGTTGATGAGATAGGCCGGAGCGCGGCGGGTAGGCTTGACGTGAAACGATGACAGAATGCCCAGATTGAAGAGCAGCATGTGCACCTGCCGCGCCAGGACGGGCGAGGCGGTGCTGTAGGTGATATTGCCGTAGCGTCGGTCGGCGTACCCATCGGTATCGAATAGCCCCTGCAAATAGGCGATGACGGCCTCTTTGGGGGCGCGCAAGACGGCCTCGGGCACGCGTTTTTGGGCAGCGTTTGCGTATCCCATGCCCAAGTGTTCGAGGAACAATCGGATTTCTTTGCTGGTGATGCACCAATCTTTGCCGTTCGTTTTGGCCTGCACCGGATAGCCGAATTGTTCTTCGGCAATGCGGCAGAACTGGCGCGCCAAAAAATCATCTGCCGTGGAAAACGTGATGGCATGAGAATAGGTCAACGTGCCGTCACCGGTGAGCAGGCCAAGCCAGTAGGCCAGGTCGGGGGTCAGCGTTTCGGGGAGACGATAGGATTTTTGACTGCCGTAAGGCTGGGGTCGCTCGAAATGCAGGCGCGTCTCTTCGCCCCAGAGATCGGCGCCGGGCGCCAGGGCGACATAGTCGCCGGGGCGCAGTTCGCCGAGCGTTTTCCAGCCCTCGCTTTCGTCGGGATTTCGCACCCATAGGCGGTGTTCGGGCGTCCCCTCGATTTCGAATCCCAGGCGGGTGCGGAGTCTCAGGGTAGGCTGTTTCCCGCCCGTGTAAAACGCTTCCGTCTCAGCGCGACCGCTTTTGCCCTGCACGGTCACGTTGAGGGGAGTAAACCCTTGCGGGGCGGCGCCGGCGGGTTGCAGGGCATCCAGACGCAGCAGGCCGTGTGCGCTGAAAACAAGCGTCTCGCCCGTCAGGCATTTCCCACTCATGTTCGGGCCGGTGATGACGCGCACGATCTCGCCCCGCTCGAAGACGATGTCGTTGGGGACGAAGCGCTCGTCGCGCAGGGTCTGCTCGACGACCGGATGGCGGCCCTCGCGGATGTCGAGCACGCTGTCCTCCTCGACCTCGGGCCGGACGTAACCGCCCAGGGCGGCGGCCTCGGCCAGGGCGGCCAAGGCATCCAGTTCGGCCAGGGCGCGGGCTGTCGCCAGCAGCCGCGGCGCAGACTTGGCCAGCGCGGCACAGACTTCCTTGAACAGGCGCAGTTCGATTTCGCGGATGCGTTCCTCGGCGTTGAGCACCAGCGTCTCGTACTCTTTCATCTCCGGCGTGATGAAGCGCTCGGCGTTGACCAGCGTCTGCTTGCGGATGTAATCGGGCGGGACGTTGGCGGCTTGCCCGGCGGAGACCTCGATGTAGTAGCCGAAGACTTTGTTGTAGCCTACCTTGAGCGTCTTGATGCCGGTGCGGGCGCGCTCGCTCGGCTCGAGGTTGTTGATCCACTCGCGGGCGTGACGCGAAGCCTCGATAACGCCGTCCAGTTCGGCGGAGTAGCCGGGGCGGATGATGCCGCTGTTTTGCAGCGTCTGCGGCGGGTCGTCGGCCAGCGCGGCCTTCAGCAGCGCATACTCCTCCTCGCAGACCGACCACTCATCACTGATAACTGATGACTGCTGACTGATGATAGTTTTTACCCGCGGCAACTGCGCCAGCGTTTCTCTCATGGCAACCAGGTCGCGCGGTTGGGCGTGGCCGGAAAGGACGCGGTTGGTCAGGCGTTCCAGGTCGCCGAGGTTGTGCAGTTCGGCGCGCAGTTCGGCGCGCAGCATGGAGCGCTCGAGAAAGAACTGCACACCCTCCTGCCGGGCGCGGATACGGGCCACATCCAGCAGCGGCTGGCTGACCCACTGACGCATCAGCCGCTTGCCCATCGGCGTCACCGTGCGGTCGAGGACGCCGAGCAGGGAGTGTTTCGTCTCGCCGCGCAAGGTCTCGGTCAGTTCCAGGTTGCGGCGGGTGGCGGCGTCGAGGGTCATGAATTCGCCCAGGGTGTAGAGGCGCAGTCCGGTCAACAGGTGGAGGCTGGCCGGTTCGGTTTCCTTCAGGTATTGCAGCACGGCGCCGGCGGCGCGCACGGCGAGCGGTTTGTCGCTCAGGCCAAAGCCGTCCAGTGTGGAGGTCTGGAAGTGGGCGAGCAGGGTCTCGCGGCACTTGCCCGGCTCGAAACGCCAGGCCGGCCAGGCGGTCAACGCGCCGGGGAGGCCATTGGGAAGGATGAGATTGTCGGCGTGAATGGTTTCGGCGGGGTGGAGGCGGGTCAGTTCGGCGCGGACGGGATTGAGGTCCGCGCCCTCCTCGAGTTCGGTGACGGCGAATTCGCCGGTGGTGATGTCGGCATAGGCGATGCCGGCGCGGCTGTCCTCCAGGACGAGCGCGGCCAGGTAGTTGTTGGCATCGCCGGGCAGCAGGCCGGGTTCGACGATCGTCCCCGGCGTGACGACGCGGACGACCTTGCGCGGGAAGATGCCCTTGGTGGGCTGGTCGCCCATCTGCTCGCAGATGGCGACGTGGTAGCCTTTTTCGATGAGACGGGCGAGGTAGTTTTCGACCGCGTGGTAGGGGATGCCGGCCAGGGGTACGCGCACGCCCTTGCCGACCGGCCGCGAGGTCAGGACGATGTCCAGTTCGCGCGCGACGATTTCAGCGTCCTGGTCGAAGGTCTCGTAGAAGTCGCCGAGGCGGAAGAAAAGGATGGCGTTGGGGTACTGGCGTTTGATTTCGAGATACTGTTGGCGGACGGGGGTGACATCTTCGTTGCTCATGTCAAGATTCTACCCCGTTTTGATTTTATGGACTATAATTCAGCCACTATACTCTCACGAAACGGAGGTTTCAAATGGCTAG
This sequence comes from Anaerolineales bacterium, assembly GCA_034436335.1. Lineage (GTDB taxonomy): Bacteria > Chloroflexota > Anaerolineae > Anaerolineales > Villigracilaceae > UBA877. The sequence goes on along the minus strand of DAOTVO010000040.1, from coordinate 2,597 downwards.
TGTTACGTACGACCACGTCACCAAGAAGTTCGGCAATGTCACGGCGGTCAATGACCTGAACCTGCGCATTGACGACAAAGAGTTCCTGGTCTTTGTCGGCCCTTCGGGCTGCGGTAAGACCACCGCCCTGCGCCTGCTGGCGGGTCTTGAAGAGATCACCAGCGGGAATATCATGATCGGTGACCGCGTGGTGAACGACGTCCCGCCCAAGGACCGCGATATCGCGATGGTTTTTCAGTCTTACGCGCTGTACCCGCACATGACGGTGTACGATAACCTGGCCTTTGGCCTCAAGTTGCGCAAGACTCCCAAGGACGAAATCAAGCGCCGCGTGAACGAGGCGGCTGAGATTCTCGGCATCGGCGAACTGTTGAACCGCAAGCCGCGCCAACTTTCGGGCGGTCAGCGTCAGCGCGTGGCGGTTGGGCGCGCCATCGTCCGCGAGCCGAAGGTTTTTCTCTTCGATGAGCCGCTCTCGAACCTGGACGCTAAACTGCGCATCGCCATGCGCGCCGAAATCACCAAACTGCATCACCGCCTCGGCACGACCTTTATCTACGTGACCCACGATCAGATGGAAGCCATGACGATGGCGACCCGCATTGCGGTCATCAACAAGGGTGTTCTCCAGCAGTTGGATACGCCGCAGGTGCTGTACGACCGCCCGGACAATATGTTCGTGGCCGGTTTTATCGGCGCTCCGGCGATGAACTTCTTTAAAGCGAAACTCGATAAGAAAGACGGCCACCTGGTGGTGGACGGCGGTACGTTTGTTGTGCCGGTTCCCGACGACCGCCGGCAGGCCTATGAAGCCTACGTGGGCAAAAGCGTTGTCTTCGGCATCCGCCCGGAGGACATCTACAACCCGGCCTTTGTCCCGCCTGGCATTCATGCCGCGCCAGTGGAAGCCAAGGTCGAGGTGACCGAACTGATGGGCAACGAAATCTTCCTGTACCTGGCGACCGGCCAGAATCAAATCGTCGCCCGGGTTGACCCGCGCACGGACTTCCGCATTGACGAGAAGGTGCAGGTCTCGTTCAACATGGACAAGTGCCATCTCTTCGATCCGGAGACCGAAAAGGCCATCCGCTAGGCGGATTTGAATCAAAAAAACCGCCAGGAGCGTTTTTCCTGGCGGTTTATCATGTCTGAACCAAAGATAAACGGAAATGTAAACGGTAAAAAAGACCGTTGGCATTGTCTGTGGCAAAAGAATGTACTTTCTGGCAGAGGTGAATATGGAAACAAAATACAAACTCGTTCTTGTCCGTCACGGGCAAAGCACCTGGAACCTGGAGAACCGCTTTACCGGCTGGACGGACGTTGACCTGACCGAACTGGGCCGTCAGGAGGCGCACACCGCCGGTCAATTGCTGCGCGAAAAAGATTACACCTTCGACATCGCCTTCACTTCCGTGCTAAAGCGTGCCATCCGCACGCTGAACATCATTCAGGAAGAGATGGATTTGGATTGGATTCCGGTCTTCCGCGCCTGGCAGTTGAACGAGCGCCACTACGGGGCGCTGCAAGGGCTGAATAAGGCTGAGATGGCGGTCAAGTATGGCGAGGAGCAGGTGAAACTCTGGCGGCGTTCCTACGATGTCCCGCCCCCGGCGCTGGACTGGAACGATGAGCGCCATCCCCGTTTCGACCGGCGCTACGCGGACCTGAAACCGGAGCAACTGCCTGCCACCGAGTCGCTCAAGATTACACTGGAGCGCGTCCTGCCGTTTTGGCACAGCACGATTGCGCCGACCATTCAATCTGGCAAGCGGGTGCTGGTCGTCGCACACGGCAACAGCCTGCGGGCGATGGTCAAGTACCTGGACAACGTCTCGGACAAGGAAATTACCGAACTCAACATCCCGACCGGCATCCCCCTGGTCTACGAACTCGACGCTGACCTGAAACCGGTGACGCACTACTACCTGGCGGACGAGGAGACCGTCCGCAAGGCGGCCGAGGCGGTCGCCAATCAGGGCAAGGTGAAATAAACGAAGTCCCCCGGTGTTGAAATTCCGGGGGATTTTTTGTTTTTCCTGGAAGCCAGGATGTCTACTTGCGGGTCGAAATCTTGAACAGCGTATAGAGCGGGCAGAACGAGACGACGCTGGTCAGGATGAAGACGACAGCCAGGACGAGCAGGATAATGCCCAGTGCGCCGCCGACAAAGCCGCCGAAGTACAGCACCAGGAAGGCCAGCGCCAGGACAAGGCGGATGATGCGGTCAGCGGTTCCCATGTTTTTGTTGAGTTTCATGTCAATTCTCCTTTGGTTGTTATGGACGAATAATTTGGATAGAATGTGTCAACTTCAATTAGTTTTGATGCGAGAAAAGCAAAAAAGTTGCACGTGATAGATATCATAGCGCGGCGAGCCGCAACCCGTAGGTCGGGTTGGCAATCCGACTTACAAAATCTTCGCGATTGGCGTAGTACCTTATCAATCTAATATTGATAAGTTGGGATAGAGGCGTTTGAGCTTGGTGCGAGCATTGTCCATGTTAAATTGCCAGTCGATGGCAGTGTGTTGCGAGTTTCGAGCCGTTTCCCAGGCAGCGATTTCGCGAGTCAAAGTTTGTGTGTCTGGGATGCGTT
>DAOTVO010000039.1:0-46231 GCA_034436335.1 Anaerolineales bacterium | reverse complement strand
CGTTGTACTTGGTCGTGACTGACTTCTCCATTCAAGAGAGCAGACATGCCAGTCGCGGTAGTTTGCCCGAAGGCACATATCAAATAATCGCTGTATAGATCGAGGAGTTTACCGTTTTTCATGCCTCAAGTTTACTCAAAACTGCGTAAGGTGAGTTAGTAATTGATGCGCGTGAAAGAGAAAAAGACTCATGAAAACTAATAACGAATTTATCTTTGCTGAACACGGCTAGTCCTTTCCTGCAGCGTTTAGAAGACTAGACAGAAAGATGCGCAATTCTTTACGAGATGTAGGATTCTGAATCAAACGAAATACATCTTCGCGTAGATAAGCATATTCGATATGTTCTTCAATCATTTGTAACCCTCCCCCAGTAGTTGTCAATTTTGCATAATCTTTTTCTCGTCCAGAGCGTATTTTATGAAACCAAAAACCAGATGACCGAAGATGAAAGAAAGGTGGACCAGGCTGACACAAGTCATTTTTTCTTTTTACTAAAGCGAATATATTTTCAAAGATATCAATGAGTGGTTCAGAGAGATAAATTCTGTTTTCACGTAAAAGTCCGCGTTCTACTAACGCTATCACGCTTAAGAGCATGACCAATTTATGCGGACGTTGGTGTTCTCCCTGTTTTCCTCGTCTCAATTCAAGAATTTCTTGTTTGAATGATTCAAGCGCAGGTATTAAAGATGGCAAATCAGACATGATTCATTGCCTCCATCCTCGTCAAGGTCAATATCCGATGAAAAAATTTTCGCTAAGGGTGTATTTGGCGCAAGTTTTGCTATGGCTGCCCTATTTTTGAAGTTTTCTTCAATTTGCCGAACTCGCTCTGGTCTTATCAACTCTCTTAGACTTTCTCCAGACACCCAAGTGTACCTTTCTCCCGTTTCTGGGTCTTCTTTTTCCATACCCATGGCTTGTTGGAATTTTTCAGGGTGTATTTTGGACAATCCTATCCATTCTATACGTTGTTGAAAAAAGCAAAAATAACAACCAGAGCGCGAACGCCACTCATAATACTTTGGTAAACCTATACCACTGTCTTCCAAAATCTGTATAACATCAGCCTTTGTTATTCCATCCTCAATGAAAGGGTATTTGGTGATAATGTTTGGTTTTGTAGAAATATATCCTTTGCGATGCGGTTCATCTGCTCTAATACCAACATAACTATAGACTAAGTTATTGCCAATAAATTCTTCAAAAGGTTCGATCTTTAATTTTCGTGTGCACCAACGGGTTCTCGGGTCAGGTAAAACACCACGATAAATTTCTAAATAGTACTTAAACTGTTTACGGGGGTTCAATCTTTCAATTTCTCTACCCAGAAAGACTTCCAGTTTATCCAGATATTCATACGTTTCAGGCAATTCTTCGCCGGTATCGCAAAAGACATATTCCAGGTTGGGGATGCGGTCGCGCAGGTAGATGGCAAGCGCGGTGCTGTCTTTGCCGCCAGAGAGGGAAACGATGTGACGAGCCGGTTGGTCAGCCATATGGGTCTCCTTAGCAATATTTACTACCAATCAAAATTTGCTGCAGATGTAATAAAAAATTATAGCGGAAAAACAAACAAAAAAACCGCTGCCTTTAGCGTTCAGGATTGCAATTTTCTTAACAGTATCCTTAGGGCTTGTCGTGCCGCCCGCGGGTCATCGGTCAGGCGATGAAGATACTGTTCCAGTTCTGCGGCCAATTGTTCATCCCGTTGGCGCAGTTCGGGGTCTATGGGCAAATCAGGCGGCTCTTCGTTCAATTCGCGCTGGAGCAAGTTCCCCAGGTATTCGGCTTGGGCGGCAAATCGTTCGCAGTCGGCATCCGTCCAAGTGCGGGGGGGACGGTTGGCAACTTGCGCCAACACGCTTTCGAGGGCAGCGCGCAGGTCGGGCGTTTCGGCAGCGCGTTTGACGAGCGGGATTAACTGTGGATGAGTCACCCGCGCGGCCAGCGTTTGTGCCTGCTGGCGAAAGGACTCCCAGCCTTCTTCGCCAACGGGAAAGCCGCAGGCGGTCAGCCAGGTATCGCGCGCCCAGGCCAGCAAGCGCGGCATGGCATTTGAGAGTTCATCTAGCGTCTGATTAAGCCGCTCAAAAAAGTCCTGAAAAAGCGCCGGGTCGAAATCGTCCCCCGTAAAGGCGGACATTTGCAAGGCTTGGGGCAATTCTTGGAAGAGAAAACGCTCTGGCGAGCGTGCTAAATCTACCGCACGGCGCAGCGCCAAGGCTCGGGCCGACAAGCGCTGTGTGCGCCAGGTGTGTTCTGGCAGCGCCCTAAGACGGGTAATCAGTGCGCGGGCAACCGGCACGACGAAAGGCGGCACGCGCAATCCGCGCGCCATGCGTTCGACAATCGCCCGGTATATGCCCGTCACGCGGCAGCCAGCCAGCGAAAACAGTTCTGGGCGGCGCAGCAACACTTCCCAATCGGCTATTTCGGGCGTCACCAGCAGCGTACCGTCCTTGTAAAGCGTCATCTCATTCTCGAATACCTTGTAAAACACTGCCAGCAACACCGGAATCACGCCCTGAGTCAGACCAAACGGCGGGCGGCTCAGGCGGGAATACAAGTCGGTCAGGGGGCGCGGTTCGGCGGGCAGGCTGAAGACGAAATCACCAATGGCATTCCAGACAAGCCGCAGATTGCCTTCTGGGGGAGATAATTTCCAATCCTGCCCCTCCTGGCGGTGCATTCCATGCACGCGCAATAGCGATTCATACATGCTGCGCTCTGGCGGAAAGCCCGAAATGCCCAAAAGCGGCTGTTCGGCGCGCGTCAGAATGCCCTCAATCAGGTTGCGGCGCGCTGCCCCGCCTTGTGAAGTCAACTCGCGGCGGTTGAGCAATTCGTTGCGAATTTGAGGCGCAGCAGGGTACAGGTCATCGCAAATCTCAGAAAGCAGCATTGAAAGTCCGCGCCGAGTTCGTTCTGAAACGAACTCGCCTCGATAAAACCATTGACACTCGACCAGAGCGGCAATCTGACGCAGATTAAGCGATTCGTCCAGTTCGTTGCGAATAAGCGCTTCCAGCGCGGCAATGCGGGCGCGTAACTCGCGCTCGGCCACTCGGTCGCCGCGCAGTTCGGGCGTGTTCTCTTTTATCCAATGCAGGCCGCGCAATTCCTGCACCAGTTCGCGTAAGCGAATTGCCCGGCCTGCTACACCGATGAGCAGATTATTTTGACTGGCAAGAGCCGGCGTCTGCGCCCAGTTTGCAAACTGCTCTATCTCGGATAATGTGGATGGTAAGCAAAGCAAAACAACTCCGCTGGCATCGCGCGTAGGGAGCAGGGAGACTTTTTCGCGGTTGAGCCTATCTACATAGCGCACATCAAAAAAGCGCAGCGTGCCGGTTTGGTAACTGTGGCGGTGGGCAATCAGCGGGTGTGGCGGCAAGTAAGTTTGCAGGGCATCTGCCATGCTCAACGTGCCGCTTTGGACAGCATAGGCCGCTTGCAACCGCTCTTCAACGTCTACATCGCTGCCCTGCCAAACCACATAAGTTTGATTGAAACTGCGATAGGCGATGAACGAGCGTCGTTTGAGGGACTCCAATCCAACACGCAGGATGGGTTCTTGTTCTGGGGCTTCGGTCAGCGCGCTCAAAATGCGCGCTTCGGTAGCAAGCAGCGGACTGATTTCACCCAACCAGTTGAGCAGGCTGATGGTCTTGAGCAAATCCTGTTCAAGCGGGGGGAGCATAGGCGTATTCTGCAGCCGTTCCATTGCTTCGGTCAGCGGGCGCGCCCGTCCCGAAGCGTAAATGCGCCCTTCGTAGTTGGCTGCCAGGTAATCGAACAGTTGCGGAAGACGAATGAAGGCGCCTGGAGCGTTCTGCGCGAGAAATTCCTGAAATCCGCGCGGTTCGTGCGAGGTCAGGTAAGTGAAAATCGAGCGTTCATTTTGTCCCAGACGGCGGAAGAAAAAGGGCAAGGCCGAAAATGTAGAAGGATGAAAGGGATAAACTGCTGCGCTCAACTGCTGGAACTCGTCTGCAGACATCATCGCTGGGCGCCAGGCAGCCTGCTCTGCGCGCTCAACTGCGGCTGAAACCTGCTTTCTCACTGCTTCAGGAATATCCTGCGTGTGAATGGCGTGTGCCAGCAGGCGCATTTGCTGGGCGGGCGGCTCCAGAAAAGGGATATCTTCAAAGCGCCCTTGCACCTTGGCCCATTCACGCTGGGTGGCATGGTCGAGCAGGCTGGCATATTGCTCAAAAGCCTGGTGCAAAATGCCCACAAAGACAAACGGGGTCTCATCGCTGCGGCTGGCAAATTCTGCCAATTCTTGCAGGAGATAAATATCACTTTTCTGTGGATGGGCAGCGGCATGTTCAAGGGCTTTCCCCAATTCATCAAAAATTATCAAAACTCCCCGATAACCACTCGCGGGTGAACTCGCCTGTCGGACGAATTGCCGCGTCCAATCCAAGAAGGCGCGGCTATCAGCTTGCTGGGCTTTTTCTAGCCCCTGCAAGAGCGGCATAGCAAGAGATTTGCCCAGCCTTTGGAGGGCTTTCTCGAACCCGCGCGCCAGGCAGGTCTGCAGAGAAGCCCGCGCCCCTGTGACTGGAATGGTCAATAGTCCATGTGTGCCGCCGACCCAAGAGCAGATTTCATCTGTCAAATCTGGCCGGACCTGTGTCAGTTTTTGCCTGGCCATGTTCGCAGCAGAAAACCCATCTAACGTTTGGCTGAGGAAAAGCCCAAAGAATGATTTTCCTGTTCCATAAGGGCCGGTCAACGTCCAGGCACGCGAGCCTTTATCCTGTATTCCTTTGAAAATGCGCTCCAGTGTATTCAGCCCCTGAGCCGTCAACACATATCCGTGCGTCAGTTCATCTTGAAAAAAGTCATCTTCCAATCGAATCGAGCGCACACCATTCTGTTGAATGGCAATGATATTTTGCAATGCTTTGCCAGGCTGAAGTTCAGGCATAGTACCCCCGAAGCAAATCCTGCTCCATGTTGGGCAAAATGGAAGAAAGGTAAACCTGGCGCAATCCGCTGTTTTCTTGAACTCGTAGCGCGCCGTCTGTTAGGGCTTCCAGTCTTTCCAGGTAATCTATCACTGTGTTTTCGTCCAACTTGAAAACTTGACCCGGACTGCCCGGCTGATAAATACACTCGTCCACTGTGACTGTGCGACGCAAATGGATTCTCGCATGCAAGAATTCGAGCAGGCAATAGCCAAAAATTTCAACGGGCAAGGATGCCTTGTACCCCACGTCGAAACGATAGACCTTGTCAGAATGGCGCAGGATATTCAAATCTATTAACGGGCAATCCAGACTTTCTTCCGGGCTGCCACCCTGACGAGTTTGCGCGGGGGTGTAGGAGCGCAAAAAGACCTCTACTTCGCGCTCAATTATGGCAAGGGTGGTTTGAATGCCCAACTGCTCAAATTGTTTTTCCAGAAAGGTTATCAACTGTTCTTTACGAAACTCGACATCGAAATAACGCGAAAAGGCCAGATACCACACCAACCCGCGCCCCTGATTGTTGGCCAACTGCCAGTGAATTAGCCACAATGTGCCGATGTCTTCCAGGTAAGGATCCCAGCCATCCTCGCCCAACATCGCTCTTCCCAAATCGGTCGGTTCGACGTAGCCGCGTCCCTCAGCCGATTCTTGAAGAAAGCCAACCGCCAGACCCCAATAACGGATGGCCGCAGCCATGTTTTTGCCAACCCCCAGCGTCACAAACGCATCGGGTCGCGTGAAGATGGCCGGGTCGGCTTGGGCTGCGTCTAGCCCCTTTTTCAGCCAGCCCTGTCGAAAGACGAATTTTTCATGCCCGCCAAAAGGGGAACGGATTGGATATCTAGATGAGGTCACAATAAACTTCCAAGGATGTGAGTAGAGGAGATAAATAAGTTTACCACGTACAAAAAATATTGTGACCCCAGCCGCCACTGGATTCAGGATAACGCGGTTTCCCTAGCCGCGCAGGTGACGGCCTACATCGTCCACAACGGCGGACACATCTGGCCGCCGCGTCCCCCTCAATTGCCCGCCGCCGGGGCGCAGAGCCGCAATCTCGATGCCACGCGGCTGATTGTGGAGGCTTTCTTTCCGGTCAAGTAAGCGCCCGATATCTGCCCAATCAGACTGCAAAGCCTCAAAGAATGCGGAAGCCTGATGAGCCATGCAATGCTCACGCTATCCTCCTTGCGGTTGTCTTATCCTGCCATGCAAACCGGCGGGCGCGTTTTGGGTCACTTTTTCTGCGCTCCGTCATCTAATTCTCTGGAGTGTTTCTGAAGCAAAGGAGAAAAAGAAGATGGAAATTAGTATGAATTTGACCTCCCCTTCTGATACCGTCTATGACGTGGTCATTATTGGCGGCGGGCCGGCCGGCAGCACGGCAGCCATGTACGCTGCTCGCGCCGGGTTGAAGACGCTTGTGCTGGATAAAGGTCTGACGACCGGCGCCCTGGGCATCACCGGCAAAATCGCCAACTATCCGGGCGTTCTCGGTGAAATCAGCGGCGCAGAATTGTTGGAACGAATGCGAGAGCAAGCCCGCTCGTTTGGCGCAGAATACGTCAACGATAAGGTGATTGGCGTGGATTTGTTGGGCGAACCGAAGTCGGTGTTCTGCAACAATGGAACGTATGCCGGGCGCGCCGTGATCATTGCCACCGGTTCGATGGGGCGCGGCTCACGCGTCAAAGGCGAGGATGAATTGCTGGGGCATGGCGTCTCCTACTGTGCCACCTGCGATGGCGCTTTCTTCAAAGGGCAGGAAGTGTTGGTCGCCGGCAACACGGACGAAGCCATCGAAGAAGCTCTCTTCCTGACGCAGTTTGCCAGCCGCGTGCACTTCCTTTCTCCCACCCCCGAACTAAAAGCCCCGCAAGACATGGCGGAAGAACTGATTCAACACCCCAAAGTGCAGTTTTATCCCGGCGCCAGCCTGCGCGAAATTATCGGTCAGGGACAGGTGGAAGCCGCACGCTTTGCCTTGCGTGGTCAGGGTGAGCAGATTTTACCGGTGCGTGGCGCGTTCATCTACCTGCAAGGCGGCAAGCCGATTACCGACTTCCTGCAAGACCAACTTGAATTGAGTGAAACCGGCTGCCTGATTGTTGACCATGAGTTTCAAACAGCCATCCCCGGCGTGTTTGCGGTGGGCGATGTGTTGTGTAATCATGTCAAGCAGGCCGTCATTGCCGCCGCCGAAGGCGCTACGGCAGCGATAGCGGTGGAAAAAATCTTGCGTGGACGCAAGCAAATGGTGGCCGATTGGTCGAAATAAGGAAATCTGATGAAACCTGAAACCTTCTTCTTCAAAATCAAGCGCAACCCCCGCCCGGTGGTAGTAGATTTTTGGGCGCCCTGGTGCGGCCCGTGCCGGGTCGTCAAGCCGATTCTGGAAAAACTCGCCAAACAATACCAGGGCAAGGTGGATTTATGGCAAATCAACGCCGATGAAAGCCAGGAACTCTTGCGCGAGATGAAAATTTACAGCATTCCCACGCTGGTCGTCTTTCGCAACGGCGAGGAGATTTTGCGTCATGTGGGCGCCAAACCGGCCTCGACTTTGAACGGGATGTTTGAGACGCTGTCTCAGGGCGGCACACCGTTGCCGCTCTCTGCGCGTGACCGTATTGTGCGCATCTCGCTGGCAGTGCTGGTGGCAGCTTTGGCCTGGTTTTTATACGATAAAAACTGGTTTTTGTTGGTGGTAAGCGGTCTCTTGTTCTTCAGCGCGGTGTATGACCGTTGCCCGGTCTGGAAAGCGGTCAGCGGATATATCAAAAAGGTCATCAACCGCCAGGCAGAAAAACGCACCTGAAGTCCAGCACTACCGCACAGCGCAATCAACCGGCTACACGGTTTGGCTTCATAAGACCGTTCTTGCATAGACTTGCCTGCAAATGCAAGAGCAAGCCGCGTGTTAAAGAGCGCTTGCACCTTACCCGTCGAAGCGGCCCTGCGAAAGGATGACGATTCTCCTTTCGCAGGGCCGGCATTTAAGTTACTCTTGCGGCAGCGCTTTCTCAACCGAAACAGGATTTTTCCTAAAGTTCATCACCACCCCCGCCAGAGAAGAGACGAGAAGAATCACCAGCCAAACGACCCCGCCCGTCTCGCCGAAGAGCGCGTTCATCCCATCGCCCAGCGTCCAGAGCAGGTTGGTTGCCATGTGCGCCAGCACAGCGTACCAGAATCCCAGCCGAATGCGGATATACCCGAACACAAATCCCCCAATCAGTTGCGGCAGGATAAGCACAGGCGCGTACCACCAGGGTTCGACGCTGTAGTTATAGTTGCTCAGGTGAACAACGCCGAACACAATCGCCGCCACATAGTAGTACACTGCAACGTAACGGCGGAAGAAATCGGCGTAGGGTTTCCCGCCTCGCTGGCGCAGATAGAAAAACAGCGTGATGACGGCACCGATGATCAGGTAAAAGGCGATTTTCACCAACACGAGGGCGTCATCCGCCAGCCCCACCTCTCTCAACTGACTGACAAGCGGCAAAGGTGCGTACTGCGTTGTAATCAAGGCAAACGAGATAAAGAAGAAGAGCAGATTCGGGGCCAGCCAAAGCCGGAATGGCACCTCTTCGATGAGGGGCGCAACGAAAATTCCTGCCAGGGCTGGCATAAAACCCGACTGTCCAGTAGCATCTTCCGCATATTGCGTCTGTACCGAGACTAGCGCTTCGATGGGGGCAGTCACCAGCGTTAGAAGAATGCCAATCAGAATATCCAGCGCAACGATAACTGCCACAACCAGAAATTTCTGCTTGAGCGGGGCCAATAGGGTTTCTGCATTTGGACGCCGCAGAAAGGCAAAAAAATCAAGAATCGGGTTGAAGAGGGTTGGGGTTGAGTTGACGTTCATTTCTGACCTTCCTTCTCAAGAAGCGGGATGCCAGTCAGCCTCTCATTCTTTGGCGCGCGGCAACTGCGGGATGAGCCAATCCAGAAACGCGCGCGGCGAACGGGTTTGCAAGAGAACTCGCCCCGGCCCACTCAATTGCACCACAAAGCCCTCGCCGCTAAAAAGCGTGGATTTCAGCCCGCCAACCGACTGAGGTGTGACGGTCATATTGGCATCGAAGGCCACCAGGTGGGTGGAATCTACGATGTAGTTTTCGCCGGCGCCGAGCACTTTCTCGTGGATGGCGCCATACGATGAGAGCAGCAGTTGACCGCTGCCGGAGACTTCCAGAATAGAAAAGCCTTCCATCGCCGTAAATGCCTTCAGACTCACTTTGGCATTCACTTCGATGCCCATCTCCGAAGCAAGGTAAGAACCGGACTGCACCAGCAGACGTTCGTTGTTCAGAGCGAGCGCAATGATGTCGCCGGGCAAATCGGGGGCAAGGGTAATCTCTCCGCCCTGTGGCGGGGCTTTATAGACATTCTGGAAGAAACTCTCGCCGCCCAAGACAGCGCGGCTTAGCGATTTGAACAGTCCGCCCTCGGCTTTGGTCTCCAGCGTGACCCCGGCGGACATGCTGACCATGGCGCCGGCCTCAGCCCGAATTTGCTCATTGGGAGCAAGCCTGACCACGCCAAACGAATAGGAAGGGCGATAAAGAATTTCGACTTGCATAGTTTGTCTTTTCTAACAAATAAAAAGTTTTATTAAAGCGACTTACGCCGTTTGTTGGGCCTTCGGCCACACGAGCATCAACGCGCAGCCCAGAAGCAGCATGAGAGTCACCGCCAGGCCGCCTTCGGGGCCGAACGCGCCGCCGGTAAACCAATCGGGGCCGGTTTCCATCAGGTCGAGCAGCGAGCCAACCCCGGTCTCCTGCCCGCTGACCGCCAGCCCAAACAGGTTGCCCTGCGCCCAGTTCCAGACGGAGTGAAAGGCGCAAATACCCCACAGCGATTCTTCGCGCAAGGCATACAGGGCGGCAAACAGCCCATACAACGCCAGGTTGACCAGCGCCAGGACGCTCAAATTGGGGTTGAGTCCGTGCATGACGGCGAAGAAAAACGATGAGAGCAGAATGCCCAGCCAGGGGCGGTAGCGCGCGCTGATAACGGGCAGCATCCAGCCGCGCGTCACGCTTCTTCCGCCGCGCCCTGAATGAACCAGCCAGGCAGAAAGACCAGCAGCACGCCGCTCAGCGCCGCCAGACCGGCCCGCGCCGGGTCGCCGGCTTCGGGGGCGACCCAGCCGAAGAGTGCCATCAGCCCGACAGCCCCGCCAAAGGTCAGTACCCCCATCAACAGGCCGCGTCCATACTGCCCCAGCGCGCCGCGCCGCTCGAACCCCAACGTGGCAAATGGGCGTTTTTCATACAATCGCACCCACAGCCAGACGAGCAAAATCAGCGCGCCGAACGAAGCCGCCAGCAGTAAACCCATCAGGAGTCCGGCCAGCCAGGAGGGCTGAGCCGCCATCCCCGCCTCGGAAAAACCACTCAGCCAAAACTGTATCAGCGTCACCGGTAAGCCAAAAAACGACGAAACGAGCAGCATGATGCTCGCCATTGCAAACACGCCCCACCAGGGCGTGAGCCGCTGTCCCTGCCGGGCTAAATTGTATAAACGGTTGTTGGTTATCCAGGTTGGCGTATATACCTCCACGTGCCACGTGACGTGACTGCATCTTAAGATGACAGTCACGTGAAAGTTTTTTTTTAGGCTTTTACAACTCGCGTCTTAGCCCAACGGTCATGCCACCAAGTTCGCTCATCTTTAGGAGTGCCGATGAAAGAGATAAACTCGAATGGAACTAGTCTACAAAGCGTTCGTAGAGCAACTGTCCCCATGCCAGGTTTTGAACCGTCCAGGAAAACAACCTTTGTTCGAGTAATAAACTTCGCGGGGGTTCTTTGGAAAAGGCTTTCAGATATAAAGTAGTATAGGAAAAACACAACACCAGTTATAGAACTAATAATTATAAAGTCAGCCATTGCCTCTGCATCTGGTACTGGTACGAATAACATTAATAGATTTAGAATCATACCGTCGATCACATAATTGATTAAACGCTTTACTGCAGATGCTACTTCATATTTTTCCTCGATTTTAGGTTGAGTTTCAGTTGTCATTATTTATTCTCCTTTTTTTGCGACTCAGCCACCCAATGGCAAAATTTTGAGCGGCATGGTGTTGAAAATCGTTCTTGAAATTTATATCGTTATCAAAAATAATAATGATATTAAGGCAAAATGTCCAGTCCGCGAATGTAAAAGATTTTTTAACGATTGAAAAACATCCCGAAGGTCTAGGGACGGTTCAAATGGGTGTTTATCGCCTGGGCTGCGAGACGGCCGGCGTCTTCGCCGGAATCGCCGCGGTGATTGCCAACCTCCCGCCGCCGGAGCGGCTGCCGCAAGGGGCAAATCGCCACGCTCGCTCAGCCCAATAACCTCAGCAACTTCCCCGCCAGTTCAATCACCGGCGCGCCGACTTTGCCCACGTTTTCGGCGGCTTTGACCAGCCCCTCGATGCTCACGCTGTACCACTTGCGGTTGGGCTTGGGCTTTTGCAGTTCTTCCTGCAGGCGTTCGAGATTGTCGCGGGCTTCTTCGGCTTGCTCCGCCGTCATGTGCTGGAGCATTTCCTGCACGGCGGCGGTCAGGTCGCCGCCGGCGAGGCGCAGGTTGGCGCGCCAGGGGCAGCCCAGGAAGGCCATCGCCCCGATCATGGCCAGGACGCCCAGCAGGAAGCCCACGATTGCCGCCGAACCGGCACGGGTCTTGAACTCGCCGAAGATGAGCGCCGCCAGGGTCACGCCCAGGACGAAGCCGATGATCTCCGGTCGGATGTACGGGATGACTGCGGCGCGGTGCAGCCCCAGCGCTCCGGCGATGTCGCACTCAAAGCAGGCCACCCAGATGCCCATGTTCTTGGGGTTGCCCAGTTTTTGCAACAGAGGGCGATCACGCCGATGACCGCGCCGGTCAACGCGCCGATTCTGTGGGCAAAGGCAGTGAGACGGATGTCGCACGGGCGCCCTCTCGGCTAACTCAGATACGGTGAAAGAGAGTCTTGGCTCTCACAGCGCAATCCTTCCTCCCCCTTGTAGAGACTCTGTTGCACTCAAAAAAGTGGTAACTGCCTACCCAATGAGGCCGAACTTGTTAATCGCAGCAAAAGAGGCGAACTTTATCCGCAGATTGCGCAGATTTCTCCTGTGGGTACGATGTCGCCGCTTTTCTCCCCATCTGCGACCTCTGCGACATCTGTGGATGATTCCCGAGACCAGGGGAGGCAGTTACAAAAAGTGTCATTATTCCGCCCTTTGGTGGGATGGAAAGTGAGAATTACCCCCCTCCCGTCTCGCGCAGCAGCAGCGGTTCGATCTGGGCGAGACCCTCTTGCAGCGTATCCCCCAGGTACAGGCCGGGCAGGCCGAGCCGCAACTCCGGCCGGACGACGAAGGCCCGCCCGCCATAGGCGATGAGCGGCTTGCCGAGCGTTTGCCGAATCCACTGCGGCCATTCGGCTAGGGCGCGCGCCGCATCTTCGCGCATGGCCACCAGCACCACCAGCGGCGGACGGATTTGCTCGACAAACTCAGCCAAATCGGGGAAGGGGACGTTTTGACCGAGATAAGCCACCGGCCAAGCCTTGCGCCGCAGCAAGACCCCCAGCATGAGCAAACTCCCCTCGTGCCATTCGCCTGGGACGCAGGCCAGCACAATCGGGTTGGTCTGGCGCGGCGGCGGCCCGCTGACCATCCACATCAACAGGCGGTGGCGCAGGTAGTTCGAGGCCAGGTGTTCGGTGGCGATGGTGATGCGCCCCTCTTCCCACAGACGGCCGATTTCGCTCAACACCGGGCCGATGATCTCGGTCGTCAACGCGTCGGGGGAGTGGAAGGCCAGCATGTCGCCCATCAGGCGGTCGGCGGCGAGCAAATCGTGGCGGATCAAGGCCTCCAACAGAGCCTCGCGTAAGGGAGAAGGGGCAGCGGACTCCGGCGCGGGACGCGAAAGAGCCTCGGGCGCGGCAGGCAGGAACAGGCGTCCCTCCGCCTCGAGGGCGCGCGCCGCGGCAATCGCCCGGCTGACCGCCATCCCGCCGTCTACCTGGGCCTTGACCCAGCGCAGACGGGCGATGTCTTTTTCTGAATACAGGCGGTGGCCCCCGGCGGTGCGCGCCGCCTCGGGGAATCCGTAGCGCCGCTCCCAGGCGTGCAGGGTAGCGGTCGGAACGCCGGTCAGGCGCGTCACCACGCCGATGTTGTAGAGGGGTTCTTCGGTCATTGTCACCAAACCGTCAAGCGGGCTATTTGCCCGTGATCTCGGCCTGTAGTGTACCTTTTTGTTTATATTTTGTCAAGATTTTAGCGCGAAAACATCTACAAAACATTGACAAAAACAATACAAATGTCTATAATGCCCCCATCTTACCTCTCTTCCCTATTCGACGATCAGACTCTTGACCGGAGACTTACTATGAACATCCTCATCATCGGCGCCGGAATCGGCGGCATCGCAACCGCGGGGCGGCTGGCCAAAGCCGGGCACCGCGTCACCGTTTTTGAGAAGAGCACCAAACCCGGCGGGCGCGCCTCGGTGATCGAGCGCGACGGCTTCCGCTTCGACACCGGGCCGACCCTCTTCCTGATGCCCGAAGTCTTTGCCGAAACCTACGCCGCCCTGGGCGAGCGCATGGAAGACCATCTCGAACTGGTGCACCTCGACCCGACCTACCGCGTCCACTTCCATGACGGTACGCATCTCGACCTGAGTTACCGCCTGCCCTTCATGCGCGAGCAACTCGACGCCATCGAACCCGGCGCGTTCGAACGCTTCCTCAACTTCATGGCCGAAGGCTACAAGCACTACAAACTCTCGCTCGAAAAGTTCGTTGGGCGCAATTTCTACTCCTACCTCGATTACTTTGCCCTGCAAAACCTGCCGCTGCTCTTCCAACTCAAGGCGCTGACCAAGCACGCCGCCAACACCCGCCGCTACTTCCGTGACCCGCGTCTCCTGGCGGCTTTTTCCTTCCAGAACATGTACCTCGGCCTTAGCCCCTACGACGCCCCGGCCACCTTCTCCCTGCTGCAATACACCGAACTCGGCGATGGCGTCTGGTTCCCCAAGGGCGGCCTCTACCGCCCCATCGAGACTCTGGCGGCGATTGCCGAGGGCCTGGGCGTGCGCTTCGAGTACGGGACGCCTGTGCGCAGCATCCAGGTGGACGGTCGCCGCGCCGAAGGCATCGTCCTCGAAGATGGCACCTTCGTCCCCGCCGATGTGGTCGTCGCCAACGCCGACCTGCCCTACGTCTACGCCCATCTCCTGCCCGAGGATGGCAGCGCCGCCAAACTGGCGCGCAAGAAATACACCTCCTCGGCGCTGATGTTCTACTGGGGCGTGCAGGGCGAAAAATCGTCCGCAATCCTGCTACAATTTCAAGAGAAGAACAGCAGGCGCAACTCATCGAAGCGACCGTGGCGCTGCTGGAAACCCTGAAATAATTTTTCGTGTAATTCGTGTCATTCGTGGCAAAAAAACTAAGGAGAAAACCATGTCCAACCGTATCTTCCTCACCAACCTTTCCGACTTCCCTGCCGAGGGACGCAAAGTCTTCCACGTCGAAGGCGCCTCCGTGCTGGTCATTCGGCTCGGCGAGGGCTTCCGCGCCGTCTCGAACAAATGCCCGCACCTGGGCCTGCCGCTGGCGGGCGGCAAAGTGGACGGCGAGACCATCGCCTGCCCCTTCCACGGCAGCAAATTCGACCTGAACAGCGGCGAAAACCTCGACTGGGTGACCGGCTTCGCCGGGATGAAAATCCCCGAATGGTCACGCCGCTTGCTGGAGATGGGCAAGCAGCCCGCTCCGCTGCACACCTTCCCGGTCGTGGTCGAAGACGGCAGACTGTACGTCGAGATGTAACAACGGCTTTTCGCTCCACGTCGCAACCGGCAACGAGCTGATTTGTTGATATGTTTTATACATACTTCTGAAGCCCCGTTAACTTTCGACCGATAAAATAAGAGTGTTTATATCTGGATTGATTACGGAGGTCGCCCATGAAATGGTCCTGGAAACTCGGCCGCTTTGCCGGCATTGACGTGTACATTCACACTACCTTCCTGCTCTTGATTGCCTTCTTTGGCTTCAGTTACTGGGTGCAGACGCGCACGCTGACCGGCACGCTCGAAGGCGTCGGCTTCCTGCTCCTGCTCTTCCTCTCGGTCGTCCTGCACGAGTACGGCCATGCCTTGACTGCCCGCCGCTACGGCATCAAGACCCGCGACATCACCCTGCTGCCCATCGGCGGCGTCGCCCGCCTGGAGCGCATGCCCGACAAACCGCTTCAGGAACTGTGGGTAGCCTTGGCCGGCCCGGCCGTCAACGTGGTCATTGCAGCCCTGTTGTTTGCGTATCTCTTCCTGACCCACAGCCTGACCCCGCTCCCCGGCCTGCCGCTGACCGGCGGCCCGTTCCTCGAGCGGCTGATGGTTGTCAACCTGTTCCTGGTCGGCTTCAACCTGCTGCCGGCCTTCCCGATGGACGGCGGGCGCGTCCTGCGGGCGCTCTTGGCCCTGCGCCTGGAGTACGTCCAGGCGACTCAAATCGCCGCCAGCATCGGGCAGGGCATGGCCTTCCTCTTCGGCATCATCGGCCTGTTCAGCAACCCCTTCCTGCTCTTCATCGCCTTCTTCGTCTGGATCGGCGCCCAGCAGGAGGCCAGCATGGTGCAGGTGAAATCCGGCCTGAGCGGCATCCCCGTCCGCCAGGCGATGATGACCGAATTCAAGACCCTCGCCCCGTCTGACCGTCTCCGCCAGGCGGTGGACTACCTGCTTGCCACCCCGCAGCAGGATTTCCCGGTCGTGGACGGAGAGCGCGTCGTCGGCGTGCTGACCCGCGCCGACCTGATGAAAGCCCTCGCCCAGCACGATGACTCCCTGCGCGTGGACGCCGTCATGCGCCGCGACTTCGAAATCGTCCACCCCGGCGACATGCTCGAGACCGCCCTCGCCCGTCTGCAGGCCTGCGACTGCCACCTCTTCCCGGTTGTGCAGGATGACACCCTCATCGGCCTGCTCAACTCCGAGAACATCGGCGAATTCCTTATGCTCCAATCGGCCCTCAGCCGCCGTCCCGCCCGCTCCTTCCTCAACTAGCGACTATCCGACTATCCGACTCCTCGACTATGCTCTATCGTCTCACCCGCCGCCAATTCCTCCCCGCCCCCATCGAGCGCGTCTGGCCCTACTTTGCCACCCCGGCCAACCTGAACGAGATGACGCCTCCCGACATGGACTTCCAAATCGTCGCCGGCGGCGAACCGCCCATGTACGCCGGGCAACTCATCGAGTACCGCGTCCGCTTCCTGCCTTTCGTCCGCTCACTCTGGCTGACCGAAATCGCCCACGTCGTTGAAGGCCGCTATTTCGTAGATGAACAGCGACTGGGACCGTACCGCTTTTGGTATCACGAACACACCTTCGAGCCGGTCGAAGGCGGCGTCTGGATGACCGACCGCGTCACCTACGCCCTGCCCTTCGGCCCTCTCGGCGACCTCGTCCACCCCGTCTGGGTGCGCCGCAAATTGGAGCACATCTTCGACTTCCGCCGCCAAAAAATGACGGAAATCTTTGGCCCGGAACGTGGCGCAAATCTCTGATTTGCGCAGACCCATCAAAGCCTTGCCGCAACTATTCAGAACGTAGCCAATCTCTGATTTGCGCAGACCAAGCCAAACCTTGCCTCATAATTTTGGAGACAGACCATGACCACTCTCGACCCGTAACATCCTCGCCCAATTCTTCGGCAAACTCCTGCCGCTCTTCCCGCCCCGTGCCGAGGCCTTCCTCAAAAGCGCCACCGCCGCCGACCTGCAGCGGGTCAACTTCCGCTACATTTTCACCGTCCAGGGCATGGTTGAAATCAGCCACCTCATCGAAGATTTCGTCCTGTCCAACCCCGGCGCAGCGGACATGCACGTCTCCTTCCAGGCCTTCTCGCGCTTTGCCGACCAAGGCGAGCGCTACACGCGCCTGAGCGAAGCCGTACAGGGACTGTGGCTCTACGGCGTCCCCGACGTCCCGCCGCCGCAACTGCCCAAGACGACCATCGTGGACACCGGCGGCACGCCACTCGAGCAGTACTGGTTCGTCATCGCCTACGGCCCCGGCGTTCACATGACCCTGCTGGCTGAAGAAATCAACGCCGCCGACCGCCTGCCCGACGAGCCGCGCATGTACGAGGGCTTCTACACCTTCGACCCCAACTTTGCCCACAAAGTGCTGGACGTCCTGCACATGCTCTTCCCCGAGCGTATCCCTCAGCCCGTTCCTCCCGAACTGCTCGACTGACCTCCCTCCCCGACTACCCGACTACGCGACTACCCGACTATCAGACTACCCACCTTCCTCATGTCCCTCCACCGCATCGGCTACCCCTGCGTCTCCCTGCTTCTTGGCCGCACGACCAATCACGACTGCACCTTAAGAACTGCCACGCCGGAAAAACTGCGGGCACTCATCCGCCAAAACCTCGATGACCTGCGCGCCATCCTCGAGCATAACCTCGCTTATGGTTGGCGCCTCTTCCGCGTCGGGTCGAGTGTCGTCCCGTTCGGTTCGCATCCGGTCAACGGGGTGCGCTGGTGGGACGAGTTCCGCGCCGACCTGCGGGAGATCGGCGCCCTCGTCCGCGCCGAGGGGATGCGGCTCTCCTTCCATCCCGGGCAATACACCGTCCTCAACTCCCCCGACCCTGCAATCGTCGCTCGCGCCGTGGATGAAATCGCCTACTCGGCTCGCTTCCTGAGCGAACTCGGCCTGGATTTTTCCCACAAGATTGTCGTCCACCTGGGCGGCATCTACGGCGACAAAGCCGCCGCCATCGAGCGCTTCTGCGAGACGGTAGACGGCCTCGCCCCCGACCTGCGACGCCGTCTGGTCATCGAGAACGATGAACGCAGTTACACCCCGGCCGATGCCCTCGCCGTCTCGCAGCGGACGCGCCTGCCGGTCGTCTTCGACAACCTGCACTACGCCGCCAACCCCGGCCCGGGCGACCTCGACGACCTGCTCGACGCAGTCTTCGCCACCTGGCGCGCCGAAGACGGGCCGCCAAAGGTGCATTTCTCCTCCCAAGCCGCAGGCGGACGCCTCGGAAACCACGCCATGGACGCCGACCCCGCCGACTTCAAAACCTGGGTCGAGCGTTGGAGTCGGCGCGGCGAGTTTGACCTGATGCTGGAAGCCAAAGGCAAAGACCAGGCTTTACTTGAACTGGAGAACCATCTATGAAAAACGCTATCCTCTGGGGCGCTGCCGGTGGCATCGGCAAAGCCCTGACCCAAAAACTCGTGGATGAAGGCCTCGCCGTCGTCGCCGTCTCTCGCCGCCCGAGCGAGATGAAGACCCTCACGCCGCACGTTATCGCCGCCGACGTGACCCAGCCCTCGCAAGTCGCTGCTGCGGCGCGCATGGCGGGCGAAATGCTCCCCGCCTTCGACCTCTTCCTCTACACCGCCGGCGACATCGCCTCCCTCAAGGTCGCTGAAATGACCCCCGGCGACTGGAACCGCCTCCTCGCCGCCAACCTGACGGGCGCCTTCCTGACCGCCCAGGCCAGCCTGCCCTTCCTCGCCCCCGAAGCGCGCCTGGTCTTCCTCGGCGCGATGCACGAACGACTGCGTCTGCCCGGCCTGAGCGCCTACGCCGCCGCCAAAGCCGGCCTCGAAGCCTTTGCCGAAGCCCTGCGCAAAGAGACCCGCCGCCAGGTACTGGTTGTCCGTCCCGGCGCGGTGGACACCCCCTTCTGGCGCAAAGTCCCCTTTTCCATGCCCAAGAATGCCCTCAGCCCGCAAGCCCTGGCCGAAGCCATCTTCTCGGCCCTGACCGAAGGCAAAACCGGCCTCCTCGACCTCTGACCCTGACCATCCGACCACTTGACTATTCGACTATCAGACTATCCGACTCCTATGACTTCCCTCTGGTGGATTCGCCGCGACCTTCGCCTGACCGACAACCCGGCGCTTCATGCCGCGCTCGAGGCGGGTCCCGTGATCCCGGTCTTCATCCTCGACCCGAAGTTTGATTCCGCCTCCCCCCGCCGGCGCGACTTCCTCTACGCCGGCCTGCGCGCCCTCGACCGTGACCTGCGCGCCCGCCGCTCCTATCTCCTCCTGCGCCGCGGCGACTCTCTTGACGTGCTGCGCCTCCTGCTGGCCGAAACCGGCGCGAGCGTCATCTACGCCGAGGAAGACTACACCCCCTACGCCCGTCAGCGCGACGCCGAGATTGCCCGCCTCCTGCCGCTGACCCTCGTCCACGGGCAGACTGTCCACCATCCGCTGGCTGTCCTCAAGCCCGACGGCTCGCCCTACACCGTCTACACGCCCTTCAGCAAAGCCTGGAAAGCCCTCCTCCCCGCCGGCCTGACTCCGCTGCCGGCCCCGGAGCGCATCCCCACCCCGCCCGGCCTCCGCTCTGCCCCCCTGCCCGAAGCCCAGGATGACCCCAACTTCCCCGCCGGCGAATCCGAAGCCCTGCGCCGCCTCCAAGCCTTCTGCTCCCCTCTCCCCTCGGGAGAGGGGCCGGGGGTGAGGGCCTACGCCGCTGCCCGCAACCGCCTCGACCTCGACGGCACCTCCCGCCTCTCCCCCTACCTGCGCTTCGGCATGATTTCCCTGCGCCAAGCCGTCCACGCCGCAAAGCAGACTTCGGAAGTCTCCCAGACTTCCGAAGTCTTGGGCGCCGAAACCTGGCTCAACGAACTCATCTGGCGCGAATTCTACATCTCCATCCTCTACCACTTCCCCCACGTCCTGCGCACCGCCTTCAACCCGGCCCTGGCGAACATCCCCTGGCGCAACGACGAAGCCGAATTCGCCGCCTGGAAAGAAGGCCGCACCGGCTACCCGGTGGTGGACGCGGCCATGCGTCAACTGCTCGCCACCGGCTGGATGCACAACCGCGCCCGCATGATTGTCGCCTCCTTCCTCGTCAAAGACCTGCTTATTGACTGGCGCTGGGGCGAAGCCTGGTTCATGGAAAACCTGCTCGACGGTGACCCCGCAGCAAACAACGGCGGCTGGCAATGGACGGCCGGCACCGGCACCGACGCTGCGCCGTATTTCCGCGTCTTCAATCCCATCCTGCAATCCCGCAAATTCGACCCGCACGGCGACTACATCCGCCGCTGGGTGCCGGAACTCGCCCATCTCCCTGCCGACGCCATCCATGCCCCCTGGGAAAAGGGCCTGCGCGTCCCCGGCTACCCCCCGCCGATTGTGGACCACGCCGCCGTCCGCGAACGCACCCTCGCCGCCTACGCCGCTGCAAAAGCGACCGCTGACGACTGACCGCAGACCGCTGACGACCGATTGCTGACCGTGGACCGTAGACCGTTGACCGTAAATCACCATTAACCATTAACCATCCGCCTATGGACTCCTTCACCCACCACAACTACCTCAACCTCGAAACCTACCGACGCAACGGCGAAGCCATGCGCACGCCCGTCTGGTTCGTGCGCGACGGTGAGCGGCTCTACATCCGCACGGTGGCCGAATCGGGCAAGGTCAAACGTCTGCGCGCCAACCCCAGGGTGCGCGTCGCCCTGTGTGACCGCGTCGGGAACCTGACCGGCCCCTGGGTCGCGGCGACCGGGCGCGAGGTCCGCGACGACCCGGCCCTCTACGCGCGCGTTGACCGCCTGCTGGACGAAAAATACGGCGAAATCAAACGTCAACTGGCCGCCCAAGCCGCCGCCGAAGGGCGCGTCTACACCCTCCTGGAGATTCGTCTCGATGAATGACCCCTGGCAATTTCAGCAAACCCTCACCCGCCGCCTGTCCATCGGCGCGCTCGTCAGCATCCTGCTGGGGCTGGGCATGTTCCTTCTCCGCACCCCGCTCTGGAACGGCATCGCCATCCAGTTCGTTGCCTGGGGGCTGATTGACCTGCTCATCGCCCAGGGCGGCGCGGTCGGGACGCGCAAACGCCGCGCCCGGCTGACGGTCGAGCAGGCCGCCGCGGCCGCCCCACAGGAGGCCCGTAACCTGGCGCGCATCCTGTGGATTAACACCGCCCTGGACGTGCTCTACATGCTTGGCGGCGTGCTGGCGGCGCGCTTCCCCGGCGCCTCCAACCCGCTCTGGCTGGGCACCGGCATCGGCATTTTCCTGCAGGGCGCCTTCCTGTTCTTCTTCGACTGGTTCCACGCCCTGCGCGTCCCGCGCCCATAACGACGTAGGACAGCCTTTCCAGGCTGTCAAAACGACAGGCTAGAAAGCCTGTCCTACAAAAATCAACGGAGTTCAGAAATGACCGAAGACAAAATCTTCTACCGGCGTCATTTGCCGCACTTTCAGCCGCCTGGAGCGATTTTGTTTGTCACCTTTCGCCTGTACAACTCCTTGCCGCTTGCTGTCATCGAAAGTCTCTTACAAGAGGCAGAAGCATTGGAAAAGGCTTTCATGAACTTGCCTCCCTTAGAACGTCGTTGGGAAGTCCATGAGGCCCAGAAAAAGATGTTCGCTAAATGGGATGCTGCGCTGGACCGTGAACAACAATCAGAACGCTGGTTACAAAGAGATGATATGCCAAAGTGGTTGCCGATGCAATGCACTATCTGGACGGTAGAAAGTACGCTTTGATTGCCTATTGCATCATGCCCAATCACGTGCATGTTGTCTTCGAGCCGCTCTTGGAAAAGCCTGAACACTATTACTCTTTGGGCAACATCATGCAGTCGCTCAAAGGATACACAGCCTGGCAAGCCAATCAAATCCTGGGTCGCAAGGGAGCATTCTGGCAGGATGAAAGTTATGACCATGTTGTGCGCGACGACCAGGAACTCCAACGGATTATTGAATACACCTTGCAGAATCCGGTAAAGGCTGGTCTTGTTGAAAACGCCGAAGATTGGAAACGGTCATATTTGAAATCCCTGTAGGACAGCCTTTCCAGGCTGTCAAAACGACAGGCTAGAAAGCCTGTCCTACACTTCCACTATGAGACTCAAACGCACCCTCCTCATCCTCCTCTCCGCCCTCCTCCTGCTTCTCCTCGTCGGCCCCTTCCTCGTCCCCGTGCCGCCGCTCGAGGGGACGCTGCCGCCCGAAGCCCTGGCCGACCCCGACAGCCGCTTCGTCGAAATCAACGGCTTGAGCGTCCACTACAAGACGCGCGGCGTGGACGAGCCGGTCTTCGTCCTGCTGCACGGTTTCGGCGCCAGCCTCTACTCGTGGAACGCCGTCCTCGAGTCGCTGGGCGAACTCGGCACGGTCATCGCCTACGACCGTCCGGCCTTCGGTCTCACCGAGCGTCCGCTGACCTGGGAAGGCGAAAGCCCCTACAGCCCCCAGGCGCAAGTGGACCTCCTCCTCGGCCTGCTCGACCACTTTGGGGTGGAACGCGCCATCCTGGTCGGCAACTCGGCCGGCGGGACGGTGGCAATGAACTTCACCCTCCAGCACCCCGAGCGTGTTGAGGCGCTGATTCTCGTTGACCCGGCCGTCTATGCCGGCGGCGGCGCTCCGCCCGGCACCCGCTGGCTGCTGCGCACGCCCCAGATGCGTCATCTCGGCCCGCTCATCGCCCGCCAAATTCAGACCCGCGGCCCCGAACTCATCGAACTGGCCTGGTACGACCCCTCCCGCATTCCCGAAGAGACCCTGGCCCTGTACAAGAAACCGCTCCAGGTCGAAAACTGGGACCGGGCGCTCTGGGAACTGACCCTCGCCAGCGCGGAGTCCGGCCTGGCCGAGCGGCTGGGTGAATTTACCCTGCCCGTCCTGGTCGTCACCGGCGAGGCCGACCGCATCGTCCCGACCGAGCAGTCCGTTCGTCTGGCCGAAGAACTGCCGCAGGCGCAACTAGTCGTCATCCCCCAGGCCGGACACGTCCCGCACGAAGAACAACCCGCCGCTTTTCTCGAAGCGGTCGCGGCGTTCGTCCAATCCCTCCGGTAACGCGGAATTTATTCCGCCAAACCTCGCAAAGCGGAATTCATTCCACCCACAAATCCAAAAGAAGAAAGGAAAAAAACATGTCTCAATCCCTCTCCCCTGCTCAGGCTCCCGAAAAGACCTTCCGCGGCCTGCGCACCTTCAACCTGGTGATGGGCTTTCTGCACCTGCTGCAAGGCATGCTGATGCTCGTCATCACCTTCTCGCTCGACAAGACCTATCCCATCTTCACCAACTACCTCAAGTTCGACCTGGCCACCCGTTCGCTGGTCACCGACCCGCGCCTGGCCTACAACGTCAACTTCGGGGTTGGCGTGGCGCTCTTTCTGCTCCTCTCGGCTGCCGCCCACTTCAGCCTCTCGACCTTTGGCTACAAGTGGTACGTGGCCAATCTCAAGAAGGGCATGAATCCGGCCCGCTTCTACGAGTATGCCCTGTCCTCCTCGCTGATGATCGTCCTGATCGGCCTGCTGGTCGGCATCAATGATCTGGCGGCAGTCATCCTCATCTTCGGCCTGAACGCCTCGATGAACCTGTTCGGCCTGCTGATGGAGAAGCACAACCAGACCACCCCGAAGACCGACTGGACATCTTTCATCTTCGGCTGCATCGCCGGCATCATCCCCTGGATTGCCATCCTGTGGTACTTCCTGGGCGCCATCAACATCGGCGGCGATGTCAAACCCCCGGCGTTCGTCTACGCCATCATCCCGACCATCTTCGTCTTCTTCAACATCTTCGCCGTCAACATGTTCCTGCAATACAAGAAGGTCGGCCCCTGGAAGGATTACCTCTTCGGCGAGCGCGTCTATATCATCCTCAGCCTGGCTGCCAAGACCACCCTGGCCTGGATGATTTTCTCCGGCGTCTTCGCCCCTTAGACCGCCCATCTCTGGTGAGGCGCGGCGTATTTCCGAAGCCTGCCGCGCCTCAATTCCCTTCGTGTTTACTGCCGATCAACACCAAGGGCACGAGAGCAACACCAAGAGCACAAAGTAAACACCAAGATCACAATTTTTTTCTTTCTTTGTGAACCTTTGTGTGCCCTTCGAGTCCTTTGTGTTGAAAAAAACCTCTGTATTTGGAAGAACCCTATGCCAAAAGTCTCCCTCCACACCCCCGCCCCCGACTTTGACCTGCCCGACTACACCGGCCGCCCCTTCCGCCTCTCGGACTTGCGCGGCCGCAGCGTGGTGCTCGTCTTCAACCGCGGCTTTGTCTGACCGTTCTGCCAGCGGCACATGGCGCAGTTGCGCCAAGACTTTCCAGAATTCGAGCAGCGCAACGCCGTCATCGTGGTCGTCGGCCCGGAAAACGCCGCTGCCTTCGCCCGCTACTTCGCCGAGAACGACTTGCCGTTCCTCGGCCTGCCCGACCCGACTCACAGCGTGCTGAAACTTTACGGCCAGGAAGTCAACCTGTTCAAACTCGGCCGCATGCCCGCCCAGGTGCTGATTGACAAAGAGGGCATCGTGCGATATGTTCACTACGGCCACTCGATGGCCGATATCCCGTCCAACGAAGAACTCCTGACCTTGCTGGATTCACTCGCCTGACCCTGGTTCCCGCCGATCCTTCTCTTTGTGAGGCCGTTTTGCTTTCTCCAATAATTTTTTCCTCGCTGACCATCTTCCTCTTCACACTTTTGGGCTTTTGCCTGGGCGCGGTTCCCTTCTCGCTCTACCTGACGCGCTGGACGACAGGCCGGGACATCCGCCAGGTCGGGGACGGCAACCCCGGGCCGACCAACGCCTGGATCGCCGGCGGTTGGCCGGTCGGACTGCTGGCCTATTTCCTCGACATCAGCAAGGCCGTTGTGCCGGTGCTGCTGGCCGTGCACCGCTTCGGCGTCCGGGGCTGGGGCATCCTGCCGGTCGCCCTCGCCCCCACCCTCGGGCATGTCTTTTCGCCCCTGCTCAAGGGACGCGGCGGCAAGGGCCTGGCAAGCATCCTCGGCGCCTGGATCGGCGTCAGTTTGGTCGAAGTCCCGCTGGTGATCCTGCTCCTCTTGGTGCCGCTCTTCCTCTGGCTGCGCAAGTCGGCTCTCTCCGTCCTCCTGACCGGCGGCTTGACCCTCGTCTACCTGCTCGTCCTGGGCCGCGACCCGGCCTGGAGCGTCCTCCTGTTCTTGCAAATCCTGCTCATCGCCTGGACGCATCGCCGCGAACTGCGCCTGCCATGAACGTTTTCTCCAGCGCATTGCACGCTTTTCTCTACAACCAGCAGGTGGGCATCCTCGTCTTCAGCGCGGTGCTGGCGCTCATTGCCTTGGGCAATCTGCTCGGCATGCGCCGGCTCGGAGGGCTGCTGCCCGCTGCCGAAACGCCGCTCGTGTCGGTGCTGATTCCCGCCCGCGACGAGCAGGCCAACATCGAGGCCTGCGTCCGTTCTCTCCTCGCCCAGACGTACGCTCCGTTCGAGTTGCTCGTCCTGGATGACGCCTCTACCGACGGCACTGCCGAGGTCCTCGCCCGCCTGGCAGCCGAATCGCCCGGTTTGCAGGTGCTGTCCGGCGCGCCGCTGCCCGAGGGCTGGCTGGGCAAGAATTGGGCCTGTCATCAACTGGCGCAGGCTACCCGCGGCGACTTCCTGCTCTTTCTCGATGCCGACACGCGCGCCGATCCGCGTTTCTTGGCCGACGTGGTCGCCCTGGCCTGCCGCGCCCGCCTGGACTACTTCTCCGGCGTGCCGCGCCAAGACGCCTCCACGTTGGCCGAACGCCTGGTCGTTCCGATGCTGCCGTGGATCGCCCACTGCCTGACGCCCGTGGCGCTCATCCGCCGCCTGCCGCTCGCCTTTCTCGCCCCAGCAGTTGGCCAGTGCATGTTCTTCCGCCGCGCCGCCTACGAAACCATTGGCGGACACGCCGCCGTGCGCGCCGTCATCGTCGAAGACTTTGCCCTCGCCCGGCGCGCCAAGCGCTTCGGCCTGCGCTGGGACCTGGTGGACGTTTCGCCGCGCCTGACCACCCGCATGTACCGCTCCCTTGCCCAGGCTTGGGACGGCTTCAGCAAGAGCCTCTTCGGGGCTTTCGACCACAACCTGCCGGTCTTTGCTTTCGTCTGGGCTTGGATGCTGCTGGCCTTCTGGCAGCCCTGGGTCGGGCTGGCGCTCGGTCTGCTGGGACATCTGCCGGCCGGCTTCTCGCCGCTCCTGGCGCTGGCTGCCCTTCTCTTGCAGAGCGCGCTGTGGGCCGTCACCGCCCTGCGTTTCCGCTCGCCGCTCGCGCAAGTCCCCTTCTACCCGCTGACGATTGCCTTCTTCGCTGCGGCGGCAGCCCGCTCGGCCTGGCGCTACTATCGCCGCCGGCCGCTGGCCTGGAAGGGACGCCGATTGCCCGTCAAAAAATGAACGCCTACGACTACATCTTCCTCGGCGGGGGCGCGGCCGGGCTGAGCCTGGCGCTCGCCCTGACCGGTAGCCCGCTGCGGGGCAAATCCATGCTCATCGTCGAGAAGGACGAGAAAAAGACCAACGACCGCACCTGGTGCTTTTGGAGCGACGCCCCCTCTCCCTTTGACGGGATCGCGCGGCGGGTCTGGACGCGCCTGCGTTTCCTCGCTCCCGCCGCCGACCGGACCTCGGACCTGCTCCCGTTTCGCTACGTCATGCTGCGCGGCCTCGACTTCTACAACCACGCCCGCGCCGAATTGGCCAAATTCAACGTCACCTTCCTGCGCGGCGAGGGGGAGGCAGAAGACGGCGCGGACTTCGCTACGGTGAGGGTCAACTTGCCGGACGGCAGCGTTCAGATTTTTACGGCAAATTATGTGTTCGACAGTCGTCCCCCGGTAGGTCGGATTGCCAATCCGGCCTACAACTTCCTCAAACAGCATTTTCTCGGCTGGGAGGTGGAGACCGAGCGCCCGGTCTTCGACCCCGCGACCGTCACGCTGTTCGACCTGCGCACGCCCCAGCGCGACGGCATCACCTTTTTCTACGTCCTGCCCTTTGCCCCAACCCGCGCCCTGGTGGAATATACCCTCTTCTCGCCCGCCCCCCTTCCGCCTGCAGAGTACGAAACCGCCTTGCGCGGCTACCTGACCGACCTGGGCGCCGGCGCGTACCGCATCCTCGAGCAGGAGCGCGGCGTCATCCCGATGACCGACTTCCCCTTCCCGCGCCGCCTCGGAGGCCGCCTCCTGGCCATCGGGACGCGCGGCGGGCGCGTCAAGCCCTCCACCGGCTACGCCTTCGCCCGCATCCAGCGCGACTCGGCGCGCATCGTCGCCTCGCTCGTGCGCCGCGGCCACCCCTTTGACATTCCCCGCGACCGCTTGCGCTTTCGCCTGCACGATTCGGTTTTGCTGGAGATTCTCGCTCGCGAGCCGCGCCTGGGCCGCCCGATCTTCACCGCCATCTTCACCAAGAACCCCATCCGGCGCGTGCTGAAATTCCTGGATGACCGCAGCGCCTGGTGGGAGGACTTGCCCATCATGGCTGCCTACGACCCGCGTCCGTTCCTGCGCGCCATTTGGAGGCGCTATGTCCGTTGATTGGCTGGTCGTCCCCGGCGTGGTGGTGCGCGGCCACCGCGTCGCTTCTCAACCGTCCAAAGAGTACCCCTACGGCACGCTCGAAAAGCAAAAACCGTATTTCGAGGCCCTCGGTCTGGACTTGAGCGGCTTTTTTCTGGGGACGCTAAACATTTCCATCGCCCCGTTCACCTTCGAGGTGGTCAAGCCGAAATACACGTTCCCCTTGGTGGAATGGACCGACCTGCATCCGCCCGAAACGTTTTCCTTCTCCCCCTGCCGGGTCGCCTTCCGGGGGCGCGAGTATGAGGGGCTGGTTTACTACCCCCATCCAGAGACGAAAATCCGCCACTTCCAGGACCCATCGCTGGTCGAGGTGTTGGCGGAGTTCATCGAGGAAATCGCATGTGGAGATGGGGTAAGCCTGATGCTCAACCCAGAGGAGATCAAGTTAATCCTGTCACCGCAAACAGGGAGGCCATCTCTTGTGTCATCAGAGAGGCCAACAAACCGAAGTCATCAGTGCGAATGAAGGGCAGATAATCGAAAAGCATGATCAAGAGAGTCATCACCAGCGTTATCAAGAGCATGTGACCGGTCCTCTTGCGCCCCGGCCGGTCGCCCGAAGAACGGCGCAAGAGGCTCGTTACTGCGCTTCCGGCGGCGGCAAAGCCCAGGGCATGCAGCAAAACCAGTCCGGGGGGGAGATAAGGCACTTCCAGGACGGCCGTAAGTGCGCCCAAAGAAAAGCCGAACAGGATGTCTGCCAGATAGGGCCGCTTCAGTTTCCCCGTCAGCCAGAAATAAAGCGCCATGACTCCGCAACCCAGGAAGAAGAGGACGCCCATATACAGCGCGCCGGCGAGAGAAGGCAGCTCGGTCGTCCGCGTGGTTCCCCTGACCTTAATCCAGTCCGTGGCAGTGATGACAAGTGCGCTGACAAAACTGCCCCCTGCGAAGAACAAAAAAACCTTCCACCAGGCTAGTCCTCGCTTGATTGCCGAAAGCCCCAATACAATTCCGATGATGATGGGGATATTCTGGATGTATTCGATCGTCAACACCAGCAGGAAATTCAGCAGCCAGATCATCCGATTTCATCCTTGCCCAAAAGATGGAAAAGCGTATTGCCTGCCGACGCCGCTGCATGCTGTTGCTCGGTGCGGTTGAGTGCGCGGCAAAAGAGCAAGATCGAGCAGAGAGCAGCGGCGGAGCGCTCCCCGCTCGAGGAAGGAGGAACACATATGCTGCAGGACGATCTCGTTCCTGCGCCTGCTCGTCCGGACACGGCCCACTCACTTGCGGTTGCGCAGGAAGGTGGGAATATCCAAATCTTCGGTGTTAAAAGTGGTCGGCTTAAACTCGGCGCTCTGGGCGGGCGCGCGTTGCGCTTCCACGGTGAGCGCTTCGGAGGGTCGCTCAAGCGGACGCGGCTGGATCGAGGGACGCACTTGCTGCACAATGCGGCGGGGCATGCCGGTGCGCTCGAAGCCGGTGGCGATGACCGTGATGCGAATTTCATCGCCCATGTCCGGGTCAATGACAGCACCGAAGATCAGGTTGACATCTGGGTGAGCGGTCTCGCGGATGATGGCCGCCGCCTGGTTGACCTCGAAGAGGGTCAGCGACGGGCCGCCGGTCACGTTGAACAGGACGCCGCGCGCCCCGTCAATGGTGATGTCGAGCAACTGGCTGGAAATGGCCTGTTCGGCGGCGACGCGGGCGCGCTCCTCGCCAGAGGCCTTGCCCACCGCCATCAGCGCCGCGCCGCCCTCCGACATAATCGTCTTCACATCGGCGAAGTCAAGGTTGATGAGGCCGGGGACGGTGATGAGTTCAGAGATGCCCTGAATGCCCTGGCGCAAGACTTCATCGGCCATTCGGAAGGAGTCGTTGAGGCTGGCGCGCTTGTCCATAATCTGGAGCAGGCGGTCGTTGGGAATAACGATGAGCGTATCGGCCTGTTCCTTCAGTTTCTGCATGCCGGCCTCAGCGTTTTGCATGCGCTTGTTCCCCTCAAAGGTGAAGGGACGGGTGACCACGCCGATGGTCAACGCGCCGAGTTCCTTGGCCGCCTGCGCCACGATGGGCGCGGCGCCCGTGCCGGTGCCTCCGCCCAGCCCGGCAGTGATGAAGACCATGTCTGCGCCTTTGAGCACGTTATACAGGTCTTCCGCCGATTCCTCAGCCGCCTTGCGCCCGGTCTCCGGGTTCCCGCCAGAACCCAGACCGCGCGTCAGTTTATCGCCGATGCGCACGCGGGTGGGGGCCTTGGAAAGCATCAACGCCTGGGCATCGGTGTTGACCGCAATGAATTCGACGCCGCGGATGCCTTCCTCGATCATCCTGTTGACGGCGTTCACGCCGCCGCCGCCAACGCCGACGACCTTGATGCGGGCAAACGATTCGACTTGATTCTTTTGAGCGTCCATTTGTTCCTCCTTGGTTGCTGAAAATGGAGCAGTGGATACCATTGAACAGCGCGGCTACGGCAGCAGCCGCTTGAGCCAATCCTTGATCGGGTCCAGGTTGAGCCGGTCTCTGCCAACGCGTTTAGAACTACGCGCCGGACGGTAATCTTCTTCTGTCAGGGCGGCGGCCCAGTGGAGCAGGCCGACGCTTGTGGAGTATGCTGGGCTTTTCAACTGGTCAACAAGACCAACCAGATTTTCCGGCTGAGCAGTGCGGACGGGCAGGCCAAGCACCTGTGAAGCCAGAGTGCGAATGCCGGGCAAGGCGCTTGTGCCGCCGGTGAGAACCATGCCTGCCGGTAATAACCCATCATACCCGGAACGTTTGATTTCCTGCAAGGTTAATTGAAAAATTTCCTCGACTCTCGACTCGATGATGTAGGCCAGGTCCTGCCGGTTGAACTCCACCGGCTGTTCCTCGCCAAACGTTTTGACCGTGAAGTACTCTTCCGCGCCCACGCCGGAGCGCATAGCAAAGCCATATTTCTTTTTCACCGCTTCCGCCTCTTCGAGCGGCAGGCGCAGGCCGGTGGCAATGTCATTGGTGATGTGGTTGCCGCCCACCGCCAGCACCATCGTGTGCCAGACGTGACCGTCCACATAAATCGCCAGGTCAGTTGTCCCGCCGCCGATGTCGCAGACGACCACGCCCATGTTGCGCTCGGTGTCGGTCAGCACCACCTCGCCGGAGGCCAGCGGGTTCAGGATGAAGTGCAGTACCTCCACCCCTGCCGCGCCGACGCACTCGCGCAGGTTTTGGACGGTGGCCTCGGCGGCGGTGATGATGTGCGTCTCCACCTCCAGCCGGTAGCCGTGCATCCCAATTGGGGTGCTGATGCCATCCTGCCCGTCCACGGTGTAGCCGCGCGGGACGATGTGGATAATCTCGCGGTTGTGTGGGATGGCAACGGCGCGGGCGGCGTCCATAGCGCGTTCCACATCAATATCGTCAATCGCCTCGCCGGCGACGGCCACGACTCCGCGGCTGTTGATGGACGAAACATGCGCTCCGGCCAGGCTGACCAGCGCGCCGGTAATTTCCACGCCCGAAGTCTGCTCGGCCTTGCGCACCGAGCGGTTGATAGATTCGGCCGCCGCCGCCAGGTCCACGATGACGCCCTTCTTGATGCCTTCCGACGGCTCGATGCCCACGCCCAGGATGCGGATGGCTTCCTCCTCCAGTCGCCCAACGAGAGTGCAGATTTTTGTCGTGCCGACGTCAATTCCAACAACGATTTCATCCATAGTTTACCTACTTGTAAATCGGAGCGTCCGGATACTCCATGTTGATGAACACAGGTTGGATGCCGCGGGCAAGCAATTGCTCCACCAGAGCGGCATAGACCTTCAATTTCAAGTCCATCTGACGCGTATCGTGGCCGAAGTACACCATCCAGCCAAGCGGGTCCTGCCAGCCAATGCCGTACTGGGGGTCATAGAGCAGCGGAATGCCGGCAGGGGCGTAGGCCGACATCAGGCGGATGACCTGCACCATGTCAGGATTGATAAAACGCTGTTCGTAGAGCGGCGCATCCGGGTCATTCTGGACCCCAAGCGGGCTGCCGTTTGCGATAACCGCAATCAACCCCGGCGCTTCGCCGCGCGGCATAAAGGCCACGCCGTTGGCGTCAATCCAGGTCAGGGCATTGTTCTGATACCAGGCCAAAAGGGGCGTCCGCTCGAGGACTTCGACGACGATACGGTTGGGCAATTTGACCTTCACCTTCACAGCCGCCAGGTCGGGGTATGCGGTGCGCAGGTTGGCCTCGATTTGCGCCGGCACCGCCTTAAAAACTGGCTCGCCAATCATGCCCAGCACGGCGTTGATTTCGTTGACGCCCAGCCGCTGATTGCCGACCACATCCGCTGCCGAGACGGTGAACATGGAGGAATTCCACATCAGGAAGAGCGCCGCGGCGAGAAACAAGGTCAGCAAGCCCGAAACCCAGCGGCTGTCGGAAAAATCAATCTGCGGCAGGCTCAGGCCCGGAGCGCGCACATCGGCGCGGCCGAGGCTGAAGGCGATGTCGTAGCGGCGGGCGCGGCTCGAAGCGCGTCCCTGCTGGGAGCGGTGAACCGGCTGCGGGTCGCGGCGCGGACGCGGCGTCCCCGGCAGGTAGAGCGAGTCTGGGCGGTAGGCAGGCCGCGACATCGGGGCAGGCTTCGGGGTCGGCGACGACCCGCCAACGCGACTCGTGCGGCGCTGACGGACAAAATCAGAGCGGGTGAAGGTCGGCTTGGTAGTCATTCGCTTCTCCGAAAACGGCGCTCGGTGCGGTCGCGTTCGCGCTTACGTTCCAGCGCCAACTCGATGAGACGGTCCACAAGCGCCGGATAGGGCAGGCCGCTGGCTTCCCAGAGTTTCGGGTACATGCTGATGCTGGTGAAGCCGGGAATGGTGTTGACTTCGTTAATCCAGATTTGGCCGCTCTCTTTGTCGAGGAAGAAATCCACGCGCGCCATGCCGGCACAGTCAATCGCCTTGTAGGCAGCGACGGCCAGGCGGCGAATCTCCTCTGCCGTTTCCGGCAGCAGCGGGGCCGGGATGAGCAGGCCGGAGGTCCCGTCCACGTACTTGGATTCGTAGGAGTAGAATTCGCGGCTGGGCAGGATTTCGCCGGGGACGGAGGCCTGCGGCTCATCGTTGCCCAGCACGGAGACTTCGATTTCGCGGGCATTGACGCCGCGCTCGATGAGCACGCGCCTGTCGTAGGCGGCGGCTTCCTGCAGACCTTCCATCAGGTCGGCGCGGCTCGCACATTTGCTGATGCCCACCGAAGAGCCAAGATTGGCCGGTTTGACGAAGAACGGGTAGGCGGCCAGCGCTTCGGCGCGGCGGAGGACGCTTTCCATATCCTTCTCGATTTCACTGCGCAAGACGAGGATGGACTCCACCACAGGAATGCCGTGGGCGCGCATCACATCCTTGAAGACTCCCTTGTCCATGCCGACCGAGGAGCCGGTCACACCGGCGCCCACATAGGCCAGGTCGGTCAGTTCGAGCAGGCCCTGGAGCGTGCCGTCCTCGCCGAACGTGCCGTGCAGGACGGGGAAAACAACATCCAGGGGAGCAATCAGGTCGAGGGTCTCGCGAGACGGCGTCTTGCGGATGGCGTAGAGACCGGGGCGGGAGGGGTCGGGCAGAATCGTGCAGGGGGTCAGGCCTTCGCTCTGGCCTGCTTCGAGTTTTTCGCGTGCCTGCGCTCCGGTCAGCCAAACGCCCTCGTGCGTGATTCCAACCTCGAAGACCTCGTACTTTTGCGGGTCGAGGACGGCCAGCACCGACTTGGCCGAGGTCAGGGAAACCTCATGCTCTCCAGAGCGTCCGCCAAAAATGACTGCGATGCGTTTCTTTTCCATAACTGTTTCTCTCTTCTCTCGGTTCTCTGCTCTCTTCTCACTCAACCTACCACTCACCGACCAACTCAATTTCCGGCTCCAGCATCACGCCGAACTTTTCGAAGACCGTCTTCTGCGCCAGGTCGAGCAGGGCTTTCATGTCGGCGGCGCGGGTTTGCTCGGCGTTGATGAAGAAATTGGCGTGCAGGGTGCTAATTTCGGCCCCGCCGATGCGCGTCCCTTTCAGCCCGGCGGCCTCGATAAGGCGGCCGGCCTTGTCGCCGGGGGGATTCTTGAACATCGAACCCATGCTCGCGCCCGGCGGCTGGGTGCGGCGGCGACGCTCGCTGTTGGCGGCCATTTTGGCGCGGATGGACTCCACGTCGCCGCGCGCCAGTTGCAACGTCGCGGCCAGGATGACGACCGGCGGCCTCTCGCGCTTCAAGAGCGAAGTGCGGTAGCCATATTCCATCTTCTCCGCCGGCCAGGTCTGGCATCCGTGCTGGCGATGGAGGATTTCCACCGAGACGAGATTCCCAGCCATGTCGCCGCCGAAAGCCCCGGCGTTGCCGTAGACCGCCCCGCCCAGCGAGCCGGGGACGGAGGCGGCCCACTCCAGCCCGCTCAGCCCCAGACGCGCCGCCCGCTGGGCGACGTCGTTCAGCGTCGCGCCCGATTCGGCCCATACGCGCGGCGGCTCGCTCTTGACATCGAAACGCACCGCTCGCGCCCGGTTGAGCAAAACCACGCCGCGCACGCCCCGGTCGCTAACGAGGACGTTTGAGCCGCCGCCCAGCAAGGTGAACGGAACGCCGAGTTCCCACAAGCCCTGCACTGCCCGCGCCAGGTCATCCGCCGAGCGGATATCCACCAGAACGTCCGCCGGGCCGCCGATGCGCGCCGACGTAAACGGAGCCAGCGGAGCGTTTTCTGCCAGCCGCCCGCCGAACAACTCGCGCAGGGAAGCAAGAACTTCAGCGTCCATGAAACTACTTTTCGCTCTCTTTCAGATGGGCAATCAACTTGCGCACCATCTCCTCTTCCTGTCTGGAGAGCATGCGCTTCTTCTCGGCGCGGCGGCCCTCCGGGTCCGGCGCGGGGACATCGCCCAGCACCAGCCGCAGGGGCGGCAGCGCCATCACATCGGTCTCATACACGCGTTTTTTCTCAGCCATGATGGGCCTCCTTCAAATGGGCCAGCACCTCGGCGCTGACCTGATCGGCGTCTCCGGCGGAAAGCACCAACAATACATCGCCGGGGCGGAGATGGGAAAGCAGGAAATCACGCGTCTCCTGCAGAGTATTGCCAAAATGCGCCGAGGGGCGACACATCGCCTCTACCAGCGCCCGCGAGGAGTAGTCCTGCTTCGGCTCGCGGGACGGGTAAATTTCGGTCACCACCACCTCGTCGGCATCGTCGAAGGCGCGCACGAACTCATCGAAAAGCGTCTGCGTGCGCGAGTAGGTGTGCGGTTGCCAGACGGCCCAGATGCGCCGTCCCGGATAGCGGCTGCGCGCCGCCGCCAGCGTGGCGCGGATTTCGGTTGGATGATGAGCGTAATCGTCAATCACCGTCACCCCGCCCGTCTCGCCGCGGACCTCGAAGCGGCGTCCTGTTCCGCGGAACTCCGCGAGCGCCCGCGCCGCCGCTTCCAGGTCCAGCCCCAGCAGACGGACGGCGGTCAGCGCGGCCAGCGCGTTGGAGACGTTGTGACGGCCGGGAACTCGGAGGGAAGCGGAAACCGATTCGCCCAGCACGCGCGCCGTAAAGTCGAAGCCGCCGCATTCGTTGGGAGTCAGCGCTTCGGCAAAGGACTCCGTTTGCGGCGCGCCCGGCTCCGGGGCGGAGTGCAGGCTGTAGGCCAGCGTTCGTTTGTCGAGTTTCTTCGCCTCGTCCAGCAGGCGCCGCGCCCCCGGCTCATCGGCGCAGGCAATCAGCGCGCCGTTGGCAGGTAGACGCAGGACGAACTCCACAAAGGCAGCATAGAAATCCTGCGGCGTGGGGTAGCAGTCGGGATGGTCGTGTTCCACGCTGGTCACAACCTCGATGACCGGCTTGAGTCCAAGGAACATGCGGTCGTACTCGTCTGCTTCGATGACGAAAGTCGCGCCCTTGCCGGCGTGGGCATTGACGCCCAGGTTGGCCAGCGTCCCGCCAACGATGAAGGTCGGGTCCTGGCCGAGGGCGGTGAGCAGCCAGGCCAGCATGGAGGTGGTGGTCGTCTTGCCGTGCGTCCCGGCGACGGCGATGCCGGTCTTGCCGTCCATCAAACTGCCGAGGAAGTCAGAACGCTTGAGGACAGGGATGTTGAAAGCGCGGGCGGCGGTCACTTCGGGGTTGTCATCGCTGACGGCGGAGGAGCGCACCACCAGGTCGACGCGGTGGATATTCTCCGGGCGGTGGCCGATGTGAATGGTCACGCCCGCCGCCGCCAGTTCGCGCGTGAACGAATTCTCGGCGCGGTCAGAGCCGCTCACCGTGTGTCCCATTTCAAGCAGGACACGGGCGATGGCTGAAATGCCGGTTCCTCCAATGCCAATCAGGTGAATACGCGTCATCGTCCTAAATAAACACAACCAGAACAAAAATGAAAGAAATCACAACAGCAAAGTAGATGCCGGGAATGCCAAGCAGTTCGGGCGGCATGTAATTCATCATGTTGGCTATCCTTTCGGCCAATTCGGGCGGGGGCGGCTGGACAATTTTTGGGAAAGGGTAGCCGCCTGTATGCAGGTAATACCAAACACTGCCGGCAAACAAATAGCCGTTAATACCGCCCAAGAACGCGCCCAAAAGCATATCCTGCACTTTTTCACGCGTCATCTTGGTGGCAAAGCGCTGGATGTTAGGCGTCTGATAGCCGAAGAAAACCAGCAAGGCCAGAATGGCGGCGTGAATCCAGAAATGGAATTTCGGCTGGGTATCCACGATGGTTTTGAAGAATTCCACATACGTGCTGAGCAGGGTGGAAAAGGTGAGCGCCAGGATGACGCTGAAGGAGACGAGCAGTTCCTTGGCCCAGCCGCGCATGCCGCCGATGACGGCGAACAAAATCACATACATCCAGAAGACAACGATGATGCTGAGCATGGCCTATCTCCTCTTCTCCGCCAGTTCCAGCAACAAACGGCCGATTTCGGCGGCGGCCTGGGGACGCGACAAAGACCTGACCGCGCTCTTCATTGCCTCCAGTCGCGCCGGGTCCTGCAAGAGGGCGCGGACGGCAGGCAGGAAGTCTTCCATCAGGCGGGCATCTTCGAGGACAAGCGCCGCGCCGTTCTGCACAAGGTAATCGGCGTTGACCTTCTGGTAACGCCAGGCATACGGATAAGGGACAAGAATGGACGGCAGGCCAAAGAGCGGATACTCGCCCAGCGTGGAAGCCCCGGCGCGCGAGAGCGCCAAATCTGCGGCGGCCAGCGCCGCGCCCATCTCCTCGTGCAGGTAGGGGAAGGCATGGTAGCGCGGATGGCCGAGTTCTTTCGCTTTGGCTGCCACTTCCGGCCAGTCCAGTTCGCCGCTGACATGCACCACCTGCGCCATCTCCAGCAGGGCCGACAGATGCGCCAGCACCGCCTGGTTGATGGAACGCGCTCCCTTCGATCCGCCGAAGACAAGCAGAACGGGGGCCTCGCTGTTCAAACCGAGCGTCTGAAGCGCCTCGGAGCGGGACCAGCGGGCGAGGCCTGGGCGGACGGGGTAGCCGGTCACCGCGAGCCGCTCGCGGCGGGCGAAGTAGCGCGCCGATTCCGCCGCCGTGACGGCAATCCGGTCGGCAAAGTGCGCCAGAGTCTTGAGCGCCAGCCCCGGCTCGATGTCGGGGACGTAGAGCAGGATGGGGGGGCGCCGAGCGGCCAGCGCCATCGGGACGGCCACATAGCCGCCGGTGAAGAACAGCACATCGGGCTGAAATTCGCGCAGGATGCGCCGCGAGGCCGTCACGCCGCGCGCTAGTTTGAGCAGGTTGCCGGGCAACTGGCGCAGACCGACGCCATGCACCCCCGCCGCCGGAATGGCGCGGAAGGGAATACCGGCGCGCTGCACCAGACGGGCTTCCATGCCGCCTTCGCCGCCGACCCAGAGCGTTTCCAAATCGGCGTTCTGCGCGCGCAAGGCGCTATGGACGGCGAGGGCGGGATACACTCCGCCGCCCGTGCCGCCCGCGCAAATCAGCAGACGCACTGTAAGACCTCCGTTCCTGAACAATCGTTTCCGGCGGCCGCCTCCCCTCTTGACGCGAAATACTCAACAGGAGTCCCACCGCCGCCATCATGGAGAGCAAGTTCGAGCCGCCGGCGCTGATGAAGGGGAGCGCATTTCCGGCAAACGGCAACAGACCGACAATGACGGTCAGGTTGATGAGCGCCTCGACGATAATCCAAAAGGTGAGCCCGCCCGCCAGCAGTTGACCGAGCAGGTCCGGCGCGCGCGAGGCAATCTTTAGCCCGCGCCAGAGAATGACGCCATAGAGAGCGATCAGAAACATCGCGCCCACCAGCCCCAGTTCCTCGACAATGACGGCAAAGATGCTGTCGGTGGCGGCCAGCGGCAAGCCCTCGACCTTGACTTTGGCGTTGCCCAGCCCCACCCCAAAGAACCCGCCCGAAACAATCGACTCGAGCGCATACAGGATGTGGTCGCTGGACTGAAGCGGGTCCTTGAGACCGGCAATGTAAGCCGCCAGGCGGGCGCGCCCGGTGGCGCTGAACTGCACCACCAGCCAACCCGCCGCCAGAGCAACGACACTGAAGAGCAAAATCTGCTTCAGGTCGCCGCCCGCCAGGAAGAAGAGCAGGCCGCCCAGCACGAAGATGGTCGCCGCGGCGCTCAAGTCCGGCTGAAGGTAAATCAGGCCGCCAATCGTCCCCAGGATGACCGCCAGCGGCATCAGACCGAGTTGAATATCGTGCAGATAGTCGCGCTTGTTGTAGAGCCAGACGGCCAGATAAATCACCGTCACCAGTTTCGCCAGTTCCGAGGGCTGCACCGAGCCGCCGAAGAACGAACGCACCGAGTTCAAGCGCTCCTCGCCGCGCAGAAGAACGGCGATGAGCAGGCCAATCGCCACAGCCATGGCCGGGACGGCCAGTTTTTGCACCAGGTGATAGTCGAGCCGCGAGGCCACGAAAATCACCAGCGCGCCGAGCGCCATCCACAGCACCTGCTTGTTGAACACGTAATAGGGCTGACCCTTGTAGTTAAACAGCGAATAGTCCGGGCTGGCCGAGTACAGCATCAGCAAGCCAAAGATGCACAGCGTCACGACACCCGCCATCAGAATCAGGTCCACGCCCTTCGTCTTGACCGGCCGGGCTGCGCCGCCGTCCACACCAGACTGTTTCACGAAAGTTCCAACACCCATTTTCGGTACGCCTCTCCGCGCTCTTCGAAATCGCGAAATTCATCGAAACTGGTCCCGCCGGGGGAAAGCAGGACGACATCACCCGGCCGCGCCAGCCGCGCCGCAGCACGAACGGCCTCCTCCAGGCCTCTGTACTGTTCGAGTGTGGCCGGAGCTCCGGCCTGCTCCAGCGCGGCGCGGATTTTTTCCGCCGCCTCGCCAAACAACACCACCCGCTCGACGCGCTGACGGACGAGTTCGGCCAGGTCGTCCCAGGGCAGGTTTTTGTCGCGCCCGCCAAGGAGCAGCACCATCGGTTCGCTGAAGGAACGGATGGCGGCCATCGTCCGCTCCGGGGCGGTGGCAATCGAGTCGTTGTACCACTTCACGCCCTCCCGCTCGCAGACCAGTTCCAGGCGGTGCGGCACGCCGCGGAAAGATTCGGCGGTCTCGAGCATGGCGTCCAGGCTCAGACCGGCGGCGTCGCCAATGGTGAAGGCGGCCAGGACGTTGAGCAGATTATGCGCGCCGCGCAGGAGGACGCGGTCGGCGCGCAGGAGGGGAATCTCGACCGCGCGCTGACGCAGATGCAGAATGCCCTCCGCCAGGTACGCGCCGTCCATGCCTTCCGGCAGGCGGCTGAGACCGAAGGACAGCACCCGGCCGCGCGCCGCGAAGCGCAGTTTCCATGCTCCCGGGTCATCGCGCCCCAGCACGGCAATATCGCCGCCGGACTGGAAGTCCAGGATGCGCTTCTTGGCGGCGGTGTAGGCTTCCATCGTGCCGTGCCGGTCGAGATGGTTGGGCGTGATGTTCAGCACGGCGGCCACGTTGGGCGAGAGGGTCATCTGCTCCAGTTGGAAACTGGAAATTTCCAGAATGGCAAGGTCATTGGCGGTCATCTCGTCCACGTAATTCAACAGCGGGTCGCCGATGTTTCCGCCGACATAGGCACGCCCGCCCAGGCTGGCTTTTGCCATCAAACCGACCAGCGTGGTGGTGGTGGTCTTGCCGGCCGAGCCGGTGATGCCCACCGTGCGGCAAGGGACGACTTCCATGAAAATTTGCGTGTCGTTGGTCAGCGGCAGGCCGCGCCGCAGGCCCTCGACAACCAGCGGATTATCGAGCGGCACGCCGCCGGAGATGCAGAGGACATCCACCGAGTCGAGAATTTCGAGCGGATGGCCGCCCAGCGCCCAGGTCACATGCAGACCGGCCAACGCCTCTCGCGCCGCGCCCATCTGCTCGGCGGGACGGCGGTCGTTGACGGTCACGCGCGCCCCGTGACGCGTCAGCCAGCGCGCCGCCGCCAGTCCCTGACGGGCCGCTCCAATGACGAGGACGCGCTTGCCGTTCCAATCGGTCATCGTTACACCATCGCCAGTCCCACGCCCAGCATGGCGCCCACCAGGCCAATCAGCCAGAAGCGCTGGACAATCTGGGTTTCAGACCAGCCAAGCAGTTCGAAATGCAGGTGCAGAGGCGCCATCT
Organism: Anaerolineales bacterium; assembly: GCA_034436335.1. Classification (GTDB taxonomy): domain Bacteria; phylum Chloroflexota; class Anaerolineae; order Anaerolineales; family Villigracilaceae; genus UBA877. Next base: position 6,235 of record DAOTVO010000039.1, on the reverse strand, counting down.
TGAAGAGACGCTTGCCCCTGGTAATTTTGAAGTAGGCAATTTGCAGGACATCCGCCACCGCCTCACTGACCGGGATGATGGCGATGATGGGCAGCAGCGCCCACTGGCCGGTCATCAGCGCCACGACGGCAATCGTCGCGCCCAGCGAGAGCGAACCGGTGTCGCCCATAAACAACTGCGCCGGATGAACGTTGAACCACAGAAAGCCAAACAGCGCCCCGACCAGCGTGAAGCAGAAACGGGCGATGAAAACCTGTCCCTGCATGATGGCGATCGCGCCGTAGGCGACAAAGATGGTGGCCGAAATCAGGCCCGCCAGCCCGTCCAGCCCATCCGTAAAGTTGACCGCGTTGGACGCGCCCACGATGATGAAGGCCGCCACCGGAATATACACCCAGGCGCTGACGGTAATCTCGCCCATGATGCCCGGCAGGTACAGGTCTGGCACTTTCAGGATGAATTTCAGCACCGCCGCCACACCCAGCGCCAGCACAATCTGCGCCAACAGTTTGGTGCGGATGCGCATGCCCTCGCCGCGCCGCTTGCCGCGGATGCCTTCCCAGTCGTCCACCGCGCCCAGCGCCCCATAGACGAACATAACCAGGAGCGGCACCAGCACCGACTGTCCGAGCAGTTCCATGCCGATCAAACTGGCCGCGTTGAGCAGGACGGTGATGAGCGCCACCGGCAGGAGAATCATCACCCCGCCCATGGTTGGCGTGCCCATCTTGGTAAAGTGCCGCCCCGGCTCCTCGACGCGGATGAGTTTGCCGATCTTGTAATGGCGCAAAATGCGCAAGAGCGGCCCGCCCCACACCACCGTCATCATGAACGTCAGCGCAACCAGGCTAATTGCCAGGGTGGGATTATTCATTCTCGCTCTCCAATGCCATGACGATGCGTTCCATGTGGACTCCATGCGAGCCTTTGACGAGGACGACATCCTTCCCGCTCAGCGACTTGCGCAAATAGGGAACGGCCTCTTCGGAGGTCGCGAACTCAGTCACTTTATCGGACCTCATGCCTGCCCGCCGCGCCGCGGCCGCAATCAACCGCCCGCGCGGCCCGACCGTCACCAGCCGCTCGGCCACCTGTGCGGCGCGGATGCCCACCATCTCATGCCCCTGCTTTTCGTAGGGGCCGAGTTCGAGCATGTCGCCCAGCACTGCCACGCGCGAGCCTTCCAGTTCGGCCAGCAAGTTGAGCGCCGCCAGAGTCGATTCGGGCGAGGCGTTGTAGGTATCGTCGAGCAGAAGCGCCCCGCCGGGGATGCGCACGGCGGTCAGGCGCAGTTGGGTCTGCCCGGTGCGCAGGCCTTCGAGGATTTCCTGCCAGGTGAGCCCCTCCACCAGACCCGCCGCGGCGGCGCGCAAGGCCGTGTGGACGGAGTGCTGTCCGAGCATGGGCAGGCGCACGTAGAGCGTCTCGCGGTGATAATGCAGGCGGAAGCGGATGCCGTCCAGCCCCATGCCTTCCACTTCATCGGCCCACAGTTCGGCGGCCGGGTCGAGACCGTAGAACAGGACGCGCGCTTTGGTCAATTCGGCCATTTTGCGCACCCACGGGTCGTCGTAGTTGAGGATGGCGACGCCGTCTGCGGGCAGGGCCTGCACAAGTTCGGATTTGCCGCGGAAGATGGCTTCCTGCGAACCGGCGCGCTCGGCGTGAACGGTGCCGACGTTGCTGACGATGCCAACCTGGGGCTGGGCAATATCGCACAGCAGGGCGATTTCGCCGGGGACGTAAAATCCCATCTCCAGCACCACGCGCTCATAGCCGGGGCCGAGCCGCAGAAGGGTGAGCGGCAGGCCGATCTCGTTGTTCAGGTTGCCGGGATTTTTGAGCGTGCGATAACGTATGCCCAGCACCTCGGCGACGGCTTCCTTGGTGGTGGATTTGCCCACCGATCCGGTGATGCCGATGACGCGCACGTCCTTTTGCCGCCGCCAGAAGCGGGCAATCTGTTGCAGGGCGGCAACGGTATTCTCCACCCGCAGGCAAAGCGGCGGGGTCAGCGCCTCGGCGGAGGGAAACGTCTCCGGCGCGGCAAGCAGGTTTAGGGTCCGGAAACCGCCCGCAATCTCGCGCTGGATGAGTGCAAACGAAGCGCCGCGCTGGAAAGCGTCCGCCACGTACTCGTGACCGTCCGTCCGTTCGCCGGGGATGGCGACGAACAGTCCGCCGGGGATGACCTGGCGCGAGTCCACCGCCGCTTCGGTGATGACGGTGGATGCGCCAGCCGGGCGGCGCCGGGTGAGGGCTTCGAGTACGTCGGCCAGAGTAAGCATTAGTGACCTGCCAATTGCGCGCGCACGTCGTCGGGCGGGATGCCGAGCAGGACGACCGTTTTCTCGACCACCTGACGGAAGACAGGGGCGGCCACCACCGACCCCCAGGGGGAACTGCGCGGCTTTTCGAGCCACACATAGACAAGGAACTGCGGGTCGTCCACCGGCCCCCAGCCGATGAAGGAGGCGTTGGTCAGTTCGGGGTCGTAGCCGTAGGGGGTGGGAACCTGGGCGGTGCCGGTCTTGCCGGCCACGCGGTAGCCGGGGACGAGCGCACGCGAGGCTTCGGTTTCGAGGGCGTAGGCCAGCATTTCGCTCAGCGTGCGGGCTGTCTCAGCGCGAATGGGCGTTCCGGCAATCTGGATGGACATGTTGTTCTGGCGGCCATCCTGCAAGGTGGCGGCCAGCACGCGCGGGTAGACCATTTTGCCTTCATTTGCCAGCGCCGAAGCGGCCATGACCATCTGGATGGGAGTCACGGAGACGCCTTGCCCAAAAGCGTTGGTTGCCAGTTCCACAGGCGCCCAGTCGGGGTCGCCGGGGAGTTTCAGGCGGCCGGTCATTTCGCCGGCCAGGTCAATGCCGGTGGGATGACCGATGCCAAAGCGCTGCATGTAAGCATAGAACTGGTCTGTGCCGAGTTGGGTGGCCACCCAGGCCAGACAGACGTTGAGCGAGTGCGCCAGACAGCCGGTCATATCCTGGTAGCCCCAGGCGCCGCCGTCCCAGTTGTAGATGTATTCGCCGCCGACGTTGATGACGCCGGTGTCGAGGAAAATCGTGCCGGGTGTAACCACGCCGCTGTCCAGGGCGGCGGCCATGGTAAGAATCTTCATCACTGAGCCGGGTTCGTAGTCCTGACTGATGGCGCGGTTGTAGGGGATCGAGTTGGTGAAAACTTCGTCCACGCGGTAATACTGATTCGGGTCGAACTCGGGGGTGGTCGCCATCGCAAGGATTTCGCCCGTGCGGGGATTCATGACAATGATGGTGCCGGAGTCGGCGCCGGTCTCGAGGAGGGCCTGATGGAGAATATCCTGGACGGCGGCCTGCAATTCGCGGTCAATGGTGAGGATGAGCGAGGTTCCCGGCGGGATTTGGGGCAAGTCCAGCGCCCGGCGCGGGTCGGCAGGGACAAGCACGGCAACCGGGATGCCGGCCAGTTGATTGTTGTAGCGGCCTTCCACGCCGAAGTAGCCCTGTTCATTGCGCGCCACAAAGCCGATCAGGTTGGCGGCCAGTTCGCCTTCGGGGTAACTGCGTCCGAGGTGGGGGCGGAATCCCAGCGCCGCCAGCGGGTTGCCGCCGGGGTTGGCGTTCATCTGTTCCTGCATGTCCATCAGTGCGGTCGCTTTTTCCACGCTGACGTAGTCGGCCAGGCGGATGTAGGAAGCGCCGGCAGGCGGGTTGGTGAGCAACTGCAGGGTCGTTTCGAGGTCCTTGTCGAGGTACATTTGCGCGGCCAGGGCAATAGCCTGGGGGTCGGTCATCTCCGTCAGGGAAACGGTGACTTCGTAAACCGTGGTGTTTCCGGCCAACAGACGGCCATTGCGGTCATAGATTTCGCCGCGCGGCGGGTAGTAGTAGCGCACCACGTTGTCGCTGCGGCCAATCAGTTCCCGGATTTCTGGGTCGCTCTGGATGCGGACGATTTGCGCCAAAACGGCCACCGCCGCCAGGCCAAGCAGGGCGGCAATCGTCAGGTAGCGCCAGTCAAGGTTCTGTTTCACGGTGCAACTCCGGCGGCAATTTTGCGGGTAAACCAGTCAAACAGGGTCTCGGAATATTCAGGCTGCAACAGCGAGGGGGAGAGATCATTTTCCTCGCTGGAAAGGTCAACAATCGTCGAACCGCCATAGCCCGGCACGGTGATATAGGTGATTTCCTCCGGTGAAACCGGCTCGTAGCCGAGCGCCTCGGCGCGCGCCTGCATGTTCTCGACGGAGGTGAGGGAGGCCAGTTGGGTCTCCAGGTCGGCGTTCGTGCGTTTGTTCTCTTCAATCTGCCGGGTCAGGAATTGAATTTCACGGCCCACAATGGAGGCGCGGACGGTCACGTTCAGGTAAATCCCGGCCGTCATGGCAAGAAGCACAATGACAAGCAAAATCAGGCCAATCCACTGACGCTGTACACGCCAGGGGGCCTGTCTTGCTTTCTGAACAATCTGCGTGATGTCATTCATCTTCGTCATCCAGTCATTGTTTCTGTTCCGCGACGCTGCACCTCCGTTTGTCCGGCCGGTTTCCCGGCGCAGATGAGCCAACACCCATTGGCTTTATTTTTTCTCTGCGACCCGCAACTTTGCGCTGCGAGCGCGTGGATTTTGTTGGATCTCTTCTTCCGACGGCGTAATCGGCCGTCGGGTAATTTCTACGATTGTGGCTTGATGCCCACAGGTGCAAACCGGCTGACGGGGCGGGCAGAGGCAATCGCGGCTTTCGCGGCGGAAAAATTCTTTTACCAGCCGGTCTTCCAGCGAGTGGAAGGAGAGGACTGCCAGCCGTCCGCCGGGGGCGAGGGCCTGCACCGCCAGCGGCAGGACTTTCTCCAGCGCCTCCAGTTCGCCGTTGACGGCGATGCGCAGGGCTTGAAACGTCTGCGTGGCGGGGTGATGGACGCCGCCCTGAGCGCGCCGAAGGGCGTCGCGGCGGGGCCGCGCTTTCTCGATGACGGCGGCCAGGTGACGGGTCCCGCGCACGGGGCGGGCGGCGACAATGGCACGGGCAATGCGGCGGGCAGCAGGGTCTTCCCCGTAGCGGTAGATCAGGTCGGCCAGGTCGCGCTCCGGCCATTCGTTGACAATCTGCGCTGCAGTGAGGGGACGGGAGGGGTCAAAGCGCATGTCCAGCGGGCCATCCTGCAGGAAGGAGAAGCCGCGTTCGGGCGTGTCGAATTGCATGGAGGAGGCGCCCAGGTCGAGCAGGATGCCGTCCACCGTCTCCCAGCCAAGGAGGGCCAGTTGCTCCAAGAGGGTGGCGTAGGAGGCCCGTTTAATGCAAGCACGCTCCCCGAAGGGAGCGAGGGTTTGGCGTGCAAGTTCGAGCGCCTGCGGGTCCACGTCCAGGCCGAGGAGCAGGCCGTCCGGCTGGCTGGCGGCGAGAAGCCCGGCGGCGTGTCCGCCTGCGCCGAGTGTGCCGTCCACGTAGCGCCCCCCGCTTTTGGGGCGTAAAGCGTGTATAATCTCTTTGTAAAGTACGGGTTGGTGCGGCGGGAGCATGTCAGCGGGTCTTCAGGTCGAGCGTGGCAAAACGCTGAGCGTTAGTCTCGGCATCGTTGAGCAAAGTTTCCTGATCCTGCCAGAGGGAGGGTTCCCAGATTTCGAAGTAATCTCCCTGCCCGACAAAAACGACTTCGTCTTTCAGCCCGGCGTATTCGCGCAAGTTTTGCGAGATGAGGATGCGTCCGGCGCTATCGGGGACGACCTGCTGGGCGTTGCCGAGGATGATGCGGCGCAGGAGACGAGCGCCGGGGTCGGTGAGGCTCATGGACATCAAGCGGTCGTAAATGACCCGAAATACATCGGGCGGCAGCACCATGAGGTTGCGGTCCAATCCCTGGATGACGTAAGCGCCTTCGTCGGGCAGGATACGGAATTTGGCCGGGATGGTGAGGCGGCCCTTGTCATCAAAGGAGTGGAGGTAGTGATTTAGGAACATACGTTCTAATCTACTTTACTAAGGCAGAACGCCGGATTCGCCGGCGTCCCACTTCGTCCCACTTTCTACCACTTTTGCGCTTATTGTAGCACATTTTTGGGATGAATTGCAAGTAGTACTTTTGGCGCGTAGGGCAATCGCATTTGGAAAGATGTGAGAGAATCGCTGCACAGAAGAAAGGAGAGCAGCGATGGAGACACCCCGCCTGGTCAAAATAGAAGCACATTTTGGCAAGATGCGCGATCCCCGGACTGGGAACGCCAAACGGCACAAGTTACTGGACATTTTGGT
>DAOTVO010000038.1:0-18936 GCA_034436335.1 Anaerolineales bacterium | reverse complement strand
TCCTTTGGCTTGCGGAAGCGGGACGTGCAGCCAGTATTGCGGGTATAAAAGGACAAGTCTAATCTGCTGTAATAGCCAGGTCGCTGGCAGCGTTTGGGTGCCGACGCCGTATTGCAAAGAAGGTTATCCCTATTATTGCGGAGATAATTGCGCGCCAGATTATCCGCTTTGCGATCCAAATAATTTGTGTAGCGGAAGCGGAAGCCCAACCAAACGCCTGCTCCTTCTTGACCTACAACTCATCTTCACCTACAAAATCTTGACCTGCAAAGCCCGGTAGGCTTCGGCAAAGAGCGCCGGCTGGCCGCCGGTGTGCCAGAAGAGCACGCTTTCCTCTTTCCCGAAGAAACCCTTGCGTGCCAGGTCAATCAGCCCGGCAGCGGCGCGCCCGGTGTAGACCGGGTCAAGCAGCAGCCCCTCCAGACGGGCAAAGAGATGCAACGCCTCCCGCTCGGCCTCGGTCAGCACACCATAGCCGGCTTTGCAATAGTCATCGTTGACGGTGATTTCCTGCGGGGAAAACTCGACGCGCTCCCCGAACTTCTCGGACGTTTCCGTCGCCAGTTCGGCGGCGCGGACCTGGAGCCTGCCGCGCGGCTCATCCACGCTGATGCCCAAGAGGCGGCCGCGATAGCCGAAGAGACGCGCCCCCAGCGTCAGGCCGGCCTGCGTCCCGCCCGAGGAAGAAGCGAAGACGATCCAATCCGGCGGCCGGCCGTCGCAGGGCTTCTGGTTCATCAGTTCTTCCATAGCGAAGACGTAGCCCAGCGCCCCGGTCGGGTTCGAGCCGCCGTAGGGGACGAGATAGGGGCGCCGGCCCTCGGCTTGGACCCGCTCGAAGGTCTCGGCCAAGATGCGCTCGCGGTTTTCGCGCCCGCCTGCCCAGACGATAGAGGCGCCGAGCAATTCGTCCAGCAGCAAGTTGGCGGAGGGGCGGTCGGGCGGCTCGCCGGTCAGGACGAGGACGCAGTCGAAGCCGAATTTGGCCGCCGCGGCGGCGGTCTGACGGCAGTGGTTGGATTGCACCGCCCCGGCGGTGAGGAGCGTATCCGCACCCTGGGCCTGCGCCTCGGCGAGCAGGAACTCCAGTTTGCGTGTCTTGTTGCCGCCGAAGGCCAGGCCGGTCTGGTCGTCACGTTTGACGTAGAGCCGCGGCAGGTTGAGGTCCCGAGCCAGGCGCGGCAGGGCTTCGACCGGGGTGGGCAGGTGGGCAAAGCGCAGTCGTGGAATCATGGCTAAATCGTCAGGGTAATGATGCCGGCGATGGTCAGCAGCGTGCCGAGGGCCGTCTTCCAGGTCAGGGGTTCGCCGCCGAAGAGGATGCCCATCAGCGTCCCGAAGAGCGGGGAGGTGAAGGCGATGGGCATGACGCGGTTGAGCGGCGCGCCTTTCAACGCCGCGTAGAAGCACAACATACCGATTGCCCCGGCCACCAGGCCGCCGCCGAGCACCATCATCAGGATGGCTTTCGTCCCGGCCTGCGGCAGGCTTTTCCACTGCGGGAAGGAGACCGCGCCCAGGATGACCAGCGCCACCGCCGTGCGCAGAGTGATGCCCATCTGCGGCGAGAGACCGCCGAGATGCAGACCTTTCTTTTCGAAGTAACCGCCGATGCCCCAGGCCATGGCGGTCAGCAGAGCAAGGAGTTGTGGGTTCATGGATGCCTCCGAGGGTGGGATGTGGAGAATTTTACCCGAAACGCCGACCCCGCCGCGTATTTCCTTGCCAATGGATTTGAATTAGAGTATATTTCTCCTAATTCCTTGACAAAGAGAAGACATGAGCAAACCTGTGCGCTATCCTCCCCTTTTGGTTGTCATCCATTGGCTTTCGGCGGCGCTGGTGATGTTTATGCTACTGACCGGGATGTTTTCGCTCAAGCAGATGCCCAACGCCGAGGCAAAAATCCCCTCCCTGGCCATTCACATGGCGACCGGCATTGCTATTCTGCTTCTGACAACTTTGCGAGTGGTGGTTCGTTTGTCCGCCCGGCTGCCTGCTCCAGCCAGGAGCGGCAGCGCGTTGCTGGATGTCGTTGGGCGGGTAACGCACGTCCTGCTCTACGTGGGGATGCTTGGAATGGGCATCAGCGGGCTGGGGGTGGCCTCGCAGGCCGGGCTGTTCGACTCGGTCTTCGAGCGCTCAGGCGCGCCGCTGCCGGAGGATTTCTTCGCCTTCCCGGCCCGCTATGGGCATGGCTACGTGGCGCTCGGCTTGCTGGCACTGGTCGGTTTACATGTCGCCGCAGCGCTTTATCACCAATTTGTCCGCCGGGACAATCTGCTGACGCGCATGTCTTTCGGCAAGGAGCAGGCAGGTTGATTATCCTGGCGCAATCGGCGAGGTCAGGAGCGCATGCGGAACGACAGGAGGCCGGCGTGCTCTTTTTGCCTCGCGGGGGACAATGGGGAGCGTTTTCGTAACTGCCTCCCCTGGTCTCGGAAATCATTCGCAGAGGTCGCAGAGGACGAGATGGGGAGAAGATCGGCGACATCGTCCCCACAGGGGAAATCTGCACAATCTGCGGATACAGTGAGCGTCTTTTGCTGCGATTAACCCTCCCGGCCTCATGGGGTAGATAGTTACGCGTTTTCTCTATTTTGCTGTTGGGATCATTTTTTTCGGCATCGGCGGAGATTCGCTGCCCGCCATGAGGACTTGTTGAGCGCCGATTGCTCGCCTTTGTACCCTCTCATCGAGAGGCCGCGTTCTTTCACCCGCCAGCCGATCCTGCTTCGTCACTCACCTTTTTGAACCCATCCGCGTCCTCGCTGACCACACCTCGGCCTGCACGGCTTCCAGGATGGGTTCCGGCCACTTCTGCAACGCTTCCGCTTCTTCGCCCTACAAGGCGTCAATGCTCAATGTCCACTCATTGACTGCATCCACGCTGATGCCCAACGGCCTGGGGAACAGTCCCCTATTCGGGCGCCCTTGACACAGAACGTATGTTCGTGTATTATATTAGCACAAATGAGCGAAAATGCTCAGAAAGGATGGCTCCCATGATGGTGCGCACGCGTAGAGGGATGACCGAACGACATCAGAAAATAATGGATTTCATCATCGAGCGCTATGAAGCCGGCTTCCCGCCTTCGATCCGTGAGATCGGCGAGGCAGCCGGAATTTCTTCTACCTCGGTGGTGACCTATTATCTCAAGCAACTGACCGAGATGAATTTGATCGAGCGCGACCCCAAATTCTCGCGCGCGGTTCGCCCGACGCGTATGGCAAGCAAGGATTTGGTGCGCATTCCCATCCTGGGGCCGATCGCTGCCGGTTTGCCTATCCCTGTGCCGGACCCGCAGGCTACCTACATCGGTGATGAACTCAACGGCGTGGATGTGGCGCGCAGTCTCCTGCCAGAGCGCGAAAAAGGGCGCGAACTGTTTGCCCTTCAGGTGCAGGGAGATTCGATGATTGACGCCATGATCAACGACGGCGACATCGTTATTCTCAAGCCGACGGTCGAAGCGCGCAACGGCGACATGGTCGCCATCTGGCTGCCCCAAAAAGACGAGACGACGCTGAAGTATTTCTTCAAGGAAAAAGACCGTTACCGCCTGCAGCCTGCCAATCCTACCATGCAGCCCATCTACATTCCCAAAGATGAGCCGCTCGAAATCAAAGGCAAGGTGGTAATGGTCATCCGGCGGCTGGACGCAACCGCCGCCTGAACGGACTTTTCTGAAAACAAAAAATCCCCTGCTTTGGCGGGGGATTTTGATTGGGACGAATTCTTTGCCACGGATGATACAGATTTAGATTTATTTTGGCGGGGGAGACTTCTTCTGTTCCAGCATCATCATGCCGTTGCGCGCCTGGTTGAGCAGACGTTCCATTTCCTGAACCAGCCCGACCAGCACATCGTGCGAATACTGGTCGGCGCCGATTTTGATTTCCTCTGCTTCCTGACGGGCCTGCTCGATGATCTCTGAAGCGCGGCGCTGGGCTTCAATGACCAGCGCATCCCGCTCGACCATTTCCGCCGCTTTCTGCCGCGCCAGGTCGAGGGTGCGATTGGCTTCTTCCTGCGCCTGGGCCAGGATGCGGTCTCTTTGGGCATAGAGTTGCTGCGCCCGCTTGACTTCCTCGGGAATACTCATCCGCATCTGGTCAATGATGTCCAGAAATTTGTCTTCATTGACGATGACACTGTGCGTCAGCCAGATGGGGCGGCTTTCGTTGAATAATTCTTCCAGGCGGTCAACAAGTTGCAGGATGTCCATGGGAGCCTCCAAAGGCTTATTAATTATACTTTAATCCCGAAAGGACGTAACTGCTGTTCGCTCAGGCCTGCCACTTTGATTTTCAGGGCCTCATTGACGAAAGGCGGCACCATGCTCGAGACATCGCCTCCCAGTGAGGCGATTTCCTTGACCGTAGAGGCCGAAAGGAAGGTGTGTTCCTCGTCTGTGATGAAAACAACGACTTCGATATCGGGGGCCAGGCGATGGTTCGCCAGCGCCATGCGGAACTCGAACTCGAAGTCCGAGAAGACGCGCAGGCCGCGCACCACCACTTGAGCGCCGACCTCGCGGGCAAAGTTGATTGTCAGGCCGTTGTAGCCGAGGACGGTGATCTTGGGGTTGTCATCAAAGGCCTGCCTGACCAGCGACAGGCGTTCTTCCGGCGAAAACATCAAACTCTTGAGCGGACGGTCATAGACTCCCACGACCAACTCGTCGAAAAGACGGGCGGCCCGAACGGCAATGTCCATGTGACCGTAGTGGATGGGGTCGAACGTCCCCGGAAATAGTGCTTTGACCATCACTCTCGCTTTCTTTGCAACCAGAGATGAACAGAGAGGAACGCGGCCCTCTAACTCACATCGCCCTTGCCGCCGCGCCAGAAGCGGTTCAACGCCTCGGCCAGCAGGCTGTGTTCGGGGGCTTCCAGGTTCGGGTCGTGCTCAAAGAGCGCCTGGGCCTGGAGGCGCGCCTTTTCGATGAGTTGAATGTCGCTCAGCGAGGCCATCTTCAGGCTGGAGGCAAAACCGGCCTGCCGCGTCCCCAGGAATTCGCCGGGGCCGCGCTGTTGGAGGTCGCGCTCGGCCAGCACAAAGCCGTCGTTCGTCTCGGCCATTGCCTGCAGACGTTCGTTCTCGGCGGCGTTTTCGTGATCGGGAATGAGCAGGCAGTAAGACTGCGCCTCGCCGCGCCCGACCCGGCCGCGCAACTGGTGCAACTGTGCCAGGCCGAAATGGTCTGCGCTCTCCACCAGCATCACGGTTGCATTCGGAACGTCCACGCCGACCTCGACGACGGTCGTCGCTACCAGGATGTCGTACTTCCGGTCGCGGAAGGCCAGCATGACGGCTTCCTTCTCGTCGGGGCGCATCCGCCCGTGCAGGAGACCCAACTTCAGGTCGGGGAAGATTTCCTTCTGCAGGCGCTCATGTTCCTGCGTGGCGGCCAGCAGGTCCGATTTTTCGCTTTCCTCCACCAGCGGGTAGATGATGAAAGCCTGATGTCCTTCCTGGACCTGACTGCGGAGGAGGCTGTAGGCGCGTTCACGCTCGCGTGGCGTTAGAATGTAGGTTGGGATGGGTTGGCGTCCGGGCGGAAGTTCGTCCATCACCGAGAGGTCGAGATCGCCGTAGAGAGTCAGCGCCAGCGAGCGCGGGATGGGAGTGGCGGTCATCACCAGCAAGTGCGGATTGACGCCTTTTGAGCGCAGGGCGGCGCGCTGTTCGACCCCGAAGCGGTGTTGTTCGTCCACGACGATGAATTGCAGGTCGGCAAATGTCACCGGCTCTTCGATGAGGGCATGCGTGCCGATGACAATCTTGATTTCGCCCCCGGCCAGGCCGGCGCGGATTTCTCCTTTTTCTTTCTCCGGGGTGTCGCCCACCAGCAGGCGGATTTGAGCGGGTAGCAGGAAGCCGTTTTCTCCGGCCAGCACTCTGAGAAAGGTGCGGTAATGCTGTTCGGCCAGGATGGAGGTGGGAGCCATGATGGCCGCCTGCGCCCCCCCGGCGTTGACCATCGCGGCGGTCAGCGCGGCGACAATCGTCTTGCCGGAGCCGACATCCCCCTGCAGGAGGCGGTTCATCGGCTGGCCAGACTTCAGGTCGCGGCGGATGTCCTCCAGGGCGCGGCGCTGGGCGTTGGTCAGGGCGAAGGGCAGGGCAGAGAGACGCGCTTCCAGCCAGTCCTCGCCGACCTCGAAGATGCGTCCCGGCGCCGACTGCCAGTCGCGGCGCTGGCGCAGGACGCCCATTTGCAGGAAGAAGATTTCATCAAAAGCCAGGCGCTCGCGAGCGGCGCGCAGGTCGGCCTGGGTGTCGGGCCAGTGGATTTGGCGGAGGGCCGTCCCCAGGTCCAGCACGCCCGCCGCAGCGCGGATGTCTTCGGGCAGGGGATCGGTCAGTTTCGGCGCCCAGTAGTTGACCACCTGATTCATCAGCCGCCGCATCCACTTCTGGGTCACGTTCTGCGTCAGCGGATAGACCGGCACGATGCGGTTGGTGTAGAGGTTCTCCACCTCCACCGGCTCCCATTCCGGCGAGTTCATCACCAGCCGCCCCATGTATTGCTCCACCCGGCCGGAGACGGAAATGGCCTCGCCCTCCTTGATGCGGTTGACCAGCCAGGGTTGATTGAAGAAGGTCAGCCGCAGGCCGCCCGTGCCGTCGTTGATGACGGCTTCAAAGATGTGCATTTTGCCGCCGCGCACCTGGCGCGCCTCGGTATAGGTCACCGTCCCGATGACTGTCACCTGCTGGCCGTACATCAGGTCACGGATGGGTTTCAACAGACTGTAATCTTCGTAGCGGCGCGGGAAGTGGTAGAGCATGTCGCCCAGCGTGTGCAGGCCAAGACGGGCGAGCATGGCGGCGTTCTTGGGGCCGACGCCGGAGAGGACGGTCAGCGAGGCGTTAAGGGCGATGGGCCGTTTGCTGGTGACGCCGCCGGGATGCGCTTCGGCGCGGCCGGGAAGGGGACGCGCGGCCGGGGGGGTGGGGCCGCCCGTCCGCGGCGGCTGCGGAGCGGAGGCCTGCCGCGGCGTTTCGGGACGTTTCTCCTGCGCTGGAGGAGCCTGGCGCGCTTCCTCCGCCTTTGGCCGGGGCGGCGCGGGGCGCAACCGGTTTCTGGTGTTTTCTTTGGCGGCCGCCGCTTCGGGGACAAGTTCCTGAATGCGTTTCCAGAGGGCTTTGAGCGAGGCGGCGCGCGCTTCGGGTATCTGGTCGGCATAGCCGCGCAGGGCGGCGTTGACTGCCTGAACGACCTCTTCGGGGAGACCATCGTTGCGGGCTTCTCCTTCCCAGGTGGCGAGGAGGCTGGCCAGCCCGCCGATGACCGCCGAGTTATCGTATTTCTTTTCGTGTTCGAGTCGGAAGATGTTGCGAAGTTTTTCGAGAGAGGATTGCATGAGAATATTTTATCATGATGTGGAGGACGCTTGCGTAGGGCGGGATTCCAATTCCGCCTTACTGCCCGGAATGCGGAACGAGCGGCGGTGTTCGGAGCAGAGGCCCAGACGGGCAAGTGCCTGACGGTGCTGGGGCGTGCCGTAGCCTTTGTGGATGGCAAAGCCGTAGCCAGGAGATTGCTCTTCCAGAGCGCGCATCCATGCGTCGCGGGCGGTTTTAGCCAGCACCGAGGCGGCGGCGACGCTCAAGGAACGCTGGTCGCCTTTGATGAGGGCGGTTTGCGGCAGGTCGAGTTCACGGAAGAGGAGGAAATCGGTAATCAGGTAATCGGGGAAGAGGGCCTCGAGGGCGCGCAGAGCGGCGAGTTTCGTTGCCGGAAGAATGCCTAGCGAGTCGATTTCCCGCGCCGAGGCGAAGCCCACGCCCCAGGCAAGCGCCGTCTCGCAGATGCGCAGGGCCCAGTCGGCGCGCTCGGAGGGGGGCATCTGCTTGGAGTCGCGCACCCGCGCCAGGGCTCGCGCCGCGTCCGCTTTGGGCGGAAGAATGACCGCCGCGGCGCAAACGGGACCCGCCCAGGCGCCGCGCCCGGCCTCGTCAATGCCGGCGACGCGGGCGTAATCGGCCTGCCAGAGAAGTTGTTCGAATTCCAGTGTGGGGAGGCGGGAGGGGTCAAGCATCATACAGGCCGCGCCGCAGGTTGCGGCGGATGGTCAGCAGGTCGAGGAACATCCTGGCCGAATCGCGCAGGACTTTCACCTTGCTGGCGGGGTTGAAGTACCAGGGGATGCCGATTTCGTGAATGCGATAGCCGCGCCGGCGGGCGATGGCGAGCAGTTCGACGTCGAAGGCCCAGCCGGTGATGGTTTGGAAGCGGAAGATGTCTTCGGCCACCGCGGCGCGGAAGCATTTGAAGCCGCATTGGGTGTCTTGCAAGTTGGGGAGGAGCAAGAGGCGAATGAGCAGGTTGAAGACGCGCCCGGTGAGGTGACGATAGGCCGGTTCGCCGTAGCGTGCCGCACCGGGGGCTTCGCGCGAGGCGATGGCGATGTCGCAATCGAGGGCGGGGGGGAGAAAGCGGTTGATTTCTTCGATGGGCATCGAAAGGTCGGCGTCGGCAATGAAGCGGTAGTTGCCGCGCGCCGCCAGCACGCCGCGTCGGACGGCGCGGCCTTTGCCGGGCAGGTCTTCGTGAAAGACGCGCAGGAGGTCGTGTTGGTGGGCAAACTCCTGGGCGGTTTCGAGCGTCCGGTCAGTACTGCCATTCTCGACAACGATGACCTCGGCGCTGTAGGTCTGTTTTTTCAGGAAGGCAAGGACTTTCCCCAGCGAATCAGGCAGACGGCTTTCTTCGTTGTGGGCGGGAATGATTATCGAAAGAAAGGGGGGCATTACAGGATGAAATCCTGGGCGACAAAGTAGAGAAAGACAGCCATCATCAGACACCAGAGGATGAACATAACTGCCAGAAAGACCCATTGACCGGTCGAAAGTCCCTTGCGGCGGCGCACGGTGGGGCGGCGAGGCAGGGCAGGCGGGGGAACGGTCGGCGTTTCGCTGTGGGTGAGGGGGCTGATGTCGAATTGCGCCTGGGGTGCGGGGGGGATAGACCCGCCCTCGGCTTCAGGGACGGCTTCTTCGGCTGGCTCTTCCTCGGCGGGTTCTTCGGGCGGAGCCGGCGGGTTGAGAATTACCTCCACCACGCCCTGGGCGGTTTCGCGGCTCAAGACGGTGCGCGTCTGTGGGATGGAAAGCACAAAGCGCTCCAGTGCATCGCGCATGACGATGCGGACAATAGGGCGTTGGCTGTCCACGTGGACGGCGGGGTCGGCGCAGAGAAGGATGGATTCCACGGAAGAGATTTCACTGTAGCCATTCCGCTGAAGGTAGACCTGCAGAGCGCGGCCCATCTGTTCGGTGCGTGTTAGGAGATTGGGCTTTTGGGGCTTAAACTCGCCCCCTGTGATGCTTCCCCACTGGTCGCCTTTGGCGCGGAACATGCCCTTCACCGCGGCAACGTAGATGACCAGCACTCCCGGCGGCCCGACCAGGATGAAGGGAATCGAAATGCCGAGATCAGGAATTTCAACATTGCGCAGGAGGGTGAACGAGCGGTCGAGGTTCTTTTCAAAAAACGGCAGCACCGATTTTTGTGCTTCGACTTCATCCACCCAGGTCTTGCCGAATTTCAGCATGGCTTTGGCGCGGTCTACGGCGCTGATTTGCCCTTGCTCGTTGTAAAAAGGGGTCTTGTCAATCAGTTTCATGACTGCCCTCCCGCGAAAACCCCGCCAGGGGTTCAGAGAACGGGGACGCCCTCCAGCAGGTCGCGCCTGCCGTCGCCTTTTCCGCTGACGATGACCCCGTTGACCAGTGAAATGGGCTGATGGGCTTCCACCTGATTACCCAGGTATTGCTTGCGCTGGCCGGTATAGAGTTTTTGCCCTTCCTGAAGGCGTTTCACCAGCGCGGGGCGTGCGAGGAGGAGATGGTCCGACCAAACGCTGCCCTGCCGCTGGTGGAGACGCACGAACTCGATTTTCCCGTCCGGCGCGTAGCGGACTGCTTCGATGATTCCATCAATTTGTTTGCGCGGCATAGTTTTTCCTCCACCTGCTATTCTAACATAACATCCGCGTTCGCATTCCTTGCAAGAAAGAAAAATCCCCTCCCGGCGTCGAGAGGGGCTGGTCGGGGTGGGCGGGTTCGAACCGCCGACTTCCACGTCCCAAACGTGGCGCGCTGGCCAGCTGCGCTACACCCCGAAGCAGCGTGGAGTATATCTGCATCGTTGCAGGGCGTCAAGAAGACGACAGCAATTCTCAATAGGTCAAAACAGAATGGAGGCGAAGCGAAACGAGAACTAACCCAAGCCAGCAGCAGCCGAGAGCGGAGATCAGTCCATTCCCGGCAGGCGGTGAAATTGAGCGGTGGAAGGAATCCCGAGGGTGACTGCCGCCTGGGGAGCGACGGAGCCCGCCGTAGAGAAAAAGGCAGGGGACGAGAGCGCAATCATCCGGCATCCCGTTCCAGTCCCTGGAGCATGAATTGCAGGACATCGTCCCAACTATCGAAGCAGATGTAGCAGAGCAAAGCCTCCAAATGCTGGAAGAAAGTGCGCCGTCTTCTCAGAGCCTGGCGAATGACCTGATACTTCTCATTCACCAGTCCAGGATGGTGTGCATCAGGAAGGCCAGCAAGCAGTAAACTCACCTCCCCGGCTGCCCGAGAGACTGTTTGGGCGGCTATGTCGCCTCACAGTGATATGATACCGCCGGGTATTTGCAACAGAGCATGACTCACATTTTATCTGGAACACTGAGAGACCTAAAAAAAACAGGCGGCAAGAGGCCGCCTGTTTTTTGAAGCAAGTATTTAGTGACTGGTGGTAGGCTCGTTGATGTCTACTTCAACTTTCATCAAGACAGCACGCGCTACAAGCCGATAGGCATATGTGTTCGTGTTGACGTTATAGCCTTGGCAGGTAATCAGCGTTACCCACGCCAGTTTCTCATGCTTGTACACCGACAGGTTGTTTGGCGAGACGCGTTCGATGCTGCGAACCTCGTAGGTATAGGCAAAGCCATTCGTGTGAATAATGATCTGGTCTCCCCAGTTCAGTTTGCCTAAGCCGATAAACGGCCCCGGTTGACCATTCGGCAAATACACATGGCCGGTAATGACCGAGTTGCCGCTTGTGGTTGGGAAGGCTGTGCCGTTCAACCACCCAGCCTGATTACCAAGCCATGTCAGGTCCCATTCGGACCCCCTGGCTGGGATGCCCACGATGGGCATCTTCACGCCCAGGCGGGGGATTTCCAGCCATAGGCTGCCCAGAGATGTGTAAGCCTGTTCGGCTGTTTGGATGGGAATCTCGGTGACTTTGCCTGGTGCAAAACCGGTGGCAGGCAGCGCCGGAACGCGGATATCAAATCTGGAGACGACGCCGTAAATATCAATCGGACTGAGCGGGTCATAGCGGCGTTCCGTAGAGAATACATTGTAGGCTGATTGTGGTGTAGAGATGTCGCCAGGCAGGCTCGACCATTCCAGCTGCGCTTCGTTCACGACGCTGGCACCCGGCGGCAAGTTCTGCAGACGAGCCTGGAATTGAATGACCGACTGCCCAGGCAGGCGCGGGAAGTCATTCCAGATGACTTGCAGGGTAGGGGCAGTTGTATCCTCCAGAGTAGTCGGCGCGATCCCGCTGACGTAAATTAGGGAGCCGGGGATATACTCCAAACCGCTTGGAACGATATCTTCCAGCAGGACGTCATAGGCATCCGCCGAACTGGCAGCCGTGTGTTGTACTGTCAGCGTAAAGGTGATGATCGTGCCCGGCACGGCAATCGAAACGTCTGCCGCCTTGTTTAGGCTGAGATCTGGTTCGACGATTGCGACATCCGATGCAGAGCCGGCGAGCGAGCCGCTAGCCCAGGTGAGCGTGGCGCTGTTGTTCAGCAAGACTCCATCTTGATTCTCGATGTTATCCAACACGGCAACGGTGTATTGGATGGTGACCGTGCCGTCTGTCGCGCCGCTGTTGCTGACATCGCCCAGGGTGAAGGTGACGCGGCGGCCGGGATCGGCCAGGTTGGGGCTGCCGGGCGGTTCGGTCTGGACGGTGGGGTTGGCCGGGTCGTTGCAGGCCGCCGCGAAGCCGCCGGGCAGGGTGGTGGTGATGTCGGCCGAGGAGGGGGCGACGCTCAGGCAGTCCACGAAGGCCAGGCCGCGGTCGAGGGTGTCGGTCAGGGTCAGGTTCGGCAGTGTGCCGCCGGCCGGGACGGTGAAGACGACTTGGTAGGTGAGAATCTCGCCGATGGCGACAGAGGGGTCGGGGGTGAAGCCCTGGTTGGTGGCAAGGAGGGTCTTGGTCAGGTCGCTGTGGGGCAGGGTCAGGACGGCGTCGGTATCGTCGTCATCGTTGTCCCCCGGCGTCAGATCGGGGCCGTTCGAGCCGTCGTCTTGCACGTGTGCCCGGTTGAGGATGGACGCGCCAGGGAAGGGATCGTCCACCTGGATGGTGACGGTGCGGGTGACGGCCGGCGCGCCGGCGGCCAGGTCGAAGGCCGGCCAGGTGACCACGCCGCCGGCTTCCGTGCCGCCGTCGCTGGCGGAGACGAAAGTGGTGTTGGCCGGCAGGGTATCGGTCACCACGATGCCGGTGGCATCCTGCGTGCCGACGTTGGCGATGGTCAGGGTGTAGGTGACGATTTGGCCGGGGGAGACGACCGTGAAGCCGTCATCTTTGGTGATGGTCAGGTCGGGCGCGGCATCCACCGGGGTGGTGTCGTCATCGCTGTTGTCGGTCGGGGTGGCGTCGGCCCCGTGCGTGCCGTCATCGGCGATGGAGGCGGTGTTGGCAATTTGCGTCACGCCGGAGGGCAGGGGGTTGTTCACGGTGACGGCGAAGACAACCGAGCCGCTGTCAGCGGGGTTGAGCGTGCCGACGGTGAGGGTGCAGGTCGTTCCGGCCGGACTGCCATCGGCACAGGACCAGCCGGGCGTGCTGGCGCCGGCGTTGAAGGTAGTGTTGGCGGGGACAGTCTCGGTGATGACCACGCCTGTTGCCACGCTGTTGCCGGCGTTGGTATAGTTCAAGGTGTAAGCGACCATGCCGCCCGCTGTGCTGGTGATGCCGCCATCGTCTTTGGTGATACGCAAGTCAACGGCGGTGAAGGTGATGTTCTGGCTGGCGCTGTCGGCGTAGTCGTCCACGCCGCCGGCGCTGGTGCGCTCGTTCGGGTCCACGCCGACCAGCGAGGTCCAGGCGAGATTTGCCGTGTTATTGATGACATCGCCTGGAGCAGCGGGCGGCGAGACAACGACAGCCTGGTACTGGACGGTCAGCGCGCAGCCCAGCGGCAGGGAGGCGACTGTCAGGCTGATGTTGTTGCCGGCGCTGCTATCGGTGACGGTTCCGGCACAGCCGCCGGGGGCGTTGGAGACGGTCGGCGGGAGCGAGACCGCCACGCTCGCCGGCAGGGTATCGCTGAGGTTCAGGTCGAAGGCATGCGCTGTGCTGCTGCCCAGGTGCTGGACGGTGAGGGTGTAGGTGAAGGTTTGCCCGACGCCGGGGGTGGGGTTGCTCACGGCTTTGGCGATGTCCAGTTCGGGTTCAACCACATCCACGGTCGTGCTGTCGGTGGTCAGCGGGCCGCCGTCAATCTGGAAGGAGACGTTGTTCGTTAGCGTGTTTCCGTTCTGGTTGCCGGCTTCGTTGAGCAGGACGGCGTCGAAGCAGATGACGAAGGTGTTGTTGGCCGGGTCGTTATCGGCGGCGACGGTGATCGCGCCAAATTGGAAGGTGACATCGCCGCCGCTGCCGCCGGGGGCGGTGATGGTCGGGGCGGGGACGCTGCCGTTGAAGTCGGCGGTCAGAGCGCCGCAGCCGGCCACGGTCGTCACCACCTGGGCCGAACCGCTGACGTATGCCAGGCCGGCGGGCAAGTCGTCCACGATGGTGAGGGAGGGCGTCGTCCCTTCGGGCAGGGTGACGTAGAGGCCGAAGGTGGCAACTTCGCCGATGGCCAGGTCGCTGCCGCTGGTGTGCGCGGCGGAGGCGGCTTCGAGCATCTTGTCGTAAGCGGCGCTTTGGATGGCGAAGGACTCCTGGTCGCTGTCCGTGTAATCGTTGATGCCGCCGGAGCCGTTGCGCTCATCGGGGTTGGCGCCGGCGGTGGAGGTCCAAGTGAGGTTGCCGGTGTTGGTGATGACCTGGCCGGGCGTCACGCCGCTGTTGATGGTGGCGCTGTAGGTGACGGTGACCGAGCCGCCGACAGGAATCGTGGCAATCGTGACGTTCACAGTGTTGCCGGCCGAGTTGTCGGTTGCGCCCGCCGCGCCGCCCGCCAGGGTCACGTTGACCGAGGCCAGGTTGAGACTCAGATCCGCAGGCAGGGCATCGGTGAAGTTCGTATCGTAGGCAGTCGCCGTGCTGGCGCCGTCGTGCTGAATAGTGACCTGGTAGGTGACCGTGCCGCCGGCATCCGGCGGGACGGGCGGGATGGAGATGACTTTGTCCACCGTCAGGACGGGTTCGATGACGGTGACGTTGTCGTTATCGGTGAGCGACTTGGCGTTGCCCTGGGCGTCATCGTAGGTGATGGCGGCGTTGTTGGTGCGGCTGACGCCATTTTGGTTGCCGACCACGTTCGCGACGGTGACGTTGTAGGTGAGGGTAACCGGGCTGGAGGAGACGACTGCGTCGCCAAAGGTCCAGGTCAGGGTGGTGGGCGCGGAGCCATCGTTGGGGCCGCCGACGGCAAAGGTCGGGGCGGGGCTGATGCCGCCGCTGACGCTCTGTGTGCCGGTGACGTAGAACAGGCCGGCTGGCAGGGTGTCGGTGACTGTCAGGTTGCGCAGCGTACCGAGCGGCGAGGTGATGGTCAGAGTTACGGTATAGGTGGCGCCGATGGGCAGGTTCGTGGCGGTGTCGCTCTTGTCGAAGGCCGGCGCCGGGCTGGTGAAGGTGGCGGTGGCGGTATCCTGCGTGCCGTCCACCGTGCGCAAGACGCTGTCGTCATAGACGCGCTCGTTGGCGTCGGGGCCGTTGAGCGAGGTCCAGTCGGCGTCCACGGTGTTGGTGTGCGTGCCGTCCAGGTGCAGGCTGTTCTGGGCGGTGGCGGTGTAGGTGCATTCGATGTACGAATCGTTCGGGTCGGTGGCGGGGATGTCCCAGGCGCCGGCCGGGTTGCCGTCGAAGGTCAGCGTGCCGACGCCGGCGGTGACGGTGACGGCGATGGCCGAGGTGGAGGCGCCGTCAAAGAAGACGCAGGCGGCGTCGTTGTTGTACGTCACGCCCTGGGCGAGGACATCTTCGGCAGTGACGTCGTAGGCGGTGGCGGTGCCGGTGTTGGTGAAGCGCACGGTGTAGGTGAGGAGGCTGCCAGCCTGGACGTTGCTGTTCGGGACGACCGACTTGGTGGTGGCAATGCGCGGCTCGAGGACGGTGATGTTCTGGGTGCCGCCGGAGAGGGTGGTATCGGTCGAGCCGGTGCCGGGGGTGTAGGTCAGGCTGGCGCCGTTGGTCAGCACGGTGCCGATTTCGTTGGCCGGCACGTCCAGGACGCGCAGGGTGACCAGGAGGGTGAAGGTGTTGTTGGCGGGGTTGTTATCGTCGGTGGTGGTGATGTCGCCAAAGTTGAAGGTGACGTCATCGCCATCCCCTGCGCCGCCGCTGACAGTGGGAACCGGGACGCTGCCGCCGAAGGCGCTGGTGTCCACGTTGTAGGAGACGTACTGCATCCCGGCCGGGACGGCGTCGGTGACGCGCACGTTGCGGGTCACGCCCTCCGGCAGGGTGATGGCGATGGGGTAGGTGACGGTCGCGCCGATGGGGTAGCCGGTCGGTGTGGGGGCTTGCTTGACAATTTGCGGCGCGGCGAGGGGCGCGTTGGCGCTGCCCGAAGCCGTGTAGTCGTTGATGCCGCCGCTGCCGTCCCGTTCGCCGGTATCCGAACCGGAGGCGCCGGGCGTGGAAGAACCGGTCGGGTTCGTGGTCGTCCCGTTGGGGCCGGGCAGGCTGGTGTAGGTCAGGTTGCCGGTGTTGGGGATGGTGTAGCCGGCCGGGGCATTGGCGGCGACCGTGCCGCTCACGGTGATGGTGATAGAGCGGCCGGGATCAAGACAGGTGGCGGTGAAGGTCAGGGTGTTGCCGGCGAACGAGCCGCCGTTATGGCTGAAGGGGGTCGTGCCGCCGCCGTTGCCCACGCAGGTCGCGCCCTGGGTTGTGGTCACATTCGTGACCGAGAGGCTGGTTAGGTAAGCGTCGAAGGTGTCGGTCAGGCTGAGGTCGAAGGCGGTGGAGCGGTTCACGCCAGATGCGGCGGAGATGGTCAAGGTGTAGGCGATGGGGTCACCGGCATCAGTGGGCGCGGTGGCGACGGCCTTGGCGAGGGTGAGCAGAGGTTCGGCGATAATCACCCGAACCGAATTTGAATTGGGGCCATTTTGTACACCGTTGATGAACACGCTGAAGGTGTTACCGCGCGCATTGCCGGTGTCGTTGCTGCCGGCGGAGGTGTTGTTGATGAGCGCGTTGAACTCGATAATGACGTATTCGGCGTCGGCGTCGCTGTCGTTGTTGGTGAGGGTGCCGAGTTTGAAGTACGGGTCCGTGCTGTTGCCGTAGGAATCGGGGTCTGCTGTGAGCGAATTGGAGGAACCGACATTCTGGTCGGGCAAGACGTAGGTCGGCGTGACCAGGGTCGGGTCGCTGCCGTTGACCCAGGGAGGCGTGCCAAAGGGTCCGCTGCCCAGCGCCAGACCGAGCGTGCTGCCGGCTGGTTCGGTGGAGGCAATCGGCGAGCCGTTGGAAAGCAGCGCCAGGCGGGCCGTGCCGTCATCCAGATAGGTCAGGCCGCCGGGCAGGTAATCACGAATCTGGAAGTTGGGGCTGGCGCCTTCGGGCAGCTGCACCACCAGGCGGTAGCGGACGATTTCGCCGATTGCAACTCGCTGTGTTCCATCGGGGGCGCCGGTGTGGGCTTCGGAGGTGGCAACCAGGAATTTTTGCGGCGTGGTGTTGTTGATGGTGACGCTGGCCTGGCCCTCAGTGCGGTAATCGTTCAGCGCGCCGGAGCCAAGCAGACCGCCTGTGCCGTCGCGTTCATCGGAATCGGTGTTGTAGGAGGAGCGATCGGTGACTGCGCCGGGCAGGCTGGTCCAGCGCGTCTCGGCGGTGTTGGTGATGATCTGGCCGGGCGTGACGGAGTAATCCACGGTGGCGTCGAAGGTGAGGGTGCAGGTTTCGCCGGGGTCGAGTGGAGAGACAGAGCCCATCAGCGTTGGAGCGCTGGCATCGCTGAGCGTCAGTAAATGCGTGGTGCAGGAACCGCTCAAGGTACCGCTGGTGTAGGTCAGCCCGGCTGGGACGGTATCGCTCCAGGTCACATCGTAGGCGGTGGTGGAACCGGAGGCCGGGTTGCTGAGGGTGACGGTGAAGGTCACCGTGTCGCCGGCATCGGCAGCGGCAGGCGTAACGCTTTTGGTCGTGTTGACGAGCGGCTCGATGACGGTGAGGGGGGCGGATTGCACGGTGGCAGTCCCGCCGGCGCCGCCGTCAATGCGCAGAGTGGCGCGGTTGATGAGATTCGTGCCGGCCTGGTTGCCAGGCACGTTCAGCACAACGGCGCGGAAGACGATTTGCAGGGTCTCGTCCACGCTGTTGTCGGTGTTGGCGTTGGTGACCGTCCCCAGCGTGAAGGTGAAGTTCTGACCGGGGGAGGAGACGGACGGGTTGGTCGGGTCGTTGCAGGCGGCTGGGAAGCCGCCGGACAGGTTAGTGGTCAGGTCGGCCGAGGAGGGCGTGATGCTCAGGCAGTCTACGAAAGCCAGACCGGAGGGGAGATTGTCCTCGAGAGTGACATTGGGCAATTGACCTTCAGGAACGGTGACGGTGAGGGTGTAATCCACGAACTCGCCGATGACGGCCTGCGTCTGGCTGTTGACGCCGTTGATGATTTCGGTGGTGAAGACCTTGCCCAGCCCGGCGTAGCGTGTGGTCACCCGCGCGGTATCGGTTTGCGGCTCGGGCAGGAAGTTGGGCCCGCCCTCGGCGCCGGCGTAGTTGGTCAGCGAAGCGGTGTTGGTGATTTGCTGCCCGGATCCAACAGTGGCTGCAAGTTCCAGGTCGAAGGTGACCAGGATGATGTTCCTGCCGTTGTTGGGGTCGTATTGCTGGCAAGCGCCCTCGGCCGCGCCGGGGTCCACAATTTCGATGCCGGTGCCAAAGAGACCGCCGCCCAGGTCGGTGTAGCCGAGGGGCGAGCCGTCGCCGCGGTGGACTTGCAGGTTCAGCCCGCTGCCGGGGATAACGAAGCCGGCCGGCAGGTCGTCGCGGAGGCGGATGTCGAAGGCGCCGTTGCCGCTGGAGCCGGTGTTCTCGATGACGATGGCAAAGGAGACGATGTCGCCGGCGTCCACGCCGCTCAAATCGCTGTTGATGGGCGTGGAGGCCAGGTTGGCGGAGTTGATCATGCCGCTCCAGCGCGGGCTGTTGGTGGGATTGAGGAAGGCCACCGGGCCGGGCGGGGTGGGGCTGAAGACAGCCGCTGGGTTGTCTGTCCAGATAATGCCTTTCTGCATGCGCAGCACCGGCTCAGTGAGAATGATTTGCACGATGGCGTTGGCATCGGCGGTTCCGGCGTTGGTGGAGCCTTCGTAGGCATGCGCCTGGTTGGTCAGGTAGAGGCGGTCGGCGAAGGGGTCGTCGGAGACGGTGACGGTGAAGAGAATATCTACGATGTATTGCTGCTCGTTGGTCCCGTCGAAATCGCCGTAGAGGAAGTTCAGGCGGTTGTTGAGGTTGTTCGAGGTAACCGTTGGAGCGATGGAGGAATAGGCGTAGAACGTGTCGGAGGGGCCGAACTTGGCGACGCCGGCAGCCGGCGCGGCGGCGCTGACGGTCGGATCGAACGTCCAGGCGGGTCCCGCCACGCCGTTTTCATCCGGGTCGCCGACGTGGAAGACGGGCAGGGGCAGGTAGTCATCGAATTCCAGGTCTTCCACATCGCCGGTGGGCAGGGTGTTGGTCAGGCGATAGGTGACCGTGTCGCCTGGTC
>DAOTVO010000037.1:0-157109 GCA_034436335.1 Anaerolineales bacterium | reverse complement strand
ACTGCTTACCATTTTGAATCAATTTCAGCAACGCAGCCCGTTCATTGTCCGTCAAATCAACAATGTAAATTTTGTTTGCCATCGCTCTCTCCTGAATTGCCTGTTTGCCCACAGTGTACCAGAGGCGATGAACTTATCAGCATTATTTTGGAAAGGTACTAGTGGTAATTTTTCAAGTTTTAGGGTATCCTTGTAATATAAATTCATCTAGGAGGCTGCTGTGATAAAGGACATCTTGAAAGACGCTGAAACTCGCATGCGGGGCGCTATCCAGAGTCTTGAGGACGACCTGGCCGGTATTCGCACCGGACGCGCCACCCCTGCCTTGGTGGAAAAACTGCCTGTCGAATACTACGGCACGCCAACTCCTTTGATGCAATTGGCTTCCATCAGTGTCCCGGAGACTCGCTCGCTCCTGATTAAGCCTTTCGACCCCTCCTCCCTAAAGGCAATCGAGCGCGCTATCCTGGCTTCTGACCTGGGCTTGACGCCCAACAATGATGGCAAGCAAATCCGTCTCAATCTGCCCGCGCTGACCGAAGAACGTCGCCGCGAACTGGTCAAAACGGTGCATCACCGCTTGGAAGAATGTCGCGTCGCCATACGCAACATTCGCCGCGACCTGCACAACGACATGCGAGAGTTCGAGAAAGAGAAACTCATCTCGGAAGACGACCTCAAGCGCGGTGAAGAAGAACTCCAAAAAGTCACCGACCGGTGGATAGAGGAAGTCAACAAACGAGGCGAGAAAAAAGAACAGGAAATCATGGAGGTCTGAAGCAGGGCAGTTTCGCCTGTTCCAGAACGTAAAATTATGACGCCACAAAATCCCACTCTTCCTACCCATGTCGCCATCATTATGGATGGCAATGGGCGCTGGGCTATCTCTCGCGGCCTGCCGCGGCTGGCCGGTCACCGCGCCGGCACGGAAAACTTGCGCCGCATCATTACCGCCTGCGTCGAGTTTGGCATTCAATATCTCACCATCTACGCCTTCTCGACCGAAAACTGGGGTCGCCCGCGTGAAGAGGTGGAAGGTCTGATGCACATTCTCGAAGATGTCATTGACCGCGAATTGGGCGAATTGCACAAGGAGGGGGTACAACTTCGCCATATCGGGCACCTGGAACGCCTCGACCCTGCAATTCAGGAAAAGGTGCTCCAGGCCATCGAACTGACCAAAAACAACAACCGTCTCATTCTCAATGTGGCCTTCAACTACGGAGGGCGTGACGAAATCGTCTGTGCGATCAGGAAAATGATTTCCGACGGCGTCAAAGCCGAAGAGGTCACCGCCGAACTTGTCAGCCAGTATCTGTTTACCGCCGGCGTTCCCGACCCTGACCTCATCATCCGCACCTCCGGGGAACTGCGCGTGTCCAACTTCCTTATCTGGCAGGGCGCTTACTCCGAGTGGTATATCACCGCTACCTACTGGCCCGATTTCGATAAGGAAGAATTCCGCAAAGCGCTGGAAACTTATGCTCAACGTGACCGCCGTTATGGCGGGCTCTCCGAGACGGTCAAAGGAAAATCTTGATATGCTCAAACGCGTTCTGGCTGCCGCTCTATTGGCGCTCATTGGAATCCCAGCGGTCCTGGCGGGCGGCATTTTCTATTTTGCCGTTATTGCGACCCTTTTGGGCATTGCCGCTTGGGAATTTGCCCGTATTTTCCAAATTGCAGGATACCGCGCCGCCTCCCCCTTAGTGGTGGGAGGCGTCTTGTTTATTTTGACGACGCGCAACTTTTTCCCGAACCTTGCGCCGGCTACCCTTACCTTGGGCGTCCTTGCGGCGATGACCTGGCATCTGCTCGACTACGAAAACGGCCGCGACCAGGCCGCCGCCGATTTCGCTGTCACGGTCTCTGGGATCGTTTACCTCGGCTGGATTGGTTCTCATCTGATTGACCTGCGCAATCTGGAAAACGGCCTCTGGTGGTTTTTCATCGTCTTGGGCTCGGTCTGGATTGCCGATTCGTTCGCCTATTTCATCGGCGTACGCTTTGGCAAACACCGTCTCAGCCCCCGACTCAGCCCGAAGAAATCGTGGGAAGGCTACTGGGGCGGAGTGGTGTTCGGCACCCTCGGCGCTGTGGCGCTGACCGTTGTGCTGGGCAGGCTGGGAGGTCCGACCCTGTCCTGGTGGAAAGGCGCTGCTCTGGGCGCGGCGCTCTCCATTCTGACCACTCTCGGCGACCTTGGCGAGAGCATGCTCAAACGTCAGGCGGGGGTCAAAGATTCCGGCAACCTCATTCCCGGTCACGGCGGCGTCCTCGACCGAATCGACTCGTGGCTCTGGGGAGGCGCACTTGGCTATTTTCTCATCATATGGTTTTTGCTTTAGGAGGAAGGATGGCATCTGAACCGACCCGAAACCTGGCTCTCGAACTGGTGCGCGTGACCGAGGCCGCCGCGCTGGCCGCCGGCCGGTACATGGGACGCGGCGATAAAATTGCCGCCGACCGCGCGGCAGTAGATGCGATGCGCGTCGTGCTGAATTCGATAGCCATGAACGCCATCATTGTCATTGGCGAGGGCGAAAAGGATGAAGCGCCCATGCTCTATAACGGCGAGCGGGTGGGCACAGGAGAAGGCCCAGCGATGGACATCGCTGTGGACCCCATTGATGGCACACGCCCCCTTTCCAACGGCACTTGGAACGCCATTGCTACCGTTGCGCTGGCACCGCGCGGCACCATGTTCAACCCCGGCCCATTTCTCTACATGAACAAAATTGCCGTTGGCCCGCAGGCGCGCGGTGTGGTGGATATTGAAGCGCCTGTCGAACACAATCTGAAAGCCATTGCCCAGGCTTCTGGTAAGAAAGTCGAAGACCTGACCGTCGTCATTCTCGACCGCCCGCGCCACAATGACTTGATTGCCGAAGTGCGGCGTTGTGGAGCGCGTATCCGCCTCATTCCAGATGGCGACGTGGCCGGCGCGTTGATGACTTCCTGGCCCGATTCGGGCATTGATGTGCTGATGGGCATTGGCGGCACGCCCGAAGGCGTGCTGGCGGCCTGCGCCCTGCGCGCCATGGGCGGAGAGATTCAGGGAAAGTTATATGCCCGCAACGAAGATGAACTCCGCCGCGGCAAAGAAATGGGGTATGATTTCGAGAAGATTTTGACCATGGATGACCTGGTAGCCAGCGATGATGTTTTCTTCGCCGCGACCGGAATCACCGATGGCGAGTTTCTGCGCGGCGTCAAGTACTATGGCAACGGCGCCCGCACTGACAGTGTGGTAGTGCGCGGCATGACCGGCACGGTGCGTCAGATTATTGCCACCCACCGCTGGGATAAGTTGAGTCAATTCAGCGCCATCAAGTATCAGGGCACGGCCTGATGCCAGGCGATATTTTTATCCAAAGCCAGTCTTTTTTGTCCTTGTCAGGGAATATACTCTCGAATATACTTTTATTTGGAGGCTCCAATCGAGCATGGCAAAACAACGAATTTTGCTGGTAGACGACCATGAAGTCGTACGTCTAGGATTGAAAGCCTTGTTGGAACGGCATCCGCAGTTTGATGTGATTGGTGAAGCATCCACGGCGCGGGAGGCGTTAGAGATGGTGGGCAATTATCACCCCGATGTGGTGGTGATGGACATCCGCCTGCCCGGCGCATCGGGAATCGAGGCTTGCGAAGAAATTACCAGTCGCTATCCCGAAACGCGTGTCATCATGCTGACCTCCTATGCGGAAGACGAAATGCTATTCTCGGCCATCCGCGCCGGGGCTGCAGGTTATATTTTGAAGCAAATCGGCGGCGATGACCTCGTCAAGGCCATCGAAGCGGTTGGGCGCGGCGAAGCCTTGCTCGACCCGGCGGTCACCCAGCGTGTCTTTCAGGAGGTGCGGCGGGCAGTCAAGGAGGAAGAAGCCTCGGCCTTTGCCCATCTCAGCCAGCAGGAAAAGCATGTCCTTCTCCTCGTCTCGGAGGGAAAGACCAACCGTGAAATCGCCAAGGCGCTGTTCCTCGGCGAGGGAACGGTGCGGAACTATGTAAGCAGCATTCTCTCGAAATTGGGCGTCAACAACCGCGCCGAGGCGGCCGCCTATGCGGTGGAACATAACTTGCGGGAATACATCTCGGTATAAGTCGAGAGCCATTTTATTGACGATTCTTTCGGGTATATGGTATCATCAGCCCGCTTAATTCAGCCTGCTGGCTGAAGTTCTGTCATTTTTCAAGGAGTAACGTATCAGCGCGAACGAATTTCGAGTCAATGAAGGCATCCGGGTTCCCGAAGTGCGTTTGATTGGGGCAAACGGTGAAAATGTCGGCGTGGTGCCTATCCGTGAGGCCTTGCGCATGGCGCGCGAAGCCGAACTGGATTTAGTGGAGGTAGCGCCCAATTCCAACCCGCCTGTCTGCCGCATCATGGATTTCGGCAAGTTCCTCTATGAGCGGGAGAAGAAAGAGCGCGAGGCGCGTAAATCGCAGACCAAAATCGAGGTCAAGGAAATCCGCCTGCGTCCCAAGACGACCGACCATCACCGCGACTTCAAAGTGGATGACGCCCGCCGCTGGCTGGAACACAACATGAAGGTGCGCGTCACCATCCGCTTCCGCGGCCGCGAAATTACCTACCCAGAACTGGCCCTCGAAGACCTGAAAGAGATAGCCCAAAGCCTCTCGGACGTGAGCGTCATCGAACAGGCCCCGGCCATCGAAGGACGCGGTATGTCCATGTTGCTGGCCCCGTCGAAGGGCAAGAAGAAGCCCAAAGAACCTGCAAAGGAAAGCGCTGAAACGACGCTCGAAGCAAGTTGACCAACGCGGGAGTAACATCCCGCGAAATCTTGTGTAAAGGAGTATTTGCTGTGCCGCGCAAGCAGAAGGAAGGTAAGTACAAACTGAAGACCCACAAGGCGACCTCCAAGCGCTTTGGCATCACCGGGTCTGGGAAGATTGTGCGCACCAAAGGCGGCAAGGCGCACCTGCGCCGCAAGTCATCGCGGCGGGTGAAGGCCTTGTTCGGTGAGATGATTCCGGTCAAAGGACGCGGAATTATCAAGCGCATTCGCCGTCTGGCCCCGCACATGAAGCCGTAGTACGTCTGTACGAGGCTGAGAGTCGTATCCGTTTTTTTTCATTTGCGGCTCCCGGGTGTATGCAACTGGATGGCAGTGACCCTGCCCCGGCGCCCGGAGGCTCGCAGGAGGTAAAACAATGGCTCGTGTAAAAGGTGGACCCCATGGTCACCTACGTCACAAGAAAGTTTTGAAATACACCAAAGGTCAGCGCGGAGCGAAACACCGCCTGTTCAAGCGCGCCAACGAGGCGATGCTGAAGAGCATGTGGTATTCCTCGCGCGACCGCCGCGTTCGCCGGCGCGACCTGCGCAAACTGTGGATTGTGCGCATTAACGCCGCCGCCCGCCTGAATGGCACCACCTACAGCCGGCTGATGGCGGCGCT
Organism: Anaerolineales bacterium; assembly: GCA_034436335.1. Lineage (GTDB taxonomy): Bacteria > Chloroflexota > Anaerolineae > Anaerolineales > Villigracilaceae > UBA877. The sequence continues at coordinate 151,680 of DAOTVO010000037.1, read as the reverse complement.
CAAAAAGGCCAACATCACCCTCAACCGCAAGATGCTGGCCGACCTGGCCGTGCGCGACCCGCAGGCGTTTGCCGCTGTGGTGGCGCAAGCAGCAAAGTGAATTTTGCCTTTCAGTCCTTCGTGGGGCGGGATTTATCCCGCCTTTTTTTGTTTCGTAGGTCGGATTGCCAATCCGACCTACTTGTTTAGGGTTAAAATACGTCTCATGAACACCGTTCTGGCCGAAACCCGTCTGCCCGGCGGGGTGCGTCTGCAACTCGTGCAGGGCGACCTGACCACCGAGACCACCGACGCCATCGTCAATGCCGCCAACGCCTACCTGCATCACGGCGGCGGGCTGGCTTGGGCCATCGTCCAGCGCGGCGGCGAGCGCATCCAGCAGGAATCGGATGCCTGGGTGCGGGAACGCGGCCTGGTGACCCCCGACGCGCCTGCCATCACCTCCAGCGGACGCCTGCCCTGCCGCTACGTCATCCATGCCGTCGGGCCGGTCTGGGGCGAGGGGCAGGAAGACGCCAAACTGGCCGCGGCTGTCGCCGGGGCGCTGCACGCCGCCGACGAACTAGGGCTGACCTCCCTCGCCCTGCCCGCCCTCTCAACCGGCATCTTCGGCTTCCCCAAGGACCGCGCCGCTCAAATCATCCTCGCCGCCCTGCGCGACCATGTCTCTGCCCGTTCCTCGCCTCTCCGATTGATCCGCCTGGTGCTGTTTGATGACGAGACCGTCCAGGCTTTTCGCGCCGCCTGGGCGACCTTCGAATAACGCTCCACCGTCTACCCTCTCATGCTCACCTCGGCCCAAAACCCCAAACTCAAACTCGTGCGCGCCCTGCTGGGCCGCCCCAAGGAACGCCGCCAGGAGAACGCCTTCGTGGCCGAGGGCGTGCGGCTGGTGGAGGAGGCCCTCGCCGCTGGCTGGCCGTTCCGTTTTGCCCTGGCCGGCGAGACGCTGAGCGAACGCGGGCAGTCGCTGGTTGCCGGGCTGCAGTCTCATGGTGTGGAAGTGGAACGGGTCGCAGACCACCTGCTGAATGCCCTCAGCGACACCGGTAACACCCAGGGCGTCCTGGCCGTGCTCAACCTGCCGACCCCTGACCTGCCGGCCTCGAACTTCGACTTTATTCTCATCCCTGACCAGATTCGCGACCCCGGCAACCTCGGCACGCTCTTGCGCACGGCGGTCGCGGCCGGGGTGCAGGCCGTCTTCCTCCCGCCCGAGACGACCGACCCCTTCGCCCCAAAAGTCGTCCGCGCCGGCATGGGGGCGCACTTCCGCCTGCCGATCCTGTCCCTGACCTGGGACGAGATCCGGGCGCACACCTCGGGCCTGCGCGTTCTCCTGGCCGATATGGACGGCCTGCCCTGCTGGGAGACCGACCTGCGCTTGCCCCTGGCGCTCATCGTCGGCGGCGAGGCCGAGGGGGCGTCGCCTGCGGCGAGGGCGCTGGCGACCGCGCCGGTCAGCATCCCCATGCCCGGCGGGATGGAATCGCTCAACGCCGGCGTCGCCGGGGCGGTGCTGATGTTTGAGGTGGTGCGGCAAAACAGAACCAGGGATAAACAGGGATAAACCAGGGATAACCAGGGATGAACAGGGATAAACCAGGGATAACCAGGGATGAACAGGGATAAACAGGGATAAACCAGGGATGAACCAGGGATGAACGGAGATGAACCAGAGATAAACGGAGATAAACGGAGATGAACCAGAGATGAACCAGAGATGAACGGAGATAAACGGAGATGAACGGAGATGAACCAGAGATAAACGGAGATGAACGGAGATGAACCAGAGATGAACCAGAGATGAACCAGAGATGAACGGAGATAAACGGAGATGAACCAGGGATAAACAGAGTAAGATAGAGAATAGGGACAGAAATCATGAAAATTCGTTCCATCACCTACTTTTGCAACCCCGGCTGGCCGCTGAATGAGAAGACCTTGCGGCAGGCGAGCGCGTTCCTGGCCGAGGCCAAAGCCGCCTTGGAGGCCGAAGACTACGAGGTGCAGACCACGCGTCTGGCGACAATCCCCTTCCCACGCCTGCTGGGACAAAAAGTCAACGAGATGCCGCGCCTGGCCGAGGCCCTCAGCCGCCTTCTGCCGGAAATCGGTCTGGCTTATGCTTCACTGGGGCCGGCGCGGCCGGATTCCTCGCAGAGTTATGCGCTGATTCCCGATGCAGTCGCCGCTTCTGAGAACATCTTTTTCGGCGGGGTGATGGCCGAAAAGGGACGGATTTTCCCCCAGGCGGTGCAGGCCTGTGCCGAGGTCATCGTCCGCCTGGCGCCGCTCGACCCGAACGGTTTTGCCAACCTGCGCTTCGCCGCGCTGGCGAACGTCCCGGCGGGTGCGCCCTTCTTCCCAGCCGCTTACCACGAGGGCGATAGCCCCGCCTTTGCCCTGGCGATGGAGGCCGCCGACGTGGCCGTTCGCGCCTTCGAGCAGGCGCGGACGGTGGATGACGGACGCCGGGCAATGATCGAGGAATTGGAAACCCATGCCCGCAAATTGGGCCGCGTGGCGGACTTCTTGAAATTCAAGCACCAGGCGCGCTTCGGCGGCATTGACTTTTCGCTCGCCCCCTTCCCGGAAGAGTCCAAATCGCTCGGCGCGGCGGTCGAGCGCATGGGCGTCCCTAAAATCGGCCTGCATGGGTCGCTGGCCGCGGCTGCCCTCCTGACCGAGGCTATCGAGCGGGCCGATTTCCCGCGCGCTGGCTTTAACGGCTTCATGCAGCCGGTGCTGGAAGATGCCGTCCTGGCGCGCCGCGCCGCCGAGGGGATGTTGACGGTCAAAGACTTGCTGCTTTATTCGGCCGTCTGCGGCACCGGGCTGGATACCGTCCCGCTGCCCGGCGATGTGACCTGCGAACAAATCGCCGCCCTGCTGCTCGACCTCTCGGCCCTGGCGCTGCGGCTCGACAAGCCCCTCACGGCGCGGCTGATGCCCATCCCCGGCAAAGGGGCGGGCGAGCCGACCTCCTTCGATTTCGGCTTCTTTGCCAACAGCCGCGTCCTGGCGCTGGAGGCCGAGGCGCTGGGCGGGGTGCTGGGGGCAGCAGAATGGCCTCCAGTTTCTTGCGCTGGGCGGGTATCTCTTTCAGCGAGCCGTCGGGACGGGTGAAATCGCCGATGACCTCGCGGTCGTGGGCATCGGCATCCACGAAAAAAAAAAGACCGCCCTGTCAAGGCGGCTAAATTAGGCGTTTTGCACAGGCAGTCGGTTGCGAAGCCTGACCGACAATCTCTCCATCGAACCCCGCAACTTTGCTTGTCCCGCAATGACAAACTCTGCGGAAAGTCACTCGTTGTACCGAATCGGCTCCACCTCCCGCTTTGCCGGGCTAGGCTTTTCCCAGCCGACGTGATAGTAAAACGTCTGGCGTAAATCCGGCGTCACCAGGCTGGAATGCCGGTAGCCCTGGTACGTTCCCCAAAACTGCGCCGCCCGGAACCAGAAGATGCTTACCAGGCTGCGCCAGAAACGGCGGGAGCGGGCGGCATGGAGCAGGTCGAAGCCGATGCTGGCAATCAGGTTGCGGGCAAAATCGTACAGACTGAAGTGGGCCTCCGGGTAGATGCGCTTGAAGGCCATCCCCTCGCGCCGGTAGCGGTTGAGGACCCCGCGCGGGGTCTCGTTATGGACGTGAATCACCTCCGCCTCGGCGGCGTAGGCGATGCGCCACCCCTGCGAATGTGCCCATTTGGCCCAGGCCAGGTCTTCCAGGCCGGTGAGGGTCTCGTCGTAGGGATGTGCTTCCCACAGCGCGCGGCGGATGGCAGCGTTGGCGTTGTTGCAGAAGGGATGCGGCTGGTCCGGGTTCGACTCTTCGGGGAACCAGCGGGCAAAGATTTGGTGTTCGGAGAATTTCGAATTCTCATCGCCGCGCTGTTTGCCGTAGGTGAGCGCCACCTGTGGGTCGGCGAAGGGTTCGAGCAGGCGCTCCAGCCAGTCGGGATAGACCGGATAGACGTGGGCGCTGGCAATGACGACCAGGTCGCGGGTCGCGGCAGCCACTCCCAGGTTCAGAGAACGTCCGAAGGTGAATTCCTGCGGGGAGATGCGGACAATCTTCGCCCCGTATTGCGCGGCGATGGCGGGCGTGGCGTCGGTCGAGCCGGAATCGACCAGAATCACCTCCACGTCCGTCACCGTTTGGCGGCGCACTCCTTCCAACAGCCGCCCGATGTGGCGTTCCTCGTTGTAGGCGCGAATCACCAGCGATGGGTTAAACATCAACCTCAAACCGTTTCCCTTCGAATAGCCCGCCTAGAATTGCCCGCATGGTCGGCGATTGGAGCAAGGCAGAGGGAGAGAATCGCTTGAGGCGCACGTATCCAACCGGCTGCGTGGTTTCGAGGAATTCGCCAAAGGGGAGCGAGAAGCGGTAGGTGCGGTAGTAGATAAAACGGCGTGTGCGCCGGATGCGGTCAGGGGTGACGGGGTCGGGACCTCCGGTCAGCCAGCGTTCAAGGCGAGACCAGTAGGCTTTGGGCGTATCTTCGTAGAAGACGGTATCGAACTGCACCGAGGGTGAACGACCGGCGGCCAGGCTTGGTTTTTCCATCAGGATGGCTTCCATCCCGATGGTTGAGTTATACACCAGGACAAAGCGAGCCTGTCGAATCAGCGCGTAGGAACTGATTGGCTCTTCCGGGGGAATGAGCAGAAGATTGGGCAAGCGCGCCGCATTTCGGGCGTACCAGCCGGCGACCGTCTCGCGGCTGGCCTTGCCGGGGCGGGTTTCGTCGGGGTGGGCGCGCAGGAGGAAGAGCGTCTCAGGATGGGCGCGGATGACGCTTGTCAATTCATCCAGCCAGGCGAACATGTCTTTGAAGAGGATGTTGGCGTGGAGTTGGGAGGTGTCGAAAATCACATTGGAAAAGATGACCACCGTCTGCTTGAACTGACCGGCTTTTTGCAACAGGGAGGGGGGAAGTTCCTGCTGCATCTGTTTCCAGAAGCGCACGCCGGCCATGGTGAAATCGCCTTTCCAGCGGCGTTCCAGGTCGGCGTCCAGGCGGGCGTTCTGGGCCGGGGTCAGTTCGACATCTGGAATGACGATCGGGTAGGCTGTGGCCTGGCCTTCGGCGAAATAACCGCTAAAGGGTTGGAAGCCCGATTCGTAAGTGATGACGCGAATATTGTGCTGACGGGCCAGCCAGGCGGCAGTTGCTTCCGGGAAGAACAAGCCGTTGAAGACCACAACTGCTTGAGGTTTTTCCTGCGCCAGGATGTCGGAGAATTTTTGCGCTATGTTCCAGGCCGAGAGGATGAACTCGCGCGCCAGGAAGCGGGTGTCTTCGTCGTCGTTCAGGGTATGCAAGCGCAGCCGCCAGCGCAAAGAGGGGAGGACGAGAGAGCCTAACGGCAAAGAAATAGGTGATGAGGAATTGGGTGATGAGGAGGGCGGAAGAGGGTGTTCGTAGGAAAGGAGATCATCCAAACGAAGGGGTTGGAGTACGGCGGCGAGGGACTCGTCGCGGTGGTAGCCGAACCAGTGCGTGGGCGCACCGAGGTAATTGGCGCGGCTCTGACGAATGCACATGCCACAGGGCATGGGACGCGACAGGTCGGTCTCATCTGTGCCAAGCACACAGCGACTCATGCCGCGTTGACAGACGAAATGCACCGCCGGCGTCCCGGTCAAGCGAACGGCCCAGGAGGTTAGAAGCGAGAAGGCGGCGTTCTGGCTGAGGCCAGAGAGGCGCGTCGAGGCGTTGAAAAAGAGCACCGGCCGCCGGTCAGGAGTGGGGCGGGAGATGCGCGTCACACTCCAGGACAGGAAGGCCACGCGCGCCAGTTCGGCAAGACGGCGGAGGCGACGGGAAACAATCTCCAAAACAGGCAACATTATTCTCCCGATACCACCCGGCGGAGTTTCCTGAGCGAGGGCAGTTCGCTCTCGTAGACGCGCTTGATGCCGTCGCCCAGCGAGGCTTCGGCGGTGCGGATGTATTTGACCAGCCGCTCGAACCCGGCCGGTTCGACCGAGGCGGCCTGGTCAGAGCCCCACATGGCGCGGTCGAGGGTCAGATGACGCTCGACCATGCACGCGCCCAAGGCCACGGCCACCTGCGGCGGGACGAGACCCACCTCGTGGCCGGAGTAGCCGATCGGGCAGGGAAACTCATTGCGCAGGGTCTGGATGACGCGCAGATTAAGTTCCTCCGGCTCGCACGGGTAGGTGCTGGTGCAGTGGGTAAGAATCAGATTTTCCACGCCGACCACCTTGACGGCAGCGCGAATCTGCTCCATGGTGGACATGCCGGTCGAAACAATGAGCGGTTTGCCGGTCTTGCGGGCGTAGCGCAGGAGGTTGTGGTCGGTGAGCGCCGCGGAGGGGATTTTGTAGGCCGGGGTATCGAACTGTTCCATGAAGTCCACCGAGGGTTCATCCCATACCGAGGCGAACCACGTAATGCCCTTTTCTTTGCAGTAGCGGTCAATTTCGCGGTACTCTGCTTCGCCGAATTCGACCTTGTAGCGGTACTCCAGGTAGGTGATAAGGCCCCAGGGAGTTTCGCGCATCTGCTTCTGTTGTTCAGGGGGAGTGCAAACCTCCGGCGTGCGCTTCTGGAACTTGACCGCGTCCACGCCGGCGCGGGCGGCGGCGTCAATCATCTGTTTGGCGATTTCCAAACTGCCGTTGTGATTGATGCCGATTTCGGCGACGATGAAGGCGGGGTGCCCGTCGCCGACCATGCGGTTGCCGATTTTGACTTCACGCTTCATATTCAGCCTCTCTTTTGCAAAGTTTTCGTCACAGATAAACACGGATGAACGCGGGTAGATTGTGTTCATCCGCCCTCAGTCAGGCGGGGAATAATGCTTGTTCCACTGTGCCGCAAATCACATGCCAGGCAAAGATGTGCGCTTCCTGGATGCGCGGCGTTTCGTTCGACGGGACGGCCAGGCACAGGTTGCAAAGCGGTTTCATGTGCTCGGCGCCTTTCTCGCCGGTAAAGCCGATCGTCGTCAGCCCGTTTCGGCGCGCGGCTTCCAGCGCCCGCAGGACATCCGGCGATTTGCCGCTCGTGCTGATGCCCACCAGCACATCTCCGGGGCGGCCGAGCGCCTCCACTTGCCGCGAGAAGACGAACTCGAAGGCCGAGTCGTTGCCGATGGCGGTCAGGATGGATGTATCGGTCGTCAGGGCAATGGCAGGCAGGGCCGGATGGTCGAAGCGGAAGCGGTTGACGAACTCACCGGCCACGTGCTGGGCGTCTGCGGCGCTGCCGCCGTTGCCGCACAACAGAACTTTGCCGCCGCGGCGGAAGCAATCGGCCAGGGCGGCGCTGATTTGCTCGATGACCTGTGCCTGCCGGGCGACAGTCTCGGCCAAAACGGTTTGGTGAGATTGGAGTTCAGAGTCAAGACTCGAAATCATATTTCTCCTTGTGGGATGTCTCTCTACCAGCAGGTGCGGCCGCCGTCCACAATCAGGTTCTGGCCGGTCATGTAGGAGGAGGCATCGGAGCAAAGGAAGAGAATGGCTGCTTGATACTCGTCTACGCGCGCCATGCGCCCCAGCGGAATCAGGTTCGCCAGGCGGGCGACAAACTCCTCCGGCTGGTTGTTGTAGACGCCGCCGGGGGAAATGGCGTTGACGCGGATTCCGGCCTCGGCCCAGTAGGTCGCCAGGTAGCGCGTCAGGCCGATGAGGCCGGTCTTGACCACCGAGTAGGTCACCGGTTTGACCGGTTGCTGCTCCGGGGGCAGGCCGGGCTTGCGGTAGAGACGCTGGTCGGGGGCGATGACGCCCAGGTCGGAGGAGACGTTGACGATGACGCCGCCTCCCCGCCGCGCCATTTCGGCGCCGAGGATTTGGGCGCACAGGAACGCGCCGGTCAAGCCCACTGCCAGGTCTTCCTGCCACTGCTTGAGGGGGAAGTTCTCCAGGCGGGAGAATTCCACAGCAGAGGTTTTTTCCATCTTCGGGTTGTTGGCGGCGTTGTTGATGAGGATGTCGACGCGCCCGTAGCGGCGCAGGACTTCTTCGAGCAGGGCGCGGACGCTTTGGGGGTCGGTGATGTCGGTTTGCAGGACGCAGGCCTCGGGTCCGAACCGTTCGCGGAAGGCCGCGCTGGAAGAGTCCAGGCCGCCGGTGCGGATGTCGGCCAGGACGGGGATGCCGCCGGCGCTGGCAATCGCTTCGCCGTGCTGTTGGCCGAGCAGGCCAGCCCCGCCGGTGATGACGGCGACGCGTCCGCTCAGGTCGAACATGGAATCGAGTTTTTTCATGCTTACCTCTGTAGTCGGATTGTCAATCCGACCTACAAGTCAATGATTTTGCCGCTTTCGAGCGACTCTTTGGCCGCCAGCGCCATGCGCAGGCTGTGCATACCGTCCCGCAGGCTGACCAGCGCATGGGGCTGTCCTTGCAGGGCCTGGACGAAGTGACGGATTTCGGCCAGGAACATTTCGTTGCGCTGGAAGTCGGCAAAGGCGGTCTTTTCAGCCTCGCGGCCCTCGGCGTCGTAAACGGTGAGCGAGGCAGCGGGGAAGTCGAGCAGGATTTTGCCGGCGTCGCCAACCACCTTGCAGCCGCGGCTGGGCGGGCGCTGGAGGTAGTCTTCGTGCAACGTGACGGGGAGCGGACGGCCTTCGGTCTGGAATTCGAGCAGGATGTCGGCGCTGTCTTCCACGTCCACTTCGAGGCGGCTGAGATGTCCGCCGAGGGCGAAGACGCGGCGCGGCAGGCCGAAGAGCCAGTAGAGGTAGTCCATCTCGTGGATTTGCGAGAGGATGACGCCGCCGCCCAGGTCGCGCCGCGAGGCGTACATCTGACGGTAATCTTCGTAGGTGTGCCAGCCGGGCAGGTATTCGCCGATTTCGGCATGGACGGAGAGCAGGCGGCCCACCCGTGCCTCCCGCAGCAGGGTGTGCAGGCGCTGGAGGCCGGGATGGAAGCGCATCTGATAGCCGATGACGGCCGTCAGCCGCCGGCTTTCCACCTCGGCAAGCAGTTCATCTACGCCTTGCAGGTCGTGGGAGAGCGGCTTCTCGATGAAGAGATGCGCGCCGGCCCGCGCTGCCTGCAGGGCGGTGGAGACGTGCAGGCTGGTGGGCGTGCAGACGAAGACGGCCTCGGGACGCCACTCCAGAGCGGAGGCGAGGTCAGGGTAAATGTGCAGGCCATATTTTTGCTGGAGCGTGACTCCCGGCTCGACGGTCAGTTTGTCGGTCAGGACGGGGATGTCGGCGCGCGGGTCCACGGCGCGCACCTCGGCTTCCTGCCCCAGCACGGTGAGCAGGTTACGCAGGTGACGCTGTCCAATGCCGCCGAGGCCAACGACAAGAAATTTCATAGGGCGCTCCTGTTGTTTTGCTGCAGATTGTTTTGGATGATTTTTCGCCAAAGTGATGCCCGCAGGTCGGATTGTCAATCTGACCTGCGGATTGGTTTAGGACAGCGAGACGCTGGCCAGCAGTTGTTCGACAAACTGGCGGTTCTTGCGCGTCCAGGCCACTTCGTCGCCGGGTTCGCCGCGGGCGACTTGCAGGATGAAGTCGCCGCGATAGTTGACGGAACGCAGGGCTTCGGCCAGCGCGGGGAAGTCGGCGTCGCCCGTTCCCAGCGGGACGGTGCCGCCGCCCAAGAGGCGGTCTTTAATGTGGACGCTGCCAATGCGCGGCCCGTAGGCGGCGAATTCTTCGCGCGGAGCATAGCCAAGCGAGGAACTGTTGCCTGAATCGTAGTTGGCTTTCAAGAGCGGGTGCGGCAGGCGCTCCAGCAGAGCGGCGAAGCGGGCCGGCGGCAGGGAGGTTTCGAGGTGAATCTCGATGCCCGTCCGCTCAGCCATCGGCAGGATGCGCTGTAACACAGCAATCACGCCTTCGAATTCTTCCTCGGTCTCGATGCGCGAGGCATCTACAAAGGGCACGACCACACGGTTAATGCCCAGCAACGCCCCGCGCCCCAAGAGCCAGTCAAAGATGGCCAGGCGTTCGGCCAGTTCCCCCGCGCCGGCGCGGACAAGGGGGCGATCCATGAAGTAGTCGGCGCAAATCGAGAGGACGCGCACGCCGGTCTTCTCGCCGAGCGCCTTCATTTGGGCAATGCCGGAGTCTGTCGCGATCGGGTTGACGTCCGCTCCGTGGAGGTCGTAAATCCACTCGATGCAGTCTATGCCGGCCTGTTTGCCGAGTTCGAATTCATCCGCCCAGCGCTGGCGCGGAAAGCACTGGATGCGGCCATCGGTCGGCGGGACGAGACGCCCCTGCATGATGCCGATGCGAGCCATGGGCCTTTACTCCTTGCTGCCGACGGTATCCACGCGGCGCAGTTTTTTCATTACAGGCACTTCGCTCTCCACAAGACGCTTGACGCCATCGCCGAGGGCGGTTTCTACCAGGCGGATGTCGCGCACCAGGCGGATGAATCCCTGCGGTTCCACCGAGGCGGCCTGGTCGGAGCCCCACATGGCACGGTCGAGGGTGATATGCCGCTCAATGACGCAGGCGCCCATCGCAATGGTGGCAATTGTGGTGGAGAGGCCGGTCTCGTGGCCGGAATAGCCCACCGGGATGCCGTAACGCTGGCGCAGGGTGTGGATGACGCGCAAGTTTAATTCGCTGTACTCAGCCGGATAGGCGCTGCAGGTGTGCAAGAGAATCAAGTCCTGCTTGCCGAGAATCTCGACCGCGTGGTCAATTTGCTCGAGGGTGCTCATGCCGGTCGAGAGCAGGAGGGGCTTGCCCTTCGAGCGGGTGTGGCGCAGGAGGTTGTCATCGGTCAGCGAGGCCGAGGCGATCTTGTAGCAGGGGACATCGAACTGGTCAATGAAATCCACTGAGCCTTCGTCCCAACAAGAAGCAAACCAGTCAATGCCCTTTTCCTTGCAGTAGCGGTCAATTTCGCGATATTGCTCCAGGCCGAATTCGAGAGCGCGCTTCAGGTCGCCGTTGGTCGTCCCAAAGGGGCTTTCGCGCGGGCGTTCGAGTTCCTCTTTGCTGTAGACGACCTCGATGGTGCGCTTTTGGAATTTGACCGCCTGACAGCCGGCGAGAACGGCTACGTCAATCAATTTCTTGGCGATGTCGAGGTCGCCGTTGTGGTTGATGCCGATTTCGGCAACGATATACGCCGGATGACCGTCGCCGACCCAATGTTTACCGATTTTTACTTCAGCCATTTTTCCTCCGGAGAAAAGTTTTTTATCCTAAACGGGGCGAAGTATCCCCGAATTTTGCTAGTATCAGGGCACATAACTCTTGAACGGCACCGTGACCTCCGGCGCGGCGGAGGACGAAATCGGCCTGGCGCGCTGCTTCGGGGACGGCATCGGCCACGGCTACCGCCCAGCCGACCAGCGGAAAGCAGGGCAAGTCGTTGACATCGTTGCCACAATAAACCACGTGTGCCGGGTCCACGCCGCGCTCGGCGAGCAGTTCCTTCAGCGCCGTCTCCTTGTCGTCCTCCCCCTGAATGTAGGGGATGCCCATCTTTTGGCAGCGGGCGGCGACCACCGGATTGGTTTCCTTCGAGATGACGAAGGCCTGCACGCCCTTCTCCCGCAGCAGGTTCAGCCAAAGGCTGTCGGAGCGGTTGGCGGCCACCATCTCGCGGCCGTCCTGGTCCACCCAAACGCGGTTGTCGGTCAGGACGCCGTCGAAATCCATCACCAGCATTTCGACTTTCTCCGGCATCGGGCGGCGGGGATGTCCTGGCCAGACCATCGGCGGCGGCGACTGGGCAATGCGCTCTTCGGCGCGCCGCCAGTCGTCGGGCGTGTCCAGGTCAATGTCGTACTGCGGCTCGAACAGCACCGGCAGGATGACTTGCCCGCTCATCGAGTTCTTTTCCAGGATGACCGAGGGGCGGACGGCGTCAATCAGGCCCGTGTGCATGTACGCTTGCGGCAAAACTTGACGCGGGGCGTTGTAGGGTTCCTGGATGCCCGGGACGGTCGTCAGTGGGCGGATGGGCTTGTCCTCGCCCTCCATCAGCCACATCTTGAAGGGATTCTGGTGGGCGGGCGTGAGTCCGCGCACCGAATCGGCTTCGGGATGCGCCAGCAGGAGGCGCACCGCCCGATCCACCAAATTGGGCGGGCGCAGAGGCGTGGTCGGGCGCAAGTGTACCACGACTTGGGGATGATAGTTTTCGTGTTCGGCTAGCCAGCGGAGCGCGTGTTGGAAGACGGGCAGGTCGAGGGTGCGGTCGCCGGCCAGTTCGGCGGGGCGCAGGAAGGGCGTCTCGGCGCCGTAGCGGCGGGCAATGGCGGCGATTTCTTCGTCATCGGTCGAGACCAGGACGCGCGTCACCGTCTCGGCTTGCAAACCGGCAGCGATGCTGTAGGCGATGAGGGGGTAGCCGGCGAAGGGGCGGATGTTCTTGCGCGGAATGCCCTTTGAGCCGCCGCGCGCCGGGATGAGGGCGAGGACTTCCGGTTTGCTCATTTCTGCGCCTCCGGCCAGACCATGCCCTCGATGCCCTGTTGCACCAGCCATTCGGCAAATTGCCAGTCGGCGGGGGTGTCTATGTCCACCAGGTAGCGCAGGTCAATGATCACCGGGAAGAGCAGGCGGCCGGTCATTGAGCCGCCTCGGATGGTGTCCGGGCGGGTGACGTTGACGTGGCCGGTCTGCCAATAGACGGTGGGCAGCGCCTGGCGCGGGGTGTTGTAAGGCTCTGGGTTGCCGGGGATCTCCAGCAAGGGAATCATGCGCCCGCTGTGCGGGTCAATACGCCACATTTTGTAGGGCGTCTGCCCGGCTTCGACCACGCTGCGCACGGCATCGGCTTCGGGATGGGCGAGCAGGGTGCGGACGGCCTCATCTATGCAGCCGCGCGGGCGGACGGGCGTGGTCGGGTGTAGGTGGACGACTGCCAGCGGACGATAGCCCTCTTGCTGCTCCAGCCAGTCCAGGGCATGCTGGAAGACGGGCAGGTCGGGGACGCGGTCGCCGGCCAGTTCGGCGGGGCGCAGGAAGGGCGTCTCGGCGCCGTAGCGGCGGGCAATGGTGGCGATTTCTTCGTCATCGGTCGAGACCAGGACGCGCGTCACCGTCTCGGCTTGCAAACCGGCAGCGATGCTGTAGGCGATGAGGGGGTAGCCGGCAAAGGGACGGATGTTCTTGCGCGGAATGCCTTTTGAGCCGCCGCGCGCCGGGATGAGGGCAAGGACTTCGGCAGGGGTCATTTCTGATTTGATGTGTTCATGAGTAAAGAAAGGATAAATTCTGCCGTTCGCTTGCCGGCGCTGCCATCGGTGAAGGTGCATTCCTCCTGGATGAACTTATGGCGCGCTTGGCTATCGGCTTGCGGGTTGCGTAGGTAGAAGTTGACGTGTTCGAGGATTCTTTCCGCGCTGTCGGCTACCCTCCCGGCGCCGGAAAGGCGGAAACGTTGATGGGTAGGCCAATCGCCGATGGCCGTCAACGGCAGGGAGTAGACGTCTTTGCGATTCCAGCCGCCGGGGGTGTCAATCGTCACGCTGACGATCGGGCGGTCATGAATGGCAGTCTCGACGACCATCGTCGAGTAAACGGTCAGGAAGACGTCCGAGTAGGCCATCATGGAGGCTTTTTCGGGCATGTCTTCGCCGGAGTAGTGCGCCAGGCCGGCGCCCAGCGAGATGGGGTCCACCACGTGCACGTGAGGCATCTCCTTGACGTATTCGATGGTGCGTTTGCGTTCTTCTTCAAAACGTGAGCCAGCGATGAAGTGGTTGGGGTGGAAGCGGATGAGCAACTGGCAGGGTTCGGCAAACGCTTCGGCGTTGACCAGATCGGCCAGCGCTTTCATGTTTGGGAAGTTCGGGTGCAGGGTCTCGAAACTGCAGGCGTAGGAGAGCAGTTTGCGCTGCGGGTCGAGACCGTGCAGGCGGAAGTATTCGTCGCGCGGGATGAGCCACTGACGGCGGAAATAGCCGTCGTAGGCCGGGATGCCGCCGATGAAGACGCGCTGCGGGTCCCAGTCCGAGCCGAGGATGTACTCTTGTTTTTGAATTTCGGACCAGCAGGTGATGTACTCGACCGGCGCGCCGGGCATGGCGTAGGAGGAGGGATTATCCCACCCGACGGTGACGGCGGCGGTGCGGACGCCGCGGCGGGCGGCTTCGCGCAAAATGTAGCGGTCGTTGCGCCAACCAGGGGTGCGTGAGACGACCAAATCGGGGCGATATTTCTCGAACAGGTCGCCGTAGATGTCCGGCGTGTAGCGGTTCTGGAGACGGATCACCGAGCGACGCAGGGCTCGCGAGCGGCGCATCAGCCAGATGACGAGGCGTAAGAAAGGCAGGGTGTAGCGTCCGCGGCCAGTGAAACTCATCGCCTGGAGATGATAGTTTCCGTCCAGTGCAGAGGTGTTCATCCGTTTTGAGCCGCCCACCCAGCGCAGCAAATTGAGCGAACGCTGGAGGAATGGATCAACCGTTTGGGCGTAGCGTTCGCATTCGGCAGCGCGAATGCCCTCAAAGGCCAGGCCCGGACGCATAAAGCGGGCGCGCAGCGCTTCTAGGGCGTCATCGGCAGTGAAGAGGACGACCTCCACGCCGGCCTCTAGCAGCGTGGAAACCAGATCGGATTGCAAAAAGTAGATAATGGCGAGGCCATGGTCGGCAATGATGAAAATGCGTTTTTGCATGTCAGTTGAGTTTTCTCCAGGCGCGGGTTGGTAAGAGACGCTCCCAGATTTTGCGTTTCAGCATGCCCAGTCGTCGTTTGAGCGCTACAAAGCGTTCCGGCTTGATCGGTTGCTCGTCAGATGCTTCGGTCGGGCGGCAGAAGACGGTCAGGTAGAGCGGGAAGATGGCCGAATTGGGGCGTCCATGCTGCTCGAACTTGACCACCTCGAATCCGCTCCGCCGCAGGACTTCGCCCAGGGTGTGCGGACTGAAGGCAAAGAGATGCGCCACCTCGAAGGAATCGTGGGCGTACAGGTTCGGCACCTCGATCAACAGCCGGCCCTCCGGGCGCAAGAGCGAGCGGCGCAGGTGCTTGAGATATGTAACCGGATCGGGCAGATGCTCGAGGACATGTGCCATAGAAATCAGGTCAAAAGGTGCCTCGCCGGCGGCTTCGAGCGCCTCCAGCGAAGGATAGACCGTCAGGCCGCTGCGAGCGGCATAGGCGCGGTGTGCCTCCCCCGGTTCAATGCCCACTGGTCGATTCCCGTAAACGGCTTGTACCTGTTGAAGGAATATTCCTAACGAACAGCCGATATCCAGATGACGGCTCACCCCGGAGAGCAGCGGGCGGGCAAAGCCGAGCAGAGATTGGGCGCGCCCTTGCTGGACTTTGACGTTGCGGGAGGTCGGTTCTGCGCTGCCTTCATACAGCCGGCGGTACTCTTCTGCATAGAAATCCTCCGCTTCGGCTGCGGTCATACGCGGCGATTGATAAACCAGGCCGCAATTCAGGCAAATGCGGTTGAGCACCTGCCGGCCGCGGAATTCGCGTCGGTCGAATGGAGCGCTGCGGTCGGAGCCGCACAGGGGACAGGTACGGACTTGTTCGGGCATGGTCACTCCACGTTGGAAAAGTAGATGCGGAAAATCCGGTTATGCAGCCAGAGCAGGCCATGCCGGATACCGGGCAGGTACAAGATGCGCTTCAACAGGGAACGACGCCTCGGCGCAGCAACAGGCGTCTCGTTTGTGTTGAGGCGGTTGCCGAGGTGGACGACCAGCGGCTTTGCCGTCATCAATCGTAGCAGGCCCATTTTATTGATGGCAATGTCCAATTCGCGTTCTCCACGCATAGGTTGTTTAGAAGGTAGAGGAAGTATTTTCTGCAATATCTCTCGTCGCGCCATAAATTGGAAATGTGCAGCACCAACAAAGGCCGTTTGACCTTGATAAGTGACGCGATAATCTTTGGAGTTATGAAAATCGTTGCGCGCTTGGTGTTCATCGGAACCCAGGCTTTTTCTATGTTCCCAATACGTATCCCAATCGAGAAAAGCGCCTTCCTCTAGAATTCCCGGTTGCTTGTGTGCCCATTCCAAGGTTGATGAGGAATAGACCATAGGCGTCCGGCCTGGCATGGCAGTGACCATGCCCACGTTCGGGAAGGCCTCGAAGAGCGCCAAGGAGGCCGAGAGCCAGCCGGGGCGGAAGAGCACATCGCCATCGCTGAAGACAATGTATTCCCCCGGCGCAGCGCCGAACATGAAGTTCCAGGCGCCGATTTTGCCGATGTTGGTATCCGAAAGCACCAGGTACTGAATCTTGCCCTCCTCGGCGGCTTGTTTCAGGTAGGCGCGCACTTCGGCGCACGAGTGGTTGTCGAAGACCATCACATCGTAGGGATGCTCCGGCTCGCGCGTGGCGTGCAGGCTCTCGATGACGGCCTTCAGCACGTCGAGGCTCTGCTCGTAGTAGCCGGCCAGGAAGGGGATGCAATTGACCACCGTCACCGTGATGGCGGCGGGCTGGGCGACTTTCTCGACAAAACGGGCCGGGTTGTGTCCTACGCGTGGCATCTCATCTCCTTGGGCGCGATTCGAGCGGGATTTGCAGCCGGCGCAGCCGTAGCGAAATTTCCCAGGCCCAACCGTGCCCCTTGTCGTTGACGAAGAGGCGTTCCAGGCGGCGCAGCAGGCGCACCAGGCGGAACGTAGGGCGGCGGATGCGGCCATCCCACAGTTCTCGGTTGGCGTCCAAGACGTTGTAGATGCAGCGCCGCCCGCCGGCCTTGGCCAGGTTGGCTTTGGCGGCTTCTGAGCCATAGGGCGGCTTGTTGCCCGGCAGGTGGCTGTAATCGTGGTTCTGATGGACAGCCATAACATCCGGCGAGGCGTCTATCGCCAGGCCGATCTTCGTGCGGGCGTGATAGACCATCCAGTTATCCCAGGCCGGGCGGCCAATGGTGAAATCGGGGACCTCGGTGTAGAGGTGGCGGGGGAAGATAAAGTAGTCAATGCCCCAGGGGGTGTAGAACTGGCCGCGCTGGTGGACTTCCGCGCGCAGGCGGGCTTCCCAATCGCCGCTGAAATCGAACGGCTCGGTCAAGTCCAGGTTCCAGCGTTGACCGATGAGCAGGAAGTCTTTGACCTGCCCGGCAACCTGCCGGGCGGCGCGCACCGCGTCGGACATGAGGATCATGTCGCCGTTGGCGTAGCACAGCAGCGGGCTCGTGCTGTACTTGTGGCCGATTTCCATCACCGCACTGACCAGCGGAATCCCCTTCTCGTCCCGCGCCACCTCACGCACGTTTTTCACGCCGAACTCGGCGGCCGCCTCCGGGATGCCAGGTTCATCACCGATGACGATGACCTCCACATCCGGCAGGCGCGTCCAGGCGGCCAGGGCGTTGCGCTGGATGATGTTGATGTGTGGGTTGGTGAACGGCTTGGGAGCCGTGAAGATGGTCAGGAAAGGCATAAGTGTGAATCCTGTGATCTGAGCAACTTTCTGCTGCTTTGGAAATTATCGAGTTGCATACAAACAAAGTATTTCAGCAATTAGGCCTCTGGCTTGATGAAGTAATATTTTCCAGTAGAAGCATCGCGCCTAAAACTGCTTGCTATATTTCGGCTATTCAAAAATTCGTCAATGGCTTTTTGGGCACCTGGAAACTTCGCAACGTCAAATGTGTCTACATACTCATCCACTGCGATAATCCCGCCAGCTTGAACCTGATCATATAATGTTTCCAGGACGGTCTTGTAGGAGCCATAGAGGTCAACATCAATATGGAGCAATGCTATTTTTTCACCTCGATACTTTGAGAGGCTATCTTCAAAAAAACCCTTAATCAAAGTGATATTAGAACGTAGCCATTCATAAGAAAAACCGGCTGATAACAGCATTTCATATATTTTCTCGATTGTAGAAACGTTCCATTCGCCTTTTTGGGGATGGCGAGAACTTTCATCCTCTTGAGTTGGTTCAGGGAAACCTTCAAAAGAGTCGAATCCCCAGACGTGTCGTTGACGACCTTCGTCATAACACAAGATAACCCAATTAAGAAAGGTTCTTCCTTTTCCAACGCCACATTCCACAATATCACCGTCTAGGTGCTGATCAGATTGAAGATCCGATTTTGATAAAGGAAAAGAGCAGCATTCTGGATGTGGAAGGATGGCAGACTCAATTTCATTTTTGAAATGCCGACTATTTTTCCGAGCAGTTGATAAAATTTAGCCCATAGTTTTCCAAGAAGGAGATATGCTCTTATAGGAAGAGTGTTCATGCCAATTCCTTTTATAAACAATTCCAAATGATTCCATTTTTCTGTGGGACAACTGCTGAGCAGTTGTCCCACAAATTACTTAGCCAGGCCTAGTTTTGCCGCGACCTGCTGTTCAATCCAGGCGTAGGTCTTGGTCAGGCCTTCCTCAAGGCTGATCTGCGGTTCCCAGCCGAGGACCTGGCGCAGGCGGGTGTTGTCGGAGTTGCGGCCGCGCACGCCCATCGGGCCTTCAATATGCTTGATGGTGATCTGGATGCCGGCGATGTCGGCGATGATGTAGGCCAATTGATTGATGGTCACCATGCGGTCCGAACCAAGATTGAGCGGATGGGGGTAATCGGAGCGCATCAGGCGGTAGATGCCTTCCAGGGTATCATCAATATAGCAGAACGAGCGCGTCTGCTCGCCGTCGCCCCACATTTCAATTTCGTGGTTGCCGGTCAGTTTGGCAACCGCAATTTTGCGGCATAGGGCGGCAGGGGCCTTTTCGCGGCCGCCTTCCCAGGTGCCTTCCGGCCCAAAGATGTTGTGGAAGCGGACGATGCGCGTCTCAAAGCCGTAGTCCTGGCGGTAGTGCGTGCAGAGGCGTTCCATGATGAGTTTTTCCCAGCCGTAGGCGTCCTGCGGCATGGCCGGGTAGGCGTCCTCTTCCTTCAGGGGGACGACGTTGGCCTCGGTCTGCTTGTATTCGGGATAAACGCAGGCGGAGGAGGTGTAGAAGTAGCGCTTCACGCCGTTGATGCGCGCCGCTTCTAGTGTGTGGATGTTGATGAGCGAGTTGTTGTGCAGAATCTCCGAGTGGTGAGAGGAGATGAAGCCCATCCCGCCCATGTCGGCGGCCAGGCCGTAGACCTCGTCAATGCCGCGCGTCGCCTGGAGGCAGTTGTCCCAGCGGCGCAGGTCGAGGATTTCGAATTCGTCGGCATCCACTGCGCTGAATTCGGGGTATTTGATATCCACGCCGCGCACCCAGTAGCCCTTCTTTTTCAGGAAGGTCACCAGATGATGGCCGATGAAGCCGCCGGCGCCGGTAACGAGAACTTTGGTTTGTGACATGTTTGACTCCTTGTAAGGTTGATTTTTGGTAACTAACGCGGAAGCCGCTCACGCTTCCAGGAAATATTCGATTTTATGACAGAAGCCGGATTGCCAGCAATGATAACGCCCGAACCGAACGATTTGGTGACCACCGCGCCGGTCGCCACGACCGAATCGCGGCCGATATGGACGCCTTTCAAAATCACCACGTGCGGCGCAATCCAGACATGATCTTCGATGACCACATCGGCGGCATAGTTCAGGCGTTCGCCGCTCGCCGCGTCAACGATCGAATGGCTGTCGCCGGTGCGGATGTCAATGTCGTTGGCGAACATGCAGTCCTCGCCGATGAGCACGCGCGAGCCTGGCTCGGTGACGGCGATTTGCACATCCACCATGCTCGTGTTTTGCGCAACTTGCAATACGCCGCCCGAGTCTTCGAACCAGATGACTCCGCCGCGCGAGATGCGGCAGTTGGGGCCAAACTCGATGCGGTGGCCGTTTCCCCGAATGTGAAAGCGCACATTGTTGAAGCGGGAGCCGGGGCCGATGACAATGGTGTTGTCACTGCCGATGATGTCCACTTCCACGTTGTTGAAACTGACTCCCGCCGCCTGAAACACGTTGTTTTCCCCCCGCACCGAACGGCAGACGCCGCCGCGCTCGCCTAGGGCGAGCCAGCGGATAAATTTGATGAGAAGTTGTCGAATGGACATCGTTCTGCCTCTACCAGTTTATCGGCTCTCCGGCCAGTTGTCGGAAGGTCGCCTCGAACTCGGCGCGGCCCGCCGAACCAAGTACATAGGCGAGCGGGCGCTTTTCCAGGTCGGGGCCAATCTTTTCCAAATGCCAGGGGAAGGGGCGCGGGTACTCGCGGAAGAAGGCGTAAGCATAATTCCAGGCCTGCTCCACCTGCTCGGGCGTCAGGCGGGTGGGGATGTCTTTCAGTGCTGCGTCCAATTTGGCGAAGTATTCCTCCCACGAATCGGCCTCCAGCGTAAAGCCTTTGCCGCGGTAGTGCGCCCGCCCGCTGACCAGCACGGGGATGCCGCGCGTCGCCATTTCTAGCCCGGCGGTGGTGGTGTACACCAGCGCTAGGTCGGCGATTTCCATCAGGTCGTAGGTGTTGACCTTCTCTCGCGGCCCGATCAGGTGGATATGGGCGGGCAGTTCGGGCAGCACCTGCTGGATGATTTCGGCAACCGAGGGGCCAACCGTCCACGTCTCGGCGGGGTGAATGCGCACCACCACCTGGACCTCGCGCCTGCCGGCCAGATGGAGGAGGACGCGCTGCAGCCAGTCGGTCATCGAGGCGCTGAAGACCGTCAGCCCCAGCGTGGCCGAATCGCCCAGGACGTTGGTCGGCAGGAGGACGATCGGGCGCTCATCCAGCCCCAGCGCGGCGCGGATTTTCTCCCCGCCCTCACGCGAGGCCTTCTGCCACAGGTGGGCGAATTGCTCGCCGGCGGTCAGCCCTTGCCGCCCGGCCAGGAATTCTTCCAGTTCGCGGCGCTGTTCGGGGGTCAGGCGGCGGTTTCGGCGCGCCTGCCAGAGTTCATCGGTGATGTGGTGGATGACCAGGCGATTCTGTCCGATCCAGATGCGATGATTGTGTTCGCCGAATTCGTAAGTCACGGCGGAGATGCCGAGGAAGCGGGCGGTCTCATAGACGGCGGCGTATTCCTGAATCATGCCGTTGGGGACGACCACCACGTCCGGGCGGTTTTTCTGAAAGTATGCCAGCGCCAGGCGGGCCGCGGCTCGATTGCGCTCGGCGCGCAGCCGGTAGATGGGTTCTGTGCCGCTCACATCTTCCCGCTGGAGGGTGTACTGTGTGTCGAAGGTTGTCACCCGCTCCACCGCCGAGGCGAGCGCTTCGGGCAAATCGCGGGCAGGCTTCAGGTCCAGAAACGAGACGGGGGTCAGGTAGGGACGGAGTTGGTCGAGCAGGCGGCGGGCGTACAGGTTCTGAAGGCGCAGGTCGAAGCGGTTGACCGGCCGGTCGTAGGCGCTGTAAGGGAGGTAGCCCAGACTTACATCGTATCCAAGGCCGCGCAGTACCAAAGCGCACAGCGCGGTGTGAACGATCCAGTAGTGCCAGGAAGCAAAGAGGAAGACTTTTTTGCCGTTGAGCGGGGCGGCAGCGTGGCGGGCCAGTTCTTCAAGCAGGAGCGGAGTTTGCTCCTCGAGAATACCCAGGCGAAAACGGCTGTTGATCTTGCCATCGCGGTGACGCAGCGCCCAGTCGAGTTCGGCGGTGAGAGGCAGCACCCCTAGCAGAGGTTTGAGGCGAGAGAGGGCGCTCATGTTGACTCGATCTCCCATGCAAAGCGCGGACGGAGGACCCCGGGGCGGACTTCCGGCCACTGCATGCCGGGCGCGCCGGAAGCGTCAACGTTGAAGTTGAGCGCCTGCTCGTCCATGAAGTAGCGTCGGACGCGGTAGGCGCTGGCGTTGACGCCCAGGGTATAGCGCCCGCCGTTGAGCAGGTCGGGGGGGACGGTACAGCGGCTGACGTACCGTCCGGCCGGGCGCGTGCCGAATTTCTCGAAGCGTTTCTGGTCGTCGGTGTCGAAGGAGGTCAGCACCTGGTCGCCGCGGGCGGTGGTCAGATAGATGCCCACCCGCAGGCCGGTGATGGGCGCGGTCAGTTCGTATTCCATCTCGATGAAGAACGGCTCCGGCGAACGGACGGTTTCGCTCACCGAACCTTTGGCGTCGCGCACGCGCAGGGCAATCGGGCGGAAGGGCGCGGCCTCGGCGGGGACTTCGTCCGCCTCCCAGAGGCGCTCGCCGGCGCTGGCGTTGCCCGCCGAGAGATAGGCGTCCACCACCTCGGCGGAGGGGCCGCGCAGTTTCAGGCGGCCTTTTTCGAGCAGGATGGCCTCCTGCGTCAGGCGCAGGACGGCGCTCATGTTGTGGCTGACAAAGAGGACGGTGCGCCCGGCCTGGGCCACGTCGCTCATCTTGCCGAGGCACTTGCGCTGGAACTCGGCATCGCCGACCGCCAGCACTTCATCCACGACCAGGATTTCGGGTTCGAGATGCGCGGCGACGGCAAACGCCAGGCGCAGGTACATGCCGGAGGAGTAACGCTTGACGGGCGTGTCAATGAACTGCTCGACTTCCGAGAAGGCCACAATCTCATCGAACTTGCGCTCGATTTCGGCGCGCTTCATCCCTAGGATGGCGCCGTTGAGGAAGATATTTTCGCGCCCGGTCAGTTCGGGGTGGAAGCCGGTGCCGACCTCCAGCAGGGAGCCGACGCGGCCGCGCAGGGTCACCTGGCCGGTGGTCGGCTCGGTAATGCGCGAGAGAATCTTGAGCAGAGTGCTTTTCCCGGCTCCGTTGCGGCCGACGATGCCCAGCACCTGCCCCTCTTGCACGTCAAAAGAGACATCTCGCAGCGCCCAGATGGTATCGGCGGCGTCGGAAGTGGGGGTCTGGACGCGGCGGAGGGCGCGCAGGGGCGCGCTGAAGGCGCCGGTCACCTTCTCGCTCAAGGTCTGATACTTTTGCGGCGTCAGACCGATTCGGTAGCGCTTGCCGAGGTTTTCGACGGAAATGACGGTGGTCATATCAGATGGTATCCGCAAACGTTTTTTCCATGCGCCGGAAGTAGAACAGGCCGGAAAGGAGCAGGAGCAGGGCCGCTGCCGCCGAAACGTACAGACCGGCGTCGGGTCCGGTGGGTGTGCCGAGGATCGCCCAGCGGAAGCCATTTAGCACGCCGGCCATCGGGTTGAGAGCGTAAAGTACGCGCCATTTTTCCGGCACAAGGGTCGTGGAATAAACCACCGGCGAGAGAATGCGCCAAAATTCGGCCAGGAAGGGCAGCAAGTAGCCCACGTCGCGGTACTGCACATAGAGCGCCGAAAGCCAGAGCGAAACGCCCAAAGCGGTGACGAGCGCCAGGAGCAGGAACAGCGGCAGGGCGAGGAGGGCGGGGGTGAAGGCCACCTGCATCCCGCCGGTGAAAGCGTAGTAGGCGATGATGCCCGCCAGCACCACGCAGCCGATGAGAAAGTCCACCACCCCGGCCAAAATGGAAGAAAGCGGCAGGATGAGGCGCGGGAAGTAAATCTTCGTCACCATGTTCTGGTGAGTGACCAGCGAGCGGCTGGCCATATTCAGCGCCTTGGCAAACAGCCCCCACGGCAGCAGACCGACAAAGTAAAACACCGGCGCGGGGACGTTATCGGTTGGGATTTTCGCCAACTCGCCGAAGAAGATGGTGAAAACCACCATCGTCAGGAACGGCTCCAGCACCGCCCACGAGACGCCCAGCACGGTCTGCTTGTAACGCACCTTTAGATCGCGCCAGACCATGAAGTAGGCCAGTTCGCGGTAACGCCAAAGGTCACGTAGATTGAGGGCTGCCCAACGCCGCGTCGGACGGATGACGACCACGTTGGGGTCGGATTTGCTCAAAACGAGATTGCTCATTGCGACTCCGAGCCTTGCGGCGGCGGTTCAAGCCGGACCGTCAGCCCGCTGACCGTCAAGACGGGATAGCGCCCCTCGGGGGCGATTTCCACGCCCTGCTCCATGCAGGTGAGGCGGCAAATATCGGCCACATCCCCCTCGCCGTTCAGGCGGACTTTGTCGAACCCGGCCTGACGCACTTCTCCCAAGTAGTCCTTGACTTTTTGGCGCACGCGGCGGTAGAGCAGGAATTGTTGTTCGATGTAATCCACCGTCAGGCGGGCGCGCAGGGCGATCCCTTCCGGCGTGATGATGTAGCGCAGTTTCTTGCGCTCAGCGCGCTTGATCTTGATGTAGCCTTTTTGGATCAGGCGCTTGAGATGCCAGTTGACCGTGCCAACCGCCACATCGAGTTGGGTCGCCAGCGAAGCCTGCGTCACATCCGGGTCTCTCTCGATGTGTTCGAGCAGGGCCAGGTCACGGGCCAGTTCGGGGGAAGGGTGAGTGGTTTCAGGAAGCATCTTTCAATCGTTTCAGGTCGGCTTCGACCATCATCTCGACAAGTTGTTCAAAGGAGACTTTGGGCGCCCAGCCGAGTTTCTGCCGCGCTTTGGAGCAGTCGGCCACCAGCAGGTCCACCTCCGCCGGGCGCATGAAGCGCGGGTCCTGACGGACGTAGTCACGGTAATCCAGCCCAACATAGCGAAAGGCCGTCTCGCAGAAGTCGCTCACCGAGTGGGCAACGCCGGTGCCGATGACGAAATCTTCCGGCGCCTCCTGCTGGAGCATTTTCCACATTGCCTCAACGTATTCGCCGGCAAAACCCCAATCGCGCCGCGCTTCCAGGTTACCGAGCAGGAGTTCCTTGGCTAGGCCCAGTTTGATGCGGGCGACGCCGTCCGAAATCTTGCGCGTGACGAACTCGATGCCGCGGCGCGGACTCTCGTGGTTGAAGAGGATGCCCGAGACGGTGAACATGCCGTAAGATTCGCGGTAATTGACCGTCATCCAATGTCCGTAGAGTTTGGCGATGGCGTAAGGGGAGCGCGGGTGGAAAGGAGTCGTTTCGCTTTGGGGGGCCGGCGCCTTGCCGAACATCTCGCTGGAGGAGGCCTGATAGAAGCGAATTTTCGGGTTGACCAGGCGGATGGCCTCCAGCAGCCGCACCACGCCCAGGGCGGTGACCTCGCCGGTCAGCACGGCCTGATTCCAAGAAGTGGCTACAAAGGACTGCGCTGCCAGATTATATACTTCGTCCGGCTGGTAATTGCCCAAAATGGAGACCAGCGAACTCTGGTCGTGTAAATCGCCCTGAACGAGCGTCAGGTCGTGCTTGATGTGTTCGATTCGCTCGTAAGTCACGGTGCTGGAGCGGCGAACCATGCCG
The DNA here is from genome assembly GCA_034436335.1 of Anaerolineales bacterium. Lineage (GTDB taxonomy): Bacteria > Chloroflexota > Anaerolineae > Anaerolineales > Villigracilaceae > UBA877. The sequence continues at coordinate 126,680 of DAOTVO010000037.1, read as the reverse complement.
ACGACGTGATAGCCTTTGGCAAGTAAAAATTCGGCCAGGTAAGAACCCGCCTGACCGGTGATGCCGGTAATCAGGGCGATGGGCATAAGGTCTCCATCTTTCAAAATTCAATGGTTGAATTATAAATCAAAAAGGGCATTTCAAGATAAGAATTTGCCAAGAAATAAATGCCTGCCCTTCATCCGCAGATGGAGCAGATACGGCCAAAAAATTTTGGAAGGCGAGATCAGCGCTTCCCCCATGGTTCTTGCTCGCGAGTTTATGGGCTTTTACGGAAAACGAAGATAGGCTGAGGAGAGTAGGCACAGGGGTTGAGCGGAGGCAGAACGGCAATTTGCCGATAGCCTTCTGTTTCAGCAAATGCGGCGCCGATGGGTGTGTAGGACTCTTCCCCCTCCAGCACGAGAAAATCGGCCTCTTCCGCCCAGCGGCGTGCAATTTCATCGTTCCAATATCCGCTCGCCTCGACTTGCTGAGGGTCGCCGCCGAGGCGATAGGTGTAGAGGTTATATACCTGAGCGGGGTAAATTTCCACGCGCGGCAGGTAGAGCAATGGGACGGCTGACTGCACCTGCCAGTAGACGCGGCTTCCGGGCGGAATTGAGGCGGCAAGGTCTGCGCCGAGTTGGGCGTAGTAAGCAAACATCTCCTGACCGCATTCTTGGTCTTGCCGGTAGGGGGCATTGAAGAGCGTTGGGGAGAGCAGAAAACCCCCCGCCAGAACGAGGCGAAGGACGAAGGGAGCAAAACCCAGAGGGAAGGCTTGGCGGCGTTTCCTCCAGGCATACAGGCCGCCCAGGCCGAGCAGCAAAAGAGACGCCGCGCCGAGGAAGTAAATCGGCGGCAAGATGCGGCGTATGAGCGGGTAATCCAAGTTGAACCAATGGTGCAGGTAACTCCACAGGGTGGACCACTCGCCCAGGTGGAGACCGCCACTGATGCGCGGCAGAGGCAAAGCCAAGAGACGATCGCCGATGTTGTCCAGATAAGCGGGGGCGAGCACCAAAAGCAGCACCAGGAGCAGGGCCGCCATGCTCCTGGCAGGCGTTGAGCGGGGGCGCCATTCGGGCAGGGTCAGCAGGACGAACAGCAACCCGGCGTTGCTATAGAAAGCCGTGTAGGGGGTAAAACAAAAGATACATTGGTTGCTGCCCAGCGTGACCCAGCCATGCAGGAGCAGAGAGGCAAAAAAGAAAAGCCCAAGGAAGATGGCCGTGCGCCGCCGAAAAGGATGGCTCCACTGCATTGGCCAGAGGATAAGTCCGGCCAATGCCCCCCCTAGGCTGAAGAAATGGGCGCGTAAGGCCATGAAAAACGCGGCAAAGCGCGCCATGAGTGCCGGGTTAGAGTCCCAGAGCGGTTGAGTGTCGGGCGGCGGGCCAAAGCGGCTGAACCATGGCAGCCACTGTTGCGGCAGCCAGAAGAGCGTCCACAAGCGCAGGCTGCTCGGCCAAAAAAGCGCCATTCCGACCAGAAGCGGTGCGAGCGAAGCCCCTAGTGTTAGCAGCGCCAAGCGGCGCCCATGTTGCCAGAAAATGTAACCCATCAGCGCCGGAATCAAAAGGGCGAGATTGTGGCGGGTCATGACCGTGAGGCCGGCCAGCAGCGCCCCGGCTAAAATTTGCCCGTCGGAGCGTTGCTCCCCGATGACCAGCACAAGCGTCCAGGCCAGCAAGCAAGCGGTCAGCGCTTGGGAAAGAGCCAGCGAGAACATTTTGATTTGCATGGGCATCAGCGCCAACGCCCAAACAACTACCGCTGCCCACCATTCACCGCGCAGACGGCGCGCCAGAATCCAGAGCGCCAGCGCGGCCAGGAGAGCGCAAGCAATCGAGAAGTAACGTCCCGTTTCCAGGCCGGGGCCAAAGATCACTTGCGCCAGGCCGGGCAGAAAGTACGAAAGCGGCGCGTAGTAGTTCCAGGCGCCCAGGTTACCGTAGAAGAGACTGCCGGAGGCGAAGCGGTAGCCGAGATAGAGGTACATCCCCTCGTCCACGAAGGTGGTTTGGGTGTGGGCGTAGGCAAAGAGCTGTAGGCTGAAGACCAGGCCGCCCAGCAAGGCAAGCAGGCGCGGCAGGCGCACAGACCGAAATAGACTTGAAGGAAGCAGCATTTTCACTTTTTAGAGACGACGCGCAACAGCGATGCAACTGGCGCCCCAGGCGAAGGAGCATTTGCCGAGAGTCGGCAATTCCCGTTCGAGCAGGGCAGAAAGCGCTGCGTTCACCAGGCGGGAAGATTGGGTCAGTTCGCCTCGCAGCGCTTCGACCGGTTCGTTCTTGCGCAGGCGGAGTCGAGAGGGCAGAGCGCGGAAGAGAAAAATCGGCCACACCAGCAGACGGAAGAAGCCGGAAAGGTATTCTACTTGAAACCCCGCTTTTTCCAAAAGCCCTTGCAGCGCCTTGGGCGAGTAGCGCCGATAGTGACCGGAGTCTTCGTCCACTTTTGACCAGAGCCAGCCGAAGGCCGGAACGGTCAAGTACAAGCGTCCTCCTGGTTGCAGCAGGGAGGCCAGGGCGCGTAGAAAGCCAAAGTCATCTTCGATGTGTTCCAGGACATCGAACATCCCTGCTGCCGGCAGGACGGAGGGGAGAAAACCAGCATCCTGCAAGGTGGCATGAATGACTGCCGGCACGCCTCTGCGCAGGGCGTTATAAACGCCATCTCCCGGTTCGACAAGCACGGTCTCGACCCCGGCCTGATTCAGCGCGGCAGCGACAAAACCGTTGCCGCCGCCGATGTCGAACACCGTTCCCGCTGGGGGAAAGATGTTCAAGAGTTGCAAGATGCAGCGATTGCGGTGTCGGAACCAAAAAGAACTCTCTTCCACCTGATAGCAAAAAGCGTTGCCTTCGGTGGGATAGGAAACCGGGGAGAGATTGCGCGCCGACCAGAGTCCATCCGGTGTGAGGACCAGGTTGGTGGCGAGTTTCTCGATCTCAATCATTTTATCCTTCTTGCGCCAGGGCGAGGAGATATGCGCCGTAACTATTTTGTTGCAAGGCTTCTCCCAATTCTTGTAACTGCCGGCGGTCAATGAAGCCCATGCGGTAGGCCACCTCTTCCGGGCAGCCGATCATCAGTCCCTGGCGCTCCTCGACCGCCTGGACAAAGGTCGAGGCCTGCAGGAGGGTCTCGTGGGTGCCGGCATCCAGCCAGGCGATGCCGCGGCCGAGTTGCCGGACGTGTAATTGACCGCGCTCGAGGTAGATGCGGTTGAGGTCGGTGATTTCCAGTTCGCCGCGCGGCGAGGGCTGGAGACGGGCCACCAGGTCGCAGACCTGACGATCGTAGAAATACAGGCCGGGGACGGCGAACTTGGAGCGCGGTTTCTCGGGCTTTTCTTCGAGGCTGACGGCGCGGCCCTGTTCATCGAACTCGACCACGCCGTAACTGCGCGGGTCGCGCACCGGATAGGCGAAGATCAGCGCCCCGTCTTCCAGTTGGGCGGCCTGGCGTAGTTGTTGCCACAGACCGGTGCCGAAGAAGATGTTGTCGCCCAGGATGAGGCAACTGGTCTCGCCGCCGATGAAGTCGCGTCCGACCAGGAAAGCGTCGGCCAGGCCGCGCGGCTCGCTCTGTTCGGCGTACTCGAAGCGCACGCCCCAGCGCGTTCCATCGCCAAGCAGGCGGCGGAACTGCGGCAGGTCTTCGGGCGAACTGATGACCAGCATCTCGCGGATGCCGGCCAGCATGAGCAGGCTCAAGGGATAATAGATCATCGGCTTGTCGTAGACGGGCAGCAATTGCTTGCTGACGCCGAGGGTGAGGGGGTAGAGGCGTGTGCCGCGTCCGCCGGCCAGGATGAGTCCTCTCATTTGCTGAAATCCTCCCGTTGGGTGTAATTCTTCTCCAGCCAGGTCTGGTAATCGTTTTGGGCGCGGATGGCCTGTACCCAGGCCGGGTGGCCGAGATACCACTCGACGGTGGCGCGCAGGCCCGAGGTCAGGTCGTGACGCGGCCGCCAGCCCAGTTCGGCCTCGATCTTGCGCGTGTCCATCGCGTAGCGCCGGTCGTGGCCGGGCCGGTCGGGGACGTGGGCAATCAGCCGGGCGTGCGGACGGCCTGCGGGGTGGAACTCGTCCAGCAGGGCGCAAATCTGGCGCACGATCTCCAGGTTGAAGGGTTGATTGCCGCCGCCGATGTTGTAGGTCTCGCCGGGGCGGCCGCGCTGCAGGACGAGGAAAATCGCCTCGCAGTGGTCCTCCACGTAGAGCCAGTCGCGGATTTGCCTGCCATCCCCATAGACCGGCAGGGGCTTGCCCTCCAGGGCGTTCAAAATCATGAGCGGGATGAGTTTTTCGGGGAATTGGTAGGGGCCGTAATTGTTCGAGCAATTGGTGATCGTGACCGGCAAGCCGTAGGTGTGAAAGTAGGCGCGGGCGAGGTGGTCGCTGGCGGCTTTGGAGGCCGAATAGGGCGAGCGCGGGTCGTAGGGCGTCGTCTCGGCGAAGGGCGGGTCGTCGGGAGCGAGCGAGCCGAAGACCTCGTCGGTCGAGACGTGGTGGAAGCGCTTGTCGGCGAAGTCTCCCCGCCAGAGGGCGCGGGCCGCCTCGAGCAGGGTGAACGTGCCGACCACGTTGGTCTGGATGAAGGGCGCCGGGCCGAGGATGGAACGGTCCACGTGGCTTTCGGCGGCGAAGTGGACAATCGTATCTATCTCCTGTTCGGCGAGCAGCCGTTCGACCCCGGCCGCGTCGCAGATATTGCCGTGGACGAAGGTGTGGCGCGTTTCGTCCGGCAGGTCGCGCAGATTTTCCAAACTGCCGGCGTAAGTCAGGGCGTCGAGCGTGATGATGCGGACGTCTGGGTCTGTTTTCAGCAGGTAACGGACGAAATTCGAGCCGATGAAGCCTGCTCCGCCGGTGACGAGAACATTGCGCATAAATCTCCTCTAACCGATGAGTGCCTGCGGGCCAAACGCGTAATCTTTCGTGCCATTCGTGTATTCGCGGCCAAGAAACTCAAAAATCGAATTCCAGAATCGCCTCCACCACCCGCTCCTGTTCCTCTTGGGTGAGGACGTTATGGAAGGGCAGGCGCAGGAGTTGGTCGCTGACGCGCTCGGTGACCGGGCAATCGCCCTCCCGCCCGCCGAAGCGCCGTCCCATCTCCGAAAGGTGCAGCGGCAGGTAGTGAAAGACGCTCATAATGCCGCGCCCGCGCAGGTGGGCGATCAGCCGCTGGCGCGCGTCCAGGCTGGGCAGGAGCAGGTAGAACATGTGATAGGCCTGCTCGACGTGCGCCGGGACGTGCGGCAAGCGCACCTGGTGGGCCTGCGCCCAATCTTGCAGGGCGGCAAAATAGAACTCCCACAGACGTTTGCGGTGGGATTGAATCATCTCGCGCTGTTCGAGTTGGCCGTAGAGATAGGCCGCCAGGATGTCGGAGGGCAGGTAGGAGGACCCCATGTCCACCCAGGTGTACTTGTCCACCTGACCGCGGAAGAAGCGGCTGCGGTTGGTGCCTTTTTCGCGCAGGATTTCGGCCCGCTCGACCAGGGCCGGGTCATTGATGAGCAGCGCCCCGCCCTCGCCGCAGGAGAAGTTCTTGGTCTCGTGGAAGGACTGCGCCGCCAGCGCCCCAAACGTGCCCAGGTATTTGCCCTTGTACTTGCCGAACAAGCCGTGAGCGTTGTCTTCGAGCAGGCGCACCCCGTGCCGGTTGGCCGTTTCGAGGAGCGAGTCCATCTCGCAGCCGACCCCGGCATAGTGCACCGGCACGATGGCGCGCGTGCGGGGCGTGATCAACGCCTCAACCTGCGCCTCGTCCAGGTTGAGGGTATCCGGGCGGATGTCGGCAAAGACCGGCCGCGCCCCGCGCAGGACGAAGGCGTTGACGGTGGAGACGAAGGTGAAGGAGGGCAGGAGGACCTCGTCGCCGGGCTGCAGGTCGAGCAGCAGGGCCATCATCTCCAGGGCGTGGGTGCAGGAGGTGGTCAGCAGCACCTTCGGCACACCCAGTTCGGCCTCCAGCAGGGCGGCGGCTTTCTTGGTGAACGGCCCATCGCCGGAGTGGTGGCCGCCGCGAATGGCCTCAGCGACGTAGTCCATCTCCCGGCCGACGGGTGCGGGACGGTTGAAAGGGATGGAAATGGCTGTTTGACTCATTGCTCAAACCATTTGTGAAATGTGTAGTATGACCGGTCGGGGACGAAGCCGACCCTGGCCCAGGAGATTTGTGAAGGCAGGTTAGTAATTTGGGTGGAAATCACCATGCTCTGCAATGCCTGCTCCTTGCACCAATGCAAAGCGGCGATCAGCAGCGCCTGGCCGATTCCCCGTCCTTGAAAGGTGGGCAGGACGGCATACAGGCGTCCATCTGCCTCGCTGGGGGAGATTTGTTTCAGCGTCAGAAAGCCAATCGGGGTGGCGGAAATTTCGGCCAGCAGCACGGCATCGGCCACGGAGCGTTCGCGGCAGGAGCGCTCGGCCCAGTCCACGTAGAGAGCGTCGCAGGCAGCACGGTCGAGGCGCGGATCGGCGTGGTAGTGGCTGTCGTAGCCGCGGAATGCCTGACGGGCAATCTCGCCCACTGCAGGGGCATCTGCCGCAGTGGCCGGGCGAATGTCGAGCGGATGCAGGTCGGGCAGGGGTGGGGCGGCCAATGAACGGCGGAAGTACACCAGCGTATCGGTCAGGAAGAAGCCCTGCCGTTCGAGCGCCTGGGCGGCGGGGAGGTCTCGCGTCTCACAGCGCGCAATCAGCAGTTGGACGCCTTGGCGGGCGCAGAAATCGAGAATCTTCGGAATGTCTTCCCCCTGCACTTGCTCGGCGCGGGCGACGCGTACCCCAAAGCGGGCGCTATCGAGCGGAGAAAGCGCGGCGGGCGCGGACCCGCGGCCTGCCTCAGCCATCGCTGCGCTCCGAAGGCGGCAGCAGGTTGAGGGTCTCGCGCGTCACGCTGGGCGGACGCCCCATCAGACGAAAATACATGCGGGCTAAATATTCGCCGAAGATTCCAATCGCGAACAACTGCACGCCGGAAAACAGAGCAACGGTCGAAGCCAGGAAGGGGAAGCCCTGCACCGGGCTGCCTTCCAGCAGGTAACGTCCCACAACATAGGCCAGCACCAGCAGACCAAAGACGGTGAAGAGAAAGCCGAGCAGGCTGGCCAAACGCAACGGCAGCGTGCTGAAACCGATGAGCATATTCAAGGTGTGGCGCACCAGTTTTCGGACGGTGTAGGTGGATTTTCCGCTGAAGCGCGGGTCGTGGCGCACGCTCACAAACCCAAAGCGGCCGGTCCCCCACGAGAGTAAGACATCAATCGAAACGTAGGAACTGCGATAGTCCAGGAAGGCTTCTCGCACCTGGGCGCGGAAGGCGCGGAACGCGCCGCTGCGCGCCACGTGCGGAATCTCCAAAGCGGCGCCGATCAACCACTTCAGGAAACGGGAGGCGACATCGCGCAGCAGGCCGTGTCTCTCGACGTGCGGGACGCCGTAAACGACATCGTATCCCTTCTCCAATTCGGCCAAAAGTTTGGGGATTTCCTCCGGCGGATGTTGCAGGTCGTCATCCATCGTGAGGATGATCTCATACCGGGCGGCGCGGATGCCGGCTAAGAGGGCATTGTGCTGACCGTAATTGCGCATCAGGCAGATGCCGCGCAGCCAAGGGCGGCTTTCACCCAGGCGGCAGATGACCGCCCAACTCTCATCGAGGCTGTCGTCGTTGACCAGGATGACCTCGTAGGCCGAGGAAATGGAGGGCAGGATTGCCTCCAGCCGGGCGATCAGGAGCGGCAGAATATCTGCACTGTTGTACACAGGAATAACAATTGAAAGATTCATAGTGTGTTGTGGCAAAAAGAAGATTATCTTACTGGTCGATTGACCGTTGCAGAAGTGTGGTACTCACCTTCACCTTGCCGGCCTTCGGCCTCCTTGCTTTAATACAGGCATTTTGCCGCAGAAAAGGGCAGTTAAGGTTGCCAATCTTGGCAACTGCTTTCCGATGGGATATACAATTCGATAGAAGCCTCTGAAAATCTCTCGATGCGAGAATAGGAGTGAAGAAGTGCTGAAGTTATTTCACTCCACCATATATCGTTTTCTTCTCCAAAATTATGTTTTCTGCCTTGCAGAGAAGTTGGCTGAAGTTCTGTGATAATCAACCCAAAACGATGTTTGCAAAGGTCATTATGAAACTTTTTTAGGTAATTCACATTTCTGCTCATTGCCATATCAATGAGTATAACATTAATATATTCATGAGTAACTCTAGCCGATTTTACTTGTAAATACTCAAACGTTATTAATGGCCATTGATACATCACAAGGATATCTTGATCTGGCTGAACTTTATCAATTTCTGCTTGAATTTTTTGGATTGTTGAGGCTACTTCTTCAGGATTGTAGGCGACATAAGGTTTAACTCCTCTGAGTACAGAAAGGGTGGGGATTACGAATATCAAGGCAATAGCCCATAGCATTTTTTGTAAAGAAAAGTTTTTTTCGGTCGAGGAGAAATTTTTTTCTTCAGGGCGAATACAGCCAAAGAAAGCATAAGAACCTAGGATGATTGAAAATACTAAGTATGAGTCTAAGTTATGTATATCACTCCCGCCGCCGATCTTAACACTGACGACTATTCCTCCTCCCAGCAGTAGAACCATCATGACGATCAATCCGATTTTCCGCAGAGGATGGAGCCGCTTTATTCCATACTGGCTAAAGTACCACAATGGAATTGAGAGAATAACCAGGGGAATCAAGATACCAAACTCATACGTCGCATTTGGGAGTAAGCGATACCACAGAAGATCCTGTCTTATGAAACTGATCAGACTGCTGTGAGTGCTATCGGGGAGTGTTGCCAACATTGCTTGGCCAACCACTGCTGTGGCCAAACCGGCTGTAGCCAGTAGAGCCGGAAGCAAAAGATACTTTTTGATGTTTCCTTGGCTTTTGGGCAAATCTTCTTCTAACAAATATAGTTCAATTGCAAGCATTGCCGGAACAGGTAGCCAATTTACCCGGCTTAAGCCAGCCCACAATGATGCGAAGAGAATACCGATAAGACTGCGCCATGGGCGGCGTGGATGAAATGTAATCAGAACAAAGATAACGCTAATTTGTAAATTGTATTTAACCCCTCCTTCAGTAAGTAAATATAACCAGGTGAAACCAATGAATAGCCAGCGATGCCACCGTTCAGAGAGATTTAATCGCTTTTCGATTGCCCAGGCGGTTAAGAAAGTAATAATAATTGTTAGAAGAACGTACCATAACCGATGAGCCCAAATAGGAAAATTGCCTATTAGGAAGGGGATTCCATTCAATATGTTTAGAGAAAAATCAACTGAAGACAGGGGAATTTTTGTACCATAGATGCGTTCCGAAGCCAGCAGAGAAGCAAAGTAGATGCGATAATTTTCCTCCCACAATAGCACCAGAGGATTAGAAGAAATGCGAAGTGACAATGCAACAATCTTTAGGATTATATTCTGGATAAGAATTGTGGCCAAAAATATAATCCTAAGATCGAGTAATTTCCAGGACTTCTTTATAGCAAATGTTACAACCCCTGCTGTCAGCATTGCGCTTAATAACTTGATGATAAGTGGTGATTCGGCAATGAAAAATCGGTATGGAGAAAAGAAGATTATCCATACATAGGCTCCAATTGTGATGAAAGAACCGGTAACAACTATCATTCTGAAAATCCGACTTTCAGAGAAAGTCAATCCTTGCAGAATAATTATAGAGCCTGCGAGTATGAGCGCCACAGAGATTAGCAGTGGTAGGCGCGGCAGGCCCCAGTCGCTGTACCTTCCCAGGTAAAAGTACAGGAACACCAACAAGGCCCACCCCTCCATGGCTAGCAGACGTCCGAACCAGGGGGCTTCGCCGCTGCGCCAGCGTACCCACACTTGCCCGGCCAGCACGGCCTGGAAAAAGAACAGCATCAGGCGATAGCGCGGGTTATCCCATTGGTCGCCGCCGCCGCGAAAGGAGGCCGCCAAAATCCACACCCAAACCGCCAGACACAGCCAACCCCAGGCCAGGCGCTCTTCTTTCGGAAGTTTGCGCCACAGGAAGGGCGCAAACGCCAGCAGCGGCAGGAGCAGATACCAGCCGAGCGAACGCAGAATGTTGATGAAAGTGACCGGCCACAGGCTCAGGTCGGCCAGCGCGGCGGGCAGGAACGGCTGGGTGACGCCGAAGGCGGTCGCCAGCGGCAGGTGCAGGCCCTCCGGCAAAACATCGAAGAGCGGCTGAAGACCATCGGAGGTTTGCTTGAGTTCGTGCAACCCCCAGCGGGCGCTGTATTGCAGCCAGGCGAGCAGATTGGCCAACGGCCCGGCGGGGGCTTGGAGCGTGCTCCCGGCCAGAAAGCCAAAGACCAGGAAAGCCGCCAGCGAGAGGGTCAATATCCCAACCAGCCAGCCCCAATGCAGATAGTGGCCGCGGCCGGTCAGCCAGAGCCAGATTCCGCTCACCAGGAGGAAACTGCCTGCGGCGGGCGGCGAAAACAGGAACAGACCGAGCGCGCCGCCGACCAGACCGGCCCACTCCGTCCAGCCGCGCCGCTCGCGCAGGCGCATCAGCGAGAAAAAGAACAAGGCGGCAAAGAAGAGCAGGAACGGTTCGCGCAGCGGCGCGCCGCCGCTCAGAACCGCCTCCGGGTAGAGCGCCAACACCCAGGCCGCGGCCCCGGCCACACGCTCCCCCCAGGCCGAACGCATCCCGCGCCAGGCCAGCCCGATGCCCAAGGCGCTGACCAAGGCCGCCAACAGCACTACTAACAGCGGGCGGTGCGCCTCTGGACTAAACAGGCGATAGGCCAGGCTCAGCGTCAGAGTCAGGCCGCCGTATTGCTCCTCGATGCCGCTCGAACGGTCAAAAGCGCGCCAGAGCGCTTCCTCCGAGGCGGCCAATTCATAGGCCTGACGGTCGTAGGTGAAAGCGTCCCGATAGACAAAACCGGCGTTATGCGCCTCGTTGTCGTAGCCGTAGACGGGCAAGATGACCTGCGCCGCCGCGCCCAGGAACAGGCGCGCGACCAAGGCGGCGAGCAAAATCCATCCCAGAGCGCGGGCGGAGTTCTCGGCGCGCCACAACGCCGTCAGTGCACTCAATCCAAGCAGAGCAAGGACACCATAGCCTGCCCAGCCACCGGAACGGTCGAGCAGGGAAAGAGCCAAGCCCAGAGCCAGGCTGAACGGCACAAACCAGAACAAATCACGCAGTCGTTTCATCAGAATCCTTTCAGAACGCGGCGGGCGCGCTCGACCCAGGAATAGGCTTGCGCGGCGCGGCGGGCGCGCTGACCGAGGGCCTGCCGCTGCGTCTCATCGGCGAGGAGGCCGGCCAGGGCCGCTTCCCACGCCCCTGCCTCCTCCGGCGGGCAGAAGACGGCGGTCGTCTCGTCCAGCACCTCGCGCAGGACGGGTAAGTCGCTGCTCAGGATGGCGCGGCCGGCAGCCATGTACTCGAACATCTTCATCGGGCTGCACACCTCGGCGGTATTGCCGCCGCTGGAGGTGGCGACATTCCGCCCGTAGGGCATGAGCAGCACATCGCCTGCCGCCTGATAGAGCGGGATGCGTTCGTTGGGCACGAAGCCGGTAAAGGTGACGTTGCTCAACTGTGCGGCGCGCCCTTTCCAGGCTTGCACATCGGCGGTGCGCCCCCCCACCCAGACGAAACTGACCTGTGGGAATCGTTCGGCCAGGGCGAGGAAGAGTTCGGCGCCGCGACCGGGGTAGAGATGGCCGGTGCAGAGCACGGTTGGGGCGGCGGGCAGACCGAGGAGACGGCGGGCCGCAGCCGGGTCCGGCAGCGCCTCGTAACGTTCTACGTCCACCCCATCGGGGGCAATGACCGTCTCCCCGCCGCGCATCTTGCCGTAGCGGGCCTCGAGAGCAAGGCGCAGGGCCTCGCTGATGGGCAGCAGACGTTTGCGCCCCGGCAGGCTCAGGAAAAGACGATACCACAGCGGGCCAAAACGACCGGAGGGCATCTCGTGGACTTCGAGCAAAGCGGGCCGGCCGAGCAACATCCCGGCCAGGGCGGCTTGCGAGGGCCAGCAATAGAGCAGGTCTGCACCGAGATTCAGGGCGCGCAGCGCCGCCCGCCAGGGGAAGAGACGTCGTTGGCCACCCACCCACTCCACATGGGGCACGCGGCTCAGACCGTAGTGTCGAGCCAGATCGAACGGCGCAAACACGACCGAGCCCGGAACAAGCAGCGTCGTTTCATGCCCCAATTGCAGGAACGACTGGGCCACTTTGAGCGCCTGGATGCTGTTGGCCGTCTTGGAAGGCACCTGGGAAGGGGAAATGCAGACGATTTTCATTCTTCAGCAGGCGATTGCAAGTCAAGCAGAGCCATGCGGGTGGCCGATAACTGGTCGGCAATCAGGCCGATGGCAAAGAAAAGCAACCCGGTGACGATGGCCAGCATCGAGCCGACGCTGACGCCGCGCCCGCGCAGCAGGATGGGCAGGCCCCAGGCGATGCCGAAGGTCACGCACAGCGCCGCCAGCGGCAAAAAGATGCGCAGGGGATTGAAGAGCATGGCGATGTGCAGGATTTCCATCACCGTCTGAAAGGCGGTGCGGGCGCTGATGGTGCTGCGCCCGGCGCGTCGCGGGCGGATGGAAATCGGCTGTTCCAGCACCAGATGGCGCTTTTGGATGAAAATCAGGGTGATGACATCGCTGAAGGCCATTGTATCCGGGCAGAGGGGGAGGTACTTTTTGGCCAGGTCGGCGCGATAGAGTTTGCAGCCGGAATTGAGGTCGCGCACGGAGAGGGGCAAGAGCAGACCGGCAAAGGCGCGAATGAGGCCTTTGCCCAAGTTGCGGTAGAAATTGCCGCTGCCCGGCGGGCGGGCGCCCACCACCAGGTCGGCCTGATGGGCGAGGGCCAGGTCGAGCATGCCTTGCACGTCCTCCACGCGGTGCTGGCCATCGGCGTCAATGGTGACGGCGTAAGGGGTGGCAACATGTGCCAGGCCGCTCTTGAGGGCGCCGCCGTAGCCGCGGTTGACCTTGTGGCGCAACACTTGCACATCCGCCTGGTCGCTCAGGCGCGCCAAGATGTCGGCGCCGGCATCGGTTGAGCCGTCGTCCACGAAGAGAACGCGCCAGCCCCGGGCGCGAGAGTAGGGCAGGAGTTCCTCCAGCAGGGCAGGCAACGACTCGGCCTCGTTATAGACCGGCACGATGACGGTCAGAAGGGGGGCTTGAGAAGGGGCATTCATCACGGCAATTGTAGCAGAGTATAGGCCTCGTTTTGCAGGATCAAGCGTGCCGGCAGCCCCTCGAGCGCCTCGAGCGGTGGAGAGAAGTCGAGCGCCAGGTAATCGGCGCCGAGCGCCTGCGCCAGAGAAACCGCCCCCTCCAGGCGCAGCGACTCATCCGCCGCCTCGCGCAGACCCTCCACCTGCCGTGTGATCGCCAGCCACGATCCCAAGGCGGCGCGGTTGCCGTAGCCGAGCAGGCCGGCATCTCGCAGGGTATAGACCAGCGGGCGCAGCGCCAGGTAACGCACGCTCAAGGTTTGGGAGGTGTGCGCCGGGTCTTGGGTGAAGAAGAAGACGCTGGCATCGGGGGCGGTCTGGTCGCGCAAGGTCAAGATCAACTTATCCAAGGGGCGCGGTGCAGCGCAGACCAGGCGGCCGCGTGCCAGGCAAGCGGCGGCATCAAGCATGTCGCCGACTGCCGGGCGGTTGGTCGCTCCCCAAAAGCCGACCAGCAGGATGCCGAGCGCCATCAGCGCCAGGCGTAGGCGCGGCGCAAGGGGGCGGGAAGTCCACTCGGCCAGCGGCCAGAGCCAGAAGAGGAGCAGCAAGGGGACGAAGTAGCGGATGCCGCGCAAGAGTTCGGTCTCCAGCGGCAGGAGGCGGAAGCGGGCTTCGATGAGCCGCTCGATGAAGGGCAGCAGGACGCAGGCAAGGAAGAGGCCGAGGAGCCAGAGGAGGACGGTGCGCTTGTAGGTCAGATTGACAATCCGACCTACCGCAAACAGCCCGATCAACGCCAGGGGCAGGAGCAGGCTGCGGGTGGCATTGGCCAAAAAGTCGCCTAGGGCGGCGCGCACGTTGAGCAGGTTTTGCGGCCAGTAGGTTTGCAGCACGGTCATCACCGTGTCGTAGTCGGCGGCGGGGTCCTCCCCCCGGTAGGAGAGGTAGTTCCAGGCGAAGGGCGCCAGGGTGAGGAGGAAGACCAGGCCGAGGCCGAGCATGAGGAGCAGACGCTGTTTCCAGGTCCAGGAACGGGGGGCGAGCGCCCACAGACCGAGCCAAAGCGCCAGTCCCCAGGCCGGGGCGCTGATGGGGTGGACGTAGACGAGCAGCCCGGCGAGGAGCATCAGTCCTGGCCAGCGGCGCGGGGAGTCCTTCCAGAGCAGGACGAGCGCCAGCAGGAACGGCAGGAGCGACTGGAAGGTGACGCGCGGCAGGGCGTCCGGCCAGACGCCCCAGATTTCGCCCAGGCCGACGCGGGTGTAGGTCATCGCCGTCAGCCAGGCGAGCAGATAGGCCCAGAAGCGGCTGCGGAAGAGCAGGCGTCCGAGCAGGTAGAAGCCGCTCAATTGCAGAAAGGTCTGCGGCAGGATGAGCCAGGCGTAGGCCAGGGCGTAGTTGTCGGTCAGACGTGCCAGGGCACGGATAATGGGGATGTGAACGGTGGCGTAAATGCGCAGGTTGTCGGGGTTGCCCAGCACAGGGTCGGCGGCGAAGCGCTCGGGGTGATCGAGGGCAGCGGCGTAACTGGCGATGTTGCCGGCATCGCCGCTGAGGATGACGAGGGGGTAGTTGCCCTGCAATTTGCCCAGGAAGTAGAGAGCGGCAAAGGCGAGGAAGGTGAGCAGGGCGAGGAGGTCGCGGCGGTCAAAGCGGCGCGGGGAACGGCGCGCCGGCCGCGGGTCCGGGATGGGCGGGGCAGGGGGCGCGGCCGCCTCGCTTGGCGCGGCAGGCGGGCTCTCGTCCCGATCGGGATGCCGGTTGATTTCCTTCACCCCGCGCCAGAGGATGAATCCAATCGAGAAGACAAAGAAGGCCGAGAGCAGGGCGGCTTCCATCAGGTAGCCGAAGCGCGGCACAAGCAGGAAGGTGAGCAGCAGTTTGGCCGCTCCGGCAAAGGCGGTGGCTTTGAGGGGATAATCGGGCATGCCAAAGGAAAGCAGCAGGTTGCGATTCCAGTAGAAAATGTTGGCAAAGCCGTAGCCGATGAGCAAAAGAAGCAGGGCGGGATAGGCGGGGGCGAAATCAGGGCCGTAGAAGGTGGTGAGGAGCCAGTGGCCGAAGATGGCCAGCCCCAGGGCGGCCGCGCCCGTCCAGGCAGCGGAGATGAGTGTTAGGCGGCGCAGGAGATGGCGCAGGCGTGCCCAGGCGCGCTCGGCAATTGCGCGATTGATGGCCGGGTAGGCGGCGGTGATAAAGGGATTGATCGGCAGGGTGACCAGGTTGATGACGGCTTTGGCGGCCTTGTAGTAGCCGGCGGCAATCGGTGACAGGAGCAGGGAAATCCAGACCGATTCGCTGTCGCGCGTGACCATCGTCACCGTGCCGCTGAAGTTTGTGCTCCAGGCAAAGCGCCAGAATTCCCGTTGCGATGGAAGGAGGCGGAAGGAGGCCCGCCACCAGTCTGCGCCGAAGACCTGCCGCGCTCGCCAGAAGGCATAGGCGGCCAGACCGAGGCCGTTGAAGGCTTTGCCCGCCAGGTACGCGCCCATCACCAGCCAGATGCCGCCTCTTGTCAAATAAGCGTAAACGATGATGCCTGCCGTCAGCACGGATTGAAAAAAGCCGATCAGCGCCTGACTGCGGAAGCGATCGGCGGCTTGCAGGAAGCCGGTCGAAGATTCGACGGCAAAGTTAGCCAGCATGGCCAGGGCGTAGAAGGAGATCAGCGGGGCGAGGGCAGCGTCCTTGAGGATGACCGCCGCCGCCAGCGGGGAAAGCAGGACAATCAGCAGGTAGGCGAGGATAGAGGATGCCGTTTCGAGCAGGACGGCCGCTTTGAAGACGGCCGCGGCGCGGTCGCGGCGGCCCTCGGCCAGGAACTGCCCCATATACTTGACGACCATCTCTCCCATACGGAAGGAGAACAGGCGATTGATGTTGGTGGCAAATTCGATCGCCGCGCCGAGGATGCCAAAGCCTAAAATCCCCAGCAGGCGGCCGCTGAGGATGCTTTGCACCATCGTGCTGAGGGCGTTGCCGGCGATCAGATAACCGCTGTTGCGGACGACCCGGCGCAGGAGGTTGTCCTGTTTCCAGACGGCAATGGCTTTCTGGATGAAATTCACTGCGTGGATACCTCTTTGGCCCAGGGGCGCTCGGCGCGATACCATTCAACGAGGCGCGTCACCCCCTCCAACAGGGAGACTTGCGGCTGCCAGCCGAGCAGACGGCGCGCCTTGGTCACATCGGCGTGATTGGTTTGCAGTTCGCCGGGATTGGGCGGCAGGTGTTCAATGACCGCTTTGCGGCCAATCAGTTCTTCCATCATGGCAATCAGAGCGTTCATGGTGATGACTTCATGTCCGCCCAGGTTGAAGATTTCGTACCCAAAAGGCTGCAACGCGGCAATTGTGCCGCGGGCGATGTCGTCAATGTAGGTGAACCCGCGCGATGCCTCGCCGCTCCCGAAGAGACGCAGGGGCTCGCCCTCGTGAATCCACTTGACGAAGCGGAACATGCTCATGTCGGGGCGTCCGGCCGGGCCATAGACGGTGAAATAGCGCACCACGCTCACGTCCAGGCCGTAGAGGCTGTGATAAGTGTAACACAGCGTTTCGGCGGCTTTTTTGCTGGCGGCGTAGGGTTGCGGTGGATGGTCGGTGGAGGCCGTTTCGGGAGTCGGAACCGGAGCGTTCAGCCCGTAGACGGTGGAGGTGGAGGCCTGGATGAACTTGGAGATGCCGCGCTGACGGCACCATTCGAGCAGATTGAGCGTGCCGGTAACGTTGGTCTCGTAGAAAAGCCAGGGATTTTGCAGACTGGCGCGCACCCCGGCGCGGGCGGCAAGGTTGATGACGGCATCGAATTGACGATGAACGATGGACGATGGACGATGGAGAATGTTGCGGTCTGCAATATCGTCACGGACAAATTCGAAACCAGATAACGCCTGTAACTTCCGCAGGCGGTATTCCTTCAGGCGGAGGTCGTAGGCGTCGTTCAGATTATCCACGCCGGTGACGCGGTGTCCTTGCTCGATGAGCATTTCGGCGACCCGCGCCCCGATAAACCCGGCCGCGCCGGTGACAAGATAAGAAGCCATTGTCAAAATCCGTGCAATCTGTGAAATCTGTAAAATCTGTGGCCTAAAACAGACTCAACTGCTTCGGCTCTTCCTTCGGCGTTTCTGCCTGCACAGGAGTCAGCCGCTTGAGGGCAGCGCGTGCCTGTTCCAGCAATTTGGGCAATTGGGCGAAATCGTGCAAAATGGCCGGTTTGAGCGAGGCCTGATGCAGCGCCGCCGCCGGATGGAACATGGCAATCACGAAGCGATCGCCCACGCGGCGTATTTGTCCGTGGACGGCGCTGATCTTTGCCCCGGGCAGGAATTTGCCCATCGAGTAACGTCCCAGCGTGATGATGATCTTCGGGCTGATGGCGGCAATTTGCGCCTCAAGATACGTGTTGCAGGCCGCCAGTTCCTCCGGCAGCGGGTCGCGGTTGCCGGGCGGGCGGCATTTTACCACGTTGCCGATCCACACGTCCTCGCGCTTCATCCCCGCCTGGGCGAGCAACTCGTTGAGAAATTGCCCCGCCGCGCCGACGAACGGCCTGCCCTGCTCGTTTTCGTGGAAGCCCGGGCCCTCGCCGATGAGCATGATTTCAGCGTTGGCCGGCCCCTCGCCGGGAACCGACTTCTTGCGCGAGTGGTGTAGGGCGCATTTCTGGCAGGTCGAAACTTCCTGAGCAATGCGGGCGAGGGTTTCTTCGGGGGTCATAACTTCTCCGTTTGCAGGTTGACAAGTTTGCAGATTAGCAGTTTGAACGCTGGCAGGTTTGGACCATCCGACTCTTGACTATTCGACTATCAGACTATCCAGGCTATCCAGACTCATCAGCAAGGCGTCTTCATTGTTGTCCTTGTAATAGTGCGGGCGGATTCCGTCCACGACAAAACCGTATTTTTTATAGAGCGCCTGAGCGGCCAGGTTGCTGACGCGCACTTCGAGAAAGGCACGCCCTACCCCTTCCTCCCGCGCCGCGGCCAGGGCATGGAGCAGCAGCCGCTCGCCGATTTTCTGCCGACGGAAGTCCGGATGTGTGGCAATCGTGGCAATGTGCGCCTCGTCCAGGATCAGCCACAGCACCAGCATGGCCGCCACCCGCCCCTCCACTTCGGCCACCCAGGCCCGCGCCGCCGGGTTTTGGCTCACTTCGTAGCGGAACGAACGCTCCGGCCATGGCAGGCTGAAGGACAGACGGTCAATTTCGGCAACTGCCGGAACATCTGCCAGAGTCATGCGGCGGATTTTCAGGTTCATGCGGGCGGCCCTCCGGCTACATGCAGGTAAATCGGGGCGAGGGATGCCGCCGAATCGACCTGACCGGCCTGCCAGCGCCGCCAGGCTATCTCGGCCAGCAACGCCGGTCGGCGGACGCATTGCGCTGGCGAAGCGAGACGGACGTTCTTGTACCGCCGCGCCAGGCGCCGACGCTCTTCGGCAGTCAATTCGCCGCAGAGGATGACCGGCCGTTTAATCTGATGCGCCAATTCGTCGGCGGTCGTCACGGTAGCCGGACCCTCGGCCTGCCACCCGTTTCCCGCAGCCTGATACCACACCACTGCCAGCCGCCCGCGTCCGGCCTGCAACACAGCCACCAGCCGCCGCGCGGGATCGAGCGGCACGGCAGCGGCGACTACGTCCAGGGTCGGGACGCCGACCAGCGGGAGCCGCCGCGCCAGCGCCAGCCCCTTGACGAAGGCCAGTCCGACGCGCAGACTGGTGAACGAACCAGGGCCGAGGGCCACGCCCAGCGCCTGGAGCGCATCTCCCCTCGCCCCGACTCGTTCGAGCAATCCGGCCACTGCCGGGGCGAGTTCCTGCGTGTGGCGGGCGCGTCCCTGCCAGGTCAGTTCGCCGATGACCTGCGTGCCGTCGTAGAGCGCCAGACCGAGTTGGGCGGTGGAAGTGTCAACGGCGAGCAGCATCAGTCGCCTCCATAGACGGCTCGGCGCAATTCATCCAGCAGCGTCTCGTAGCGTTTGCCCTTTGCCGTGAAGCGCAAGGCACGGTGTTCTTCAGATTCATATTCGAGGAACACCCACAGCCGCTCGGCGGGCAAAATGGACTCGACCCGTTCCGGCCACTCGATGAAGAGCGGCCCGGCGGCGAGCAAGGCTTCGAGGTCGAGTTCTTCCGCTTCGGCGGCGCTTTCGACGCGGTAGGCGTCGAAGTGGGAAAGTTGACCGCCGTCGGCGCGGCGGTAGGCGTTGACCAGCACGAAGGTCGGGCTGGAGACTTCGTCCAGCGCGCCCCAGCCGCGCGCCGCGCCTTGCACGAGGGTCGTCTTGCCCGCGCCCAGGTCGCCCTGCAGGCAGACCAGGTCGCCAGGACACAGGAGCGCGCCGAGGCGCATTCCCAGGCGGCGGGTCTGCTCCGGCGACTTGCTGAAAAACTCGAAGGCGTGGGCGTCCAAAATGGGCATGTGAGAGGATTATACTACGGGCTTTTCAGCCCCACCCTGGTGCCCAAGGCGCGAGCGATGAGCCGCGCTGCTTGTGGACGTGCCGCATCGCGACAATTGGCGATCACCTGCTCGCGGGTATGCGGCTTGCAGACCCAGCGCGTCAGCGTTCGCACCACTTGCGGCGGCTCTGGCGCCCAAACGCCCACGCCGCGCTCTTGAACGTAGTAGACATTCCCATCCTCCTGCCCCGGCAGGCGGGCGTAGAGGATGATGGGCAAACCGGCCGCCAGCGCCTCGGCGATCGTCCCCGGCCCGGCCTTGGTGACGATGGCGTCGGCGGCGCGCATGAAGTCGGGCATGCGCTGGCTAAAGCCGTAAATGAAGGTCGGATTTTCCCACGTCAGGCTTTCCAGATAAGCCTTCAGTTTTTTGTTGCGTCCGGCAACGATGATCTGCGTCACATCGAGGCCCGATTCATCCACCGCCCGCGCTGTCTCGGCCAGCGGGCCCATGCCCTCGCCGCCGCCGACCATCAGGACGGTGAACTTCTCCTCCGGCCAGCCGAGGCTGCGCCGCAGGGCGGCTTTATCCTGGCAGGGATGGGTGTAGCGGTCGGAAATGGGCTGCCCGGCGACAATCACTTTTTCGGGCGGCATGTGATACTCCAGGGCGCGCTGACGCGCCAGCCGTGTCGGGACGAAGATCAGGTCGGCGCGCTTGTCGTACCACAGGGCGTGGGTGGTGACCATATCGGTGACGACGGTGACGAAGGGCGGGCGGTTATGGCCAAGCGCTTTCAGAAAGAATGAATTGCCCAGCGGATGAACGCTGACCAGCAGGTCGGCGGGGTGTTCCTGCACCAGCCGCCGCGCCGCCTGCCGCACCACCGGCCACAGAGTCGAGGTCACGAGGCGCGCCTGCGGGCGGCCGTCGCTGATTTTGAAGCCCACGCCCCACAGTTCCGGCACTTTGACCATCTCCGGGTAGAAACGCGGCAGTTGATTGTAGGGCGGCGGAGCGTAGTCTTTGAGAAAATCCACCATCTCGGTCGTCAGGACATCGCCGAATTCCAGGTGGAGGGCCTCGATGATGGCATCCGCAGCGGCGCGGTGACCGCCGCCGGTATCGGAAAAAAGAAACAGGATGTGGGGTTTACGCCCCGCGTTGGGTGGGTTCATCCGACTCCTTGGGCAAAATGGCTTTCACCCGCCGCGCCAGTTCGCGGCGGGTGAGCAACACGCGCCGACCGCAGCCGCGGCACTCCAGACCGATATCCGCGCCCAGGCGGGTGACGGTCCATTCATACGAGCCGCAGGGGTGCGGTTTGCGCAGGCGGAGAATGTCGTGCAGGTGCAGGTCGGGAAGCATGGCAGGAGGACGAGACGCAAGAAGGGAGAAAGTAGACGGCGAAATTATACTGCGGGAAATTATGATAAACTATCCTCGAACTTTGCCCTGGAGACGAAAGATGACCAAGCGAGAAACCTATTCGATTGAAATTGCCGGCGTGCGGCGTGAATTGCCGCTCTTTCAGGTCAAGCCGGGCCTGCGCATCGCCGTCTTGAACATCCTCGGCGATACCGAATTGGTGCAGGCGGCTGCCGCAGCCTTGGCCGAAAAGTTGCAGGCGGTGACCTATGACCTGTTCGTGACCGCCGAGGCCAAATCTATCCCCTTGGCTTATGCCCTCTCGGTGGAGACGGGCAAGCCCTACATCGTCCTGCGCAAGACGTACAAGGCCTACATGGGCGCGGCCCTCATCGCCGAGACGCTCTCCATCACCACCGGCGAGCCGCAAACGCTGATTCTGGATGAAAAAGACCAGGAGATGGTCAAGGGCAAAAGAGTCGTCCTGGTGGACGATGTCATCAGCACCGGTTCGACCTTGGAGGGGATGAAAACGATTATGCAAAAGGCCGGGGCCGAGGTAGTTTGCGAAGCGGCGATCCTGACGGAGGGCGACCGCGAGCATTGGAATCACGTCCTCTCGCTCGGTCATTTGCCGTTGTTTACCGAATAAAAAATAAAGCGGGATTCATCCCGCCGCTAGCGGAACAATTCCTCTTTCTGCGAGCGCGGGAGGGCCTTGATGGCCCTCTCGCGTTTCATTGCCGAGCGCTGGTCGGGCAGTTCCTCCACGTACACCAGCCGCACCGGGCGCCGGCTGCGCGTGTACCGCGCCCCGCGCCCGGCGTTGTGCTGACGGACGCGCCGCGCCGGATCGGTCGTCCAGCCGGTGTAATACGTCCCATCCGAACATTCAAGGATGTAGCAGTAGAAGGCCATACTTACTCGAAATCGTCCGCCCGCTGGAGGGCGGTCAGCAGGGCGTCATCAGGGGAGGAAAAATCCTGATGGCGGCGAATCAGGTCGCAGGTCCGCGGGGAAGCGCCTGCCGCGGCGGCCAGGTCTGCACCCCAGGCGGGGTGGTGAGCGGCGACAACGAACGGGCGGCGCAGTCCGCTCGCTTTGCCCTCTCCCCAGCGGCGGGCCAGGCGTGGTGCAAAGCGTTTCCCCAGCACAATCAGCACGCGGTCGAAAACCGAGAGCGGCGAGAGCGACTTGCCCACATCGTGCAGCAACGCTGCGGCGAGCAGCGCCGGGTCGCTGTGTCCCTGCTCCTTCAGCCGCCTCAGGACGGCCAGCGAGTGCGCCTGCTCGGACGGACTCATGCGGCGGAAAAGGGCAATCAGGGCGGGGGAAAGATAGGGCCGGAGGGCTTCCTCCGGCACAGAGGGCCAGGGGCCGAAAAGCGCCAGCCGAAACTGACGGGCGCGGTAGAGAAGGCGGACGGCGAGGCTCATCGGAGCGGAGTATAACATGTGTTAGAATCACGAGAGCCGGGGACGCCGACCCCGGCTCTCTGAAAAGGAGGAGAAGAGAAATCGCCTTCTGGTCATATATTAACACGGCGTCTGAAATTGTGCTTGACGATTACCCTACGTTTCCCCTACGCATGTCTGACAACTCTGTCGGGATTGTGAAAAGTGACTCGCATTTGTCTGGTTCCCAAATTAAGCGGCGCGGGCGGGCCGGCCTCCTTTCAAGGAAAACTGGCTGCCGGGCTGATTCGGCGCGGCATCGAGGTCTGTTACGACCTGGATGACCGTCCCTATGACGCCGTTCTGGTCATCGCCGGGACCCGACGCCTGTTCCCGTTATGGCAGGCACGGCAGCGCGGCGTGCGCATCGTTCACCGTCTTGATGGCTTGAACTGGATTCACCGGCGGCGCAGGACGTCCCTGCGGCATTTCCTGCGCTCGGAAGTGAACAATCGCATCCTGGCTTCGATCCGCCGCTTCCTGGCCGATCGAGTGGTCTATCAGAGCCGCTTCGTCCATGACTGGTGGGAAGATTGGTACGGGGCGACGCGCATCCCCTGGACGGTCATTTACAACGCCGTGGATTTATCCGTCTATACGCCGGATGGCTCGCATGAGCGGCCTACCGACCGCTTCCGTATGCTCTTGGTGGAGGGCAGCCTGGCCGGCGGGCAGGATGTGGGGCTGGGGAATGCTCTGAAACTGGCCGAACTCTTGCACTTCGAACATGGCTTCCCAATGGAAGTGGTCGTGGCTGCCAAAGTGACCGAGACTCAGCGAAAAGAATGGCAGGCCCGCGCCCGCGTGCCGCTGACCCTCCTGGGCGTCGTCCCGCGCGAGCGAATCCCCTTCCTGGCGCGCTCGGCGCACGTGTATTTTTCTGCTGAACCGAACCCCCCCTGCCCGAATTCGGTCATCGAGGCATTGGCATGTGGCTTGCCGGTGACTGGCTTTGCGACCGGAGCGCTGCCGGAACTGGTGAGCGGCGATGCCGGTCGGCTGGTGTCTTATGGCGGCGACCCATGGAAACTCGACCCGCCGGACGTCCCTGCTTTGGCGCAGGCTGTGACCGAGATTCTTCGCGATCCGTTGCGTTTTCGCTCTGCCGCGCGGCGTCACGCCGAGCAGGCTTTCGGTCTGGACAAGATGGTGGATGCCTATCTGGAGGTTCTGCTCGGCTGAAACCTTGGAATTCAGGGGGGTGTCCCCGAAGAAGGAGAATATGATGACCGGCAAATCCTTTCTCTACACTGGCGAACTCAAAGGCACGCTCCTCGGCGACCTGTGGCTGGCCGCCTCGGATGCGGGACTGGCGGCGATCGAATGGGGCAAATCCCAGGCCGAATTCGAAGCCTATCTGTCACGGCGCTTCAAACGACCGGTCGAATATGCGCCACGATGGACGGCGCAGGCAGCCGCCGAATTGCGCGAGTACCTAGCCGGCAAACGTCGTCATTTCACCCTGGACATAGATTGGACGCTCTTGCGCCCCTTTCAGCAGATGGTCTTGCGCGCTACCTGTGAAATCCCCTATGGCGAGACACGCACCTATAAAGAAATTGCCGAACAAATCGGCAAGCCCCAGGCGGCGCGTGCTGTTGGACGAGCAGAAGCGACCAATCCGATCCCCCTGGTCATCCCTTGTCACCGCGTCATCGGGACAGACGGGAAATTGCGCGGATATGGTTTGGGGGAGGGGGTAAAAACCAAAGAATGGCTGTTAAGACTTGAGGGGGCGCTGATCGCCTGAACTCTTCTGGATACATTGTGAAGTTTCCATAACTTATGCAGGCCTGCTGCGGCCTGCATGAGTGTTAATTGCTCTGCGCTCCAATCGCTGCTTGTTTGTGATGGGTGTCACATGTGAATGTGATGTATGTCACTATAGGTGAGTAAGAGATAAGAGTAAGATACGATTATCGTATATTCGCTTATCCGAATAAGGTAACTCATGCTCTCCCCTACCCTCATTCAGGAAATTACGCAATTACACGCCGATTTCTGCTCGGCGCTGGCGGATTCGACCCGCCTGATTCTGCTCTACGCGCTGGCCAACGAGCCGTGCAATGTGAGCGAACTCACCGAGCAACTCGATTTGCCTCAGCCCACCGTTTCGCGTCACCTGAAAATCTTGCGCGAGCGCGGGTTGGTGACGGCCACCCGCCAGGGGATGAGCGTGCAGTATGCGCTGACGGATGAGCGCATCATTCAGGCGCTGGATATTTTACGCGCCATCATGCGCGACCGCATTCAGTATCGCGCCAGTTTGATTGCCGAGTAATCGTAGGACAAGCCTTTGGCTTGTCCATGACAGGCTAAAAAGCCTGCACTACGACAGGTTAAAAAGCCCGCACTACGACAGGCTGGAAAGCCTGTCCTACAAAATCACTCTTGGAGGAAGAGGATGCAATTCAAACGTTTGACTTTTTGGTTTGTGTCGCTGGGACTGGTTTTGGTGGCGGTCAGCGCCCTGGCGCTGATGAGCGCCCAACCCGCCAATGCCCAGTGTGGTTCGCAGGCTTCGTCCTGTAAGAACTGCCACGAGGTGCAAGGACAGATGCCGGTCAACAACGACGGCAGTGCCTGGCATAAGTCGCACGCTTTTGGCGATTTCTGCTACATCTGCCATGCCGGTAACCAGCAGGCCACCGACAAGGCGGCCGCGCACACGGGCATGGTGCCGCCGCTGGAGGATATCAAGGCCTCCTGCCAGCAGTGCCACGTCAACGATTTGGAAGCGCGCGCTCAGGTCTACGCGGAGGCGCTGGGGGTGGCGATCGGCTCGGGGTCCGGCGGACAGGCCGCGGCGGGGAACGAACCGGCGGCTCCGGCAACGGAATCCGCTCCGGCAGCCGCGGCGGTCAGTGGGTGTAATGAAGTCGTCGTGGATGATCCCAATCTGGTGGATTACGCCGCACACTACGAGCAGACCGTCTTGGGCAAGAAGCCGGTCAATTGGGGCAATGTCATCCTCCTGGTGATGATTGCCGGAATCGTGGTCGGCGGCGGCGGGTTTGTCGTCACGCGCGAGAAACTGGTCAACGTCAAGTTCGGCGACACCAAGGCGGTGGATGCCGAGTATCCCGCCGATGTGGTCGAGATGCTGCCGCAGATTTCCGGGCTGAAGCCGGGGACGCGCAAGGCGCTGAAGAGTGTGCTGGAGAGCAAGAAGGCCGAGAAGGCGCTTGACCTGCTCGATACGTTGATTTCAAAGGAGGAATAGGCATGAAAGCGATTTGGAATTACATCCGTCGGGAAGAATGGTCGCCCTACATCGCCGGAATTTTGCTGGGAGTGGTGGGCATCCTGGCGGTGTGGATTAACAACAGCCTGCTGGGCGCCTCGGGCGCGTTCGAGAATATGGTGGGCATCATCGGTAAGGCAATTGCGCCCAACCTGTTCAATAACATGTATTTCAACTTTGTCATGCCGGCAGAGATTACTACCAACGTCATCCTGCTGGTGGGCATCTTCTTCGGCAGTATGCTGGCGGCGGCCACCAGCGGCACGCTCAAGTTCCGTGTGAACGACAACGAGCAGTGGAAGAAAATCTACGGGCCGCAGTTGTGGAAGCGCTGGCTGCTGCTCTTCGTGGGCGGCATCATCCTGGAGTACGCGGCCGGCATCGCCGGCGGCTGCACCAGCGGCCTGGCCATTTCGGGCGGGATGCTGCTCGACCCGGCAGCGTTCCTGTTCATCGCCGGGATGTTTGCCTCGGGCATCGTCACGGCCAAACTCATCTACGGAAAACGCTATTAGGAGGCGGCCATGACTTCGTATATCATTGCGTTCGTTTTAGGTATCGCCTTCGGCTTTGCGCTCAATAAGGCCGGGCTGACCAAGTATCACAAAATCGTCAACGTCTTCCGCTTCACGGATATGGCCGTACTGAAGTTCATGATGACCGCCCTGGTGGTCTCGATGAGCGGACTGTACGCCCTGCGCGGCCTGGGACTGGTGACCTTCCCGGCGCCCCCGGCGACTTACGTGGTCGGCAACCTGGTCGGCGGTCTCATCTTTGGCGTGGGCATGGCGCTGGCCGGGTACTGCCCCGGCACGCAAGCAGCCGGCGCAGGGGACGGCAAATTGGATTACCTCATCCCCGGCACCTTGGGCTTCCTGACCGGCGCGGCCATCTACGGCCTGACCTATCAGCAGGTGCAGCCGGCTATCATGGCGATTGCCAACTACGGCAATGTCGTCATCCCCGACCTGTGGAATCTCAGCCCCTTCCTGACCGTCTTGCTCTTTACGCTGATGTCGCTCTTCTTGTTCTACATGATTGACCGGGCGGGGTGGCAGAGGAAGAGCAGTGATCAGTAATCAGTTACCAGTAATCAGTGGATGAAAAACTGATCACTGATGACTGAACACCGATTACTGACATCGGAGAAACTATGGCAAAAACACTCTCACGACGAGATTTTCTGAAACTGGGCGCGGCGGCGGGGGCGGCGCTCGCGGCGGGCAGCCTGCTGCCGGCTCCGGTGGCCGAGGCGGCCCGTCAGGCCGGGTTCCTGGACTCGCAGGGCGACGGCTACATCCCCAGCATGTGCGAGATGTGCGTCTGGCGCTGCGGCTTGATTGCCAAAGTGAAGAACGGGCGCGTCGTCAAACTGGACGGCAACCCGGAGCATCCGCACTCGAAGGGCAATCTGTGTCCGCGCGGGCAGTCGGGGCTGATGAACACCTACGACCCCGACCGTGTGCTGACCCCGCTCATCCGCGTCGGCAAGCGCGGCGAAGGCAAGTTCCGCAAAGCCTCCTGGGACGAGGCCCTCGACCTGGTGGCCAGCCAAATGCTCGCCATCAAGGAGAAGTACGGCCCCGAGGCGATGGTCTTCTCGACCACGCACTGCCTGACCCAGCCGCAGTTCGAGAACCTGCTTTACGCCTACGGTTCGCCCAACTATGGCACGCAGCGCTCGCTGTGCTTCAACGCCATGATTGTCGCCAACATTCTGGCCTTTGGGCTGGAAGAGCCGAACCGCGATTACAGCAAAGTCAAGTACATCATCCTGACCGGCCGCAACCTGGCGGAGGCCATTTCCACCTCTGAGACTCACGATCTCATCATGGCGATTGACCGCGGCGCCAAAGTGGTTTATCTCGACCCGCGCTTCACCAAGACGGCCGCCAAAGCCAGCGAGTGGATTCCCATCCGCCCCGGCACCGACCTGGCTTTCCATCTTGCCCTGCTGCATGTCATCATCGGCGAAAAACTCTACAACCGTTCCTTCGTGGAACAGTACACCGTTGGCTTTGAACAATTGGCCGCCGAAGTGCAGCGTTATACCCCCGAATGGGCAGCGCAGGTGAGCGGCGTGCCGGCCGAGACCATCCGCCGCATCGCTCATGAATTTGCGGCGGCCGGCAAATACGCTTTGGCGCACAACGGCTGGCGCACCTCCAATTTCATCAACTCATTTGCCACCGAGCGCGCCATCACCGCTCTCAATGCCCTGGTGGGCAACTGGGGCGTGACCATGCTGCCTGCAGCCGCCGAAGGCGCCGGCCTGGGCGCGCCGCCCCAGCCGCCTTACCCGCGCGTTTCGGCCCTGCGCTTGGACGGCGTGCCGTGGAAGTATCCCTTCGTGCCGCTCAAATTGGGCATTTTCCAGGAGTTGCGCGATAACATCGTCAAGGGCGACCCCTATCAGCCGCACGGCTGGTTCATCTCACGCCAGAACCCGATTCTCTCCATCCCCGACCGCAACAAGACCTTGCAAGCCTTCGGCAAGATGGACTTCATCGTCACGATTGATATTCTGATGAACGATTCGGCCTGGTTCTCGGATGTGGTGCTGCCCGAAGCCTCCTACCTGGAGCGCTACGACCCGCTGCTGCCGGTGGGCGATAAGGCCTTCATCCGCCAGCCGGTCATCGAGCCGCAGGGCGAGGCCAAGTCCACGCTGTGGATTTACAAGCAACTCGGCGAACGCCTGGGCCTGGGCGATTATTTCCAGTATGAAGACGAAGAAGACTACCTGCGTCAGCAACTCAAGCCCCTGGGCGCCGATTTGGAAGAGGTCAAGCGCAAAGGCTACGCCGAAATGCCGCCCGAAGGGCCGCTGGAATACAAGTGGAACACGCCGAGCGGCAAGATTGAACTCTATTCGGAGACGCTGGCCAATGCCGGCTTTGATGGTGTGGTCAAGTGGCAAGAGCCGCCCATGCCCGGCGAAGGTCAATTCTACTTGCTGACCGGCAAGGTGGCCCAGCACACGCAATTCGGCACGCAGAACAATCAACTCCTGCACAAGTACGCCGATGAGCCGCGCCTGTGGATGAACGCCAAGGTCGCCGCGCAGAAAGGTCTGCAGGACGGCGACTGGGTGCGGGTGACCAGCAAGGTCGGCGAGGCGCATATTCGCCTGCTGGCCACCGAGGCCATCCGCCCGGACTGTGTTTACCTGACGCCCGGCTACGGTCATCTCTCCAAAGGGTTGACCACCGCCTTCGGCTACGGCGCCAGCGACTCGGTCCTGCACGAAACGTACACCGACCCCGTCAGCGGCAGCCAGGCCCTGAGCCAGACCTTCGTCACGGTGGAGAAGGCTTAGAGGTGAACCATGACTGAAATCAAACATCACGCTTTTCTGTTCGACGCCACGCGCTGTATTGACTGCCGCGCCTGCATGGTGGCTTGCAGCGTGGAAAATAATATCGAGATGGACAAGACCCGCATCTGGGTCGCGGGACTCGGCGTCACGGGTGAGTTTCCCAATCTCAAGCGCAGCACGATGGTCTATCACTGTATGCACTGCGAACATCCCGACTGCATGTCAGCCTGCCCGGTGGGGGCCTACTCGAAGCGCCCCGACGGCCCGGTGGTCTACAACCCCGAAAAGTGCATCGGCTGCCGCTATTGCATGAACGCCTGTCCCTTTGGCGTGCCGCACTTTGACTACGACAAAGGTATTGTGGAAGGCGCGTTCATTGACAAATGCACCTTCTGCCCGCAGCGCATTGACGTCGGCGAGGAACCCGCCTGTGTGCAGACCTGCCCCACCGACGCCCTGGAATACGGCGAGCGCGAAGAACTGCTCAAGAAGGCCCACGAGCGCATTGCCGCCCATCCTGAGAAATACATCCAGCATGTGTACGGAGAATTTGAGAACGGCGGCACGTCCTATCTCATCATCTCTCACGTCCCCTTCGAGGAACTCGGCCTGCCGACCCTGCCGGAGACGCCCATCAATGAAGTCAGCGAAGCCGTGATGGAAGTGACTATTCCCTTTGCTCTCAGTTGGGGTGCGGTGTTGAGTGCGGTGGCCGCCGGCGTGGCGCTCCACGAGAAGAAAAAAGGCGGCGAAAAGAAGGCCGAAGACGATAAAGAAGCGGAGAAGACGAAATGAAACTGAACATCACTCTGCCCAAGTTTCTTCGCATTGGGTTATTCCCGCTCGTTCTGATAGCGCTGGCGGGAGTCGCCTTTGTCGTTGCTATGATGCGCTACGCCTTCGGCATCGGCGCCATCAGCGACCTGAGTTACTCCTATCCCTGGGGCTTCTGGATTAGTTTCGACTTGTTCACCGGCGTCGTTATTTCCAGCGGCGGGTTCATTATGGCCGGGCTGGTTTACATCTTGCGCCGCAAGGAATTCGAGCCTCTTCTGCGCCCGGCGATTTTGACCGCCTTCCTGGGCTATATTATGGTGGCTGTTGCCCTGCTCGTTGACCTGGGTCAGCCGCTGCGCATTTGGTACATGATTATCTACCAAAACCCGACCTCGGTGCTGCTCGAAATCGGCATCTGCGTCATGTCTTACTTGACCGTGTTGGCCATCGAGTTTTCACCGGTGGTGCTGGAGCGTTTCTCCAAACTGCATAAAGTAGCGCACCTCATCCACAAATTCATCATGCCCTTCGTCATCCTGGGTGTAGTGCTTTCGACCTTGCACCAGTCCTCGCTCGGCTCACTGCTGCTCATCCAGCCGCAGAAACTGCATCCCCTGTGGTGGACGCCCATTCTGCCCATTCTCTTCTTCGTCTCGGCGTTGGCGGTCGGCGTGGCGATGCTGGTCTTTGAGTCCACACTCAGTTCGCGTTACTTCAAGCGCGGCATCGAATCGCATTTGCTGGCGAAACTAACCAAAGCCGTTCCCTGGATCCTGGGCATTTATGCACTGCTCAAGTTTGGCGAAATTGCCCTGGCCGGCGACCTCGGTTACCTGTTCACCAGCGGGACGATGAGCCTGCTGTTTTGGGCCGAAATCCTGATCGGCGTCGTCTTTCCGTTTATCTGGTTTTCTATCAAAGCCAACCGTGAGAACGACAACCGCCGCTTCTTGGGCGCGCTCATCCTGCTGTTTGGAATGATTTTGAACCGCTTCGATGTCAGTTGGTTCGCGGTCAAGCACCCCGACCCGCTCTACTACCTGCCGTCCTTCATGGGCAACGTCAAATACTTCCCGACCCTGCCTGAAGTCGCCGTTTCCATCGGTATCTTCTCGGCGGGCATTCTGGCTTTTGGGCTGCTGGCGAAATACTTCCCCGTTTTCGAAGCGGAACACGAGACCGAAGCGGCCGCCTCCCTCGCGCGCTGATTTCATCCGACAAAGTGACAGTCACCTCAAGTGACTGTCATTTGTTTTGTGTGCTATTGACATTTTGTCTATAGTGATGTAAACTATAGATAAAGGAGAAACGCAATGCCCGGTGGACGAGGTTTTGGACATAGCCGCGGGGGCGGCAGACGCAAGATGTTTTTTCTCGAATCGTGCCTGCTGGTGCTTTTACACCGGGAACCGGGCTACGGCTACAGCCTGATGGACGGTTTGAAGGAGTTCGGTTTCGAGCCTGAACTCATGGACATCAGCATTCTGTACCGCGCCCTGCGCGACCTCGAAACTGCGGGGCTGGTGACCAGTTCCTGGAGCGAGGAAAGCCTCGGCCCCCAGCGGCGCATCTACACCATCACCCCACAGGGCGAAGCGGCGCTCTCCGAATGGATCGAATCCCTGCGCCAGCGGCGCAAGGAAATCGAAGCGCTTGAAGCAGCGTACGACGCTGTCAAGAAAAAGTAACCGACAAGGCAACCGAAAGGAGTCAATTATGCCATACCAAGACGGAACTGGACCGCAAGGACAAGGGCCCCGCACAGGACGCGGGATGGGCAACTGCGCCGGTCAGGGCGGGACGGGGCGCGGCCTCGGCCGCGGCGGGGGACGCGGACGCGGGCGCGGCTTCGGAGTCAACGCCAACCAGGGAAATTTCTGGCTCAGAGACCAACTCAGCAGCCTGCAAGCCGCCATCGAAAAACTGACCGAGCAGTTGAGCAAGGATAAGTAGAAAACAGCAGAGAGCGGTAATTGGCGAATGGTAATTACCCAACCCCGTTGCCTGCTCTCTGTCAATTACCAATCACTAATCACCTAACCTCATGAAAATCGCAATCTCAATTTCTGGAAACAAACTTGAATCCCCCTTCGACCCGCGCTTCGGACGCGCCGCCGCGTTTTGTCTGGTGGACACCGAAACGGGCGAATGGACCGCCCACGAGAATCCCGCGCTCTCCGCTTCGGGCGGGGCGGGCGTGCAGGCAGCGCAGTTCATCGCCAAACTGGGCGCGCAGGCGGTTGTCAGCGGCGCGTATGGACCGAACGCGGCTGACACCCTCTCCCCGGCGGGTATCGAAATGTACCTCGCGCCGACGGGCGAATCTCTCACTGCCGCGGATGTGCTGGCCTTGTTCAAGGCGGGCAAGTTGAGCAAGACCGCCGCCGCCACGCACGCGGGTCATCACGGAGGCCGTCACTGATGCGCATCGTGGTCGCCAGCGGCAAGGGCGGCACGGGCAAGACCACCGTCGCTGTCAGCCTGGCGCTCGCCGCCGCAGTGTGGAATGCGGTGCGCCTCCTCGATTGCGACGTGGAAGCGCCGGACGCCGCGCTCTTTCTCAATCCGGTGCTGGATAATCGTAAGGAAGTCGGTATCCAACTACCTGTCGTGGACGAGACGCTCTGTACGCATTGCGGCAAATGCGCCGAAGTCTGCGAATTTCACGCCATCGCCGTCATCGGCAAAAAGACGCTGGTCTTTCCTGAACTCTGTCACGGCTGCGGCAGTTGCACGCTGGTCTGCCCCGAAAAAGCCATCCGCGAACGGCTGGATGTGATGGGCGTGCTCGAAAGCGGAGTCACCCCTACGGGCATTGATTTTGCCCAGGGCGTGATGAATGTCGGCGAGCCGATGGCGGTGCCAATCATCCGCGAGTTGAAGAAATGGCAAACTGGTCTCGATACAGCGGAAGAACCCCGCTTACTCGACCAGCGCTCAATCATTGAAATCCGCGACGCCCCGCCTGGCGCATCCTGCCCGGTGGTGGAGACCCTGCGCGGCGCGGACTTTGCCCTGCTCGTCACCGAGCCGACGCCCTTCGGCTTGCACGACCTGAAACAGGTGGCCGGCATCACCCGCGAGCTGGGCATCCCTGCCGGGGTGGTGGTCAACCGCGACGGGATGGGCGACAACGCCGTCGAAGCCTACTGCGCCGAAGCGGGTCTGCCCATCCTGTTGAGAATCCCGATGGAGCGGCGTTTCGCCGAAGCGATTGCCAGCGGCAAGACATTGGTGGAGGCTGCGCCCGAATACCGCGCAAAATTCCGTATCCTGCTGGAATCCATCACTGCAAGGGTCGCCGTATGAAACAACTTGTCATTCTCAGCGGCAAGGGCGGGACGGGCAAGACCAGCGTCACGGCGGCGTTTGCCCACCTGGCTTCGCAAAACGGGCTGGCGGGCAAAGTTGTCCTAGCCGACGCCGACGTGGACGCGGCGAATCTGGAACTTGTCCTGCAACCACGTTTGTTCGAACAGCAGGATTTCAAAGGCGGGAAGGTGGCGGTCATCAATCAGGACACCTGCGTTTCCTGCGGCGACTGTCAGGCGGTCTGCCGTTTCGACGCGATTCTTCCCCCTCACCCCCAGCCCATCTCCCAGGGGGAGATGGGAGGCTATCGGGTTGACCCCATCGCCTGTGACGGCTGCGCGGCGTGCGTCTATCAATGCCCCACGCAGAGCATTTCCATGCATGAGCAGGTGGCGGGAAAATTCTATTTCTCCGAGAGTCGGTATGGCCCGCTGTATCATGCGAATTTATTCCCTGGGCAGGAGAATTCGGGCAAGTTGGTGACGCTGGTCAAACAGCGCGCCCGTCTTAATGCCCTGGACGAGAACCGCGAACTGGTCATCGTGGATGGGCCTCCCGGAATCGGCTGCCCGGTCATTTCGGCGGTCTCGGGTGCGGACCTGGCGCTGATTGTGGCCGAGCCGACCGTTTCGGGAGTCCACGACATGCGCCGCATCCTGCAAACCGTCCAGCATTTCGGCGTGCGGGCGCTGGTCTGCGTCAACAAAGCGGACATCTACCCCGCAGGGGCAGAGGAGGTCGAGGCGTTTTGCAGGGGGAACGGAATCGAAACCGTCGGCAGGATTCCGTTCGATTTAACGGTAGCACGCGCGATGGTCGCGGGCGAAGCGGTGACCGCCTTCCAGCCGGAAGCGCCCGCCAGCGTCGCCATCCGCCAGGTGTGGGAACGAGTCCTTCAATCCTTGAGGGAGACGCCATGAACGACCTGGAAACCGCTATCCTGGAACGGCTGAAGACCGTCATTGACCCCGAAACCAACACGGACGTGGTGCGGATGCGGCTGGTGGAAAACTTGTGGGCGGATGCGCTCGGCAAAGTGCGCTACACGTTCCGCCCGTCGTCGTTCGTTTGCCCGATTGCCGTGATGCTGGCCATGGACATCAAGAAAGCCGTGGCGGAAGTGCCCGGCGTGACTTCACAAGAAATCGCCATCGAAGGGTATTTGATGGCGGAAGAATTACAAAAACTCATCAACGAGGAGATTTGAAATGAAAATCGCAGTAACCGCAGAAAGCAACAATGGGCTGGAAAGCCTGGTCGCCCAACACTTCGGGCATGCCCCCTTCTTTATCATGGTGGATATGGAAAACGGCGAAGTGACCGCCGTGCAGGCTGTCGCCAATCCCTTTGCCGATGCGCACCAGCCTGGGCAAATCCCAGAGTTCATCCATGAGCAGAAAGCCAATGTCATTTTGAGCGGCGGCATGGGCGGACGCGCCATTGAGTTCTTCGAGCAGTTGGGAATCAAAGCCGCCACCGGCGCGAGCGGCACGGTGCGGCAGTCGCTGGAGAATTATTTTGGCGGCAAGTTGAAAGAGGCGGCGCCTTGCGATGACAGCGTGGCGCACGGGCATGGATAGGTGAACTACGTCTTCGGACCTGTCCCCTCGCGGCGGCTGGGTCAATCGCTGGGCATTGACACCATTCCGCTCAAGACCTGCAACTGGAACTGCGTCTACTGCCAGTTGGGGCGCACTGTCCCGTTGACGAACGAGCGCAAGGAATACATCCCGCGCGAGGAAATTCTGGCGGAGGCGGAGCAGGCGCTGGCGGCGCACCGCCCCGAAGAAATTGACTGGGTGACCTTCGTCGGCTCGGGCGAACCGACTTTGCACAGCGGCATAGGCTGGCTCATCCGCCAAGTGAAAGCGCTCACGAAAATTCCTGTGGCGGTCATCACCAACGGCGCGCTGCTGTACCTGCCCGAAGTGCGGGAAGAACTATCCGAAGCAGATGCAGTCCTCCCGACGTTGGACGCGGGGAACGCCGCGCTCTATCGCAAAATCAACCGTCCTCATCCAGATATAACTTTCGAACGTCACTTGCAGGGATTGATTGATTTCCGCAAGGGGTATCACGGCAAATTGTGGATCGAGGTGATGCTGGTGCGCGACTTGAACGACACCGAGCAGGCGCTGACCGAACTTGCCGCGGCGCTCAAACGCATCGCACCCGACGAGGTGCATATCCTTCAGCCGACGCGCCCGCCTGTGGAGACCTGGGTTCAGCCCTCCGACAAGGAAGGCTTGTTACGCGCCCGCGCCATCCTCGGCAATGTTGCCAGCGTCATCCACTCCGCCAGCGGAACCTTTGACCTGAGCGGATTCACCTCGCTGGTGGATGCGGTGGTCAGCATCGTCACGCGTCATCCCATGCGCGAGGATGAACTGCGGAAGGCGCTTTCGCGCTGGTCGTCCGCGCATGTGGACTCCACCTTACAGGAATTGGAACAAAGCGGCAGGGCGCAGGTGGTAGAGCGGTATGGCGTCAGGTTTTGGAGCGCGTCGCCGTCGCATTATCCCGACGAAGCGCAAAGTCAGCGCACGGCGCCCAGATAAGCCTTGAGCAAATTCAACATCAGGAATTCATGCCGCCCCCTCATAAAGCGGCGATGGAAGCATCTACGAACTCATATTCCCAACCCTCCCGCCTGGCAACAGAGGGAGGGTTATAATTATCTCAACTGACTACTGAACACTGATGACTGATCACTGATAACTGCTCACTGAACCCTGCCTCATGCGCCCCTCCTTCTTCCATCACCTGCACCCGCCTACCATCCCGGCGGCGCAAGCCCGCTGGCGTCACACGCTGGGCGCGGGCGGGACGGCGGTCTTCCTCATGCTCGTCCTGCTCGTCACCGGCATCCTGGAGATGTTCTACTACGTCCCCAACCCGCAGGAGGCAGCGCTTTCGGTGCAGCGC
The DNA here is from genome assembly GCA_034436335.1 of Anaerolineales bacterium. Lineage (GTDB taxonomy): Bacteria > Chloroflexota > Anaerolineae > Anaerolineales > Villigracilaceae > UBA877. The sequence continues at coordinate 90,674 of DAOTVO010000037.1, read as the reverse complement.
ATCACCTATCACATCCCCTTTGGCTGGTTGATTCGCAACCTGCACTACTGGTCGGCGCAACTGCTGCTCATCTTCGCCTCACTTCACCTGCTTCGGGTGGTCTTCACCGCCGCCTACGCGCCGCCGCGCCGCTTCAACTACCTGCTTGGCATGGGACTGTTCGTGCTGGCCTTCCTGCTCGACTTCACCGGCTACATCCTGCGCTGGGATGTGGAGGCCTGCTGGCCGCTCGTCACCGGCACAAACCTGCTCAAGACCGTTCCGCTCCTCGGCGAGTTCCTCTTCCGCCTGGCCGTCGGAGGGGAGAACGCCTGCGAGAGCGCCCTCTTGCGCTTTTACACCTGGCACATCTTCGCTCTCACGCTGCCGGTCGTCATCCTGGGCGTCTGGCACGCCTTCCGCGTCCGCCGCGACGGGGGGATTGCTGCCCCGCCCCCGGCTTTGCGTCCCGACCCGCAGCGCATCAGCCGTTTCGAGTTGGTGCGGCGCGAAGTCCAGGCCATGCTTGTTGTCGGCGCGGCGCTCGTCCTGGTCTCCATCCTCTTCCCCGCTCCCATCGCCGCTGCCATGACCGGCCAACCCGTCCTGACCGAAGAAGCCCGCGCCCCCTGGTTCTTTCTGTGGGTGCAGCAAATGCTCACCTGGGGCGACCCATTCCTCTTCGGCGTGCTTATCCCGCTCGCCCTGCTGCTCGCCCTGACGCTTGTCCCCTATATCTTCCCTGCTCCTGCTCCGCAAGACGTGGGACGCTGGTTTCCCCGCTCCAACCGAGCGGCACAAGCGCTCGTCCTGGCGATTGCGCTGTTCGTCCTGATTCTGACCCTTGCCAATGTCCGTTGACCGACTGCCTCGTGACTTCCGCCTGCTGATTGCCTCCGGCCTGCTCCTGCTAGCCTTTGCTTTTGCCTGGCTGCAATCTTCCCGCGCCTCCGAACCGGTCGCCCTGACCCCCGTCCTGACCGGCGAGACGGAATACTGTCTCACCTGTCACGCCGGCCTGCCCGAAATCAGCCCCTCCCATCCGGTGGACGTGTTCGGCTGCGTCCTCTGTCACGGCGGCGAGCGCCTCGCCCTCGACCCCGACCTGGCGCACAGCACCCTGCGCGGCGGGGCGAATCCCTCCGACCTGAGCGTGGTCGAGGCCTCGTGTGGCGGGAGCGCCTGTCACTCCGGCGACGAAGCGAGCGGGCGAAATCACATCCAGCGCGTCCTCACCAGCGTCCAATCCACTTATGCCGGGGCGATTGCCAGCATCCGCTTCACTTTTGGCGCCCAGCCCGACCTGAGCGCCTATCTCGGCATCCAGGCCGTGAGCGACGACACCACCGACACCGGCTTCTTCTCGCTGGCAGTCTTCGACCCGGCGAGCGAAACGCATCCCTCCGTGCAAAAATTCGCTCAGGAATGCCTCACCTGCCACCTGTGGGCCGAACCGCGCCCGGGCAAAAAGTACGCCCGCTTCACCGGCTGCGCCGCCTGCCACACCCCCCTCTTTGATTCTCCCCCCATTTTCGGGGAAAATGGGGGGAGCCAGAGGGGGGTCCACCGCCTCACCACCGCCATCCCCTACACCCAATGCAACACCTGCCACAACCGCGGCAACTACGACCTGCGCGCGATGACCTTCCTCGAGCGCAGCGACGCGCCCACCACCCGCCTGGAAGACTACTACCAGCCGATTGCCCAATTCGTGAAGTGCGAATACACCCTCGACTGCGTGGACTGTCACACCCGCACCGAAGTCATGGGCGACGGCGACCTCCACCCCAACCAAAAGAGCATCCAATACGTGCAATGCAAGACCTGTCACGGCACGCCGACCGAACTGCCGCGCACCCAAACCCTCACCGACCCCGAAGACCTGGCCTTCACCCTGGCCTTTCTCAACCCGGTCATTGACTTGAAACTCGGCGACACGATTCTGATTACCGAACAGGGCGAACCCCTCTGGAACATCCGCCTGCTCCCCGCATTCGGGGGTGAGGCTCTCCCCTCTCCCCTTGGGAGAGGGGCCGGGGGTGAGGGCCTCCCTCTCCCCTTGGGAGAGGGCCGGGGTGAGGGCCTCACCTTCGAGATGTTCGGCAAAGCCACCCGCCAATACTTCACCTTCCGCACGGTGGTCGGCAGCGACTGCCAACAATCCGGCCAAGACCAATCCTCGGCCTACTGTCACACCTGTCATGCTGTGGAGCGACATGTCCACCCTTAGCCGCCGCGATTTTCTCAAACTGTTGACGAACGGTCTGCTGACCCTGAGCGGACTGCTCGGCCTGGGGATGATTCTGCGCTTCCTGGGCTACACCCCCAAAACCGTGCGCCGCTCGCAACTCGACCTCGGGCCTGCCGACCGTTACCCGCTCGGTTCGCGTACCCCGATTCCTTCCGTCCCCGCCTTGCTCATCCACGAGGAGAGCGGCTTCCGCGCCCTGAGCCTGGTCTGCACCCACCTGGGCTGCACCGTAGAGACGAATGCCGAGGGGTTTGCCTGCCCCTGTCACGGCTCGCGCTTCGACCGTGCCGGTCAAGTGACGCACGGCCCGGCCGGCGCGCCGCTCGCCTGGCTACGGGTGGAAGTCAATGACGAGGGGAATGTCATCGTCTATCTGGAGTGAGTCCCGCCATGAAAAAAGCTCTCTATTTCCTGCTTGCCCTGCTCCTGCTGACCCTCGTGGTCATCCTGATTGCCCGCCCGCGCTGGTACCTCAACCTGACCAAGCGGGTGGAAGTCTCGCCGCAAGTCGGCGCGGCGCTGGTGGAGAAATACCAATGTCGCAAATGTCACACCATTGGCGGCGAGGGCGCTCTTTACGCCCCCAATCTGAACAAATCCGTCACGTATCTAACCGACGAGGCCCTCTACGGCTGGCTGGCGAACCCGCGCGCCATGCGTCCCAACACCCCCATGCCCAATTTTCATCTCTCCGATAGCGAGATACAGGCAATCATTGCCTATCTCAAATCCGCGCCGTAAAATCGTAGCGCGGAATTTATTCCGCGCCCCAAATGGCGATATGAATATCGCCCCATTTTGCAAAAAGGAGAATCCACATGTCCAACCTGCCCAAAGGCTACCGTAACTTCCGTCAGAAGCACCCCGAGGTCTATGCCGCCTATGAGGCGCTCGGCAAAACTGCCGCCGAAAGCGGCCCGCTGGACGAGAAAACCCGCGAATTTATCAAACTCGGCATGGCGGCGGCGCGCGGCTCCGAAAGCGCCGTGCAATCGCACGTTCACCGCGCCCTGGCAGCCGGAGCGACCGCCGAGGAAGTGGAACACGCCATCACGCTGGGCATCAACACCCTCGGCTTCCCGGCCATGATGGCCGCCCTCTCCTGGGCATGGGAGGCGCTCGAAGATCACGAGAAGAAATAGACTTGCCAACTTAACAACACCTGATAAAATATAGCCATCTCTCCGAAGCCTGACCGCCTAAACGGTTCTTCGCACGGCGGCAGGACAGTAGAACAGGCTTTTAGCCTGCCCTACCGGGTAGGGTGCGGAAACGCCCCTGCCTCCCGCTTCCGCTCATCTTCTTTCCCGTTGGGAAAGACCGGATGACGGAGAACTTGGAAAGGAGACGCCCAGGCCAAATTGTGCTTGCCTATGGTTGCCTCGCGCCGTCTCATTTCCGAGACGGCGTTTTTCATCCCATCACCCCTTCTCCCCTTTCCCTAGGAGAGGGGACGGGGGTGAGGGAGACCAGGAGACCATTGACTATGAGACTATTGACTATGAGACTATCCGACCTCCTCCAAAAATCCTCCCGCCACCACTCCCACCTCTGCCCGCGCCAAATTCTCGGCGTGCGGCTGGGATTGCTCGGCATGAAAGCCCTCGGCTTCGACGCCCCGCCGCCCAAAAAACGCCTGCTCGTCATCGTCGAAAGCGACGGCTGCTTTGCGGATGGCGTCACCGCCGCCACCGACTGTACCGTTGGGCATCGCACCCTGCGCGTGGAAGACTACGGCAAGACCGCCGCCGTCTTCGTAGATACGCTCACGGGTCAGGCGGTACGAGTCGCCCCTGCGCTGGACATCCGCCAACGGGCGTATGCCTACGCACCCGATGAACCGCGTCACTACTTCGCGCAGATGCAGGCATATCAAGTCATGCCCGATGACGAGATGTTCACCGTCACGCCTGTTGCGCTCAACACCCCCATCGAAGCCATCCTCTCCCGCCCCGGCGTGCGCGTCAACTGCGACGTCTGCGGCGAAGAAATCATCAACGAGCGCGAAATCCACCGCGGCGGCCTCACCCTCTGCCGCGCCTGCGCCGGGAACGCCTACTACGCATCCATCCTTCCTGACGTCCAGCGCTCAATCACTGCTCACTGCTCACTGATTACTGCTCACTGCTCGCCATGACCCACCCCCTCCTCTTCCTCCTCATCTTCCTCGTCGCCGTCCTCTACTCCACTGCGGGCTTTGGCGGCGCATCGGGCTACCTGCTCTCGATGAGTTTCTTCGACATCCCCGCCAGCGTCATGTCCAGCGCAGCGCTGGTGTTGAACGTTTTTGTCTCGACCATTTCATTCATCAATTACTTCCGCGCCGGGCATTTCCGCCCCAAACTGCTCCTCCCCTTTTTGCTGACCTCCATCCCCGCGGCGTTTCTCGGCGGGACCTTCAAACTGACCGAACAAACCTACTTTCTCCTCCTTTATGCTGTTCTCACCTACCTCGCCCTGCGCATGACCTTCTTCCCCGTCCTCTCCGATCAATCGGACTGGACTCCGCGCCCCGTCCCGCTCTGGGCGGCGCTGGCGAGCGGCGCGGGAATCGGCTTGCTTTCGGGCATGATTGGCATCGGCGGCGGAATCTTCCTCTCCCCGCTCATCATTCTGGCGGGTTGGGGAACCCCCAAACAAGCCGCCGCCTCGGCTGGCGCGTTCATTGCCATCAACTCGGTCAGCGGGCTGGTTGGGCGCTTCGCCAACGGCACGTTCTCGCTCGGCGAATTTGGGATTCCCCTGTTGGCTGTCGGCGTGACTGGCGCGTTGATTGGCAGCCGCCTCGGCGCGCTGAAATTCTCGCACATCGCCATCCGCCGCACCTTGGGCGTCATCCTCTTCCTCGCCGTTGGCCTCTACTGGCTGACCCTTGGCCGCTGACCATTGCCCACTGCTCACCGCTCACTGCCCACTGCTCACTGATAACTGCTCACTGATAACTGATGACCGACCTCACCCGCTCCACCCTCTTCTCCCGCCTCCTGCCCACCCTGCCGGAGGGCAAACTCCTCGATGTCCACATCGGGCTGTACTGGACAACCGTCCTCGCCGAAGTGGATGGTATTGTCCGCTGCGGGCTGGCCGCCACCGTCGGCGACGAATCGCATCACTACACCACCGACCCCGCCGTCGCCCGCGCCGGTCATCTGACCGAACTCTCGGCGCGTCAACTGGCGGAATACGTCCACTCGCCGCATCCGCCGGAAGTCTCGCTGGGCATGGCAGCCGTCAACGCCCTGCTCCCGCCTCACCCCGACCTGTGGACTGACCTGCACTCGAAGGAAGTCCTCGCCCGCCTCGGCACAGGCAAGACCGTCGTCATGGTCGGACACTTCCCCTACGTCCCCGAACTGCGCCCCAGGGTTGGGCGTCTGCTCGTGTTGGAGCAAAACCCGCAGGACGAACTGGATATTCCCGCCGAGCGCGCCCCCGAAATCATCCCCCAAGCCGACGTGCTGGGGATAACCGCCATGACCCTGCTCAACCATACCTTCGATGACCTCATCGCCCTGCGGCGTCCCGGCGTGCCGATGGTCATCGTCGGTCCCACCACCCCGCTCACCCCCATCCTGTTCGAGATGGGTGCGGTCATCCTTTCCGGCGCAGTCGTTGAGCAGCCCGAAACCGTGCTGCGCGGGCTGCGTCAGGGCGCCAATTTCCATCAACTTCGTCAAATGGGCGTGCGGCTGGTCTCCATGACTGCCGAACGCCTGTAGCGCGAGATTTGAAAAAACGTCCCGAAGGTTTTTCGCGCAAATTTGACCGTTTTTTGGCAGCCTTCGGGACGGTCACTACATCACTCTATTTTTCAAGGAGAAACTGTTATGAAACGTCTCACCCTGCTCATCCTCTCGCTCGCCTTGCTCCTGGCGGCATGCTCTCCTGCATCCCCTCTCCCCTCGGGAGAGGGACAGGGTGAGGGCAATCCCGCCACCGAAGCCCCGACCGCCTCCCCTCTCCCTTCGGGAGAGGGACAGGGTGAGGGCAGCCCCGTCACGATTGTAGATGCCCTCAACCGCGAAGTCACCCTCCCCGCCCTTCCGCAGCGTATCGTCATCACCGGCAAAGCCCTCTTCATGCTTGCCGACGCCGCCTACCTCTTCCCCGGCGCGGCGCAGAAAATCATCGGGCTGGGCGACGCCGGTCAGGGGTCGAGCAACTTCATCCGTCTGATTGACCCGGACTACGCCGCCAAGCAGGTTCTCGAAAGAGACGCGGGTGCCGAAGCGGTCGCCGCCCTGCAGCCGGATTTGGTCCTCCTCAAGAGTTACCTCGCCGAAAGCGTCGGCGCCCCCATCGAAGCCCTCGGCATCCCCGTCGTTTACATTGACTTCGAGACTCCCGAACAATACGCCCGTGACCTCGCCATCCTCGGCAAAGTCTTTGGCGATGAAACCCGCGCCGCCGAAGTCGCCGCCTTCTACCAAAACAAATTGGACGAAATCGCCGCCGCCGTCAAAGACACGCCCAAACCGCGCACACTCGTCCTGTACTACAACGACAAAGACGGCAACGTCGCTTTCAATGTCCCGCCGATGAAATGGATTCAGACGCAAATGGTCGAACTGGCGGGCGGCGAACCCGTCTGGGCGGACGCGAATCCCGCCAAAGGCTGGACGCAGGTCACCCTGGAGCAAATCGCCGCCTGGGATGCCGACCAGATTTTCGTCATCTCCTACTTCAAACCCGCGCCCGAAGTGGTCGAAGCGCTGAAAGCCGACCCCAACTGGCAGGGCATCCGCGCCGTGCAGGAAGGCAACCTGCATGCCTTCGCCGCCGACCTCTACTCCTGGGACCAGCCCGACCCGCGCTGGATTCTCGGTCTCACCTGGCTGGCGGGCAAACTCCACCCCGACCGCTTCCCATCCCTCGACATGACCGCCGAAGCGCAGAATTTCTATCAGACGCTGTATGGGCTGGATGAAGCCTTCGTCACCGAAAACATCGTCCCGACCTTCAAAGGTGTTTTGCCGTAGATAAGTAGACAATTAAACAGGTAGTCAGCGTTCCCAAACAAACGCTGACTACCAACTCTCAATCACCAATCTTTTGAGAGAGAGACACCTGAATGATTTGCCAAAACCTTTCCTTGCTTATTCCCAGCAAATCTTGTAACGCAAAATATTGTTGCTTGGCATAACGCTCAATCAGCATAAGCCCTGCATAGTAACCTGCCCGATTCTCCAGAATGTCCTCTGTTTCGGAGAAAGAAAACAAGCGATTTTGTCTATCACTGCGCTTAAGTGTATCTGCTACAATGCGGAATATTTCTCTCTCTCTTTCTAAGCACGCTCTGTACCATTGTTGAACACGGTCAAGAGGAAGATAATCTGCCCACAACGCTTCTTCATGACCAACGCCCAACACTTCTTTTGAGATGAACGTCGCCACCCCTTCCGTTACTAATTGTCGAAACACTTGATTTTTTTCTCTCTCGTCCCTGAAGTAAAATGCTGGCTGCTGTTGATAATGCAAAGCGTGAGCAATCTCATGTGAAACAAAAACATCCACTGCTTGTGGCGAGTGATAAGTCTCAATCGGAAGCCAAACTACCCAACGAGACCGTGAAGGAAAAGCATGTCCGTTTGATGTGCCATGTCCAACAAAGAGAAGTATGTCAACATCTGTAATAGGCAAGTCTTTGCTTTCAAATTGTTTTGACAATAGAGGCAGACGTTCGAAAAGGAGATTGCGCCGACGCACAATTTCTTCTGTATCCCGAAAAGAATACGATTGCGGCTGCGCCCAAAATGTGTAGTAATGTTGAAATAATTCAGGAAAAACGGATTCATAGCGGAGGGCATCGTCTTGCTGAATAATGTGTCGAATGTAGTGTTCCGTCAAGTCTATAACGTGCATACGTGACCTTGATTGACAAGAACTGCCTAGCGTCTGGCTATATCGCATCAGGATTGCCCCCAAGTAGAGCCAAACGTTTTCCCAAGGAATAGACCGCCTCATCGGCCAATTGCGCGGCGTACTGCAATGCCTGGCGAATATCCTCTTCTTCGAGATACGGATATTCCTGCAAAATTTCGGCGGTGGTCATGCCGCTGGCAATCAGATTGAGCAGCAGCGCCACCGTCACTCGCATCCCGCGAATGCAGGCTCGACCGCCCATGACGTTCTCATCGAAAGTAATCCGCTCTAATTTTTTCATCACGAATCTCCGAGAAAATTATAACGCCAATTCAATGACCCGCCGCCTCTCATTCCTTACTCTCGCCCTGCTCCTCCTCTTCATCCTCTCCGCGCTGATCGGACGTTACCCCGCGCCTGGCTTCCTCCCTCTCGACCACCTCGCTGCTGACGAACTCGCCCAGCGGCTGCTCTTCAACCTGCGCCTGCCGCGACTCGTCGCCGCCCTGCTGCTCGGCATGACCCTCTCCGCGGCGGGCATGGTCTTTCAACTCCTCTTCAGCAACCCGCTGGTCGAGCCGGGCTTCCTCGGCGTCTCACAGGGAGCGGCGTTTGGCGCGGCGTTTTCGATTGTCTTTCTGGGAGGCTCTGCCCTCCTCACCCAAACCAGCGCGGCAGTCTTCGCCCTGGCGGGACTGGCGTTCTCCTACCTGCTGGCGCGCCGTCTGCGCTTTGGCGGCTGGGTGCTGCGCCTCGTCCTGGCGGGCATTGCCGTCTCGGCGCTCTTTTCGGCGGGACTGGGCTTGCTCAAATACCTCGCCGACCCGCTCACCCAACTGCCCGAAATCACCTTCTGGCTGCTGGGCGGTCTGGCAAGCCTCACCTGGAACAAACTGCTCTCCATCCTGCCCGCCATCCTGATAGGTCTCGTCATCCTCTTCCTCTACCGCTGGCGGCTCAACATCCTCTCCCTCGACGAGCAAACCTCCTTCTCGCTCGGTCTCGCCCCTGGACGTGAACGCCTCCTGCTCATCTTCGCCGCCGTCCTGCCCACCGCCGCGCTCATCTCGGTCAGCGGCATGGTCGGCTGGGTCGGTCTCATCATGCCGCACATCGCCCGCCGCGCCTTCCGCGCCGACGCCCGCACCAGCCTGCCCGCCGCCATGCTCTTGGGCGGCATCTTCACCATGCTGTGCGACGACCTCGCCCGCACCCTCCTGGCAGGCGAAATCCCGCTCGGCATCCTCACCTCCCTCTTCGGCGCCCTCATCTTCCTCGCCCTCCTGACCTTCCAACGCCCCAAACCCCACTGATCACTGATCACTGATTACTGCTCACTGATTACTGATGCCCCTCCTCTCCTTCCACTCCGTCTCCTTCGGCTACCACCCCTCCCGTCCCGTTTTACGAGACGTGACCTTTGACCTGCACCCCGGGCGGATTGCCGCGATTCTGGGACCCAACGGCGCCGGCAAGACCACGCTTCTTTCCCTGACCCTCGGCTGGCTCTCCGCGTGGACGGGTGAGATTCGTCTGACGGGGATTCCGCTACGCGCCCTTCCCCCGCGTGAGCGCGGACGCCTGATGGCGCTCGTCCCGCAAGCGGAGCATACCCCCTTCGACTACACCGTCCTCGAATACGTCCTGATGGGACGCGCCCCGCACCTGCCCCCGCTCGAAATGCCCTCCGCCGCCGATACGGAAATCGCCCGCCATGCCCTCGAACAAGTCGGCATCGAAGCCCTCGCTCATCGTCCCGTCCCCCAACTCAGCGGCGGCGAGCGTCAACTCATGCTCCTCGCCCGCGCCCTCGCCCAACTTTCCAATCTCCAATCTCCAATTACCAATCACCATTTACTGCTCTTAGACGAACCCACCTCCCACCTCGACCTGCGCAACAAAGCCCGCATCATCGAAATCCTGCGCCGTCTGCGCGATTCGGGCGTGACCATTTTGATGACCAACCACGAACCCGATGTCGTTCTCGCCCTCGCCGATGATGTGCTGCTGATGGAACCCAACCGCCCGCCGCAATTCGGCACCCTTGAACAAGTCTTCACCGCCGAAGCCCTCAGCCGCGTCTATGGCATACCTATCCGCCTCGTTCAAGTAAATGGACACCGGCAAGTGATCTGGTTATAAAATTGTCATCATGTCGTCGTCAACCGTTCGCAAACGTCGTTTCCCAATTTGGCTGCTGATTACCAGCCTCATGTGTTTGTGGCTGCTGGCGGCCTTATCTCTACTCAACTCCATTAGCCCGCTGACACGCTTATTTCCGACCGCCACGCCTACCCCGCGGCCTATCACGGAGGCTATTCTTCTGCAACTTACCCTGTTACATCGGCTGCCCACCCCAGATCAAACCTGGATATCCAAAGGCGAATTTTCACCCGACGGCGACCTCTTTGCTCTCCCCGAAAAGGATGGGATTTACTTGTGGGAACTCCCAGAGTTTGGAAAAGTTCGCGTTTTAGGAAGCGGCATCCATCAAACGGATATAGCGTTCTCTCCCAATGACCGTCTCCTGGCTGCCGGCAGTTGGGAGGGACAAATCCGTCTGTACGATTTCCGAAAAGGCGTCCTTGTGCGTGCGCCGATGTCCGGTCACACCAGTTGGATTACAAGCCTGACTTTTTCTCCCGATGGGAAACTTCTTGTCTCGGTCTCCTGGGATGGAACGGCGCGTTTGTGGAATGTCGCCAGCGGACAACCGATTGGCCACCCATTTCAAGAGGAACAGTGGCCAATTACCCATGCGTTTTTCACTCCTGATGGAGCGACCCTCATCACCGGCTCGCACGTCATCACCTTTTGGGACGTTGCCTCTCAAACCCGGCAGAAGGTTTTGAGCGTGCCGGAAATCTATAATGGCGTTGCCAGCCTGGCCCTTTCTCACGATGGAAATACCCTGGCTGCGGGAACAATCAACTCCCTACTTTTTTGGAACCTTCACGAGCCGGATTCTTACCGCTCTTACAACATGGGATACAATACACCGTCGGCACTTGCCTTTTCCCCAGATGATTCCTTTCTGGTGGTTGGCTCACGGGAATGCGTCCTCCATTTGTGGAGTCTGACCGAGAATCGCTTTCTGACAACTTATGTGAGTCGAGAATGGCGCACAGGATTTCTGCACACGACCAGCCTATCTTTTTCTCCCGAAGGCTGGTGGCTGACTGCCAGCGGATGTGGCGAGGTCAGTTTCTGGGGACTGCCGCGCTGGAATACAACCGCTACTCCTACCCTATATCCGACCTTTACACCTGCTGTTTCTAAAACACCTTCCCGCACGCCGACCCCGTGAAAAAGTCCCCCCTCTACCTTCTCACCGCCCCATCCGGCGCAGGCAAGACCACCTTCTGTGCCGCCCTTGCCGAACAAGCCCGCGCCGCCGGTTGGGACGTAGCCGGCCTGCTCTCCCCGCCCGTCTTCGAGAACGGCCAAAAAGTCGCCATCCGCGCCCAAGCCCTGCGCACCGGCGAAACCCGCCCGCTTGCCAAAAGACTCCCCTCTCCCCTTGGGAGAGGGGCCGGGGGTGAGGGCCTCCCCTCTCCCCTTGGGAGAGGGGCCGGGGGTGAGGGCCTCCCCCTCGGCCACTGGCTCTTCTCCCCCTCCACCCTCGCCTGGGGCAACGACCTGCTCGCCTCCTGCCTCCCCGCCGACCTCTTCCTCGTGGACGAACTGGGTCCCCTCGAACTGCTTCGCGGCGAAGGCTGGACGAACGCCCTCGCAGCCCTGCGCTCGCAAAACTACCGTCTTGGCCTGGTCGTCGTCCGCCCGGAATTGGTGCAGGTGGCACGCATGCGTCTACCGGTGAGTGATGTAATTGAACTACGCTCCTCCCCGTTGCCATCAGCCCAAGCCCAGACATGGTGGCAACAGGTTTTGGAAACCATCCATTGACGTGTTTCGCGCTTATTCCAAGATTGGCGTTATCGCAGCATCGGAATCTTGATTCCGTGCCGCTTGGCCGCCTCGATGGCCTGCTCGTAGCCGGCGTCGGCGTGGCGGACAATGCCCATGCCCGGGTCGGTGGTCAGAACGCGCTCCAGGCGTTTGGCGGCTTCGGGCGTGCCGTCGGCCACGATAACCTGACCGGCGTGCTGACTGTAGCCGATTCCCACCCCGCCGCCGTGATGGAACGAGACCCAGGTCGCCCCGCCGACGGCGTTGATGAGGGCGTTCAGGATCGCCCAGTCGGAGATGGCGTCCGAGCCGTCTTTCATCGCCTCGGTCTCGCGGTTCGGGCTGGCGACCGAGCCGCAGTCGAGGTGGTCGCGCCCGATGACGATGGGGGCCTTGAGCGTGCCATTTGCCACCATCTCGTTGAACTTCAGCCCGGCTTTCACCCGTTCCCCGTAACCGAGCCAGCAGATGCGCGCCGGCAGCCCCTGGAAGGGGACTTTCTGGCGCGCCATCGTCAGCCAGCGGCGCAGGTGCTCGTCTTCGGGGAAGAGTTCCATGACGGCCTCGTCGGTGCGGTAGATGTCTTCCGGGTCGCCGGAGAGGGCCACCCAGCGGAACGGCCCCTTGCCCTCGCAGAAGAGCGGACGGATGTAGGCCGGGACGAAGCCGGGGAACTCGAAGGCATCCGTCACGCCGTAGTTGTAGGCCTGCTGGCGGATGTTGTTGCCGTAGTCGAAGACCTCCGCGCCCTTGCGCTGGAATGCGAGCATCGCCTGGACGTGCTGCGCCATGGAAGCCATCGCCCGCCGTTTGTACTCCTCGGGGTTGGATTTGCGCAACTCGTCCGCCGCGGCGACCGAGAGGCCGGTCGGCACGTACATGAGCGCCTCGTGGGCCGAGGTCTGGTCGGTGACCACATCCGGGACAACGCCGCGCAGGGCCAGTTCCTGGTACACGTCGGCGGCGTTGCCGATCAGGCCGATGGAGTGCGGCTTCTCGCGGTCGCGGTACTCCTCGACCAGGGTCATCGCCTCCTCGAGGTCGTCCACCACCTCGTCCACGTAGCCGATTTCGAGGCGGCGCTTGGCGCGAGCCGGGTCCACCTCGACGATCAGGCCGACGCCCTCGTTCATGGTGATGGCCAGCGGCTGGGCGCCGCCCATCCCGCCCAGGCCGGCGGTGAGGACGAATTTGCCCTTCAGCGAGCCCCAGCCGCGCAGTTTGGCCAGCGCGCCGAAGGTCTCGTAAGTGCCTTGCAGGATGCCCTGCGTGCCGATGTAAATCCACGAACCGGCGGTCATCTGACCGTACATGATGAGGCCTTTGGCGGCCAGTTGGTCGAAGTGCTCCCAGGTGGCCCAGTGCGGGACGAGGTTGGAGTTGGCGATGAGGACGCGCGGCGCGTCGGGGTGACTCTTGAAGACGGCCACCGGCTTGCCCGACTGGACGAGGAGCGTCTCGTCCGGTTCGAGAGCGCGCAGCGAGTCGAGGATGGCGTCGAAACAGTCCCAGTTGCGGGCTGCCTGGCCGCGTCCGCCGTAAACGACCAGGTCTTGCGGGCGCTCGGCCACTTCGGGGTCGAGGTTGTTCTGAATCATGCGGTAGGCGGCTTCGATGAGCCAGTTCTTGCAGGTCAGTTGCGCCCCGCGCGGGGCACGGACGGTGCGAGGGGTGGACATAGGTTCTCCTTGTGGAAAGATTTCCGCCGGTAATTATACGCCACACCGCTTGCCTTTGCCGAATCGAGCAATGAGGAGAGAGACGTTCCCTTGAGCGCATGGCACATTTTTCCTACACACTTTCCGGCATCTTGAATTGCATCTCAAAATACTGTACAATTTTTTCAGGAATCTGCCCCTTTTCATCCATCCTTCGCTGAAGGGAGAACCGCTATGGAAATGATCAAAGTATCTGCAACCTCCCGTACATCCGCTGTGGCCGGGGCAATCGCAGGCGTCGTGCGAGAACATAAACGAGCGGAAGTACAGGCCATCGGCGCTGGCGCCGTCAATCAGGCCGTCAAAGCGCTGGTTTTGGCAATCGGCTATCTCAAAGGAGATGGCATCAATGTGGTCGCCGTGCCGGAATTCGTAGATGTGGAAATTGACGGCAAGGTGCGCACGGCCATTAAACTGGTCATCGAACCTCGTTAACCGGTCTGCAATCGCAGATACCAGAAGGGCATTTTGGCGCGCCAGTATGGCGCGCGCCTGTGTTATCATTGACCCATGACCTGGCGTTCGTCCGCAACCTGGGCAACTCTTTTGTTGCTCCTGGCGTTGCTTGGAGCGGCGGCAGGAAGCATCGCGCTCGCCGCGCCGAAAAAACTGACCTATGCCCCTCTGGCGGTGATCATCAGCGAAGTCGGATGGGCAGGGACACAGGCCGACTCAAACGATGAATGGATTGAACTCTATAATCCCAATCCGGTAGCCATTAATCTGACAAATTGGCGCCTGGTGTCCGGCGATGGCAGTCCAAATATCTCCTTTTCCTCCTGCGCAAGTGCGACAATCCCCGCCGGTGGATTTTATCTGCTGGAACGCACAAATGACGATACCATCAAAACCATCCCTGCTGATTGCATCTACACGGGGGTATTGTCGAATACCGGCGAAACCCTGACCCTCTACGCTCCCGATAACTCTGTCATAGATACCGCAAATGCTGCTGGTGGCAGTTGGCCGGCCGGTTCGAGCGTTCCTCCTACGAGCATGGAGCGGGTCGCCCTGTTGCCGGATGGGCCGGGGGTATGGCAAAGCAACAACGGCATTGTCATGAATGGACTGGACCAGAATGACAATCCCATTCGAGGAACGCCCAGACAACCCAACAGCGTGGGCCTTGCGTGGTCCACCTATACGCCAACGGCAACGAATACCTACACGCCTTCGCCGCTTTTCCACATCGTGATTAGCGAATTTCGCTCGCGCGGCCCCAACGGGGAGGACGATGAATTCGTTGAACTCTATAACCCCACTCCTATAGCGGTGGACTTAAGCAACTGGATTCTTCTCGCTTCAAGCGATTGCGGGACAACGAGTTATCCGCTCTTCACCATCAACCCCGGCGTCGTTTTGGCACCTGGGGAACATTTCCTGGCTACATCTCCCCTTTCGTCCAGCGTCGGCAGCGCCGACCAGACCTTTACGCCTGCTATTGCAGATGGAGGCGGCATCGCGCTGGCGGATAATTCGCTGGCCATCATTGACCAGGTCGGAATGTGCGCCTCCACCCTGTATTACGAGGGCGCTCCTCTTCTCCCTCTCACCGGCTTGAACGACCAGAGTTACGAGCGTCTGCCGGGCGGCGGCGCTGCCTGCCTCGATAGCGATGACAACAGCGCCGATTTCCGATTGACCACTTTGCCGAATCCGCAAAATCTCTCTTCACCCGCAACGTATTGCCAGGGCTTACTTACGGCTACCCCTACCTGGACAGCCACCTGGACGGATATGCCCACACCCACTTTTACGCCCACCTGGACGGATACGCCCACACTCACTTTTACGCCCACCTGGACGGGGACGCCAACATCTCCTCCCACCGCTACCTCCAGCCCGACTGTGACCTTTACCCCTTCCAGCACTGCTTTCCCGCCTGCTTACGTGGTCATCAGCGAGTTCCGCACCCGCGGCCCAAACGGAGCGGGGGATGAATTTGTGGAACTGTACAATCCTACTGGCGCGCCGGTCAACATCAGTGGTTGGGTGCTCAAACGCTCCAGCGGCTGCGGGACAACCGTTTACACCCTGGCTACAATAGACAACAATGTCATTCTCCAGCCGGGAGGACACTACCTGCTCGTATCCGAAAGTAACGCCAGCGTCAGCGGTGCCGACCAAACCTTTTCCCCCGGCATGGTTGAGACGGCAGGAGTTGCCCTCTTCACTGCCGGAAGTGCCGTGCTGGTGGACCAGGTGGGATTGTGCGACACGACCAAATATGTCGAATTGCCGGCCCTGCCCCCCCTGAGCGGCGACATCAATCAGAGTTATGAACGCTACCCCGGCGGAGACACGGCCTGTCAGGATACCAACCGCAACGCGGCCGATTTTCGTCTCATCAGCCCTTCCGAACCGCAGAACAGTGGCAGCCCGCTGGTTCGCTGCCTCGGCGCGGTGACGCCCACGTTCACTCCAACCGCCACCCAAACCCGCACCCACACGTCCACCCCCCTGCCCACTGTCTATCCCGGCGCTGTGGTCCTGAATGAAATCCTGCCCCGTCCGCTGAGCGATTGGAACGGCGACGGCCAAATCAACAGCCGCGATGAATACATCGAAATCATCAATGTGGGCGTCAAATCCATTACCCTGAAAAACTGGAAATTGGACGACGGCCCCGGCGGCTCTGACCCCTATGCTCTGCCTGCAATCACCCTTCAACCGTACGAAATTGCCCGCTTCTTCGCCCTCCAGACCGGTATTTCCCTCAGCGACGCAGGGGATACGGTGCGGCTTCTCAAGCCAGACAACAATATCGCCGACATCTGGAGTTATCCCGTCGTCACCACAGCCGACCGGACGTGGTGCCGGCTTCCGGACGGGAAAGGCGCGTGGGGCTTTGTCTGCCATCCGACGCCCAACCGCCCAAACACACGCGCCGGGTCCGGACCTGAGGAACAGCCCGAACCGGTGGTGGGCTTTGTCTGCCCCTTGTCCGACGTCGTCCCGCAGCCTTTCCGGATAGCCGAATGTGAGTTCACCGGCGGCGTCTGGCGCAGAGTCGTGGAGCAGGAATTTTGGTTGAATGGCCCGTGGCAATGGGACGTATACGTCAAGTAAAAACGGGCTCACCCCGTGATGCAAAAAATCCGCCCCGCGAGGCGGATTTTTGATCCAAGGCAAATGTTTGGCCGGTTTTCAGTCTTCCTCCCACCAGTCAATCACCGTGCCGCCGCTTTCGGGGTAATAAGGGCTGACCAGCCAGTTCATCCCGTGTTCCCAAGTAACCCTGAATTCTCGCACGATGAAGTGTTTCCCGGCATGAATATCGTACATCCTCTGGTCTAATTTAGGCACAGGAGAAAAAGGATACAACTGCTCGAGGACGATTTCTTTGTCCTCCTCGGGGATTTCGAATTCTTCCACGATTTCACCGTTGGCCAGACGAAGCGGCTTGGTATGGTAAGGCAATTTTTCTTCCATCGAATGTCTCTCCTGAGTTTGCTCTATTTCACCGCTGCAATATACTCGTCCACGACGCGTTCGAGGATATTGAGCGGCATCGAACCATTCTTCAAGACCACGTCGTGGAAGGCGGGCAGGCTGAATTTTTCGCCCAGGGCTTTTTGGGCTTTTTCGCGCAGTGCGAGCATCTTCAACATGCCGATCTTGTACGCGCAGGCCTGACCGGGCATGACGATATAGCGCTCGATTTCGCTGACGATGCTGGCATGGTCTTGCGCCGAGTGCGCCTCCATGTACTCGATGGCCTGCTGGCGCGTCCAGCGTTTGTAGTGGATGCCGGTATCCACCACCAGGCGCACGGCGCGGAAAAGTTCCGAATCGAGCGCTCCCAGTTCGCCGAAGGGGTCATCGCGGTACATGCCCATCTCACGCGCCAGTTTCTCGGCGTAGAGCGCCCAGCCCTCGGCATAGGCGGTGAACGGCACCATGCGCCGGAAGAACGGCACGCCCTTGAGTTCCTGGGCAATCGAAATCTGGAAGTGATGGCCGGGGATGCCCTCGTGGTAAGCGAGGGTCTTCATGCCGAATTTGTGCACTTCCTTCATGTCGCGCAAATTGGCGTAGAAGACGCCCGGCCGCGAACCGGTCAGGTCGCCGGGCATGTAGTAGGCCCCGGCGGAGGTCTTCTCGCGGAATTCGGGGATGCGCTCGACCTTGAGTTTGGCCTTCGGGCGGACTTTAAAGTACGGGCCGAGGGCCGCGTCCATTTCGTCCAGGATGCGCTGATAGTCGGCCAGACACTGCTGCCGGCCCTCGTCGCTGTTGGGGTAGAGGAAGCGTTCCTCTTGGGCCAGTTCGGCCAGCAGTTTGGTCGGGCTTTCCACGTTCCGGTAGCCCTGACTCTCCAGGATGGCGCGCATTTCGGCCTCGATGCGCGCCACCTCTGCCAGTCCGGTCTCGTGGACCTGCTCGGGGGTGTACTCGGTGGTGGTGCTGGAGCGCAGGCAGTGGGCGTAGTAGGCCGCCCCGTCGGGCAGTTTCCAGACGCCGTCGTCGTCGGTCGCCTTCCCTTCCAGGGCGGTGAAGTAGTCAATGAATTTGCGGTAGGCGGGGTAAACCGTCCGCTCGATTTCGGCCTCGGCCGCGGCCAGCAGGCGTTCACGGTCCCGCGCCCCGACTTTCGGCAGTTTCTCCAGTTTGTCCTTGAAGACGGTGTAGAGCGGGTTTTCGCGCGCCGGTTTCGCCACAAAGGCGGTCATCTCGTCCAGCACACGGCGGATGACAAAGCGCGGCGGGAGCACTCCCTTCTGCTCGCGGATGACCAGCCCCTCCATCACCTGGTCGAACTTGACCCCGAAGCGGCTCAGGCGCTTGACGTAGTTGCGCGCCTCCACCTTGCCGCTGATGGGGTGGAGGGTCATCATGAAGTTGGGCAATTCGGATTGGATGCCGAACATCTGGTTGAGGGGATAGTCGTGATGCCGCCAGCGCTCGCCGCGCACGATGTCATCCAGGAACCATTCCATGATGTCGGTCGAGAGGCGGGTGGCCTTGTCCTGGCGCTGGCGCGGGTAGGAGCGCAGCAGGCGCAGGTCGCGCTTGACGAAGGCGAACATCTTGTCCTCGAAGGCCTGAGAGGCGTCGGAGAGTTTGGCGTTGTGGCCGTGAAGGCCGAACTTTTCCAGGATGCCGAGCATGGTCAGCAATTCCGGGCCTTTGAGGGCGAACTTGAGGAAGGTGCGCAGGAAGAGGCCCTTCACGCTCCACGGCTTGCCCCAGATGAGGGCGATGAGATACCAGGCCAGCAGGAGGACGAGCAGGCCGAGCAGGATGTAGAGGTAGGTCATGGAAGTCTCCTTTGCGGGGGATAGAGAAATGATACTCCAGATTGAGAAAGAAAGGAGGGCATCGCCGCGACCAAGCCTGCACCGACCTGCTATGCCTGTTAAGCGTCCTCTCCCGCCTGCCTGATGGCTGCGGGAGAGGACTAGGGAGCGGTTATTCTCCCCACCAGCCCACCCAGCAATTGTACGTGTGGCCGAGCGGCGTTTCTAACACCCAGGACTTGTCTTTGAAGGTGTAGTTATCCAAAATATCTTCCACCTGCACCAGCGCCTGGGCGGCCCATAAGTGGGAGAAGGTGAACGAGCGCCAATCTGCCTGTGTATCGTCCTCGCCGTGCAGGCGCCCCCGGCAGACCAGCGCCGCGCCGACGGCGTCGCGCATCTCGGCGGGCAGGCTCTCGTCTTGCAAAGCGGAGACCAGGTCCGGCAGCGCATCGGTGGAGAGAGAGGCCAGGTAGGCGATATCCAGTTCCTCGCCCTGTGCAGCGCGAGTTATATTTTGGCGGACAATGAAGCCGTCCACATTGAGCAGGGCCAGCGTGGCGGCAAAGCCGATGGAGGTCAGCAACGCAGCCAGCGCAAAGGTGCGCCCGCGACGCAAAAGGTCCAAGATCACCACCACACCCAGCAAGATACCCAGCCAAATCATGAAAACGTGCGTGTACGTCCGAATGCGGGTAAAGCCGTAGGCTGCCTCGTAGAGCGTCAAACGTCGGAAGGCCGAGTAGAGCATCACCCCGAGCAGCGCGACCAGCAAGAGGCTCAAAGAAGAGAAAGTCCGCCGCTCGGTGGGCCTCTCGCGTTTGGTCACCGCGCTGAGGCTTAAGAAGAGCACCAGGCTGAAGAAAGCAACGATGACCAGTTCCCCAAAGCCGCGCCGTGCATATTCGGCATAGGTGTAGCCCTCCACACCGATGTTGGTCTGCCCGCCGAAGAAATAGCGGAATTGGATGAGGACGAAAAATCCGAAGAGCAGGTCCACCGCCACCAACACCACCGCCGCCTCGGTGAAGCCCAAAAAGGACGGCAGGAGCGGCTTCTCCATCCCAAAGAGTTTCTCATCTTGGCTCTTCTGCCCGGCATGCAAGAAGATGCCCATCAGAGCATAGGCGAAAACCGAGATGTAAAACAGCCGGAAGAGATATTCTGGCAGTTGTTTAAGGCGAAAGAGGCCCAAGAAGTCTTTTAGCCGGGAGGCAAAGACCACATCGGCAGAAGCCAGCAAGGCTGCAAAGACGGCAATGATGGGGATGGCAATCAGCACCCCGCGCAGCACCGCCCAGCCCCGCTTCGCCCCGGACCTCGCGCCTGCTCCCGGTTCGCCGGCGTTTTCCCCGGCCTGGGCCTGTTTCTTTTGCTCGGTCAGGAAGATGATGGGACGGGAAAGCATGCTCACCGCCAGGCCAACCAGTTTAGCAATGTAATCCGAGAGGCTGTATTGCAGCCAGCGTCCCCCCAGGTAGGTGACTGCCAGCACAGCCATCAACGCCAGCGGCAGGATGGTTGCCAGAAAGACGCTCATCGGCTCGCGGCGGACAGCGCTCATCACGGCAAAGAATGCTATCGGAACGAGCAAGAGCAGCGATTTCCACGAGGGTTTAACGCCGTTCCAGAGCAGCGCCAGAAACCCGCCACCGAGACACAGCGCCACATAAATGGCAAAACTAATCCCCGGCGCGTGTTTCCAGAACAGGAAATCGAAGGCCCAGCCCAGGAAGAGGGCAACAATCCAGAAAAGATTGGGACGTTTCACGTTCACTTCCTCCTGCATTTTTGTTGAGGGTAGCCAGTCTCCGCTGGCGGAGACTCGCATCAGACTCTCAAAAGATATCAGAAAGTTTCGTAACGATCTGCTGGCCATCCCCCCAGTTCTCTTTGTTGGAAGGTTTCACCTTTTACTGCAATCCCGCCCCGACATCAAAATCTGTTCTTCTTCCCATCGGGGTTGCGAAGCGCCAAAGGCAATATTTTTGGGACAGCGGGCGGTTACAAAATTTCTAAAAAGACAAAAAAGCCATCTACGAACGCCCGCTCTTTGCGGATTTGGCGGCCTGGGCCATCTGCAAAATATCGTGCGCCGAGCGGATGGTGCCCTCCGTCACCTCGCCGAGCATTTGCGCCAGTTCGAGAGTGCGCGGCTCGCCTTCTAGTTTCGTGACCCGCGTCAGCGTGCGACCGTCCTCGATGACCTTTTGCACCTGATAGTGGCTGTCGCCATAGACGGCCAGTTGCGGCAGGTGGGTGATGACCAGCACCTGATGGGCGCGGCCAAGATTCCAGAGTTTCTCGCCCACTGTCCCGCCGACGCGCCCGCCGATGCCCTGGTCAATTTCGTCGAAGATGAGCGTCGGCACAGGGTCGGCTTGGGCGAGCACGTTCTTAAGCGCCAGCATCAGGCGCGAGGTCTCGCCGCCGGAAGCGATTTTGGCGAGCGGCTTCGGCCCCTCGCCGGGGTTGGGGGCGACGAGGAATTCCACTTTGTCCATGCCGCTGGAATCAAAGGCAACGCGTCTGCCATCGGGCAGGGGCAAACCGTCCGGGTCGGGCCGGACCTGAAAGTCCACCGCGAAGCGGGCGGAGGCCATGCGCAGGTCGTCCAGTTCGGCCTCGATGGCTTTGTTCATCATCTCGGCGGCCGCTTTGCGTTTTTCGGAAAGCGCCAAGGCGGCCTGGGCCGTCTCCTTTAGTGCGGCGGATTCGGCGGCCTCCAATTCGGCGATGCGCGCCGAGGCGTTGGTGATGGTTTCCAGTTCCTTGCGGGCCTGCGCGCCGAAAGCGATGACCGCCTCGATGGAGCCGCCGTATTTGCGGGTGAGACGGTGAATCAGGTCGAGGCGTTCTTCGGCTTCTTCCAGCCGCTTCGGGTTGTATTCGATGGCTTCGAGATAGTCGCGCAGACTGCGCGCCAGGTCGGCAAGAGTTTCTTCGAGGACGGCGGCCTGCTCGGCCAGCGCCGCGTGAGAGGAGTCGATTTGCGCCAGTTTGGCGAGTGCCAGCGAGGCCTGACCGATGAGGTCAGTGGCGGCCGGGGAATCGGGCGCGCCCTCGTCAAGCGCCGCGATCGCCTGTTGGGCCAAGGAGGCCAGCGCCTCGGCGTTGGCGAGACGGTCGCGCTCTTGACGCAGTTCAACGTCTTCGCCGGGCTTGAGTTTGGCGGCCTCGATTTCCTCGGCTTGGTAGGTCAGCATTTCGATGCGGCGGTCGGCGTCCTTCTGCGCAGCGCGCAGATCGTTCAGTTCGCGGCGAATTTCGAGCAGGCGGTGATAGGCGCGGCGGTATTCCGTCAGTAGAGGCTCGACCTCGGCGTAACGGTCGAGCATACCGAGGTGGGCGCGCACATTCAGCAGAGAGAGATGCTCCGACTGGCCGTGAATGTCCACCAGCGCCTCGCCCAATTCCTTGAGCAGGGATAGGCTGACGGTGCGGCCGTTGACCCGCGCTGCACTGCGCCCCTCACGGCGGACTTCGCGGCTGAGGGTCACGTAGCCGGGGTCGTCCAGCAGGTCTTCGCGTTCCAGCACGGCGTTGACGGGCTCGCGTTCGGGGCCGGTCAACTTGAAGGTAGCCTCCACACGCGCCAGGTCCGCTTCGGCGCGGATGACCGAGGCGTCGGCACGGCCGCCGAGGAGCATATCCAGCGCGTCCATGATGATGGATTTGCCCGCGCCGGTCTCGCCGGTGAAAACCACCAATCCCGGCCCGAGGTCGAGTTCGAGGCGGTCAATGATGGCAAAGTTTTGGATGCGGAGTTCGGTCAGCATAGGCTATGAACGGGTCAGGTGAAAGCCGGACAGGCGATGGTAGATGATGGGGATGGCGATGGTGAGATAGACGCCCTGAAAGAGCAATCCCCACAAGTCGAGAAGGATTAACTCAAAAATGACCACCGGCAGCGCGCCCAGAAAAGTCGAAACCATGATGGTGATAAAGAGCGGTTTAGAGCGGTGGCGGCGGGTGACGAAACGCAGCGCTTCTGCAATCCCGACCGCCACGCTGGAGGCTCCGGCGGCAATCACAATCCAGGCGAAGAAGCCAGCGATGCCGCTCACCAGCACGACCAGAATGCTTGCCAGGGTGGAAAGGAAACCGCTTCCCAGAAAGCCGATGACATAATCGTACCAGCGGGCGGTGACAAAAACTTTCTGCTGGCTCTTGATGCACTCTTTGCAGCGATAGCCGATGGGCGTGCGCACGGCGCATTTGGGACAGATGGGCTTGCCGCAGTGGTTGCAGCGCAGGCTGGTTTCCACGTTGGGGTGGTTGGCGCAATAGGTGGGAGTCGTCAGTTCGGTCATCGTGAGGTTCCTGTAGAGGGATTCTGGTTCATGTAGGCGGTCAGGTTGCGATAGAAGTAACCGGGGTCGCCAAAGCGGACGAATTGGGCAGCGTAGTCGCCAGCGCGAATGGTCACTTCGTCGCCGGTGGCCAAGGGGATGGGACTCTGACCGTCCACGCTGAGGACGGCTTCGCCATCGCGGACAATCATGCTGACCGACGATCCCTCCGAGAGGACGACAGCGCGGTCCACCGAAAGGTGTGGCGCAATTGGAACGAGGAGGATGTTGCGCAGTTCCGGCGGCAGAATCGGCCCCCCCGAGGCGAGGGCATAGGCGGTGGAGCCGGTGGCGGTAGCGGCAATCAGCCCGTCGGCGACGTAGGTGGTGAGCAGATGCCCGTCGGCGCTCGCTGAGACTTGAATCGGTCGAATGATGACCCCGCGGCAGACGACCGCCTCGTTGAGCGCGTGCCAGTGGCCGAGCGAACTCTTGCCGCGCAGGTGTTCGGCGCGCAGCATCATGCGATTTTCAATCCAGTAGTCGCCTGCCAGCAGTTTTTCGAGGGCTTCCTGCCATTCCTTGTGCCGCACCTGTATCAGAAACCCCAGCCGCCCCAGGTTGATGCCCAAAATCGGGACTCCCAGCGGGGCGCACAGATGCGCCGAGCGGAGCATCGTGCCGTCGCCGCCGGCGGCAATGAACAAGTCGAATTCGCCAGTTTGGACGCGGGCGCGCAGGGTGGGGTCGTCAATGCGGCCCCAGGCGGAATCTAAGCCGCGCGCCAACAGCCAGTGATGAACCGCCTCGGCGGTGCTCATCGACTCGGCCACTTTCGCATACGCGGCGACGGCAACGCGGCGAGGAACCGGAAGGCGAGACATGCAGGTATTATACCTTGACCTATTCCCGGCAGGGGAAACGCATCATACTAAGCGTTCATCGCAGACTTCGCGAAATCCGCAGCGGCGGCAGCGTTGGGGCTGCTCGTGCGAGCGCGATACCGAGACGCGGCGCTCGTCAATGCGCATGTCGGCGAGGATGTCGAGCAGGGCCGATTCCAGTTCACGGGTGTAATCCACCGCAAAGTCGCGGCCGGGGTAATGGATGATGCCGTAAGGCGGACGTTTGCCGAAGGTCTTTTCGACCAAATGGCAGTAGGAGGCTAACTGAAAGATGTGCGAGTCGTAGGGCGCTTCGGGCGTGCGTCCGGTCTTGACCTCGACCGGGATGATGCGCCCGTTCTGTTCAACGAGGTAATCCGGCTTGCCGGTCAGACCGAGTTCAGCGTCGTAGAGCGGCTTCTCGACCTCGCCCCAGCCGCGCGTGTCGGTGTAGATGACTCTGCCCCCCGGCAGACCGGCGGCGCGGCGCTGCAGCCCGGCGACAAGCATGAATACCAGGGCGAGCAGGAGGAGAAAGAGGGCGAAGTAGAGGAGAGTCATCAATCGTCAGTCGTTAGTCGTCAAATTAGGCGCAGGGTGCAGAAAGCGGCCAGAAGCGCCAGGGCGGTCAGGAGCAGGAGGAGCGCCAGAAAGCGCATCGCCCCGGCGACCAGGACTTTGCGCCCGTGCTGACGATGGAGTTCGCTCCCGGCGCTCATCTCGGCCTGATTGGACGATTCGACACCCTGTTGGCGATACCACCAGGCGCGGGCGCAGTAGAGATACGCTCCAATGTCGGAAGAGCGGATGGGTTTCATGGCAGTCGCTCCATAGCACATTTATTCTATCATCTTTCCGCCCAAAAACTTATGCCCGGAGAAACATCAGCGCCTTCTTCCCTTATCGCTTGCCGCCAATTCGAATTCCGTCCGTTGCTCTTTCGGCTATAATCAGGGCAGTTTTTAACCTGGAGAAAATTGCGATGCCCAATCTGCCCGAAATCAACACGCATTACCTGCTTGACTTTTTGACCAAACTGCTCAACACCCCCTCCCCCACCGGTTACGCCGAACCGGCGATTACCTTTTGCGAACAGACCCTGAGCCAGTTCCCTGGCCTGACGCTGAGACGCACCCGCAAAGGGGCGCTGCTGGTCACCGTTCGCGGCGACATAGAAGACGGTCCGCGCGGCGTGACGGCGCATGTGGACACGCTCGGCGCGATGGTCAAAGAAATCAAACCCAACGGGCGGCTCAAACTGACCAAAATCGGCGGCTTTGCCTGGAACTCGGTCGAGGGCGAGGGGTGCACCGTTTTCACCCGCTCCGGCCGGCAGATACGCGGCTCGATTCTGCTCACCAAAGCCTCCACCCACATCTTCGGCGGCGAGGTAAACGAGATGAAACGCGACGACGACAGCCTCGAAGTGCGTCTGGACGCCCGCACCGCCTCCGAACTGGAGACGCTCGACCTGGGCGTGCAGGTCGGTGATTTTGTCGCTTTCGACCCGCGCGTGGAGGTCAATGCCGGTTTCGTCCGCTCGCGTCATCTGGACGACAAAGCCTGTGTGGCGGCCATCGTCGCGGCCATCAAGGCGCTCTCCGATTCCGGGCGCTGCCCCGTCCGTACGACACATTTCCTCATCAGCAACTACGAGGAGGTCGGTCACGGCGCCTCGACCGGTCTGCCGGACAACGTGGACGAACTGCTGGTGCTGGATATGGCCGCCGTCGGCGAAGGCCAGAACTCGGACGAGTTTCACGCCTCGCTGTGCGTCAAAGACAGCGGCGGGCCGTACCATCACGGCTTCTCGAACCGTCTGCGGGCGCTGGCCGAGAAATACGGCATCCGCTACAAGGTGGATATCTACCCCTACTACGGTTCGGACGGCGAGGCCTGGTGGCGCGCCGGCGCGGATGCCGCCGTGGCGCTCATCGGCCCCGGCGTGGACGCTTCGCACAACTACGAGCGCACCCACACCGAGGCCCTGCTGGCCACCACCCGCTGGCTGTTGGCCTACCTGCTCGAAGAGTGACGCCGAACCATGCGTAAATTTCTGCTCGGCGCTGCCGCTTTTGCCGCCCGAATCCTGCCCAAGCCGGTCAAACAGGCCATTTACGCATTCAAACCCCTGGCGCGGCTTATCCGCCGCGGGCTGAACCGCGCCGCTCCGGCCGGGTTGACGGAAGTCCGCGTCGCCGCCGGCGACCTAGCCGGATTCACCCTCCTGCTCGACATGCAGACCGAGAAGGATTACTGGCTCGGCACGTACGAGCCGGACCTGCAGTCTGCCTTGCGCGAGTTGATTGTTCCCGGCTGGGTCATCTACGATGTGGGCGCGAACATCGGTTACGTCTCGCTCCTGTTGGCAAAGGCCGCCGGGGAGGGCGGGCGCGTCTTCGCCTTCGAGGCCCTGCCCGCCAACGTGGAACGTCTGCGCCGCAACGTGGCGTTGAACGGGATGGCCGCGCGGGTGACGGTCGTCGCCGCGGCGGTGACGCAGGCCGCCGGTCCGGTGCGCTTCTTCGTCCACGAATCGGGCGGGATGGGCAAAGTCGAAGGCTCGGCGGGACGGGAGGAGCAGTATCAGGCCGAGGCGGTGGTCGAGGGGCTGTCGCTGGACGAATTCGTCTACGCGCAGGGCAACCCGCCGCCGCAGGCCGTCAAGATGGACATCGAGGGCGGCGAAGTGCTGGCCCTGCCGGGGATGCGCCGCCTGCTCGCGGAGGCGCGTCCGCTGATGTTGATGGAACTGCACGGCCCCGACTCGGCCCGCGCCGCCTGGGAGACGCTGACCGCCGCCGGTTATCAGATTTGCTGGATGCGGCGCGGCTTCCCGGTTGTCCCCTCGCTGGAAGCGATGGGCTGGAAGGCTTACATCGTGGCACGGCCGTTAGCCGCTGCTGAACGCAGATAAACACAGATTGGGTAAGGGTAAACATGGATTTCAACACCTATCAGACCAAGTCGCGCCACACGGCGAAGTACCCGGAAATCGGACATGTGGTCATCTATCCGACCCTGGGGCTAGCAAACGAGGCCGGGGAAGTGGCCGGGAAGGTCAAGAAAATCTTCCGTGATAAGGGCGGCGTCATCGGCGAGGCCGAGCGCGAGGCGTTGAAGGGCGAACTGGGCGATGTTCTTTGGTATCTGGCGCAAGTCTGTACCGAGTTGGGACTTTCGCTCGATGAAGTGGCCGAACATAATCTCGAGAAACTCTACTCCCGTCTCGAGCGCGGTCAAATCGGCGGCGCGGGGGATAACCGCTAGATTCGGCGGCAGGGAATCAGGGAATAGGGAAACTGTCCCGGACTGCTTTGTTGCAAACACCTTTGATATTGTCACGGCGAGCGACGCTCGAGTAGCGCAGCGTATCGAGACCGAGCGAAGCAGTCTCCTGGCCTGCGAGGAGATTGGCTATCCTGGCACAGGCCAAGATTTCGCCGCCTGCTCGACCACCCTGCAAAACATTTTGCATACAGACCCTACTCTCCGTTCATCTCTGTTCATCTCTGGTTCAAACTCTAATTATCCTCATACAAACATCTTTCGGCTTTTTGGTAAAATCAAACCAGATACTTAATGTCCGATTGTGTAGGACAAGACAATCTCTTGTCCTCCAGGAGATTTGCTTATGGCCAGCATGGAAAAATTTACCCAGCGCGCCCGGCGTGTGCTAGCCCTCGCCCACGAGGAAGCCGAACGCGCCCGTCAGGGCTTGATTGGCACCGAACACCTGCTGCTCGGCCTGCTCGAAGAAGACGGGGGCGTGGCCGGGCGCGTCCTGCACGAACTCGGGCTGGAGAGCGAGCGCGTGCGCGAGATGATTTTGCGCATCGGCGGCGAGGGGCGCTACGCGGGCGGCAAAATCGAACTGGCTCCCGAAACCCAGCGGGCGCTGGAAATCGCCCTTGAGGAAGCCCGCAAGATGGGGCATCACTACGTCGGCACAGAACACCTGCTCTTGAGTCTCATTCAGGCGGGCGGCAACGGCGCGGAAGTGTTGCGCCGCCTGGGGATTACCGACGAGCAAATCCGCCGTCAGGTGCGGCGCGTCTTGCAGGAGAACGTCTCTCCGCAGACCTCCGCCGTGCCGGAGACGGCGCGTCCGGGTGGCAAACAGGAGCCGAAGACGCCGCTCGTGGATCAACTGGCCACCGACCTGACTACCCTGGCCGAGGAAGGCAAACTGGACCCGGTGATCGGCCGCCAGACCGAAATCGAGCGTGTCATCCAGATTCTGGCGCGGCGCACCAAGAACAACCCGGCGCTCATCGGCGAGCCCGGCGTCGGCAAGACGGCCATCGTGGAAGGCCTCGCCCAGCGCATCGTCGAGGGCGACGTTCCCGCGCCGTTGTTGGGCAAGCGCGTCCTGAAACTGGATGTCGGCTCGCTGGTGGCCGGGACGATGTACCGCGGCCAGTTCGAGGAGCGGCTGAAGCGCGTCATTGACGAACTCAAGCAGACCAAAGCCATCCTCTTCATTGACGAGTTTCACATGCTGGTGGGAGCCGGGGCGGCCGGCTCGGCCGTTGACGCAGCCAACATCCTCAAGCCGGCGCTCTCGCGCGGCGAATTACAGTGCATCGGCGCGACTACGCTGGATGAGTACCGCAAGCATATCGAGTCGGATGCGGCTCTTGAGCGCCGCTTCCAGCCTATCGTGGTGGACGAGCCGACGGTCGAGGAGACGATCGAGATTCTCAAGGGCATCCGCAAGATGTACGAAGAGCATCATCATCTCGTCATCTCGGACGAGGCCCTCGAAGCCGCGGCGCGGCTTTCGGCGCGTTATGTCTCCGACCGCTTCCTGCCCGACAAAGCCATTGACCTGATAGATGAATCCGCCTCGCGGGTGCGCATGTACAAATCTGGCGCCTCGACCTCGGCCAAAGACCTCTACCGTCAATTGAAAGAAGTCCGTGCCAACCGCGCCCTGGCGCAGGAAGAGGGCAAAGCCGAAGATTTATATCTCTGGCAGTTGCGCGAGGCTGAACTGAATGAAGAACTGGCGCGGCTGAAAAGCGGCTGGGAGCGCGCCTCCAGCCCGGTGGTGGGCGTCAACGACATCGCCGAGGTCGTCTCCATGTGGACCGGCGTGCCGGTGATGCAGATGGCCGAGGCCGAGTCTCAACGCCTGCTGCGGATGGAAGAGGAATTGCGCAAGTCCATCGTCGGGCAAGAGGAAGCCATCCAGTCCATTGCCCGCGCGGTGCGCCGAGCGCGGGCCGGTCTGAAAGACCCGCGGCGGCCGATTGGCTCGTTCATGTTCCTCGGTCCGACCGGGGTCGGCAAGACCGAGTTGACCAAAGCCCTCGCCAAGTTCATGTTCGGCAGCGAGGAGGCGCTCATCCAACTGGATATGTCGGAATTCATGGAGCGGCACACGGCCAGTCGTCTGGTCGGCGCCCCGCCCGGTTACATCGGCTACGATGACGCTGGTCAACTAACCGAAGCCCTGCGCCGCCGCCCCTACTCCATCGTTGTCTTCGACGAGGTCGAGAAAGCCCATCCCGAAGTCCACAACATGCTCCTGCAAATCATGGAAGAAGGCCACCTCAGCGACGCCCGCGGCCGCCAGGTGGACTTCCGCAACGCCATCATCGTCATGACCACCAACGTCGGCGCGGACGAAATCAAGAAGCAGACTTCGCTCGGTTTCCCGCTCAAGCGCGACGAAAAGACCGAGGAGCGGCTCTCTTACGAGGAGATGCGCAAGAAACTGACCGAGTCCCTCAAACGCATCTTCCGCCCGGAGTTCATCAACCGGCTGGACAGCGTCATCGTCTTCCGCTCGCTGAACAAGGACGACATCCGTCAGATTGTTTCGCTGGAACTGGGGAAGGTGACCGAACGCTTGGCCGAACACGCCGTGACGCTCATCGCCACCGAGGCGGCGCTGGACCTGTTGGCCGAGGCGGGCTACGACCCGGAGATGGGCGCGCGTCCCTTGCGGCGCGTCATCCAGCAAAAGGTCGAGGACCCGCTCTCCGACGCGCTGTTGGCCGGTCAATTCCACGGCGGCGATACCATCCTGGTGGACGTGGCCGAGGGCGAGGTGGTGTTGAAACGGGCCGAGGAAGAGAAAGCGCCAGAAGCGGTCGCGTAGTATCTGATTTTGCAGGGCGGTCGAGTAGGCGGCGGGGTCTCGATACATTTTTCGGAGTACTCGACCGCTGCTGTATCGAGACCACAATTTGAATTTGTGGAGCGGTCGAGAGGCCGCTCCAGAATTTTTGGAGGATTTTATGCGTAATTTACAAACGGCAACGCTGGCCGGAGGTTGTTTCTGGTGTCTGGAGGCGGTCTTCGACGAACTGAAGGGGGTGGAGTCGGTCGAATCGGGCTATTCGGGCGGGCACGTCCCGAACCCGACCTATCACGAGGTCTGCGACGGGGGCACCGGTCACGCCGAGGTGGTGCAAATCACCTTCGACCCAGCGGTCATCTCCTACCGCGACCTGCTGACGGTTTTCTTCACCATCCACGACCCGACCACGCTCAACCGTCAAGGCAACGACGTGGGGACGCAGTACCGCTCGGCCATCTTCTACCACGATGAGGAGCAGAAACAGACCGCCGAGGAGGTGATTGCCGAGTTGGAGGCGGCCAAACTGTGGGACGCGCCCATCGTGACCGAGGTAACACCCTTCACGGCCTTCTACCGCGCCGAGGACTATCATCAGGAGTATTTCGCCCGCAACCGCTTCCAGCCGTATTGTCAGTTTGTGGTGGCGCCCAAGGTGGCAAAATTTCGCCAGAAGTTTGCCGAAAGGCTGAAGAAGTAATCAACCCGCCCGGTTCGAAGCCGGGCGGGTTTGTTTTGGCCGTAACTGTTCCAAATTTGGTAAACCTGAAACCAAAGGGAACCAACCAGATAAAACAAGCGACGTTGCTTGCGGGTTAGGCAAACAACGGCGCCAAATCTAGCCCGCGAGACAAGTGATTACCAGCGCGGGCAATCAATCGGCTCACATTGAGATCCGATCGCTCACGTTTGTACCCTCTCATCGAACGGCAGCGTTCTTTCACCCGCCAGCCGATCCTGCTTCGTCACTCACCTTTTTGAACCTGTCCGCGTCCTCGCTGACCGAACCTCGGCCTGCACGGCTTCCAGGATGAGTTCCCGCCACTCCTGCAACGCTTCCGCTTCTTCGCCCCACAAGGTGTCAATGCTCAATGTCCACCCATTGACTGCATCCACGCTGATGCCCAACGGCAACCATTTCCCATTACAGCGCACAGCGGTCACATCTGCGCCCACCCCCCCCGTTTTGTAGCCCGCCAGCAATTCCTTGCGCTTTATGCCGGGTACCTTTTGCGCCGCCGCCTGCACGGTACGATAGACGCTGGTCTTGCCGAGTTTCAAATTGTCCCGGCTTCACGTCTGGTAAAAGCAGGTTCAGGCGTATATAATTCAAGTCCCTTTGTTTTTGTGGTTGCGGGATGGTTCGCAGACCGTCCCAGCCCCATTTTAACTACCCTTTTACCAACTGTGGAACAGTCCCCTTCTCGGCTATAATTTGTATCCTGTAAGGACTGAACCTACACCAGGGAGCAACCGTTTTTAAACAACCGTCTGGTGGATATTTTGAGTTGCAACCCTTGTGCGCGTTTATCCCGTCTACACTCTGCCAAAGGAGTCTCATGCGCCCTTCCCCCCAAACCCTCACCCCTTACTTCAAACCGCAAGGCATCGCTGTCATCGGCGCCAGCGGCGACCCGGAGAAAATCGGCCACGGCGTGCTAAAAAACCTGCTTCACCCGGAATTCGGCTTTCGCGGCCCGATTTACCCGGTCAACCCCAAAGCGGAGGAAATTCTGGGCCGCAAATGCTACCCCAGCGTCCTCGATGTCCCCGACCCCGTGGACCTGGCCGTGATTGTCGTCCCCTCGGCGGCGGCCCCGGCAGTGATGGAAGACTGCGGACGGCGCGGCATCAAAGCGACCGTCATCCTCTCCGGCGGCTTCCGCGAGACCAGCCCCGAAGGCGCGGAACGCGAGCGCCGGTGTGTAGAAATTGCTGCCCGCTACGGGATGCGCCTGATGGGACCAAACTGCATCGGCGTCCTGGACATGCACACGCCGGTCAACACTACCTTCGTCCCCGGCATGACCCGCCCCGGCGACATTGACTTCGTCTCCCAATCCGGAGCGTTGTGCGGCGGCATCATTGACTGGGCGCAGGCACGCGGCATCAACTTCAGCCGCTTCCTCTCCATCGGCAACAAGGCCGACGTTAACGAAGCCGACCTGATGCGCTACCTGGCCGAGGATGTAGAGAGCCGCGTCCTCGCCGTCTATGTCGAAGATGTCAAAGACGCCCCGGCCTTTCTTGAAGCGGCGCGCTTCGCCGCTCCCCGCAAACCGGTGCTTATCCTGAAAGGCGGACGTTCCCAAAGCGGACAGGCCGCCACTGCTTCCCATACCGGCGCGCTGGCCGGGGCGCACGCCGCCTTTGCCGCCGCCGCCAAACAGACCGGCCTGATCGAAATCGAATCGGTCGAAGACCTGTTCAACGCCGCCCTCGGCCTGGCGCACCAACCGTTGCCGCGCGGCGACCGAATCGCCGTCCTGACCAACGCCGGCGGCCCGGCCGTCCTCGCCGCCGACGCCCTTGAGACCGTCGGCCTAAAACTCGCCGCCCCCGGCCCCGAAACCCGCGCCGCCCTGCGCGCCGCTCTTTCCCCCGATGCCGGCGTCAACGGCCCGGTGGACATGCTCGGCGGAGCCGACGAGCGCCAGTACCGCGCCGCCCTCGAAGTCCTGCTGGACGACCCCGCCAACGACGGCGTTCTGGTCATTCTCGTCCCGACCGTCCTCAACCGCCCGGCGGCGATTGTCGAGGCAGTCGTCTCCGTCTGCCGCGAGCGCAAACCACAGAAGCCCATCCTGCTCTGCCTGTTTGGCGAAGCCAGTCTGGAGGAAGCCTACGCGGCAGCCGATCGCGGCGGCCTGCCGGCGTACCGCTTCCCGGAGGACGCCGTCCGGGCGATTGGAATCATGCGCCGCCGCGCCCGCTGGCTGGAGACGGAACATTCGGGCGCCCGCCTGCCTTCCGGCGTTGCGGCGCAGCGGGCGCGGGACCTGTTGGCGGCTGCCCGTCAAAACGGCCTGCGCGCCCTCGACGCCGCCGCCGGCCGCGCCCTGTTGGATATTTACGGCATCCCCACCCCGAAGGACAAACTCGCAACCACCCCTGACGAGGCCGCCCGCTTCGCCGCTGAAATTGGCTTCCCCGTGGCGCTCAAACTCGCCTCGCCCGACATCCTGCACAAGACCGAGGTCGGCGGGGTGCTGTTGAATGTGCAGGACAAAGCCGCGGCGCGGGAGGGCTGGCAGGCCATCGTCGCGCGCGCCCGGGCTGCCCATCCGCAGGCCGAAATCCGCGGCGTGCAGGTTCAGCAAATGGTGACCGGCGGACAGGAAATCATCCTGGGCGTCAAGCGCGACCCCATCTTCGGCCCGCTGGTCATGTTTGGGCTGGGCGGCGTTTATGTGGAGGCGCTGGCAGATGTCAGTTTCCGCCTCGCCCCGCTCTCCGAGAAGGACGCTGAAGAGATGATTGACGAAGTCCGCTCGGCGAAACTGCTCAGCGGTCTGCGCGGCGCTCCGCCTGCCGACCGCGCCGCCCTGGTGGAGGCCATCCTGCGGGTCGGTCAACTGGCGGCCGACTGTCCGGAAATCGAGGAACTGGACGTGAACCCCCTGCTGGTCCTGCCTGCCGGTCAGGGCGCGCTGGCGGTGGATGTACGCGTGGTGTTAAGCGAGACTTAATCCCACTATTGACATCTGATTTGTTTTATAGTATTACTGCATCAAAATTACGCCGATTGCGAAGACTTTGTAAGTCGGATTGCCAATCTGACCTACCTTTGCGGCTTGCCGCGCGAGACTGCCTTTGAATGGGGGAGGAAACAAAATCTGCCATCCTTACAGAAGAGGAGGTGGTGCCCAAAATGGATAGTAGTTTGAAACGAAGCGCTGCGGCATCCCTCCTCGCTGTTGATTAGCGAAGATGCCGCAGCGCGAACAGGGAGACCGCCCGCAGAGGGCGGCCTTCCGCTTTAATTTTGCACCACGAATGGAAAATAATTTTGTGTGAACCTTGGTGTGTGGTCTTCGCGGTTATTCCGTCTCATCGCCAAACGAAATGCCAATGCCACGCGCTGTGCGGACGGCATCACCGTTGACATCCACACGCTTGGGGACAGCGAGCGCCTCCGTGAGCGGGACGGTCATCACCTGGGCGTTGCGCAGGGCGGCCATGCGGCCAAATTCGCCTGCCGCGGCCGCCCGCACCGCTGCCGCGCCGTAACGCGTCGCCAGCCAGCGGTCGAAGGCGGTCGGCGTGCCGCCGCGCTGGATGTGACCCAGCACGGTGACGCGGGATTCAAATCCCTGCGATTGGATGTAATCTGCCACCTGCTGCCCGATGCCGCCCAGGCGGGGAACATAGACAGCATCGCCCTGCTGACGGAAGACCTGTGCCCCGCCCGCCGGACGCGCGCCTTCTGAGACGGCAAGCAGGCTGAAGCGTGAGCCGCCCTCGACACGCTGACGTACTTTTGCCAAAACTGCTTCGAATTTGAAGGGAATTTCAGGGATGAGAATGACATCCGCGCCGCCTGCCACACCGGCATGGAGGGCAATGAATCCGGCGTCGCGCCCCATCAGTTCCAGCACCATGACGCGGTGATGCGCCTCGGCAGTGGTATGCAGGCGGTCGAGGGCTTCGGTGGCAATCGTCAGGGCGGTGTCAAAGCCGAAGGTGACCTCCGTGCCGCCGACATCGTTGTCAATCGTCTTGGGGACGCCGATGACCGGCACGCCTTTGGCATACAACTCGGCGGCGATGTGCAGAGTCCCGTCGCCGCCGATGACGATGACCGCGTCCAGGTCGAGGGCGCGGATGGCCGTAATGACCTCATCCGAGATGTCCACGATGACTTCCTGCCCGTCCCGAACGATTTTACGGGCAAAGGGGTTGCCGCGGTTGGCTGTGCCGAGGATGGTGCCGCCGCGCGGCAGGATGCCGCGCACCGCCGCCAGGTCGAGGGGAAAGACGCCGCCGGGCGTGACGAAGCCGTCGTAGCCGTCCTGGACGCCAAGCACTTCACAGTGATAATCGTTGATGGCCGTCTTGACCACGGCGCGGATGACCGCGTTCAGGCCGGGTGCGTCTCCGCCGCCAGTAAGGACTGCGATACGTTTCATGGCTGCCTCCACCGATATTATACGGCAGAAGCAGGCGAGATGTGGAGCAAAGCGAGAGTGCCCCCACGGGGATTCGAATATCATCCCCTTACGGGGGCTCCGGTTTTAAAACAAAAACCGCCCGGCGGCGGTGGAGTGCCCCCACGGAGATTCGAACTCCGGTTTTAGCCTTGAAAGGGCTGCGTCCTGGTCCACTAGACGATGGGGGCGTTTGACGAGCGGGCGGATTTTACCATTCCCGCCCCTTCAGGTCAAGCAATTGCTACTTCTTTTCTGAAGCCAGTCCCAGCCAGTCCACGTGCCGGCGGTTGAAGAGAATGGCTGGACTTTGAATCTTCAACTGCGGAATCAAGATGGCTGTCAGCGTAGCGTTGTAAAGCGGCACAAAATCGCGAATGCCTTCCACCATGATGGTGGCAAAGTCGAATCGTCCGGCCCATTCGAGCGTCCCCTCCAGTTCGTAGACCGGCGTCGTAACCTGCACCTCGAATTTATTGATTCTCTGAAAGCCGCCCCGCGCCAGCGCCTTCGGGCCGACATCCTCGCGGCGGATGAGACAAACGGCAAACACATTTGTCTTGACCAGGTCTATCATGGTGTACTCACCCACCAGTTTTGTCGGCATGTGCAGGCGCGCCAGTTTGGCATCCAGCACTTCCGTGAAGGAATTGGTGGTATCGTTCATCAATCCGGTCATCCCGCTGTTCGGCACCAAAATTTGCCCGACAATCCGATAACTGGGCGTCAGGAAATCTGCTGTGATCATGCGCTGGGTAGCGGTTGTTTCCATGAGGGCCTCTCCTTTTGTTGTTTACTCGCGAGAAGAAGGGCGGAGGTTATCCGTCTGCTTTGGACGCGGCCTGCGCAGACGGCGGGGAGCAGGAGCCGGTTTGCCCGTCTCCGGGTGAAGCATGGCCGTCAGCCAGGCGACGGCGCGCTGGTCGTACTCCCGGCGGCCGCACACATCGCATACCCAGGCCGGGAAATTCGGCACCGTGACCAATTCCTGGTCCAGCCAGGTGAAATACGTCAGGAAATTGAGACGCATCACACCGGCCTGACATTCGGGACACGCATAGGATGGAGTCTCGTCAGCCATCATGAAACTGCCTCGTTCAAAATTGCCACACTAGCGCTGGCACCGATACGATTTGCGCCGGCGGCTATCATTGCCAGCGCATCCTTCAATGTGCGGATTCCGCCCGCTGCCTTGACGCCGGTCTCCGGGCCAACGACGCGGCGCATCAATTCCACATCTTCCACCGTCGCCCCGCCGGGGCCAAAACCGGTGGATGTTTTGACAAAATCCGCCCCGGCCGCCTGCGAGAGGAGACAAGCCAGAATTTTCTCGCGGCGGGTGAGCAGGGCCGTCTCGATGATGACCTTGACCGCTGCCCCGCGTTCATGCGCTGCCTGCGTGACGAACAGAACGTCATTCAGCACCATCCCGTAGGCCTCACCCTTCAGCGCGCCGATGTTTATCACCATATCTACTTCCACCGCGCCGTTCTCGATGACGCGGCGCGTCTCGTAGGCTTTGTCTTCGGGAAGAGACGCTCCCAGCGGAAAGGCAACCACTGCGCAGATGCCCACACCCGACCCTTCCAGCAGGCCGCGCGCCAGCGAGACATAGACCGGATTCACGCACACCGTGGCAAAATGATACTGCAGTGCCTCCTCGCACAACTTCTTGATTTGTGTCGCCGTCGCTTCTGGTTTGAGCAGGGTATGGTCAATCCAGCCGGCAATCTCTGCCCCGCGTAGCGCAGGCGGCAGGGAGGGGAGCGGCGGCAAATCCTGCTCATAGGCTTCGGTGAGAGAAAGAATTTCTTTTAGCGTCTTCAATATAAAACTCCATTATGGTTGAACAACCGGCGCTGCCAGCACAGTTTGATTATGGTCGAGGATCTTCCAGGCCGAGAAAGGCCAATAGACCAGCACTGCCTTGCCCAGCACATTCTCCTCGGGCACAAAGCCCCAACTGTGCGAGTCGGATGAGTTGTTCCGATTATCGCCCAGCACGAACAGATAACCTTCCGGAACCGTCCACGTACCGCTGTAAAAAGGCTTTTCGGCGAGATACGGCTCCGTCAGCGGAACGCCGTCAATCGTCACCTGTCCGTTGGCGATGCTGACCGTCTCGCCAGGCAAGCCAATCACGCGCTTGATGTAATCCTCGTAACTCCCCGGCAGGGTCGGGAAACCGAGCAAATTTTCCAGCCACGAAGCAGGCGGGTACATCGGCGGACGGAAGACGATGATATCGCCGCGTTGTAACTTGCCGAAGTGCGGCGTCAGACGGCTGACCAGCACATACTGGTTGTTATCCAGCGTCGGCGTCATGGAAAAGCCTTCCACGCGCACGCGGGCCGAGATCAGGTTGATAACCAGAAAAAGCGCCAACGCCAGGCCGAGCGTCTCCAGCACATCCTTGAAAAACTGCTTTCCGGCGTTCTGCGGCAGCGCGATGGGGACTTCGTTGGGGGCTTGAAAGGGTTCATTCATCGGCGGTGATTATACTACGCCGAACGCAAAATGAATCGGCACGTACAGGCGGCGCGTCCCTCGCGCCCAGGCTTCGGCGTCCAACTCCTTCAGGCAGGAAAGGTCGCCTGCCGAGACGAACCCCGTCAAATCGGCCTCCAGCGTCGCCCATTCCAATTCCCTTTCCTCGGGCGAAAGCGGAACGGCGCGGCGCTCTTGCAGGGTTCCCGTTTCGAGGAGCGTGATGCCCGCCCGGTGAAACAAGTCGGCCAGCCGCGCCCCTAGGGAGGGGTCTGCGCCCTGACGGCGGAGCGACTCGGCCTGCCAGCGGCCGAGCGGGGCCAGGGCGGCGGGTTTGTCCACGCGGCGGTCGTAATCCGGCTCGGCCAGCGCCAGGACGAATCCGCCCCGGCGGGTGACGCGCTTCATCTCGCCTAAAACTGCCAGCGGGTCGCGTACCCACAGCAGGAGGAAGTGGCAGAAGACGATGTCGAAGGCGCCGTCGGGGAAGGGCAGGGCGTGGGCGTCGGCGCAGACGAGGAACGCACCTGGGGCGTGGATGCGCGCCTCGGGCAGGTGCGCCGGCTCGAGGTCCAGCCCGAAGCGGGCCGCCGGGCCGGGGACTTCGGCCAGCGCCGCCCCCGTCCCGCAGCCAACTTCCAGCACGCGCCGCGCCTGCTCGATTCCGGCGCGTTCGAAGAGATAGGCGCGCAGGTCGCGCGTCCAGCCGGCCTGTTGCACGAAACGTTCATGCCAGTTCATGCCAATTAAGGATGAATTGCACCTGGGCCTCGGTCTCCGGCGAGTGAGGGTGGCGGGCGCTTTTGGGGACGTTGATCCACCAGTTCGCCAATTTGGTCAGGGCCTGCGCCCCGCTCATGCCATGGCGCACTAGATAACAACCTACGGTTGTTCCGGTGCGTCCCACGCCGCCCCAGCAGTGCAGGTAGAGGTTGTGGCCCTCGGCGAGGGCGGCATCTATGGCGTCGAGGATACGGGTCATTTCCTGTGGTGTCGGCAGGCCGAAGTCGGGGATGGGAAAGCGCAGGCAGGTGACGCTTTTTTCCAGCAGGCGGGCTTCTTCTTGCAGGAGGTCTTCGTAGGGGGGAAGTTCGCCCGGCCAGGTCAGGTTGATGAAAGTATCCAGCCCGGCCAGCAGCAAGGCGGTGAGGCGCTTACGTATCTGGAAGTCATTGCCCAGGCCGGGATATTCGCCAGCCAGGAAGCGGCCGGGAATCACCCAGTAGGATTCAGGAAGTGGAGGCGGAGTCATCTGGTCAGGTCTAGAGTCATGATAGAGTCCGGTCGGGAGGCGAGACGCACTCGCTAATCCAGTTCAGGTAAGCCTCCAGCCCGGCGACGACCGGCAGGGCAAGGAGTTCCGGCACCTGATAGGGGTGAATGGCCTTGATTTCTGCTTGCAGAGCCTCCAGGCGCAGGCGGTGGGTCTTGGCGATGAGCAGGACCTCGCTTTCTTCCTGCACCTGGCCCTGCCAGCGGTAAATCGAGGTGACGCCCGGCAAGAGATTGACACAGGCCGCCAGGCGCTTTTCGACCAGCGTGCGGGCCATCTGCCGGGCGCTTTCCACGTTCGGGGCGGTGAGGAGAATGACCAGGGAGTCGCTGTCCATCAGGAGGGCTTCCTTACTGTGTTGACGGGCTGAAGCCCGTTCTACGGGGTGGACGGTTTCAGGGTGGCGAAAGTCAGCCCGGCGCGCAGCAGGCCGCGCAGGACGAACAGCCCGGCCATCAGGAAGACCCAGGCGACCAGGTCGGGCTGGAAGATGGAGAAGACCTTCCACATCGGGAAGCCGGCGCCCTGCGGCAGGAACACCCAGACCACGTAGGGCAGAATGAACTCGCTCAGGATGGGCAGCGCCACCTTGCCGGCCCAGCCGCCGAAGCCGCGCGGACGCTGCGCCAGCGATTTGCGGACGGCGCGCGGCAGGCGGACGAGTGAGAAGACCATCAGCCCGGTCAGCGCCAGGAGGAGGAGGTCCACGATGGCATAGGTCAGGCCGAAGCGGCGCGAGACCGTCAGCGGGGTCCCGTCGGCGAGGTGGTCGAGCAGGGCGATGGCGATGTCTTTGGGCGGGGCGGCAATCATCCCGTTGACGTTGGCCAGCACGACCACGCCCCAGCCGCTTGCGGGGTCGAGGGCGATGACCGAGTAGTAGCCCTGTGCGGCGCCTTCGTGGTACAGGGCGGCGCGCTCGCCGAACGGGCCGCGCACCCAGCCGAAACAGTACTCGTTGCCGCCGCCGGAGGGGAGGCAGGACTCGTGCAGGGCGGCCAGGCTTTCGGGCGAGAGAAGGGCCGGATTGCCGCTCTGCTGGAAGGCCAGGTAGCGCGCCATATCTTCGGCGCTGGCGATGAGGAAGCCAGCCGGCAGAGCGTCGGCCAGATAGGGCGCCTCCACCGGCGCGGGCAAGCCGAACCACCAGCGGTGTGGCGCGGCCAGACCTTGAGCCTGCTCCGGAGAGGCGGCTGCGCTCTCCATCCCCAGCGGGGTGAAGATGTGTTCGGCAACATACTCCCCATAC
Source organism: Anaerolineales bacterium (assembly GCA_034436335.1). Lineage (GTDB taxonomy): Bacteria > Chloroflexota > Anaerolineae > Anaerolineales > Villigracilaceae > UBA877. The sequence goes on along the minus strand of DAOTVO010000037.1, from coordinate 50,295 downwards.
GTCTGGCCAGAGACGGCCTCCACGACCGCGCCGAGGAGCATGTAGTTGTAGTTGGAGTACTCGAAGTCGGTGCCGGGGGCGCGGCGCAGGGAGAGGTCGGAGAGTTGACGCAGGCGCGCCTCCAGCGTGAACTCGCCGGGGCGGTCCCACATCGGGCGGGTGCTGTCGTTGTAACCTAGTCCGCTGTTCTGGTTGAGCAGGTGACGGAGGGTGATTTGCGAGGCGGCCTGCGGGTCCGCCAGCGTGAACCAGGGCAGGTAGGTCTGGATGGGCGCGTCGAGGTCAATCTTTCCCTGCTCGGCGAGTTGCAGGATGGCCAGGGCGGTGAATCCCTTGCTGACCGAGCCGATGACGAAGGGTGTCTGCGGGGTGACCGGCGCGCCGCTGCGGTCGGCGCGGCCGAAGCCGGCGGTGTGCACCACCTCCCCGTCGCGGACGATGCCGATGGCCAGGCCGGGCAGGTTGGCCGCCCGCGCCTGGGCGGCAACGTAGGCGTCTAGGGCGGCAAAATCGGGGGATGAGAAGAAAGCAACTGGAGAGAAGAGGATAGTAACCAAGAAGAAAAGAGCAGGGAGAATTTTCATGGCTGGTTCTCCTTGGGAATATCAAGGTTTTTCACGCCAAGGCGCGAAGACGCAAAGTTTTTTCTCGCGAGTCTCCTGCAAACACCAAGCAAACACGAAGGTCACACGCAAAGGAAACTCAAAGGAAACGCTTCTCTTAACCTTCGTGCGCCCTTCGTGGCCTTTGTGTTTGAACGCTTGTCCGCAGTGAATTCACAAGCGGCTTCTGCGTCGTTTGTCTACTCCGCACAGCCGCGAAATGGCCGGTTGGTTAGCGCGGGTAAATCTTCTCCCAGGGGTCTTTCAGGAAGTTACCCAGCACTTTGTCGGGTTCGCCCTGGGCGGGGAGGACGTCGCCGTCGGGTTCGAGGTAGAGCCAGACTTTGCCGGCGCCTTCGGGGAGTTCTTCGTCCACCACTTCGAGCGCGACGGGGTTTTGGGCCGAGTAGGGGACGGGCATGTCCCAGCGCAGGGTCAGGCCGAGTTCGGCGGCGCGATCGCGCAGGGCGAGCAGGTCGTCTTTGAGGGAGGGGTCAGAGGCGCTCAGCGAGAGGCTGCGCACCTCCAGCCTGGCCAGCCGCTCCAGCACCTGGCCTGCTGTGCGAACATTCTGCGGCGTGAGGGTGAGATGCACGGTGACGAAGATGTCTTCGGGCATGACCGTCTCGAGGGCTTTCCAGGAGGCTTTATTCTCCGGCTGGAGCAGAAAGAGGAGGTGGTCGAGGCCGGTCTGGAGCAGGGCGTTCAGATAGTCCTTGTCGGCCAGTTTGAGACCGTCGGTGAGCAGACCGGTGACCATGCCGCGCCCCTCGGCGTGGGCGATGAGGTCGGGCAGGTCGTCGCGCAGGGTCGGTTCGCCGCCGGTGAAGGTGACGTGCGGCACGCCGTGCATCCAGGCTTTGTCGAGGATGGTCTTCCACTCCTCGGTGGAGAGTTCGCGCTCGACGCGCTTGGCGGGGGCGTAGTCGGCCTGGGTATCGGCGGGCAGACGGTAGGTCAGGGCGCAGTCGAGGCGCAGCGGGGCGGTGAGGGCCGCCGAATGGGGCGCGACCCGCTCGAAGTCGAGGAAGGTGACCGGGTCAAGGTCGGGGGTGTGGATGAGGGTCTGGATGCGGTCGCGGAAGTCGGAGAAGTCGCGCAGGGCGGTGTCGCGGTGGACGCGGTAGCGGCGGGAGAGTTGCCGGGCGACTTCCTCGGGCGGGGTACCTTTCATCAGGTGATAAGCGTATTCGGCAGCGGTCGGGTTGAGGTGCAGGACGGTGGAGGCGTTGACGATGAGCAGGCCGGAGCCGTCCTTGTTGAGGCGCAGGTGCAGGCGGTAGGCGGGTTCGTCGCCGGGCGGGGACTGGTAGTGCAGGTGTTCGGCGGGCAGCGGTCGGACTTTGGTGAAACGTTCACGAATCCAGGAAACGAGTGCGCTCATGGGGGCCTCCTTGCAAGTCAAAAGTCGAAGGTCAACGGTTAGGTGCGCAGGAAGTGGGGCATATCGAAGGGGATTTCCATGGAAAGTTCGACGAATCCGGCGTACTGACCATCTCGGTACCAGGGGGTCTGGTAAATGAGTTTTTTGCGGCCGTTCTTTTCGATGGTGTAGATGTTTTTCTCTCGGCGTGCCATCATGTCTTCCAGTTTGCGGCGCGCCTGGGCAGGGTGACAGTCGAGGAGGTTGGAGCCGATGAGGGCGCGGCCGCCGTCCGCTTCGAAGATTTTGGCGGCGGCGTCGTTCATGTCGAGGAGGATGCCGTCGGCGTCGCAGATGGTGATGGCGAGGGGAAGTTCTTTGAACCAGGAGAGTTCAGGCATGGGGTCTCCGTTAGGACGTTGGAAGGTTGGAAGGTTCGCAGGTTGGCAAGTTTGCGAATTGAAGGGGGCAGCCGCCGCCGCACTCGGCGAGCAGCAGACAACCGTTGCATTTTTCCGGCAGGCCCTGGCGCTCGCGCAGACGGACGGCGAGGGGATGTTCCCAGATGGTCTGCCACTCGTCGGCGAGCAGGTTGCCGAGTTGGTGATAGTAGGACTGGCAGGGCAGGACGCCGCCATCGGGTTCGACGCACATGTTGTAGAGCGCCGCCGTGCAGCCCTTGACGCCCAAATCCATTTGGACGGGGTCGAAATTGCAGTATTGCGTCGGCGTGTACCAGATGAGACGCTGGCCATGTTCTTCGGTCTTGCGGCGGGCAAGTTCGAGCAGGGGGGCGAGTTCGGCCTCCGAGAGGCCCGTGCCGACAGTCGCGCCGCGCCCGGAGTAGATGAGGGCGTTCAGGCCGACGGTCGGGACGCCGAGTTCGGCCAGGAAGTCGAGCGTGGCCGGGAGGATGTGGACGTTCGTGCGCAGCATGGTGGTGTTGGTCATGACGAAGAGCGGCGAGGCCAACGCGTTGCGGATGCCGCGCACGGTCTGCTCGAAAGCGCGGGCGCGCACCATCTGGTTGTGGACTGCGGGGTCGGCGGATTCGAGCGTGATTTGGACGTGGTCGAGGCCGGCTTCCACCAGGCGGGCGACGTACTGCGGGTCGGCCAGACGGCGGGCGTTGGTGTTGAGGCCGGTGATCTGGCCGTTGGCTTCGGCGTGGGCGATGAGGTCGGGCAGGTCGTCGCGCAGGGTCGGCTCGCCGCCGGTGAAGACGATGTGCGGGATGCCCAGCGCCCAGGCTTTATCGAGAACGAGGCGCCAGTCGTCGGTGGTCAGTTCGCCGGTCTCAGTTCCCGGCGCCGGATGCTGGACGTTGTAGCAGTGGGCGCAGTCGTTGTTGCAGCGGTAGGTGAGGGCCAGGTCGAGGCGGTAGGGGGCGGTCGGCCGCGCCGAGAAGGGGGCGAGGGTTTCCAGGTCGAGGTCGTGAATCGGGCAGGCGCCGTCGGGGCGCAGGAGTTCTTGGAGTTGCCGGTCGAGGGTTTGCAGGTCGGCCAGGGCTTGTTGGCGGCTGACACGGTATTGCTTGCAGATGGCGCGCACGGCGGCGGCCTGGTCCACCTGTTCGAGCAGCAGATAGGCCATCAGCGCGGCGGTCGGGTTGAGGTGCAGGATGCGGCTGGCGTTGACGACCAGCGTGCCGCGGCCGTCGGGGTCGAGGCGCAGGTGGAGGCGGGATTTTTCGCCGGCGCGCTCGAGGCGGTAGTGGTACAGGCCGGACGAGGGACGGTCGAGCGTGGACCGTCGTTGTTTTAGCGAGTCGAGCAAACCCTGAATGCCCATCGGTTTCCGTCAGCGACTAGCGACCTCCGCCCGCGCAGGCGCAGGCACAGCCGGCGCAAGCACAGGCGCAAGCGCAAGAGTGACCGCCTCCGCCGCGATACCCGCCGGACGAGGAAGATTTCGGCAACGGATTGGTGCGGTTGGTCACGCCGGAGGTGAAGGTCTTGACATCGCCCAGCGTGCGGCTGGCCAGGCTTTGGACACTACCGACCACTGAGGCCGCAAAGGCGGAGCCGGGTACGCTGATGCGCCCGCCGCCGGAGGTGGACGGCGCGGCCACTTTGCCGCCTCCGCCGCTCCCGGCGGTCGCGACCGGACGGTAGGCCGGGTCGTAGCGTCCCCACCAGGTGGGCAGGAAGACCGGGCCGGTGAAGACGCGGCGGGTGCGCTCGTCGTAGTCCTTGTCGAGCATTGTCCATTCGAGGGCCTGCTCGTAGATTTCGCTCTTGACTTCGGGCGTGCCGGCGGCTTCGATTTGCTGCCAGGCGCGCTCCATGATGGCTTTGTAGTAATCAACAGTCTCGCGGCGGCTGAAGCCTTTCATCTTCTCTTCCACCGACTTGACCAGTTTGACCATCATCTCTTGCAGGGCTTTGCGCTGGTCGGCCAGTTTGGGTTCGGCAAAAGCGGCCAGGAAATTCTTTTCGTACTCGTGCAGGTTTTCGGGGAGGGGGGAGGCGACTTTCAATTCGAGCGGGTCGCGCTGGACGACTTCGGCGGCGCCCTTCTTGACCACGCCGAAGAGAATCATGGTCATCACCTTGTCGAGCGGCTCCTGCATCAGGACGGCTGCTTCGACCGCGGTCAGACCGCGCTTGATGCCGTGTCCCTCGAGGGCAATTTTCGGCGGCAGGTATTGCAGTTTGCGCTTGCGTTCGCTCACAATGCTAAAGACCGGCAAGCCGACAAAAAGCCCGGCAAAGCAGCAGCAAAAGACAAAACCAAGCAGGCTGTCGAAATCAAATCCGCCGCCAGAAGGCTTGAATGGAGGCGGCGTGGTGATGATAGCCTCTTCGGGAATGTACTTTTTGGGGAAGGAAAGGCCAAAGGTATATTGGGTGTATCCGTTGGCTTTCGGGCAGGCCCAGGTATAGGTAATGCGTCCATCGCTGTCGTAGGCCGCTGCAGGGGCCGTGTCGCACGGCCAACCGCCTTTGACCGGATAATAAAATGGTTCCTCAGGTTGGACGCCCGGCGGCAGGTGGAAGACAACGGTCAGGTTCGTGGAACCAGTCACGTACTCGGAGCCGAACCAGGTCGGCGAAAACTGACCGCTGACATGCGTATCTGGGTATTCGGTAGAAGGATAGAGCATGTGGGTCACGCGCCCGACGAAAACGTGTACGCTTCCGTTGCGTCCCGGATGAATGGCCTGCGCCCCCAGGTCCACCGCGAAGCCGTAACCGCTGCCGTAATAATCGCTGGAAATGCCTACCGGGATGCCGTTGACATCCGCTGAAATGCTGTTCCAGTCGTAATACTCATGCGGCATGCCCACATCCACAAAATCTATCGGGTCGGCGCTGGGACTGTTGGTGAAGACGAAAACATAGTCCAGCGCCACCGAGCCGTCGGCATTCCAGAAGACATGCACGGTCTCCGAATCCAGGCTGAAGAGATAAGTCTGCGCCTGGACGCTGGATGTGAGCGTAAACATGAAAGCGACCAGTAAGAGGGAAGCAATCAAACGGAGTTTCATCGCGCCTCCAGAGGAAAAGCAAAAGGCAACAGACAAAAAGGGACTTTTGTCACCACTTTGGCTGTTCGGTCAATTGATAAACGGTGTGACAGTAGGGACAGTTGACCATCGGCGCGCCGTTGACAATTTTGATGTCGCTCGCGGTAATGGTCCCGCCGCAGGACTGACACTTGATGGCCTCCACTGAAGTCTCGCCGGGCAAATCCACTTTGACGGTGATGTTCTGCGCCGTCTCCTGCTTCGTCTTCCGCACTGCCAGGGCAATCAGCGTGACGCCGCCTGCCACAAAGAGGAGGCCCAGGCAGGCCAGCGCGCCGCCGAGGGTCGCCCACTCGGGCTGTCCCTGAACGGGGTCGAGAGATGCGAGGTAAACGAATCCGCCAACGCCTATCCCGCAGGCGGCCATCAGGAGAAGGATGACGGCGCCGATATACATCCAGGTGACGGGTTTCATTGCTCCTCCAACAATTCAAAGAGATATACGATGAGTCATGAATAGTGTAGCACCTTCGTAAATGAGGTGCAAATGACTTAAGTCCCCTTTTGGGCAGTTGCCCAAGAAAAACGGCGAAGCAGTTATTCTGCCTCGCCATTCGAAGCGCGTTTGATGAGGCCGTGTACCTGAACTGTGGGAATGACGGCTAGGATGCCGTTCCCCGGCTCGTCCAGTCTGCCGACGATGGCTTCGGTTGCCTGGAGCACTTTTTGCGCTAACGTCTCATCTTTGATGAGTGTGAACAGCGTGTGGCTGATATCGGCCTCATGATGGTAGAAATCTTCCAGGCTGGGAATGAGCGGCACATCGTCGCGTAGACCTTCCTTTTGACGGATGCGGCCTAGCCCCGTGCTGGGCAAGACGGTAATCCCACTTACACCGGCTTCTTCCCATGCGTCGAGGATTTTCTCCAATTGGTCAGGGTCATTGAGGACAAATAAAATCATGTACATCAGGCACTCTCCTCGCCCGTTTTGGACTTGCTCAAGTTGGGATGTTCACCTTTTCTTTTCCCCGGTTCTTTGAATAGAAGATGCAATAGAGGCGGCGTGACCAAGGTGCTGACGATCACCATGCCGACAATGGCAGAAAATTCCTCCTGTGAGGCCAGGCCTTCGGCAATTCCCACGCTGGCGACGATGAGCCCCACCTCGCCGCGCGAGATCATGCCTGCGCCTAATTGCCAGGCTTCGCGCCAGGTCAGGCCGCCCAGGCGCGCGCCCAGGCCGGCGCCCAAAAATTTTGTTGCCAGGGCTGTGGCAATGATGGCAAGGGTCAGCCAAATGGCGCTGACCTGCACCTGACGCAGATTCACCGATAGGCCGATGCTGATGAAAAAGATCGGCACAAAGAAACCGTATGCGAGGGACTGCATTCCAGGCTCAATACGTTCCTTCTCGTGGCTGCGAGAAAACATCAGGCCGGCGATAAACGCGCCGGTGATGGCAGCCATGCCGCCGACCACCTCCGCGGCCACGCCGTAGATGAGGGCGATGATGATCGCCAGACTCAACACGCTCTGGCTCACCGGGAGATATGCCGCCAAACGCGCCAGACGAGGCAAGACCAGCAGGCCGAAGGCGATCGAGAGCCCCAAGAAGAGCAGCATTTTTCCGCTCACAATTAGCAGGCCAACCAGGCCGTTGCCAGCCCCGGTGGTCAGTGCCAGGAAGGCAGAGAACAGCAAAATGATCAAGATGTCGTCGAACACGGCTGCACCCAGCAGGCCGAGCCCCACGCGGCTGCGCAGCATTTTGAGTTCCATAAGCGTCTGCGCCGAAATGCTGACCGAAGTGGCCCCCATAGCCAATCCTAGGAAGATGGCCGCGTTGTCCGTCTGACCGAACAAACGCCCAAGGCCCCAGCCGGCGCCGACCGGCAAGAGCACGCCTAGCGTCCCGGCCAGCGCCGAGACGCGCGTGTTGCGCGTCAATTCGTTGAAGTGCAATTCCAGCCCAGCCATAAACATCAGAAACAATACGCCTAATTCACCCAATTCATGAATAAATTCGGGCAAGGCCTTATCTTTCACAAAGACCAGGTGGGTGATATCCAGCAGGGACGGCCCCAGGAGAACGCCCACCAGAATCTCGCCCAGCACAGAGGGCTGCCCCAGCCGGGCGCTCAAATAGCCGGCCGCTTTGGCCGCAATCAAGATGATGATCAATTCGACAAGGAGTTGAAGGAATGGCGACATAGCCTGAAAAGTTTACCACATAACTTGAAGTGGCAGAAACAGGGTAAAATCGTTGCATGCCTGCGAATATTGAAATCAAAGCCCTTGCTCGCCACTTCTCGGACCTGCAAACCCGCGCCGCTGCCCTGAGCGATACGCCGGTCGAAATCATCCCCCAGGAAGACACCTTCTTCCACGTCCTGCGCGGCCGCCTGAAACTGCGCCAACTTGCCCCCGACCGCGCTCAACTGGTCTACTACGAACGCCCCGACCAGGACGGCCCGAAGCGCTCCGACTATCACATCTTCGAGACCCGCGACCCGGAAAACCTGAAGACGGTCCTCTCACTGGCCCTCGGCGTGCGCGGCGTCGTCCGCAAAACGCGTTATCTTTACATGGCGGGTCAGACGCGCATCCACCTCGACGATGTGGAGGGCCTCGGCCACTTCCTGGAACTGGAAGTCGTCCTGCGAGATGGACAGACTGACGCCGAAGGCCAGGTCGTCGCCCGCGACCTGATGAACCGTCTCGGCATTTGCGACGAAGACCTGCTGCAGGGCGCGTACCTAGACTTGCTTGAACAGCGATGAGCACCGTCTGCACGTTTGTCCCCTCGCCCGGGCATCTTTTTCCCGACCATCCAGAATCTCCCGCCCGCTTCGAATTTCTTGGCGCGTGGGAATCAAAACCCTACGCTGTGACCCTTCTTGACCCAACACCGGCGCCACGCGCGGCTGTGACCGCCGTCCATACCGAACAGATGTTGGCGCGCCTAGAAGGCGCTTGCCGAGAGGGGCCAGGACTGATTGACTATGCCCCGACCTATGTCACCGCCTCCACGTTTGCCGATGCCTTCCTATCTGCCGGCGCGGCCTTGCTTTGCGCCGAGGCCATTTTGGATGGGCGGGCGCGCAATGGTTTTGCCATCGTCCGCCCGCCGGGGCATCATGCCGAGCCGCAGGCCGCGATGGGCTTTTGCTTGCTGAATAACGTGGCCATCGCTGCCCGCCGTGCTCTGGACTTTGGCCTGGAGCGCGTGCTTATCTTCGACTTTGACGCGCATCACGGCAACGGCACCCAGGCCGTCTTTTGGGATGAGCCACGCGTGGCTTACTTTTCGACTCACCAAGAGCACATTTACCCCGGCCGCAGCGGTTGGATGGAGGATGCGCCGCATGCGCGCGGCCGCATTGTCAACCTGCCTCTTCCCCCTCGGAGCGGCGACGTGATCTTCGCCCAGATTGCCGATCATCTGCTGACCCCCTTGCTGGAGAAGTTCGCTCCTGAAATGATTTTTGTCTCAGCCGGCTTTGACAGTCACTGGGAGGATCCTTTGGCCGAACTCGGTCTCTCCTCGGCGGGTTATTTTGCCTTGGCGCAACGGTTGGTGACTCTCTCTGAGTCGCTCTGCGAGGGCAGGCTGCTCTGTGTGCTGGAGGGCGGTTACAACCCGCGGCGCCTGGCCTCGGGGGTGGAGGCTGTTCTCTGCGCTCTAACGGCTACTCCCTTCCACGCCACCGACCCCAGCCCTTATCCGGAGCCAGAAGTCCGCCACCGAGTGGAATATCTGCGCCGCTTGCATGCACTCTAAGATTTTCTCTGCTTATGGAGGCAACATGAGACTCTCGCACCGGGCCGTTTTCTCCATTTTAGGAAGTTTCTTCCTTTCTCTGCTGGTTATTGCTCCCGTCTTGGCCCAGACGCCGACTCCCACCCCTGTGGTACACGCCGTCTTGTTCTACTCGCCCACCTGCCCGCATTGCGCCTACGTCATCAACGAAGTCCTGCCGCCGCTTTTCGAGAAATACGGCGGCCAACTTCAGATGATTGGCATTGACGTCACCCAGCCCGATGGCCAAAAGATGTTTCTGGATGCGCTGGCCGTGTTCGCTCTCGACCGCGGCGGCGTGCCTTTCCTCGTCGTGGGAGATACCTACCTGGTCGGCTCGGTGGACATCCCCGAAAAGTTTCCCGCCCTGATTGACCAGCATCTTGCCGCCGGTGGCCTGGATTGGCCCAAACTACCCGGCCTGCCTGAATTGCTGGCTTCTCTGGAAGCAACTCAGTCTGCCCCAACCTCGACGCCGATTCCTGCCCCGCGCCGGCTGACGCCCTCCCCGCTTGCCGCCTCGCCGCTTCCGGACCCGACGCCTGCTCCCACCTCCACGCCGGCCCCCCTCGTCCTGACCGGCGAGACCGAGTCCACGCTGGCAGAGCGGCTGGGACGCGACCCCCTCGGCAACGGCGCGGCCATCGTTGTCCTGCTCGGCATGCTCGCCGCGCTGGGATGGGGCGCGTGGCGCTTCTGGCGCGCCGCCGGCCGGCCGCTTTCGGAGAGGACTTTCTGGACGGCGCTCCTCCTCTGCGTTCTCGGCCTCGGTGTGGCCGCCTATCTCACGTACATCGAAGTGACCCGCACCGAAGCCTTTTGTGGGCCGGTCGGCGACTGCAACGCCGTTCAGCAGAGCAAATACGCCCGCTTGTTCGGCGTTCTTCCGGTCGGCTTGCTGGGCTTGTTTGGGTACGCCCTGATGCTGGCGGCTCTGGCCGCGCAGCGGCTGTTCAAGGAGATACTCTCCCACCTGGCCGCGCTGACCTTCCTCGCTCTGACCGTCTTTGGGACGCTCTTCTCGGTCTATCTGACCTTCCTCGAGCCTTTCGTCATCGGCGCGACCTGCATGTGGTGTCTCACCTCGGCCATTGTGACCGCGATTTTGATGCTGCTCTCGATTTCCCCCGCCAAAGCCACGCTGACGAACCTGGCGCAGGCTTTCAGTCCCCCAAAAGCAGACTAAGCGTTGCAAAACTCCTGCCGGAAGCCCTCCTGCAGGAGTTTTTTTATGGGCTGATTCCTAGCCGCTCGGCCGCCTGACGGCACAAACTCGCGCCGCCGGCCGACAGCCATTCCTGCAGGCGCAAACTTTCTGTTTCCCCGGCGGAGGCGCTCTCGTAAATGCCGCTCCCCCAGTAGGCATAACGCATCGTCTCGCCGGCCCAGGTAGTTTCGGAGCGGCCAATCACGCCGATCCCCCCGTTGTAACCGGCAAAGGCCAGACGGATATTGCCGCCAGCCTCTTCCAGCGAGCGGCGCAGGTAGTCGAGTCCGCGGCGGGCGTTGGTATCGGGGTCGTAGGGGTTCTCTCCCGCGGCGAAATGATAAGACATCACCTGAAACAAGCCCATCGCTCCGGCGCGGGAGCGGGCGCGCGGGTCGCCGCAGGATTCGATTTGCATCACCGCCGCGGCCAGGTTCGGGTCCAGCCCCGCTTCGGCCGCCCAGCGCAGGAGATCGTCGGCCCAATACTGCACCTCCGGCGTGAACACCGGCGAAAGGCGGCCTGTCCCGCCGATTTCCGCCGCGGGGGCGTTCTCCACAGACGTTCCCGTCACCGCGCGCTTCGTCTCCGCCTCTGTTGCCGGCGCGCCGCTCGAACCAAGCAGACAGAACATCAGCAAACTGACCATCAGCACGGCCAGCGGCGGGACGAGAAAGCCAGACAGACAGCCGTCTCCATCGGAGACGGCTGCTGCGGAAGGATGGGCAGAGCGTCGCAGGGACATCTTTCCAGATTAGTAGGGGGTATCCACGTACTCGGCTTCGCGGGCGGCCTGGGCGTTCATAGAAACGCTGTGGTAGGTGGGTTCAGGACGCGCCGGCCGGGCAGTGGTTGTGGAGCGGAAGGCCGCGGCGGTTGTCGGACGCGGACGGCTGAGCGTGCTGGCGGGTTGCAGCGTCGGGCGGGCGACCGGGCGCGGCTGGGAGGCCGGGCGCGTATCGGCCTGCGAGAACAGGCGCTCTCCGGCAACCGAGAACGCACCGATAATCAGCACCCGAATCAGCCAGACCATGATGGCGACAAAGACCGGCACGACCTTGGTCAGCGTAGCGTTGGCGATGACCACGCCGCCTGCCTGGCTGTTGTGAGTCACGATGGCCACCGAGACCCCCCACCAGGTCAGCATGGCGTTGAACGCTGCCGCCAGGAGCCAGGCCCCGAAGAGATACCAGACCTCGGCGGGCTCATCGCGGCCCTGTTCAGGAGTGAAGAGACGGGCAATACCGGCAAAGTCAATCCCGCAGAAGGCTACCGCCAGGATGGAAGCCCAGCGGACACCTGCAAATTTTAGTTCCCCTAGCACATCCAGCAGGGCAAACTGAGTGGTGCTGTAATTGAAAATCTCGAAGGCCAGCAGGGCAAACACGATGATGATGCCCCAGACGAGGCCGCGCCGCATGGTCAGCCCCTTGAAAAGAGACCCAACTCCGCGGCTCTTGCTAAAATTGGTGTTCATAACAGTCTCCTTTTTTTGATATGAACTGGACCGGATACAAACTGCCCTTGTGGAGTTGTTTGGAACACCGTCAGTGTACAGGGAAGAGCAGTCTTACTATTATATTAGAACAGGTGTTCTATTTATGCTGCTAGTATAGAACGTTTGTGCTAGTTTGTCAAGTACCCAATTCCCCGCTATAATGAATCTGTTACGCTTCTACCCGGACCCTTTGCCTGGAGCGCGATATGGACACTTCTTTGGCTCGCCAACGTTACGAGCAACTCAAACAGAAAATCCACTTCCACAACTACCGCTACCACGTCCTGGATGCGCCGCTCATCAGCGACGCCGAGTTCGACCGGCTGGTGGCCGAACTGAAGCAAATCGAGGCCGAACACCCCGACTGGGTGACGCCCGATTCGCCCAGTCAGCGCGCCGGGGCAGCCCCCTCCGAGAAGTTCGAGAAGGTGCGCCATCCGCGTCCCATCCTCAGTTTGGCCAACGCCTTCGGCGCCGAGGAGGCCCGCGCCTGGTTCGAGCGCATCCGCAAACTGGACGAGCGCGTTGAGCGGGCCGCCTTCGTCGTCGAACCGAAGATTGACGGCCTGAGCGTCGTCTTGCACTACCGCGACGGCCTCTTCGTCCAGGGCGCGACGCGCGGCGACGGCGAGATCGGCGAGGACATCACCGCCAATCTGCGCACCGTGCGGGCGATTCCGCTGAAAATTCCGCTCTCCGGGACAGACCGAGGACCGTTGACCGCGGACCGCGTGAGCCAGCCCTCGTTGTTCGACAACCTCCAGCCGCCGTCCGCCGTCCTGCCTCCACCGCCCACCCTCGTCGTGCGCGGCGAAGTCTTCATCACGCTGAAGGATTTCGAGGCCCTCAACCGCCGCCTGCAGGAGGCCGGGGAGAAGACCTACCTCAACCCGCGCAACACCGCCGCCGGGTCGCTGCGTCAACTCGACCCGGCCATCACCGCCGCGCGCCCGCTGACGCTCCTGGTCTATCAGGTCGTCTATGCCGAGGGCGGCGAAATTCCGGCCACGCAGTGGGAGTTGCTCGCCTGGCTGCGCGGCCTGGGCTTTCCGGTCACCGATGTGGCGCGGCGCTTCGAGTCGCTTGAGGAGGCCCTCGCCTACGTCCAGACCTGGGAGCATCGCCGCGACGAACTCGGCTACGAGGCCGACGGCATGGTCATCAAACTCGACGATCTGCGCCTGGCCGAAGACTTGGGCTACGTGGGCAAAGACCCGCGCGGGGCGATCGCCTTCAAATTCCCGGCCCGCGAGGTGACGACGAGCCTGCTCGCCATCGAGGTCGAGGTCGGGCGCACCGGCGTGCTGACCCCGCGCGCCGTCCTCGAACCGGTCGAAATCGGCGGCGTGATCGTCCGCAATGCCACCCTGCACAACTTCGACTACATCGCCGAGAAGGACATCCGCGTCGGCGACCGCGTGCTGGTCAAGCGCGCCGGCGAGGTCATCCCCTACGTCATCGGCCCGGTGACCGAGGCGCGCAGCGGCGCCGAGCAGCCCTACCGGCCGCCGGAGACGTGCCCGGCCTGCGGCGGGGCGGTGGAGCATTTCGAGGGCGAGGTAGCCTGGTACTGCGTCAACGCCGCCTGCCCGGCCCAACTCGTCCGCAACGTGGAGCATTTTGTCTCCAAAGGGGCGATGGACATCACCGGCCTGGGCATCAAGATTGTGGAAAAACTCATCGAGGCCGGGCTGGTGCGCGACGTGGCCGATCTTTACTTCCTGAGGCGCGAGGACATTCTCGCCGCGGTCACCAAGAAAGAGCGCAAGAGCGAGAAAGAGCCGCCCGGCAAAATCGCCGACAACCTCCTGGCGGCGATTGCCGAGTCGAAGAAACAACCCCTGGCGCGCCTCGTGGCGGCCCTCGGCATTCGCGGCGTGGGCGAGGTGGTGGCGCGCGACCTGGCGCAGGCTTTCGGTTCGCTCGACGCCCTGGCTGCCGCCTCCGCCGAGCAGTTGCAAACCGTCGAGGGCATCGGCCCCAACATCGCCGCCGCCATCGTGGACTGGTTCGGGCGCGAGCAAAATCGCAAGGTGCTGGAAAAGTTGAAAGCCGCCGGAGTCTGGCCGACCACTTCGCCGTCCGTTGTCAGCAGTTCGCCGGCTGGCCCGCTGGCCGGCCTGACCTTCGTCGTCACCGGCACGCTGGCGGGATTCACCCGCGAGGGCGTCAAGGAATTCATCGAGGCGCACGGCGGCAAGGTGAGCGAGTCGGTCAGCCGCAACACCGATTACCTCGTCCTGGGCGAGGCGCCCGGCTCCAAACTGCAAAAGGCCCAGGCGCTGGGCGTGAAGATCATCGGCGAGGCCGAACTGCGCGCCATGTGTCTGTCTTAACGCCCAATCACCAACCCTCAATCGCCAATCCTCAATCGTAAATCGTCAATTGTAAATCCCAAATGGACCTCACCCTCACCACTCCCGCCCTGCTCTTTCCGGCCATCTCGTTGCTCTTCCTGGCCTACACCAGCCGCTTCCTGACGCTGGCCAACCTGACCCGCGACCTCTACGCCCGCTACAAGGCCGACCCCGACCCCAAAATCAAAGGTCAACTCCACAACCTGCGCTACCGCATCGGCATCATCCGCCACATGCAGATTTTCGGCGTCTTGGCCTTCTTCGGCAGCGCGTTGTGCATGCTCATTCTCTTCGCCGGGCTGGAAACGGCCGGCAAGTATCTCTTCGCCGCCAGCCTGGTCAGCCTGATGGTTTCGCTGGCGCTCTCTCCTGGAACTGTTCGTCTCGATCGACGCGTTGAAACTGCAAATCCAGGATATTGACGAAATGGACCTTGACCGCTAAACGAAAGGATGCTCCATGAAAACCCGAATCGTTCTCGCCCTGACCGTCCTCCTGTTGGCCCTGCCCGCCTGCGGCCCGTCCGCCCCGGACCTGGGGTGCGCCGCAACCATTCAGGCGTTGAACACGCTCCGGCAGGGTCTCACCGTCCCCGAACATCTCCGCGTCGAACAACCGGTAGAAAACGGGACGGAATTCGACCCAAACGCCTACTTCACAGTCTTCAACCATCTCTCGATGGAAGACGACTATGTGCTGGACTTCGTTTACACCTACGATTTCATGGGCGGCTTCCCGACTCTCTTCGCCCGCCGCACAGAGTGGGGGCCGTTCAACTCATGGGCGGACGTCCGGCCCGGGATGGACAACTACCTCGACCACATCCGCGTGGACGGCACACCGGAGGGGTATCTGCAATTTGCCATCCTTTCCGCCACCGCCGAGCAGTTCTATCTCTACTGGCACGCGGCCTACAACGACCTGGAGGTCATCTGCAGTGCAAAAACATTGCGCGACTACGTGAAAGCCATCCAGAGCGGAGATTACGGCCATACCATGACTGCCGAAGCCCGCAAGCAGGCGCTGGCTGTCAGGGACGTCGAACCTTCCGTGGTCATCGGCGAGCAGACCGTCGAGGTGCGCATCGTGACGTTCACCAAATGGGGCGGCTTTTACCGGCTGACCTTCACCATCAGCCGAGACTTCCCGCATCGCATTCTGAATGTCGAACAGGAACTGCTCGCGCCCTATAACTGCGGCATCGTTTTCTAGAGACGGCGTCTGTGCTATACTTGCACAGATTTTTCTGCCAAGGAGTTTCGTATGGATTTGCACACCATCGACGACGCCGTCACCAGGCGCATTCGTTACTTCACCGAGCGCGAGCGTATGCTGCGCGAGAACGATCTGTATTTCTACAATCAGCCGGTCGAGGAAATCAAGGGCGGCTCGCGTGTCATCGTCAACGGGCGCGAGATGGGCATGTACGCCTCGTACAGTTATCTGGGTCTCATCGGCCACCCACGCATCAACAAGGCCGCCCGCGAGGCGATTGACAAATTCGGCACCGGCACCAACGGCGTCCGCACGCTGGCCGGCTCGCTGACGATTCACACCGAACTGGAGGAGACCATCGCCGAGTTCAAGCATGCCGAGGCGGCGCTCACCTATTCCTCCGGCTATGCCACCAACTTGGCGGTCATCTCCACCCTGATGGGGCGCGGGGATTACGTCCTTTCGGACAAACTCAACCACGCTTCCATTGTGGACGGCTGTCTCATGTCCGGGGCGGAGTTCCGCCGCTTCCGTCACAACGACATGGAAGACCTGGAACATCGTCTTCAGCAAGTGCCGTCCGGCGTAGCGAAATTGGTCGTCGCCGACGCGGTCTTCAGCATGGACGGAGACATCATCAATTTCCCCCGCATGGTGGAATTGTGCAAAAAATACAACGCCTGGCTGATGATGGACGAGGCGCACTCGGTCGGCGTGCTGGGCAAGACCGGGCGCGGCATCGAGGAACATTTCGACCTGTGGGACAGCGTGGATATCAAGATGGGCACGCTCTCCAAGACCATCCCCTCGGTGGGCGGCTATGTGGCGGGCAAGAAAGAACTCATTCAGTACCTGCGCCACGCCAGCCGTGCCTACATCTTCTCGGCGGCCATCCCACCCGCCCAGGCCGCCGCGGCAAACGAAGCCTTCAAGGTTATTCTGGACGAACCCTGGCGCATCGAGAAATTGCGCGCCAATGCCGACCGCTTCTTGAGTGGACTTAAATCAGCCGGATTCGATACGATGTACAGCACCACAGCCATCGTCCCGGTGCTGTGCGGGAGCGATGAGCGCGCCTTTGCCTTGACGCGCGAATGCCAGCACAACGGCCTGTTTGTCCTGCCGGTGGTCTCCCCGGCCGTGCCGGAGGGCCTGGCGCGCCTGCGTGCTACCGTCCTCGCCTCGCATGAGCCGGAGGAGATAGATTACGCCATCAGCGTCATTGCCAGGGCCGGCAAGGAGATTGGGATTATTCAGTAAACGATTTTCGCTGCATTTGCGGATGAAGCGTGGACAATTAAAGGCGAGGCGCAAAGCCCCGCCTTTTGATTATCCCATGCAGGGCGGGCCGGCAGACCGACCTACTGTTACCCTTTGAATTCCTCCATGGTCGGGTGGCCGGGCTGGCTGATGCCCTCGCGTTTGAGCGTCTTCCACAGGGTCAGAAAGAGAATCTTGATATCCAGCCAGAACGACCAGTGGTCCACGTACCACAGGTCAAGGGCAAACTTTTCCTCCCAGGTGATGGCGTTGCGCCCGTTGACCTGCGCCCAGCCGGTGATACCGGGGTAAACGTCATGACGGCGCATTTGCTCGGCGGAGTAGAGCGGCAGGTATTTGACAAACAGCGGGCGGGGGCCGACCAGACTCATCTCGCCGCGCAGAACGTTGAGGAGTTCAGGCAGTTCGTCCAGGCTGGTGGAGCGCAAAAAACGCCCCAGCCGCGTCAAACGCTCGGAATCGGGTAGCAGATTGCCGTCCGGCCCCGTGCGGTTCGTCATCGTGCGGAATTTGTAAATCCAGAAGGGCCGGCCCTTGTACCCGGCCCGTTGCTGGCGGAACAGGACGGGGGACCCGTGCGCCGCCCAGACGAGCAGGGCCGTTATCAGCAGGAGAGGGAAGAGAAGCAGAAGCAGTAGACCGGCTGTCAGCAGGTCGAAAACGCGTTTGGTGAGAGGCATGTTTCCATTCTACCAAAAGTTTGTGGTAATATTTTAGGATAGAGGTGTCTATGAACGAGCGAATTTTGGTCATCGAAGATGACCCTGCTATCGTGAAAGTCCTTCAACGCGGCTTGTCGTATGAGGGGTATGTCGTAGACGTTGCTGCCGACGGGCGCGCCGGGCTGAACCTGGCGCGGGAGAACCGCCCCGACCTGGTCATCCTGGACCTGATGCTGCCTGGCATGGACGGGCTGGAGGTCTGCCGCCGTCTGCGGACGGGGGGCAATCTCCCCATCCTGATGCTGACGGCCAAAGATACGATTCAGGACCGGGTGCAGGGTCTCGACGCCGGCGCGGACGACTATCTCGTCAAGCCGTTCAACCTGGATGAATTGTTGGCGCGCATCCGCGCCTTGTTGCGCCGCACCCAGACGGAACGCCAACAGGTGTATAAATTCGCCGACCTGACGATGGATACCGCCTCCCGCATGGTCGCGCGCGGTGAGCGCCAGATTCAGTTGACGGCCAAGGAATATGAACTGCTCGAACTTTTCTTGCGCCACCCGCGTCAGGTGTTGACGCGCGAGGTCATTTTCGATCGCGTCTGGGGCTATGACTTTGGCGGCGAGAGCAATGTGCTGGAAGTTTATATCCGCTATTTGCGTCAGAAACTTGAAGCGCAGAATGAGCCGCGTTTGATTCATACGGTGCGCGGCGTCGGTTACGTATTGCGTGAAAATCCTTAAGCGGCAGTCAGGCCGTTATCATGTCGTTGCGCCTTCGCCTTACGCTTCTCTATTCGGCGCTTACGGGGGGGATTCTGCTGGTCTTCGGCATGCTGATTTTTGCGCTTATCAGCATTCTGCTTATTAATCAGGTAGACAATGCTCTGACCACGGCCGCGCGTGAGGTGCTGAGGGGGGTGGACTTCACCCCTTCTGGTCACCTTTCTTGGAGCGATTTCACACGTTCCAACTCGATGCCCGGCGTTTCTGTGTGGCTGCTTGATGAACAAGGGAAGGTGGAACGCGCGTCCACCTTTATTCTCGACCCGGGGAAACCTATCGAATTGAAGACTCTGAAAAACCGCCGCCAGGCGTTCAGTAATGTCTATGCAGAGGGGTACCACTTTCGGGTCTTGAATATACCGCTTAGAGCAGGGCTAAGACCGGTCGGCACGCTTCAGTTGGCTTACAATATCAGCAACGTGGATGTCACCCGGGAGTCTCTCTTACAGGTCATCATTATTACGGCTCTGTCTTCCACTCTTGTTGCCGCGGCGGCTTCCTGGTTGAGCCTGGGGCGTGCGCTCTCGCCCCTTGCCGCCGTGACCGATACGGCCATGCAGATTTCCCGCGCCGATGATCTCTCGCGGCGCATTCCGCTGCAGGGGGTGGCCAACGATGAAATCGGGAGACTGGTTACCGCCTTCAACGAAACGCTCGAACGGCTGGAGCATATTTTCAATTCTCAGCAGCGTTTTTTGGCCGATGTGAGCCATGAACTGCGCACGCCGCTGACGGTCATCAAAGGCAATGCCGCTCTGATGCGCAAAATCGGCAGCGCCGACCCCGAACTGCTGGCCGGAATCGAGGAAGAGACCGACCGCTTGACGCGCCTGGTGGTCAACTTACTGCTGGAGGCGCAGGCCGAATCGGGCAAACTGCCCCTGCATTTCGCCCCTCTCGAACTCGATACGCTTTTGCTAGAAGTTTTCAAGGAAATGCGCGTGCTGGCCCGCGACCGCGTCCACTTGAAGATTACCGAGATAGACCAGGTGATGGTCAACGGCGACCGCGACCGTCTGGAGCAAGTGCTTATCAATTTAGTCTCCAACGCCATCAAATACACCCCTGCTGGAGGCGATGTATTTCTCAGCCTGGCCCGAGTAGGGGAAAATGCCCGCATCGTTGTGCGCGATACGGGCGTGGGAATTTCGAAGAAAGACTTGCCGCACATCTTCGAGCGTTTTTACCGCGCCGAAAAATCTCGCTCTCGCTCGATGGATAGCGGGTTTGGCCTTGGCCTGTCCATTGCGCACTGGATTATTACGCATCACGGTGGGCGCATCGAAGTCGATTCGGTTGAAGGAAAGGGAACGACTTTTCTGATTTACCTGCCCCTGTTTAAAGCCGATGTTCTGCCTTCTTCTGGCGAAGCGGCCTAGAAGCGACTCTTTCTTCTTGGCGGCATTCAGGTTGCGGGGAGGGGCTCGAATGTCAAATTTATCTGCAGATTTCACGGGGTTCCCAGATTTCCTTGTCTCCTCTGCGCAATCTGTGCCGTCTGCAGATCAAGAGGCGGGCAGTCTCGAACCCCAACAAAAACGCAGACTACTTGACTTTTCCCCCTCATTTGTGCTAGATTTAGGCGACATCATTTGCTGAGGATTTTATGCACCGAGAACGCCTTTCCGAAAATGTTTACTGGTTTCAAAGTGAAGTCTATGCCCAGGTAACGGCTGGCGTCGTCGCCGGCCCGCAATGGGCTGTTTTGATTGATACACTGGCCCTGCCCGAGGAGTCCATTGCTATCCGTGACTTTGTAGAGCAAGAGATTGGCGTGCAGGTGCGTTACATTGTCAACACTCATTACCATGCTGACCATAGTTGGGGGAATTGCTTCTTCCCTGATGCGCAGGTGATTGCCCATGCCCGCTGCCGTCAGTTGCTCGAAGAGCGCGGCATCCCTTCTCTCGAAGCGGCCCGCAAGCAGAATCCGATGTTCCGGCAGTCGAGAATCGTCCTGCCCCATATCACCTTTGAGGAAGGCGCATTGACTTTGCGGGTGGGCAAGAAGAACCTGACCATCATGCCGGCCAGCGGTCACAGTGCGGACGGAGTCATGGTGCTGGTGGATGAAGACCGCATCCTTTTCGCCGGAGATGCCTTCATGCCCCTCCCCTTTGTGGTAGACGGCGACATCGAAGAAATCACGGCCTCCATCAAAAAGATTGCCCGTCTGGGCCTGGAAAACATCGTCCAGGGACATGGCGATATTGTCCTGCGCGGCGAAATTGACGCGGCAGTAAAGGAAAACCTGAATTACCTTGCCAACATTCGCAAAGTCGCCAAAGCCGCCGTCCGCCGCCGCGCGGCGCTCGAATTTCTCGACGAGAATGGCATCGAAAGTTGCGGCAAGAGCCGTGTTTACCTGGGTGGCCTGGCCGAGGAACTCCATCGCCGCAATCTGCGCGCCCTGTATGCTCGCGAGAAAGAAGCCGCTACCAAAGAATAAACAATTTAGAACAACAAACAAAAACAGAGAACGCTGCAGATGCGTTCTCTGTTTTTTCGTAACTATCTACCCAATGAGGCCGGGATGGTTAATTGCAGCAAAAGACGCTCACTTTATCCGCAGATTGTGCAGATTTACCCTGTGGGTACGATGTCGCCGATGGTCTCCCAATCTGCGTCTTCTGCGGATAATTTCTGAGACCAGGGTAGATAGTTACGTTTTTTCTTGAAAAAATCGTCATTCCCAGCCCGCTTCTGGACCGTTGGTCTGCTTCCGCTTTTCACGCCTCTGCTGGAGTTTGACAGGGAGGCCGTGCCGCCGTTCCGTCCCGTCTAACAGACGCTTCAAGTTGGGGCGTAGTGCCCACAACATCAGCGCTTCGGCCAGAAAACCATACAGGACATATTCCCAAGGAGACAGGCCAAGCGCGGCGCGGATGGCAAAGATGACCATGCTCATCAACCCGATGCTTATCGTTGTCACCGAGGCGTAGCCGAGGCCCCACCAGATAAGCAAGCCCAGAGGGAGCATAATCAGCGCCGAGGGCGGCCACAGGCCAAAGGTCCCGCCGAAGGCCGCCGCGCCGCCCGCCCCGCCCCGCAGACGCAGATGCCCCTCCGGCGTGCGTTCCGGCAAAAAAATGGAATGGTTGTGTCCTAGAACAGCCATGATGGGGGCCAGGACATGAATCCAGACCTTGCCGGTAAGCGCCTGCGCCAGCCAGACGGTACTCGCCGATTTCAAAATGTCCAGGAGAGCCGTTAGAAACCCCGCTCCAAAGCCGGCGGCGCGGAAGGCATTTGTACCGCCGGTGCGGCCGCTTTCCACCAGACGGATGTCAATCCCTTTGACGATTTTGACAATTAACAAGCCGAATGGAATGGAGCCAAAAAGGTATGCGCCCAGCAGAATGCCGGCGTCAATCAAGAAACTCATAACTCATCACCTGTTTACATAGAAATCCAATGTAAATAAAAACCCGCAGATGGGTTTCTGGTTGCTTTATCAGTGGAACCAGAACAGCATTCCCCACAGAAGGGCAAGCATGATGGCCGGCTCGGCGATGGCCTGCCGGAAGGGAATCCGCTCGGCCAGGTAGACGGATAGAAGTGTCAGGGCGTAGGCCGGGGCCAGCAGGGCCAGCCCGTACTGGACGGGAGTCAGCGGCCAGTAGTGCAAAGCCGCGCCCAGTTGCAGGCAGACCAGGCCGACGCCGAGGGCCCAGTTTGGCTCCCAACGTTCACTCAAACGCAGGTGCAGGGTGCGCAGGGAAACGAGAAATCCGCCCGTGAAGAGCATGGGCGCTATCAGAAAAAGGCGGCTCCCGCTGGCCCGCAGCGCAATGGTCAAGACCAGGAAAATGGCAAAGGCAAGCACGGTCAACCCGGCCGTTGCCAGGGAGTAATTGATGTCGGTATGGTCAACGACGATGTATTCGGCCACAAAAACCAGCACCAGGAGCAGCGCGCCGAGGCCAAACCCCAGCCACCAGTTGACGCCCTCCGGCAAACTGTTCAATACAATACCCAACGCCAGCACCATCAGCGTAGGGAGCAGCCAGTGTTCGCGCGTCTCTTTGGGCTGGAGAGATGGGTGTGTGCGCAGAAGCCATTCCATTCCAGCCGCCGTCAGCGCCGCGGTCAAGAGGGCGATAGCCGTGCTAATGCTGAACGGAAATTCGAGCAAAACGCCAAAAATTGGCAGGGACAGATTTTGCTCTGGAATGTTCAATAGATGCGTTAAAGCAAAAGCCAACAAAATGACCGCTGTCAGAACGCTGATCCGGCTGGGATCGGGGAAATGATGGTTTTCGTTCACAGGCTGTGATTTTACCTCAATTCTGAGAGCGGCGTTGCAAGTCTCACCTTCTGCTGTCAATGGAGTACAATAAAGGAAAATTATCTGTTTTGTCCGAAAGGAACCTACCATGCAACTTACCTGCACATATTGCCGCACGATGTTCGCTCTCAGTCGGGACGAAATGCTTGCCGCTCTCCAGCACATGGAGCAGCACCAGCAAAAATATTACGATGCACATTGCCCGAAGTGCCGCCGCGCCAACCGCGTGGAAGGCAAACGGATTGAAGCCCTTTTCCCGGATTGGAAGAAGACTCTCCAAGCGATGGAGGCCGAAACCGCCAAAGCCGAAGAAAAACCTGCTCAAGCGGAAGCACGCGCCGGGTCTGTGAAGGTCGCCAACAGCGCCAGCGGACAAGCGGCCGCGGCCAGGCCGGCTCCTGCAAAGGCAAAAACGACCGAGTCCGCCAAGCCTGGCGCCAAAGCCTCCGGCGGGGTCAAGAAGAAATGACCCTGCGCAACATTTTCGTTGACTTCGGCGGTGTGCTCGTCCGCACGGAGGAAAAGGGGCCGCGCACGCGTGCTGCCGAGCGCCTGGGGATGACCTATCGCGACCTGGAAAAGCTCATCTTCGAGAGCGAAACCGGTCTGCGGGCTTCCCTGGGTGAAATCCCGGAAGAGGCCCACTGGCAGGCCGTGGCCGCCGCGCTGCGCCTGCCGCGCGCCGAAGCCGACAAAGTGGTGAGCGAGTTCTTTGCCGGTGACCGCGCCGACCAGACCTGGCTCGATTTCCTGCGCAGCCAGCGCCCGGAGCGCAAAGTGTGCCTCATCAGCAATGCCTGGTCGGGACTGCGGGCGTTCATCACCCGTCAGGGTTTTGCGGATGTCTTCGACTACATGGTCATCTCTGCCGAAGTTGGCCTGATGAAGCCCGACCCGCGCATCTATCGGCTGGCGCTCGAGGAACTGGGCGCAAGCCCCGAAGAATCTGTCTTCATAGACGATGTACTTGAAAATGTGGAAGCCGCCCGCGCTGTTGGCCTGGTCGGCATCCACTTCACCCAGCCTGAAAAGGCGCTGGAAGAATTAAGACAACTGCTAAATCATCGCTGACCTTTCGACCCGCTCAAGGCAGGCCTTCCTCCCCCGTCTGGCGCGGGCTGTGGTTTAATTGACACATGGGCACCCTCTATCTTGTTGCTACGCCGATCGGCAATCTGGAAGACATGAGTCCGCGCGCTGTGCGGACGCTGCGCGAGGCGCGTCTCATTGCCGCCGAAGATACGCGCGTGACCCGCAAACTGCTGGCGCATTTCGACATCCACACCCCGCTGACGAGTTACTTCGAGCACAACAAACTGACCAAACTCGATACCATCCTGGCTGCGCTGGCGCAGGGCGATGTAGCCCTCGTCTCCGACGCCGGGACGCCGGCCATCAACGATCCCGGCTATGAACTGGTAAAGGCGGCGCTCGCTGCCGGTCACGCGGTGACGCCGGTGCCGGGTCCCTCCGCGCCGCTGGCCGCGCTGGCTGCCTCGGGCCTGCCGACGGAAGCGTTTCTCTACCTCGGCTATCTGCCGCGCAAAGCCGCCGAGCGACGCGAATTTGTCCGGCAGGTTGAAAACCTGCCCTACACCCTGATTCTTCTCGAAACCCCGCACCGTCTGCTGGCTGCCCTGGCCGACCTGGAAGCCGTCCTCGGCGACCGCCCCATCGCAGTCGCCCGCGAATTGACCAAACTCCATGAGGAAATCTGGCGCGGGACGATTGCCGGGGCGAGGGAGCATTTCGCCCAAAATGAGCCGCGTGGCGAGTTTACGCTGGTGGTGGGAGGCAAGGAGAAAAAAGAAGCCCAAAAGTGGATGGAGGAGAAAGTGATGATTGCCGTCAGGTTTGGCCTGAAACTGGGCGAGTCGCCGGCAAAACTGGCCGGACGCATTGCCGCCGAGTCCGGCTGGAAAAGGCAGGAGATCTACCGTCTGGTGATGCAAACCAAAAAACGTCTCGACGAATAGGGAGGGCGGCTTCGCTTTTTACGGTTTTCGCCGAACTTTGCCCCTCTTTCTCAGGACTTCTGACGCAACGCCAGAAGTTCTCGCGTTCTCGACAACAAACTAATTTCTCTGGAGGATTGCATGGAGGTCATCGCTGCACGCTCGCTGAACAGTTTATACATCTACCTCGACCTCGCCTGGCTGCTCCTTTTCTGCGGCCTGCTGTTCCACTTCAAGCGTCGTCTGGCGCTGGCGGTTGGACTGCTGGCAGGAGTGGTCTATTTTCTCGTGGACTACGGCATCTTCTACCGCTTTCTCGGCACGCGCGTGGTCGAAGGCGCAGATCCGTTCTGGTTCTTGCTCTGGCTCAGTTTCAGTTACGGCATCACCAACTTCGCCTGGATTTGGCTGCTGCTCGACCGCGACCGGCACAGCGTTGAATGGTCCGCGCTGATCATCATCGCCTGGCTCTCGATTGCCTGGCTGAGCCAGAACTTTGGGAGCGACTTTGCTCAAATTTCCATCCGGCGCGGCACCGCCACCTATCATGGCGTGATGGCGTTCCTTCTGTTTGCAGGCTACCTGTATGTTATCGTGCGCAATCTGCGCGGCGGAGAACAGATCAACCTCCTGCGTCTGATGGCCATCGGAATCGGCGTGCAATTCAGTTGGGAGGCCGTCCTGCTTGTCACCGGCATCCGCCCGGCGGGATGGAACGCCCTGGTAGCCAACTCGCTCCTGGAGACCAACCTTGGCCTGCCCTACATGTATTTCATCCATCGCGCAATGACACGCAAAGGAACTTTGATACAATCTGACCATGATTAACCTCGACGACTTCTCCTCCTTTGAGAAAATTGACGCTCACAACATGCTGGCCGAGATTGACAATCTGCCGGATCAATTGGAGCAAGCCTGGGAACGTGGGCAGACTGCCGCACTTTTCAAAACCTCGGAAGTCTCCCGCGTCCTCATCTCCGGCATGGGCGGGTCGGCCATCGGCGCGGACCTGTTGGCTGCGTATGCTGCCCCGCTCTGCCGCGTCCCTGTGGTCGTCCACCGCGACTACGGGCTGCCGGCCTGGGCGCGCGGCCCCGAGACGCTGGTCATCGCCTCGTCGCACTCCGGCAACACCGAGGAGACTCTGGACTCGTTCGAGGCTGCGCTGAAAGCGGGCTGCATGCTGCTGGCCATCTGCACCGGCGGGGAACTGGAACAGCGCGCCAACGCAGCCGGCGTGCCGGTCTGGAAGTTTGCACACGCCGGCCAGCCGCGCGCCGCGGTCGGGTACTCGTTTGGGCTGCTGCTGGCGGCTTTTGCCCGGCTTGGCCTCCTCCCCGACCCGGAGAAAGAACTCCTCGACGCGGCGGCAGGCATGAGGTCCGCGCAGGAGGCGCTGCGCGCCGAAGCGCCAGTGGTGAAAAATCCAGCCAAACGGCTGGCCGGTCAATTGGTGGGGCGCTGGGTCAATGTCTACGGGTCGGGCATTCTTGCGCCGGTGGCGCGCCGCTGGAAGGGTCAGGTCAACGAACTGGCGAAAGCGGGAGCCGCTTTCGAGGTTCTCCCCGAAGCAGACCACAACGCCCTGGCCGGGCTGGAGAATCCCGATGTTCTGATGCACACCATCACTCTCTTCCTGCATGCTCCGTCTGACCATCCGCGCAACCGCCTGCGCGTCAATTTGACGCAGCAGGCGTTCTTGATGCAGGGGATGAATGCCGATATTTATGAAGCCAGGGGAGAGACGCGCCTGGCGCAGATGTGGACGACGCTGCACTTCGGCGATTATCTGGCCTTTTACCTGGCGATGGCCTACGGCACGGACCCGACGCCGGTGGAGGCGTTGCAAGGCTTCAAGGCGGCGATGAAAGCGGTGCCGTAAGGGAGGATCAGGCGGTCACCAGGGTGCCAACCGCTTCGCCGCGCAGGGCGCGTTCGAGGGCGGTGGGGTCCCAGAGATTCAGCACCAGGATGGGTAGTTTGTTTTCCATGCAGAGGGTGATGGCGGTGCTGTCCATCACTTCCAGGCGGCGGTTGAGGACGTCAATGTAGGAGAGCCGGTCGAATTTGACAGCATCGGGATTCTTATGCGGGTCCGAGTCGTAGACGCCGTCCACCTTGGTGGCTTTGATGAGGACGTCGGCTTCGATTTCGATCGCCCGCAGCGCCGCGGCGGTATCGGTCGAGAAGAACGGGTTGCCGGTCCCCGCGCCGAAGATGACGACGCGCTGTTTCTCGAGGTGACGGATGGCGCGGCGGCGGATGTACGGTTCGGCGACGGCGCGCATTTCGATGGCCGACTGGACGCGGGTCACAACCCCTTTTCGTTCCAGGGCGTCCATCAGTGCCATGGCGTTCATGACTGTGGCGAGCATGCCCATATAGTCGGCAGTGGCCTGGTCCATGCCGCGCTCGATGCCCTGTTTGCCGCGCCACAGGTTGCCTGCCCCGATGACGATGGCGACTTCCACCCCCATCTCATAGACGCCTTTGACGCGCTCGGCGATGGCTTCTGCTTCGAGGGGGTTGATGCCGAATTTGTCTGACCCGGCCAGCGATTCGCCGCTCAACTTGAGCAAAATTCGCTTGTATTTGAGTTCTTCCATAAAGGCTCTCCTGATTTTGATAATAGACCTCTTGCAAAAGTCTTTTTAGCCGTAACTGCCTACCCTGGTCTTGGAAATCATTCGCAGATGTCGCAGATTACGCCGATGGGGAAAATCGGCGACATCGTACCCACAGGGTAAATCTGCGCAATCTGTGGATAAAGTTAGCGTCTTTTGCTGCGATTAACCATCCCGGTCTCATCGGGTAGTCAGTTACGAAAAAAAAGCCAACCCGAAGGTTGGCTTTTTGGATTACTGGCTGACCTCGCCCAATTCCCAGCGGGCGAAGCGGCGGATGATGATATTTTCACCCGTCGCGGCGATGGTTTCGAGCAGCAATTGTTCAACCGTCTTCTCTGCATCGCGGATGTAGGGCTGGCGCAGGAGGACAACCTCATCTTTGAATTTTTCGAGGCGGCCTTCGGCAATCTTGGGCAGAATGGCTTCGGGTTTGCCTTCTTCACGCGCCCGCGCCATGGCAATTTCGCGCTCGTGTTCCAGCACTTCGGCCGGGATTTCCTCGGCCTTGATGTAGCGGGGCGAATTGGCCGCAATCTGCAGGGCGATTTCGTGGGCAAAGGCGCGGAACTGCTCGGAGCGGGCGACGAAGTCGGTCTCGCAGTTGACCTCGACCATCACACCGACGCGCCCGCCGCCGTGCGAGTAGAGTTCGACCAGACCGTTGGATGCCTGCCGGTCGGCGCGCTTGGCCGCGGTGGCCATGCCCTTCTCGCGCAGATAGTCCACAGCCTTCTGGAAGTCGCCGTTGGAGGCTTCGAGCGCCTTGCGGCAATCTAGCACGCCGGCCTTGGTCGCCTCGCGCAATTCTTTAATCATTTCAGTCGTGATTTCCATGTCCATTCATCCTTGCGGTAATTAGTTTTCTTCTTCGTCGAGTTCTTCGACCGATTCTTCGTCAAGTTCTTCGGTCTCTTTGCGGGAGGAGCCGAGTTTGGCCAGCGTTGCGTCGCCAAGCAGCATGTCGTCTTCGAGTTCATCCTCGAGTTCCGTCGCCGGGCGGATAGGCTTGCGCCCTGTGTCGCTTTCGGCCTTCGCCTCAGCCGCCAAGACGGATTCCATCTCAATTTCCTCATCCTTGCGCATGGCTTTGCCTTCCAGAACGGCGTCGGCCATCTTGGCCACCAGCAGCTTGATGGCGCGGATGGCGTCGTCGTTGGAGGGGATGACGTAGTCCACGTGCGAGGGGTCGCAGTTGGTATCTACCAGCGCCACCACCGGGATGCCCAACAGGTTGGCTTCATGAACAGCCGCGGCTTCGCGCATCACATCCACCACGAAAATCATATCGGGGACGCGCTTCATCGTGCGCACGCCCGAAAGACGCAGGTTCAGGCGGGCGATTTCGCGCTGAATCAGCAGGCCTTCCTTCTTCGTCAGGCGTTCGATCTCGCCGCTGCTGACCATCTTCTCCATACGCTCCAGTTCCTGAATACGCTGGAACATGGTGGACCAGTTCGTCAACATGCCGCCCAGCCAGCGCTCGGTGACGTAGGGCATGCCGCAGCGGATGGCCTCGTCGCGCACGGTTTCCTGCGCCTGACGCTTGGTGCCGACGAACAGCACCGTGCCGCCGCCTGCCACCGTGTCGCGAATAGCGTTGTAGGCCGTGTTGATGGCTTTCACCGTCTGTTGCAGGTCAATGATGTGGATGCCGTTGCGCTCAGTGAAAATGTACGGCTTCATGCCCGGATGCCATTTGTTGGTCCGGTGCCCAAAGTGGACGCCGCTTTCCAGCAGCGCCTTCATGGAAATAACTGCCATATTTCTCCTTTTTACTCGTCCGTGACGGACTTGTAAGTTTAGCGGGAGTGAACACCCGCTCAGGGACGCTTCATGCCCGTCCCAGGCAAGATAATGCTCCCTTGCGGAAGCGGCGGTAGTATACCACAAAATTTGACTTCCTCTTGCCCTTCCGCTATACTTTCCCCCATGACTTCCCGACCCTGGCTCTCCCATTACGACCCCAGCGTACCGGCGCATTTGGATTATCCGCCTGTTCCGGTCTTTCACTTCCTCGACGAAGCCGCTCGGCGCTGTCCCACCCGGCCGTGCCTGATTTTTCGCGGCGAGATGCTGACCTATGCTGAAACCGCCGCCCGCGTCGACCGTCTGGCCGCCGCGCTGACCCGTCTCGGCGTCCGCAAAGGCGAGCGCGTCGGCCTCTTCCTGCCCAACTGCCCGGAATTCGTCCTGGCCTACTTTGCCATCCTCAAGGCCGGCGCGGTAGTCGTCGCCACTAACCCGCTCTACACTCCGCCCGAAATCGTTCATCAGGTCAACGACGCCGGTGTCGAGACCATCTTTTGCGCCGCGGCGCTCTATGAGCGGTTGAACGCCGCCCGGCCCCAAACCGGCATCCGCCGTGTCATTGTCACGGACGAGGCCGCGCCTCGGGCGGGAGATTTGCGCTTTGCCGACCTGTTGAATGAGCCCCCCTCTGCCCTCCCTCATGTTGGTCCCGACGATGTTGCTCTCTTCCAGTACACCGGCGGGACGACCGGCATCGCCAAAGGCGCGGTGGCCCTGCATCGCAACCTGGTCGCCAATGCCCTGCAATTCAAGGCCTGGATGTCCACCCTGGAGGAGGAAAAAGAGACCTTCCTGCTGGCTCTGCCGATTTATCACATCTACGGCATGGTCTGCGGGATGCTGCTCGGCATGGCCCTGCGCGCCACGCTGGTGATTCTCCCCGACCCCCGCAACATCTCGGACCTGCTGTCTGTCATCCAGACCTATCGCGTCACCTACTTCCCGGCCGCGCCGACGCTCTACAACGCCATCAACAATCACCCGGACGTGTCCGCTGGGGAGGTTGACCTGACCTCGATCAAGGCCTGCATCTCCGGCTCTGCGCCGTTGATGAAACAGACAAAGGAGCGCTTCGAGAACCTGACCGGTGGGCGAATCGTGGAAGGCTACGGCCTTTCGGAAGCCCCCACTGCTACGCACTGCAACCCGCTACAGGGCGAAAATCGTTTCGGCTCGATTGGCCTGCCCCTTCCCGACGTGGACGCCAAGATCGTCAGCCTGGAGGATGGTGTGACCGAACTGCCGGTCGGCGCGGCGGGCGAACTCATCATCAAGAGTCCGCAGGTGATGCAAGGCTATCACAACATGCCTGCCGAAACTGCCCTGGCGTTGCGCAACGGCTGGCTCTATACCGGCGATATTGCCCGCATGGATGCCGACGGCTATTTTTATATCGTTGACCGCAAGAAGGAACTCATCAAGCCCGGCGGCATGGAGGTCTGGCCGCGCGAGGTGGAGGAGGCCATCGCCGCCCACCCGAAGGTGGCCGAGGTCGCCGTAGCGGGCATCCCCGATGAGTACCGGGGGGAAACGGTGAAAGCCTGGGTTGTGGTAAAAGCCGGCGAAATGCTGAACGCGCTCGAAGTCCAGGCTTGGTGCCGGGAGCGGCTGGCGCCGTTCAAGGTCCCGACCCACATCGAGTTTCGCGAGGCGCTGCCCAAATCCACCGTCGGCAAAATCCTGAAGCGGGAACTTCTGCGCCAGGAGAAAGAAGGATGCTGACGCCCGTTTCGCTCGTGCTGGTTTGTCTTCTGCCGACGCCGCGCGACCTGGAGATTGCCCGCCTGCTAGGCTGGTACCGAATCCCGTTCCGCACTGCGCCGAAAGTGATTGCGGTGGACTACCTGGCCTTCTACCAGCCGGGCAGTTTTGGTGAGCGCGGCGGGCGCATTGAGTGGACGGCGGGAGTGCGCGGCCATGAACTGACCACCCGCGCCGAACTTTTGCGCGACGAACCCGACCATCCCCGCGCCGGCGAGGAGTATTACAAGATTCAACTTGGCCCGCTGGAAAAACTTCCCCGCCCGATTCTGGCGGACAAGTGGAAGCGGCTGACCTTTCTCTACACCACCGGCGAGTATCTGTTGCGGGCGCAGACGCTCAACGACCTGGTGGTGCAGAGCGATGAGCGCGCTCTGCTCTGGCAGTCGCTGCGTGAGCGGGCCGAAAATGCGCAACATTACCACACCGACCTGCCCGAAGCGGAGATTCCGCCGGAGGCGCTGGCCGCCTTGCTGGGCATTCGAGAGGCTTCTCCGCCTTATGATTGGGAGTAGCAAGGAAATTTAATGGGGAGTGGCTACTTTTGTGGGTCACAATCGCTTCACCACGGCGCACAGAAAAAAAGCGGAAAAATTCCGTTTTCTCTGTGTGTGCTCTGTGGTAAAACTGGTGGGCTGGCTCACAAGTAAGCGTTTCCAAAACTTCCGGTTTGAGGCCGGGAGTTTTGTTTGCTAATTTTGTTCTACCAACTCCAGGTGGCGCCTTCCTTCGTGTCCTCGACCCTGACGCCCAGTTCCTGCAAGCGGTTGCGGATCAGGTCGGCCATGGCCCAGTTTTTCTGCTTGCGCATTTCGGCGCGGATTTCCAGAAGGAGGTCTATGAATTTATCTGCGTCGCCGCTGCGTTTTGTTTTCTCCATCCGCAATCCAAGCACGCCGGTCAGTTCACGCAGGACGGCCTGTGCGGGAGCCAGTTGTTCATTCGTCGCGCCGCCGTCGCGAGCGGTGTTGATGGCGCGCACGAGTTCGAAGAGCGCCGCCAGCGCCAGCGGAGTGTTGAAATCGTTGTCCATGGCCTCGATGAAGGCCTGACGGGTGGCCTCGGCCTGGGCGGTCAGTTCCGCCGCCGTGCCCTCCGCGAGGCCTGCCGCGCTGCCCGCCGCAGGCCGCAGTCCAGAGCGGAGACGCTCGAGGCCCTTTTCTGCATTGGCCAGCACTTCATCGCTGAAGGTCAGGGGGGCGCGGTAGGAGGAATTCAACACCACCATGCGCATCACGTCGCCTTCGTGGTCTTCGAGGAATTTCTTGATGCTGATAATGTTGCCCAGCGATTTGGACATTTTCTCGCCGCTGAGTTGCAGCATGCCGTTGTGAATCCAGTAACGGGCAAAGGGTTTGCCTGTGTAGGCCTCGCTCTGGGCGATCTCGTTCTCGTGATGGGGGAAGATGAGGTCGTTGCCGCCGCCGTGAATGTCAATCTGCTCACCCAGTTCGGCCAGGTTCATCGCCGAGCATTCGATGTGCCAGCCGGGGCGTCCCTTGCCCCAGGGCGAATCCCAAGCCGGTTCGCCGGGCTTGGCGGCTTTCCAGAGGGCAAAGTCCATTGGGTCGCGCTTGTTCTTTTCTAGTTCAATGCGCGCGCCAGAAATCATCTCGTCTGGTTTGCGGCCAGAGAGTTTGCCATATTCCTTAAATTTCGAGACGTCAAAATAAACATCCCCATTGGGGACGGCGTACGCATAGCCTTTCTTAATCAAGCCTTGAATCATAGAGCGGATGTTATCTATCGTCTGTGTGGCGCGGGGGGTGGAAGTGGGCGGCAGAACGTTCAAGTCTCTTAAATTTTGGCGATAATCCTCAATGTAGCGGTTGGCCAATTGGAATGGGTCCTCGCCGAGATGCTGGGCGCGGCTGATGATTTTGTCATCTACGTCGGTAAAATTCATCACATGCTGGACTTTATAGCCGCGGTATTCCAAATAGCGGCGGATGATGTCGAATACCAGCGCCGACATGGCATGACCAAGATGGGCGTCATTGTAAACGGTGACGCCGCAGACATACATTTTTACCTTCCCTGGTTCCAGCGTTTGAAACTCTTCGACTTTACGCGTCAATGTATTGTAGATACGCAGCATAAGATTCTCCTCTTCCAGAGCAAAACAAGCCGGAATTTTAGAGATTACTCTTCTACGCGGGCGAAAACCATTCTGCCGGCGGCTGTTTGCAAAATTTTTGTAACGGTCACGTCTTTTGTCTGACCGATGAACTTGTTCCCGTTTTCTACCACCACCATTGTGCCGTCGTCCATGTAGCCGACGCCCTGATTGAGTTCCTTGCCCTCTTGGATGATGCTGATGCTCAACGTTTCGCCAGGCAAAACGACCGATTTGACGGCGTTGGCCAGTTCGTTGATGTTCAGGATAGAGACGCCCTGAAGTTCGGCGATGCGGTTCAGATTGTAATCGTTGGTCAGAATCGGACACTTCAACTGGCGTGCCAGGATGACGAGTTTGTCGTCCACTTCACGCACGCCGTCCACGTCAATATCCGAGATGCGGACAACGACAGAGGGCGCCTTTTGCAGTTCTGACAGTACTTCCATCCCGCGCCGTCCGCGCGCCCGGCGTAGATTGTCGGATGAGTCGGCGATGTATTGCAACTCATTCAGCACGAAGCGCGGGATGAGCAGCGTGCCGGGGAGAAAGCCCGTTTTGGCAATGTCGGCCACTCGCCCGTCAATGATGACGCTGGTGTCCAGTAGAACGGTGCGATTGAACTGCGACCAGTTGGGTTGCACTCCGTCTTCGCGGCGGCCGGAGATTCCAATCAGCAGGTTGCCGATATCTGTCTGCCGCATCACGAACAGGGAAACGCCAAAGTAGCAGAACAGCAAAACGCCCACGAAGGGCAGAATCTTACCAAATGGGCTTGGCAGGAGCGAGAGCGGGAAAGAGAGTAGGGCCGCAATGACCAGCCCCACCACCAGGCCGATGATGGCGGAAAAGAGCGTCTCGGCGGCCAGTTTCCCCAGTAGATTTTTTAAAGCGCGGATGGGACGGCTGGTGAAATAGGGCGTGACCACCAGGCCAAAGAGCGCCCCGACCAGATTGACGGTCAGGGTGTAGAGAACGATGTAATCTTCATTGAAGCGGCCCAGCCAGTTCCCCAAAAAGGCTCCCAGAATTGCAAAGACAATCATGCCAAAGATGCGAAAAAAGAAATCAGAACTCATAAATGACTCCTTGAATAAATCAAAATGAAAGATAATGTGCACATCATACCGCGCCTGATAATTGGCGTCAACGGACGGCCTTTATTTTCGGCCGGCGATTCGGATAGATACAGGGAATTGGTCGCCTAGGAGAGCGCCGTTTGTTTTTCTCTCATCGAGAAGCACTTTTGGACACTTGGGCGGACGAATTTTGGCCGTTCAGAGCAGCGCATGAATCTGGAGAGCGGCTGCTCCTGCCAGCAGGCCAATCAGCGCGCCGGCAAGAATATCTGAAAGGTAATGCACCCCCATCGCCACGCGCGCCAGCGCCACCAGCGGCGCCCAAAGGCACAGGATGACCGCCAGCCAGGTCGGGCCGAGGCCGAGCGCCAGGACGGCAATCAACACTGCCCGCGCCGCGTGCCCGGAGGGAAACGAATGCGGGTCGGTGGAACGGTAGAACTGTCCCCACTCTCCCTCCGGCCGGCGGCGGCGGATGGTAAATTTGATGATCAGTACGATGACGGCTAGGATGATGATGCTTGCCAGCACGGTCAACGCCCACGGACGCCAGAACTCATCTCCCCGCCAGGCCAGCAGGGCCAGAGCCGCCCACCAGAACCAGGAATCCCCCGAGTGGGCGAAGAACACGCACAGACTGCGTAATAAGCCCGGACGCTCGGCCACCCGCATTCGGGCGGAGAGCCGGGCGTCCAGTTCGAGAAGGCGCGGCAGGTTCACTCTTTCTCTTGGTCAGATTCTTTCTTCTTGGACTTCCGGCCGCCGGATTTTTTGCCCTTCTTGAGATGCTTCTTGAAATCCTCGCGGATGATTTCCAACTGGTGGGGCTTGTCCACATCCATGCCCACCTCGGCATACGGGCAGACAATGGCGCGGCCGGTGATGTTCAGTTTTTTCATGATGGCTTCTTCGGCCTGCGCAAGCGTCAGTTGACCGAAGAGCAGGCGTAGGGCGGTGCCGAAGCCAATCAGGGCGGCCTGTTTGAGCGGACTCTTGCGGGCGTTGGAAATTTTCTCCCAAATGCTGTTTTCGCTCTCATCCAGCACCAGTTTGGCGCGCGCCACGTTCATATCACCGCCGCAGACTTCCATGTCCTTAAGTTTCGTCCACGTCCGCTTCGAGCCAGGGAAGCGTTTTTCCATCGTCTCGCGCTCGATGACGTTGTAATAGACGTCCTCGTCCGTTTCCATCGCCGTGTTGACCACCCAGTCCACCATCTCGCCGCTGATGGCCGGAATATCTGCGGAAACGAAGAGCACATGCTCTTTCTTCTTTGTTCCCAGTTCCAGCGACTTTTCTACTCCGGCGCGGAAGTTATCCAGCATTTTGCCCTGATTGGGGATGTAATAGAGCGGCTTGGCGCAGGTCAGGCCGGTTTTCTCGGTCAAACCGACGACGATGACATTGTCAATCGTCTTCGCTTCGCCCAGTGCGTCCAGCACCCATTGAATCATCGGCTTGCCGGCGATTTCCAGCAGGGCTTTATTGTGACCCTTCGTTTCTGTGTAGAGAGGCTCCTGGGGAAGCGGAATCCCGCCCGCGGTGACGATTGCATCCATAACATCCTCCTTGGAAGTTAATTCAATTGAGTTCTTGCAGGGTCGGCTCAAAGTTGAGTTGGGCCAACAATTCCTCGTACTCGGCGTGGGTCAGCACGCGTCCCTTGCCCGAAGCGGCAATCAGCGCCGATTCCATCATGTTCGTCCCAAACGAACGGCCCTCCAGCACCGGCGTGGTCGTCACCAGATACTTGACCCCGCACTTGCGGAAGAGTTCCGTGTCGGCCTCTGTGGTGGTGTTGGTCACCACCACTTTGCCCTGCATATCGTCGGGCATGTAGCGCTTGATGTAGTGACAGTCTCCCGCCACCACCGTCGCCCATTGGAACCACTTGGGGTACTTGGGCTTGCGCTCCTCCTGCTTCTCGCCGGTGGGATAGACCCACTCGAAAGGCAGGCGCCCGGCAATCGGCATCACCAGCGCCGCCAGCGTCTTCAATTGCTTTTCGGTGTGGAGCGGAATGTTGAGTCCCAGCGAAAACATGAAATCGCCAAAAGTGCATTCATAGCCGGCGTCCAGGAAGGAGCGGGTCAGCCCCCAGCGGTCTGCGCCGGTCATGATAAACGCCTTCCGGCCACGCGCGTCAATGTAGTCCTTGATATGCTGGTCCAGGAACGGAGCGGCTTTCTTCTCAAGCGTGATTTTCAGCCCTGTCCCATCCACGATGGGCGTCTGTTTGACGAAGCGCA
Organism: Anaerolineales bacterium; assembly: GCA_034436335.1. Taxonomy (GTDB): domain Bacteria; phylum Chloroflexota; class Anaerolineae; order Anaerolineales; family Villigracilaceae; genus UBA877. Next base: position 14,168 of record DAOTVO010000037.1, on the reverse strand, counting down.
CCATCTTGTTGACCGAATAGAGCGGATACCACTTGTCATCCACCAGCAGGCCCAGGTCGGCCCCGCCCACGCCAAAGGCATCTACCTTGCCGTCGAGTTCCTTGTATTTCAGCGCCGCGGCCTCCATATCGCCATCGGTGCCGATGCGCTCGATGCTGACTTCCTCCCCAAGCAAGTTGACCACCACCGCCTTGTTGCGTTTGGATGACCCAAGGCTGATGCTGACTGCTCGTTTCATTTCGGAAACTCCTTTTATGGAATTTGCTGCGTGAGTATACACCCAACCGGACGTTCTGCAAATGGGTGGCCTCCCCAGTAACTTGTAACCCCTTCCTGCCGCAAACGGTTCTCCGGACCGTTCGCCTGCCGCGCCCGAATCGGGTAGAATCTACCCTGAAAGAGCGTTTTAAATAACCACTAATGAACGGAGATAAACGGGAGTTGCCCGACCTTGGCTCTAGAAACGCCAGACCAGCCTTGTCCATCTCCTTCTATCTCCGGCGAATCGGAATTTTCCAACACTTTTCGAGGAGATTCCTGTGCTTATCCCTGCTGACGGCGCCGTCATCACTGCTGATACCACCCTGACTCCCGGGGTCTACTTTCTGCCCAACGGGTTGACCATCGCCGCCGACGGCGTGACGCTGGACGGGAACGGCGCATTGCTGGTCGGCGCGGGACGGCAGGGACGGGGACTCCTTATCCAGGGCCGCGCCAATGTCACGGTCCGCAACGTGCGCCTGATAGAGTACTATCACGGCATCTACGCGCAGGATTGTTCCAACCTGACGATTTCAGATTGCCAGGTGACGGCTACCGCAGAAGCCGCCCCCAACACCGTCTTCCTCGACATCTGGAAGGACGCCGATTCCGCATACGGCGGGGGAATCCTGCTTCGGGACGTGCGCGGCGGTTTCATCCTCCGCAACGACCTCATGCACCAGATGACCGGCATGTACGCCTACCACTGCCGCCGTCTCACCGTGCGCGAAAATAACGCCAGTTACTGCTCCGGCTGGGGGGTTCATCTTTACGAAACCAGTGACAGTTTGTACGAAAACAACGTTGCCGATTATTGTTGCCGCTGGGAGCCGCGCGGCGAGCGCCTCGGTCACATGGGCGCTGACGCGGCTGGCTTCCTCATCGTGCACGCTTCCTGTCGCAACGTTTTTCGGCGCAATCTGGCGCGCATGAGCGGCGATGGTTTCTTCCTCGCCGGGCTGACGCCGCAGTTTGAACCGTTCGGCTGTGACGATAACCTGTTCGAACAGAACGATGCCTCCTGGAGTCCGAACATCGCCTTCGAAGCCACCTTCAGCCGTGGCAATATCTTTCGCGACAATCTGGCGAACCGCTGTAACTACGGATTCTGGCTGGGGTTTTCACAAAATGGCGTGCTGGAAGGCAACCAAATCAATGAAAACCGTCGGGCGGGCATCGCCGTTGAGAACGGCGTCGGGTTTCGCGTGCGCGGGAACACGCTGGCGGGCAACGCCTATGGCCTGCTGCTCTGGTCAAAGCGCATCCCGGACTTCGAGACGGCTGTGCCGGACAACGATACCAGCCGCGACTGGCTGGTGGAGGAGAATCTGCTGCGCGACAATCGGGTTGCCGTGCGGCTGGCCGCCGACCAGGACCACGGCGTCCGTCCTCTGCCCGTATCGGGCGAATGGGGCCTGCCTGCTCCTGCGCCGCGGCGACATCTCTTTCGACGCAACCGCTTGGAAAAGAACGGCGACTCCTTCGATCTGACAGGCGCCGAAGAGACTCTTTTGGAAGAGAACGAGGAGACCCAATGAAGCGAGTTTTGATTGTCCTGCTTGGGCTGTATGCCCTGCTGACGGCCTATTCGGTCATCAGCGTGCTGAGCGGGGGCATTCCGCCCTACTTTGTGACCCCGCTTACCACGCTGACGGGCTTCGCTTTTGCCCTGCTGCACGCTGCCCAGCGTCACGGCTGGAAACAGGCCCTGCTCATGCTGGCGGTCGTTTTTGCTGTCAGCCTTGCCTTCGAGTCGGTGGGCGTTGCTACCGGCTGGGTCTATGGGCCGTATCACTACACCGACAAACTGGGGCCGCGTTTTCTGGGCCTTGTGCCGTACCTGATTCCCGTGGCCTGGTTTATGATGATGTACGCTTCCTACGTCATTGCCGACCGGCTGACCCCCTCCGGCTGGAAGCGTTGGCAGCGGATTCTGACCATCGGTTTGGCGGGCGGAGTGGCGATGACTGCCTGGGATGTGGTCATGGACCCGATGATGGTCGCCGCCGGGCATTGGGTCTGGGAGGTCGAGGGCGCTTATTTCGGCGTCCCTCTGCAGAATTTCTTCGGCTGGTGGCTGACCACCTTCGCCGCGCTGACCGTTTTCCTGTTCCTGGCCGGGGGAGCGGCGCGCCGCCCCTCCCCGCCGCTCGACCCGCTGGCGCTGCTCAGTTACCTGGTCACTGGAGCGGGCACGGTGACGGTCGTGATGGCGTATCAACCGGCCATCGCGTTGGCAGGTTTGATGGCTATGACCCCTTGGGGAATTGCAGGCTGGCTGAAAATAGGGGATAATCATTCATAACTGTAACCGTTTACAGAAGGAGATGCAAAAATGGACCTGGTCGGCCGAATTATCGTCTCTTTGATTTGCCTGGGAATGGCGGGCGGGGCTTTTATCCGCTATCGGCAGAAGAAGAGTCTCTGGCTGCTCCTGGGAGGCATTACAGCCATTCTGGCCGCTGTGGCCGCCTGGCTGGCCTGGCTGGCGAATGCCGTTTTTCTCGCGGTGCTGGCCGCGTTGTTGCTTGCCCTGGGCTGGTGGAGCGCGGCGAAGAGATAAGCCTTCGGCGGCAGACATGAAGTAAAATACTGATAAGAATGCGCACAATCCGCGGCTGAAAATATCAATGTCCGAACCTCGGTAATAGAGATTGCCGAAACGCAGTCTTTATGTTAAAGTTTGCCAAAATCTTCTTTCCGGTGAGTGAGATATGCCCGATAAAAAACAAATCCCCGACATCATCGTCAGCCGCCTGCCGGTTTATCTGCGCGCCCTGCAGCACATGAAATCGAAGGGTAAGGCCACAACCTCCTCTCAAGAATTGGGAGAGCGTCTCGGCATTTCTGCGGCGCAGATTCGTAAGGACCTCTCGCAGTTTGGCGAATTCGGCAAGCAGGGAACAGGCTACAGCATTGACTTTTTGGTCAAGAAACTATCCGAAATTCTGAACATCGAAAAGGTCTGGGATCTCGCCATCGTTGGCATGGGCGATATGGGACACGCCCTGGCGCGCTATCAGGGCTTCAAAGACCGGGGTTTTCGCGTGGCAATGGTCTTCGATAACGACCCTCAGAAGATTGGCCAGCAGGCGGGAGAGTTTACCATCTTTGATACGGCTGTCATGATCGAAAAGATTCGCGAGGCAGGCATCAAAATTGCCATGCTATGCGTCCCGGATTCGGCTGCCCAGGAGGTGGCCAATCAACTTATCGAGGCGGGAGTCAAGGCGATTTTAAACTATGCGCCTATCAGTTTGAATGTCCCCAAAGATGTGCGCGTTCAGTATATTGACCCGGCGGTGGGCTTACAGCGCATGGCTTATTACCTGGAATAGGCTTTCTTGAAAACAAAAACATCCTGCGGCGTCTTGAAATTTAGCCGTAAGATGTTCTGTTTAAGGCCATGCATTAGGAGGAGAGCGGCACGGCGGCAAAGCCCAGCCCGTTCGGGCCGACGTGCGTGCCGATGGCCGTCGTCACGTTGACGATGAACGGCGGTGTGGGGGTCAGCGATTTTATGTCTTCCAGCAACTGACGGGCGGCCGCTTCGGCGTTCGTGTGCAGGATGGCCAGCCTTTCAAGCGGGGCGAGCGACTGCAGCATTTCGGTCAGACGGGCAATGCCTTGCAGACGCGTGCGCGCCTGTCCCAGCCGGTGAACGACTCCGTGACGTAATTCCACGAGCGGCTGGAGATGTAGCAGCGCGCCAATCATGGCTTTGGCCCACGAAACGCGTCCACTGCGCCGGATGTACTCCATCGAATCGAGGAGCGCCGCCACCCGCACCCGCTCTCGGACGCTTGCGACCAGAGTCAATATCTCTTTCATGCCCATCCCGCTGGCGATCCCTTCGGCTGCCGCGAGCACCTGAAAGCCAATCCCCAGGCTCAATTGCCCGCTATCCAACACTTTGACGGCCTCGCCAAAGTCTTGGGCGGCCAGGCGGGCGGCGTTGAAAATGCCGCTCAACGCGTTGGCGGCGTGAATGGAAATCACCTCTTTGGCCCCGCTGTTGAATAGTTTCTCATAACGCTTCTGAAACGCGCCCACCGAGGGGGCGGAGGTGGTCGGCGGCGGGTTCAGCCGGGGCAGGATGGTGTAGAACTCCTCCCGGCTGATGTCAATGCCGTCTTCGTAACTTCTGCCGTTGATGTTGACCAGCGCCGGCACGACCTCGATTCCGTATCGTTCCTGCGCTTCGCGGGGAATATCTGCCGTGCTATCTGTGACCAGGCCGATGTTCATCAGGCGCGCTTTCTATTCGACAGAGATGATGAATTGATAATGCGGCTGTCCGCCGTCCTGTAATTCGATTTCCTGGGCCGGATAAGCGGCGCGGATAACGTCCGCAATGCGGTTGGCTTCCGCGGCCGGCATATCTTCGCCGTGGAACAGGGTGATGAGTTCGTACTCGGCGGCGTTGACCTTTTCCAGGGCTTGCAGGCAGGCTTTTTCCACCGAGTCGGTCGAAACTTGCAGTTTGCCGTTGATGAGGGCGATGACATGCCCCTTTTCCACGGCCACGCCGTCAATTTCCACCGAGCGGGTCGCGGTGGTTACTTCGATGGCAATCACCTCCTCCATGGCGCGCTTCATCTTCGCAGCGACTGCCCCTATCTCGCCATCCGGGTTCAGGTGCATCATCGCCACCAGGCCCTGCGGAATGTTGCGCGAGGGGACGATTTCCACCTGCTTGACCGTCACTTCTTTGGCTTGCTGGGCGGCCAGAATGATGTTCTTGTTATTGGGCAGGATGATGACCTTATCGGTGGGCAGATTCTCGAAAGCCTCGAGAATATCCTTGGTGGAGGGGTTCATGGTCTGCCCGCCCTCCACGATGGCCGCCGCCCCCAAACTGGCAAACACCCGTGAAAGCCCAATGCCCGGCGAAACGGCCACCACGGCAATTTGACCGGCCTCGATGGGGGTCAGTTCGATGCGTTTGTAGGCCTTGCGGTCGAGCATATCCATTTGCGCCACCAAATTTTCAATGGCCACTTTGGTAATCGTCCCCAGCCCCATGATGTAATCAATCGGCTCGTAGCGTTTTTCGGTAGGAACGTGTATGTGCATGCGGTACATGCCTTCGCCTTCGCCGACCTGAATGGACGTGCCCATCTTTTCCAGGTCCCCATAGAAGGACGAAAGGTTCAACTCCTGGGCGGGGATGAAATCCACCACCACTTCGTAGTCCTGACCGGGTTCGACGGATTCCATGGTGTTCTCCAATTTCATCGCAGAAAGCGGCTGAACGGCAGCGACCGGCGCGTCCAGCGGTTCACCCTGGATGAATCGCAGCATTCCTTCGAGAATGAAGAACAGGCCCTTGCCGCCCGAATCGACCACGCCGGCCTGTTTCAGAACGGGAAGCAGTTCGGGCGTCCGCTGCACCGAGGCGTCGGCGGCGGGGACGACGCGCGCCAGAATTTCTGCCGGGTCGTCTGTCTCGTGCAGCGCCTGCTCGGCGGCCGCGGCGACATCCTTTGCCACCGTCAGAATGGTCCCCTCCACCGGCCGGACGACGCCCTTATAGGCGGTATCGCGCGCCTCGGCGAAGGCGCGCACCAGCGACAGGCCATCGAGAATTTCTGCCCCGTGCAGGGCGCGGGCAAAACCGCGCCACAGTTGGGAGAGGATGACGCCCGAATTGCCGCGCGCTCCCATCAGCGCGCCCTGCGATACCGCCGCAGCCATCTGTCCCACGTTGCGATGACCGAGGTCGTCAATTTCGTTGTAGGCCGATTGCATGGTCAACACCATGTTGGTGCCTGTATCGCCGTCTGGCACCGGAAAGACATTCAGGGCATTGACGGTTTGCTGATTGGCGCGCAGCCAAAGCAGTCCGGCCTCAACCAGTTTCTTGAGCATCTGGCCGTCCACCGGTTCGTATTTCACCATCTCCGCTCTATTCATTTCGTCCAAGTTCATGATAAGAAAATCTCCAGTAAATGAATTTCAGCCGTTGCTGACGCGCAGTCCGTGAATGTGGACATTGACGTTTCGTACCGGCATGCCGACGATTTTTTCCACGTTGTAGCGCACAGCATTGGCGACGCTCTCGGCTACCGAACTGATGCGCGTGCCGTATTCCACGATGATGTGAATGTCTATATCCAGATTGCTGCCGTCATAATGCACCGAAATCCCGCGTGTAGGCTCCTTGGTGATGGAAAGCCCTTCGGCAAGGTTCTTTGGCGCCAGGCCCACCACGCCATAGGATTGCAGGGTGGCGTGGTAAGCAATCGTCGCAACGGCTTTCGGGGAAATGAAAATCGTTCCGAGAGTGGTTGTTTCTTCGCCCATGGTGATTTATTCCTTCTCTATAAACTGAAACGGCGGTTCTTTCCTGCGCTTTGCCTTTTGGACAGGCAAGTTTCACAACTATATAACACTCGACTTGCGCAAGGATGCGAACCTGTGGTAAAATACGCCGCCTGCTCAATCAGGCCGGCATTCTTCGGCAAGAAAGGAAGTTCAAAATGGCTAAATGCGCTCATTGTGGTAAGACTACGGTTTTCGGCAACGCGGTCTCTTTCTCCAAGCGGAACACCAACCGCCCCTTCCGCCCCAACCTGCAGAAGGTGACGGTCATTGAGAACGGCCGCAAGGTACAGAAGACTCTCTGCGCCAAGTGCATCCGCACTCTCGCCAAGACCGCTTGAACCCTGACCGGTCTTTGTCCGACAAAGGTCACAGCCTTGTGCTGTGATTTTTGTTTTAAGCGCCCAGCGCCAATTTCAAGGTTCGAATGCCGGCCGCGATTCCATCGGGATGCTTGAAAATCGCGTTGGCGGCCACAAATGTATCTGCGCCCGCTTCCCGGACCCGCCCAATGGTCTGCGCCGAGATGCCGCCATCCACCTCCAGACGCGCCGCCGAATCGCTGGCGTCCAACATGCGGCGCACTTCGGCAAGTTTGGGCAACACTTCCGGCATGAATGCCTGGCCAGAATAGCCGGGGTGGACGGTCATCACCAGGACCAGGTCGGCCAGCGGCAGGGCCGGGGTCAGCGCGGCGGCGGGAGTGGCCGGGTTGAGCGTCAGCCCGGCGCGACAGCCCAGGGATTTGATCTCGCCGAGGACTTCCGCCGCGTTCGGACAGGTCTCCACGTGAACGGTGAGCGAGGACGCGCCGGCCTCGGCGAAGGCTTTCAACAGCCGCTCCGGCTTCTCCACCATCAGATGCACATCCAGCGGCAAGGCGGTAACCCGCCGCACATGTTCAACAATGAACGGCCCCATGGTCAGATTGGGGACGAAATGCCCGTCCATCACGTCCACGTGAATCCAGTCTGCGCCGGCGGCCTCGCATTCGGCGATTTGCTCGCCGAGACGGGTGAAATCCGCCGAGAGAATGGACGGAGCGATGAGGTAGGGATGTTTCATGGCGAGGCGTCAGCGAATGGGCGGATTATAAACGAAATAGACCCAAACCCAAAACGGAACCAGCCCCAGCACGGCAATCAGCGCCAGCAGGCCGAGACCGACCGAAACCCAGTCCAGGCTCGGCGGCGGGACTTCCTCTTTCTGCGCGGGGAGGGGCGCCGTCTTGAGCGGGGGAGCGGCTTCCGGGGTCAGCGCCAGCGAGGGGGCGGCGCGGCTGTTGCCGAAATTCATCAGCACGCGTCCCATCTGGTCGGCGGTGCGGTAGCGCTGCGCCGGTTCCTTGGATAGGACTTTGAGCACAATCTGTTCCAGTTCGGGGGCGATTTCTGGCACCAATTCGCTCAGACGCGGCGGCTCGGCTTCCAGGTGCAATTGCGCCAGATCGCTGGCTGTTTCGCCCTGGAAGGGGAGTGTGCCGCTCAAGAGTTCGTAGAGAACAACGCCCAGCGAATACACGTCCGAGGCGGGGGAGGGAGGCGCACCGGCGGCCTGCTCCGGCGCAAAGTATTGCGGCGACCCCCAGACAACGTCGCTTTGTTCTTCCGGCCGGATGCTGGCCAGGGCGCGGGCAATCCCGAAATCGGTTACCTTCAGGCGCATGTCGGGCGTGACGAGGAAATTTTGCGGTTTTACATCGCAGTGGACAAGGCCGGCGCGGTGGGCGTAGCCGATTCCGGCGCAGGCCTGAATCATCAGCGGCAGAGCCTCCTCCGGGGTGAAGCGGCCGCGTTTGCGCAGCAGAGTCTTCAGGTCCGTCCCCGGGACGAGTTCCATGACGATGAACAGTTGTCCCTTATCCAGGCCGAAATCATGCACGGTGACGATATTCGGATGGGCGAGGTTGGCGGCAGCGCGCGCCTCCATGCGGAAGCGTTCCTGGAAGGCCGGGTCACGCGAGTAGTCCTCGCGCAAGACCTTGATGGCCACCTGGCGCTCCAGCATCAGGTCGCGCGCTTTATAGACGACGGCCATCCCCCCCTTGCCCATTTGCTCAAGGATTTCGTACCTGTTATTCAGAAGAGAAGTTTCTGCCATGTATTGGGAAATTATACTGCGAGCGGCTGATTTTTGCCGCCCCAAAGTATAATAGAGACATGGCCGATGCTTTGCTCATTTACAACCCCGCCGCCGGACGTATTCCGGTTCGTTACTTCATCGGCGGCATCATCCGCACGCTCAACGAACAGGGCTGGCGTGTGGAGGTGGCCGAATCGCTCAATGGGCGTCATACCACGCGCCTGGCGCGCATGGCTGCGGTCGAAAACTTCCGCGCCGTCTTTGCCATTGGCGGCGACGGCACCGTCGGACAGGCCGCCAGCGGGCTGATCGGTTCGCAGACGGCGCTGGGGGTTTTGCCGGCCGGCACGGCCAACGTTTGGGCGCGTGAAATTGGGCTGAACGCGTTCACCCTCTCCCGTCTGCGCTCTCTTCGCCACAACGCCCGCCTGCTGTGCGGCGTCGAACCGTGCGCGGTGGATGTGGGACTGTGCAACGGTCAGCCTTTCATGTTGTGGGCCGGCGTCGGATTGGACGCCATGACGGTGCAAAAACTCGAACCGCGCAAGCGCTTCCAGAAGTACCTGAATGTGACCGAGTACTTCGCCACAACGGTTTGGAACATGACACTCTGGCATGGCATGAACCTGCGTGTCCAGACCGATGACAAGGCTGTGGAGGGCCACTTCCTGCTGGCCGTCGCCAGCAACATCCGCCACTACGTCGGCGGCATGGCGCAGATTTCTCCTTCCGCCTTCATCAATGACGGCGTGATGGACCTCTGGCTGTTTTCCGGCTCGACCCTGGCCGATGCCTTCCGCCACTTCTTCGAGATGCGCGCCGGCCGCCACCTGACTTCTGACCTGGCGCGCCGCGTCCCGTTTCAAAAGGCCGTCATCGAGTCCGATACTGCCTTCCCCCTGCAGATGGACGGCGAACCGATGCTGGGCGCTGAACGCGCCGAGATTCAAGTCCTGCCGCGCAGCCTTTATGTTCTCATGCCGCCCCAAGCGCGCCGGCAACTTTGCTGTGAGAAAGCCTGACCGCGACGCTTATGCTCAAAGACATTTTCAGCGCCAAAGTATGGATAACGGCCCTGCTCATCGGGACGGCTTTGCTGGTCGTGACGCTGGCCTACATTTTGGTCGCCCGTCCCGGCGCTCCGGCCGCGGACCTGGGGCCTGCTTCCGCCGCTCTGACCGTCATCCCCGCCCCAACCGGCACGCCGCGCGCCCTCCCTCCCACGTTGACGCCCCTCCCGCCCACCCCAACCCTGCCTCCCACTCCGGGCGTCGGCGAGTTTGGCCTGGGAGTCTATGTGCGCGTGGATACCGGCGGCGCAGCCCTGCGCGTGCGCGCCGAGCCGGGTTTGAATTCGGCGCCGCTCTTCCTGGCCTTCGACGAAGAAGTGTTTCTGATTTCCGACGGCCCCCGCCAGGCCGACGGTTATACTTGGTGGTATCTGACCGCCTCGTACGACGAAGCCCGGCGCGGCTGGGCCGCCCAGGATTTTCTACACATTATTTCATCTCCTTAAGAGTTCTCTATGACCCCAAAACCCATTTCTATCACCGCCAAGCGCGAACAAAAAATCCTGACCGTCGTCTGGGACGACGGCCATATCAGCCACTATTCCTTTTCCCTCCTGCGGGCGGGCTGTCCGTGTGCCGAGTGCCGCGGTGGCCATGAGAACATGGGCGATACCCCCGACCCGGCCGCGTTTTCTGCCGATCTGCCCGATTCCCCCGCCACCCGTCTCAAGACGATCACCCCCGTGGGCGCGTACGCCATCACGCCGGTCTGGGAGGATGGCCACGATTATGGCATTTACCAGTGGGGCTATTTGCGGGCGCTGTGTCCGTGTGAACAATGTAGAAAATAAAAAATGGCCGGGAGAACATCCCGGCCGAATTTTTCGCTGCTATTTCTTCTACGGCGTCCGCGTCGGGGTCGGCGTCTGAGTGAGGCGCGGCGTGACCGTGAAAGTGGGCGTGACGCCCAGATGCTCAAAAGCGGCCTGCCGCCATTCCTCGGGCATGGATTCGGTAGGAAGTTGCAATAGACGATTCCAGTAGGCGACTGCGCCGTCTTTGTTCGGAATCGCTTCCAGGAACACGGCTTCCCAGTAATAGCACTGCGCTTTGGTGTTATCACTCTTCGCCAGCGGCTCGGCTTTTGTTTCGGCCTGGATGTAAGCGTCGCCGGGCTTGCCCTGCTCGAAGTAGACGCGTGCCAGCCCCAATTGAGAGTCGAAATCGTTGGGGTCGTAGCGAACGGCTTGTTGGAAATCCTGTTCGGCGAGATTGAGTTTTCCAAGATTCAAATGAGCGAACCCACGCTGATAATACGCCTCCGGGTTGCGCGAATTCTTTTCCAGGAAGCGGGTCAGAATATCCACTGCCGATTGGTACTCTCCCACAGCGTTGTACGCCGCGCCGAGGGTCAAGAGCGCCTCCAGGTCATCCGGTTCATAGATGGTGTAGGTTTGCAGGACGGCGGCGGCCTCGACCGTCTGGCCGGTGGCAACGTAAGCCTGCGCCAGCGTCAGATAGGCCGGTACGAGCGTCATATCGAGTTGATTGGCCTTCAGCGCCGACTGGAGCGCATCCTCCGCTTTGCCCTGAGCCAGTTGCGCCTGCGCCAGATACATCCAGGCCAGCGGCGAATCCGGCGTCAGTTCGAGAGCCGTTTCTGCATCCGCCAACGCCGCTTTGGCATTCCCCTGCCGGAGCAGGTAGGCGGCGCGCTCGATGTACGCCTCCGCAAACAGCGGGTCGAGTGAAACCGCCGCGTCGAGGTCCATGCCGACATCGGCATTCGGGTCGAGCGCCAGGCGGGCGCGGGCGCGTCCCAGGTAGGCGGGCGCAAAGTTCAAGTTGATTTCGATGGCCCGCTGGTAGGCATCCCGCGCTTTCCCGTAATTTCCTTCGAAGCGATAGGACTCGCCAATGTAATACAGAGCATCCACGGCTTCGCGTTCGTCCCGCAGCACCTGCTCGAATTGGACGCGGGCAATATCATATTGCCCGGCTTTCAAGAAGCGCAAACCGGTTTCAAAAGCATTGCGCGTCAGCACCGGATGCTCGGTGAGTACATACAAGGGAGTGGGGGTGTAGGTGGCCGGCAAGAAAAACGACAGCGGCGTGGGGCCGAGAAAGGTCGGCGTGGCCGTGCGGAACAGCGGCGTATTCGTCGGCGTGCTGCTGGCAGTAAACGTCGGCCGCGGCGTGGAAGTGCGCATCATCAGCGGAACAGCCCCGCCGGGGTGAAACAGATTGTAGCCGCCCAAAAACAGCCCCCCGGCCACAACCAGCAGACCAATGATGAGAAAGACGCGCACCAGCGGGTTAGCCCAACCGCGCGGCTTTTCGACTTCCGGGCGCGGGATGGCAATCGTCTCCTCCCACGAGCGCGGTCGGTTGAGCGGGAAAGGGGGAACGGCATCGTCGGCTGGAAGCGCTCCGAGCAGCAACAAACCGCGTTTGGCCGCCGCATTTTCAGGGTCCAGTTTGAGCGCCGTTTGCAGGCAGAACAGACGCTCCTTGGTCGAGTCCACCACCGCGCTCAGCCAAACCCAGTACGTCGTGTTGTTCTGGTCGGTCTTCAGCAAACGGGTGAGCAGGTCGCGCGCCCGCACCCGGTCGCCCTGGCGCACGGCTTCCTGCGCCTCCCGCAGCATCGTATTTTCACCGCTTTCGGCAGAAAGGAATTCATCTTCATCGGTCATGAATTGAGTTTAGCACAGCCTCTGACGGGCGGCAAGTCTTTGCCAAAATCAAGAATTGGAACGGGTATAATCTCGACATGCGCCGACTGTTCTCCTGCTTGACGACTCTCCTCCTGCTGACGGCTTGCGGCCCGGCCGCCGCCCCGTCTGCGGACCTGGAGCCTGCCGCGCCCTATCAGACCGCTTCCCCCTCCCCGACCGATTCTCCCTTCCCCGCGCAGACGCAAAGGCTCCTCCCCACGCCGACCCCCGTCCTGTACACCATCCGGCCAAACGACACGCTGGGGGCGATTGCCCAACGCTACGGCGTCTCGGTGGCCGATTTGATGGCAGCCAACCCCGGCGTCCAGCCTGCGGCGCTCATTGTCGGACAGACGCTGGTCATTCCGGCGGCCAGCATCCCCTCCGAGCCGACGCCCACCCCCGCGTCGATTCCTGTGCGGCAGGCGCGCTGCTGGGCGGAGACGACCGGCGGGCTGTGGTGCCTGGCGCTGGTGCAAAACGAGTTCAGCGAAACGCTGGAAAACATCTCGGCGCAGTTCGTTCTGTTGGACGAGCATGGAGAGGAACTCGCGAGCCAGATTGCCTACGCTCCGCTCGACATCCTGCCTGCAGGCGCTTTGATGCCGCTGGGGGTGCATTTTGCCCCGCCGGTGGATTTGCAGGCGCGTCCACGCGTCCAGGTGTTGACGGCCATCCGCCTGCTGCCGGGCGACGCGCGCTATCTGCCCGTGATGCTGGAAAATACGCTCGTCCGCGTGGAGGCGGGCGGGCGCGCGGCGCACCTCTCCGGGCGGCTGACACTGACCGCGCCAGACGGCCGCGCCGGGACGCTCTGGGTGCTGGCAATCGCCTACGACGAGGCCGGCAACCTGGTTGGCTTTCGGCGTTGGGAAGCCGGCGAACCGCTGGCGGCCGGGGAAAGCCTTGCCTTCGATTTTTGGGCTTCCAGCGTTGGACCGGCCATCGAGCGGGTGGAGTTTCTGACCGAGGCGCGTCCGTAGGCTGGACTGTTCGGCGGGAATCATGGGATTTTTCTTGACTGAATTCCGGAATCCTGATAGACTCCCGCGCCGCTCCACGTGTGTACAGGAGTCTTTTATTTAACCGGCAGGCCGATGGCGAGGGCCTTTACACCTTGTACTGGCGGGACGCCTTTGGTATAATTCCCCCGCTTAATCCGGGAAAGGCAGCCATGCCGACGTAGCTCAATCGGCAGAGCAACCGCCTTGTAAGTGGTAGGTTACGGGTTCGATTCCCGTCGTCGGCTCCAAGATTGGCGAATGGTGGCATCTACACTTGCCTTCGGTGCAAGTGTTGCTGATTGGAGATTGTTTGGCTGGTGTTCTACAATCAACAATCTGCGATTAACAATTTACTCGGGCGGTTACCCAAGTGGCCAACGGGGACTGACTGTAAATCAGTTGGCAGAAGCCTTCGGAGGTTCGAATCCTTCACCGCCCACAAGCGCCCTCATAGCTCAGACGGTAGAGCACGCCCTTGGTAAGGGCGGGGTCATGGGTTCAAATCCCATTGAGGGCTCTCATCCCGAACCGGAGAGGTCAGGTGTTGCGCCTGACAAAGATGCTCCGGCGCTGGGCATTTGTCATCAAGAACTTTTTTTGAAAAAAGGAAGGAGCGAAAGCGATGGCGAAGCAGAAATTTGATCGGACGAAGCCGCACATGAATGTAGGGACCATGGGGCATATTGACCATGGGAAGACGACGTTGACGGCGGCGATAACGAAGTACTGTCAGCTTTTGGGGAAGGCGCAGTTCCGGGCGTATGACCAGA
>DAOTVO010000036.1:0-5659 GCA_034436335.1 Anaerolineales bacterium | reverse complement strand
AAGCGTTGTACTTGGTCGTGACTGACTTCTCCATTCAAGAGAGCAGACATGCCAGTCGCGGTAGTTTGCCCGAAGGCACATATCAAATAATCGCTGTATAGATCGAGGAGTTTACCGTTTTTCATGCCTCAAGTTTACTCAAAACTGCGTAAGGTGAGTTACTTAATAGTATTGTTTTTGGGAGGGAAGTTTGGTAGAGTGGTAGTATGAGGAGGATTTTTTGGGGAGCAATTTTGATTTTGGCGGTTTTTTTGCTTTTTAAAAAAGATGTGCTGGCGCAAGCCTGCTCAGGCCGTGGTTATACTTGCCGAAGAGATAATTGCGCTATAGGTGAGGAAGAAGATCTAACAAAAACGTGCAGTTATAATTATGTATGTTGTTATCGCTATCCGACCAGCACTCCAGCACCGACTAAGACGCCAACGCCAAAACCAACTGATACGCCAGTACCTAGTCCAACGCGTCATCCGGCGTGTAATCCAAATGGGAGTTGTATTCAGGGAGATAGAACTTATGGGTGTAGTAAATTTAGCGGAGTTTGTGTTAGGGCAGCGGGGGTATATCAACAACAATTTGTTTCAAATGCAGATATGGGTTGTTTTCCCCCAGGCTGCCAAAGTCCAAATAATGCAGCGGTGTATGATAAGTGTATTAGTACGGTAACAGAGGAAGATATTGCTATCTGTAATTCAGGCTGGTATTGCGGTTATAGCACGCAGTGTGTGTCATCGAGTTGCAAGGTGGATGATAAAAATTGCATTGCGGTCAATGATCCTTATGGGCCAACTGGTAGTCCTTTGGCTTGCGGAAGCGGAAAGTGCAGCCAGTATTGCGGGTATAAAAGGACAAGTCTAATCTGCTGTAATAGCCAGGTCGCTGGCAGCGTTTGGGTGCCGACGCCGTATTGCAGTGCAAAGCGTCCTTAAACCGCGTGCTCAGGAAAAGCGTGGGATTGAGCGCCCACTGTGTGTTCTGCCCATCTGGCTTCTTCTTACGGCACAGCCGCGGCGAAATGCACCAGCGCTCCGTTGGCGGCATCTGCTACCCACAACCCGCCCTGGCCATCTGATACAAGGCCGGAGGGGAGTTGAAATGCCCCGCCTGCGCAGCCATCCCAAACATGTAGTGGCTCGCCGACCGGGGAGAACTCGATCAGGCGGCACATCTCTGGGTCGCTGACAAAGACGCTGCCCCCCGTCCCGACCGTGATGAAAGGCTTGTTCTCCAGCGACTGCCCATCCCAGCCATAGACCGGCCACTCGGCCAGCGGCGTGAAGAACAGGCCGCTTGGGTCGGGGGCAAAGACCTGCACGCGCTGGTTCCAGGTGTCGGTCACATACAGGTTGCCGAAGTCATCGAAGGCGACTGCCACCGGTTCATCGAATTGGCCGAGCAGCATGCCCGGCGAACCGATTTCGCCCAGGTAACGACCATCTGGGTCGAAGATGACGATCTTTTTGTTCCCGGTATCGGCGACGAATAGCCGTCCCTGCCGGTCTACGGCCAGCCCGCGCGGACCGTAGAGACCGCTTTCCATCCCGTAGGAGGGGTAAGAATTCCACATTTGCAGGAATTGACCGTCGGCAGTGAATTTCTGAATGCGGAAGTTCCAGGTATCGGCGACATAGACAAATTTCCCGTCCGGCGAAACGGCTATCCCCCACGGCTCGTTGAACGTCCCGCCGGGGGCGCTGCCGGTGTTGGCGTTGCCGAAACTGCCCCAAACGTGCAGGATTTCGCCCTCCTGCGTAATGTGCTGGATGCGGTGATTGAGCGAATCAGCGATGTAGAGCGTGCCGTCGGGGGCCAGGGCGATCTGACGCGGGGCGTTGAAGTAGCCGACTTCCTCGCCGGGAAGGCCGAGCGCCAGGTCCGGCATGGCCGTGACCACGATGCCCGCGTACGGGTCCACCGGTTCTTCCATCGCCTGGGCCGGCGCGCCGTAGGGCCATAGTTGGGCGGTCAGGTCGCGGCGGAGGTAGATTTTCATCTGGTCGGCCACGCCCCAATGGGTTAGGGTATAGGCATCGGGGTTGCCGCGCAAGGCTCCCCAGGCGCGGAAATCGCGGTTGAACCAGATGTCCCAAACGGCGCGCTGCACGGCGCGGTCGGTGAAAATGGGGCGGATGTGCGGCCAGGCGTATTTCAGGTAGCCGAAGACGGTCATTTCCGGGAGTTCCTCGCCCCGTTCAGCGTATTCTGCGGCCAGGGCAGCGCGGCGCTCGTACTCGATGTTGTTCCATTTCAGGCTCCAGTAATCCTGGTTTTGCCACCACAGGCGCATGGCGTCCATCTCAACGTAGTTGCTCTGCACCACAGGGGCGAGTTTGGCGGCGTTTTCTGTGCCGACGGCGATGATGAGCGCCCGGCGTACATCGCGCGAGGGGTTGACGTCGAAGTCAATCTTGTTGGGGTAGCGGCGCAGGTACCACCAGTAGGGGTAGCGCACCATGTTGTCGTAGGCCACCACCAGGTCGTTGCCGCCGGTGATGCGGTAGGAAATTTCCTCGATTTGCTCGTAGAGCGCTTTGGGGTCGGGCGTCCCATGCGCATAGACGAGGTACTCAAAGGCGTAGTCGTAGTTGACAAAGGCAGCGCGGTAGGCCGCCCGCGCCGTCACCACCGCCAACAGGCCAAAGAGCGCCAGCCAGAGGGCGCGCGTCCACAGGTGCCAGTTCCAGCGCGGGAACTTCCTCCACGGGCGCGTCTCGACCAGCCAGCCGATGGCCCAGGCCGTGGCCAGGATCATCGGCAAGGTGATGTGACAGGTCAGCCAGGGCATCCGTTCGCCGGCATAAGAGAAGATGACCAGGCTGAAGAGCGACCAGTAGATGGTGAGCGCGGCGACCGGGGCGGGCTGTTCCTCGCCTTCCTCGGCGACTGCCCTCTCGAAGGGTTTGCCGGGGGCCGAGCGCCACAACTTCCCAAACGTGGCAATCAGGGCGGCGACCAGCGTCCCCAGGGCGGGCAGGAACTCGTACATCGGTATCTGCACCAGCGCGTAGTAGAAGAGCGGCTGCCCGCCGCGACCCTCGCCGTGCTGACCAAGCCAATAGGCAAACGCGCCGACAAAGCCGCTGCCCAACATGGTCGGGTTGGTGAAGAAAGTAGTGTAGAGCAGCAGAGTCGGCAGATAGAAGACTGCTGCCATCGGCAGCCAGCGTTTGCCGAACCACCACAGCCCCAGCGCCGTCCCGATCCCGCCCAAGACCAGCACCGCAGCCAGGATTCGCAGGGTACCTGCCAGGCTGTAATCCTGCGGGACGAAACCGAGCAGTTGGATGGGGATGGCCGATAGCAGCGGCAGGATGAGCGTCCCGATGAGCAGTATCAGATCGAGCGCCCGCTCGGACCGTAGGCCTGCCCAGCCGAACCCGCGCACCGCCGCCACCCCGGCCCCGACCGCTGCCCCTGCGCCCAGCACGGCCAGCAGGGTCACGATAGCCGCGCCCCCGGCCGGGAACCATGTCTCTGGCTCGGTCGGTTTCATCGCCGCGTAGACCGCCGCCGCCGAAACGGCCAGCAGGATGGCCAGCGCCACGCCTCCAAGGAAGGCCGTTCGCATCTTCGGCTGCTGCCACTCGCGGCGCGAGATGTGGTCTACGAAGTAGAAGAACAAGAAGATGAAGATGCCCCCGGCGAACATGTAGGAGGTGGCCTTGTCGGTGAAGTGGAACGCGTTGGCCAGCACGAACAGGTACAAGGTCCAGCGCTCGCCGCGCTCCAGGTAGCGCAGCACCGAGTAGATGAGCAGCATGGCCCACAGGACGATGAAGATCTCGTTGCGGGCGTAGCGTCCGTAGAAAAGCAGGTAAGGGGAGATGAGCAGCATGATCCCGGCGGCGATGGCGCCCACGCGTCCCAGGTAACGGCGAAAGAGGAGCAGGCCGAGCGCCACCGTCGCTACCCCGTAGAGGGCAGCCGGAATGCGGGTGGTGAAGTCGTTATCGCCGAAGAGGATGTAAGAGAGGGCGATTTGATGAAATTGCAGCGGCCCGTGACTCATCGGGTCGTACGTGTAGCCGTAGCCAGTGTAGAGGCTGTAGGTCGGCACGACGTGGTTGATCTCATCGTGGCTCATGGCGCGCGCCCCCAGGTCGTAGAAACGCGAAACGAGCGCGGCGATGAGAATCAGCGCCACCAGCAGGGTTTCATAATTGGCGGGAATCCACTTTGTCAGTGGAGCATCTAGGAGGGAAGTTTTTTCATTGTCGTTGCTCATCGGGGCAATTGTACCAAAAGCAGAACCGGACTGAAGCGAAAGTTTATGAGCCTGTCCTGCTCCAGCGTGCATACACCGCCTGCGACAGAATCCGCCCGGCGGATTTTTCCACCGTCACCAGTTCGCCGCATTCCAACGTGCCGCCGAATCCCTTCATCATCTCCTCCAGCGCCGCGTAGGCGTGGACAGCGGGCAGTTTGACGGCGTAGATTGTCAGAATCACAAAAAGCGGACGCTCGCTCAATACCTGACGGCAGGCAGCAAGCAACTCCGGCAGGGACTTGTACACCTCCCACACCTCGCCCTTCGGCCCGCGCCCGAATTTAGGCGGGTCGAGGAGAATCCCATCGTATTTCACGCCCCGCCGCGCCTCGCGCTGAACGAACTTGAGAGCATCATCCACAATCCAGCGGATGGGCTTCTCTGCCAGCCCGGAGAGCGCTGCGTTCTGGCGCGCCCAGGCCACCGACTTCTTCGAGGCGTCCACGTGCGTGACCCGCGCCCCGGCCGCGGCCGCCGCCAGAGTGGCCAGCCCGGTGTAGCCGAAGAGATTCAAAATCTGTATCTCCTCTGTCCTTCTTCCTTCTTCCTTCTCCCTCCTTACTCTCTCCACCATCCAATCCCAATTGGCGGCGCACTCCGGGAAGAGCCCCAGATGCCGCCCCGGCGTGGTCATCACTGCGAATCGCAGCCTCTTCCCCTCCTCCTTCTCCCTTCTCCCCCCTAGGGGATATTCCATCTCCCACTGCTCGGCCACCTTTTTCTTGAACACCCAATGCCCGCCGCTCTCCTCGCCCGTCGGCTGGAAGACGGCGTCGGCCGTCTCCCATTTTACCGGGGGGAGGGCAGGGGACCAGAGCGCCTGCACTTCGGGGCGGATGAACGTGTAGGGCCCGAAACGTTCCAGTTTCAGCCCGTTGCCGCTATCGAGCAGTTCGTACTCTTTCCAGCGAAGGGAGGGGAGCAGATGAATCTCAGACAACATGAACCTCAAGGGAGAAAGTTAAGTTTTTCGATCAAGCAGAGCCGAGTCCAAATCTGTGTAATCTGGGAACTGTCTACCCTGGTCTCGGAAATTATCCGCAGATGTCGCAGAGGACGCAGATGGGGAGAAAATCGGCGACATCGTACCCACAGGGTAAATCTGCGCAATCTGCGGATACAGTGAGCCTCTTTTGCTGCGATGAACCATCCTGCCCTCATCGGGTAGACAGTTACGTAGTCTGTGTAATCTGTGTAATCTGTGTAATCTGTGGCTACAATCTTGAGCCGCGCTAGGGCAATCGCATTTCAACCGCTCAACACCTTGAGCAAGTAATCTTCATTCCAACCGGCCTGTAGGCGTTTGGCTTGCATGCCACCTTTGGCAGTTTTCTCTTGTTTGAGCAGGTTCACCGCCATATGCCGCAGGATGGCAAAATTCTCCGGCGCATGATC
>DAOTVO010000035.1:0-34041 GCA_034436335.1 Anaerolineales bacterium | reverse complement strand
ATGTCAAACTCGAACTGCTCACGTGTGCCCATAAGGGTAAAGGCAACACCAAACTCAATCACTTTGCTCTCAAGTCTAAACTGTATTTGCACGCCATCCATGCCGCTTATGCCGAGTTACGGAAACTCAATCCCGCTCATTTGGCTGCGTAAGGTGAGTTACTAAAAAAAGATATTTTTTATATTAATCGGAGTAAAAGGTCATATTTGAAGTGTGACCTACATCACTTGTGGGAGAGATGGGATATTAATACAATTCGATGAAAATTGCCTGAATAGAGGAATCTATGCAGATCACCCGACAAGCCGATTATGCCATCCGCGCTGTCCGCTACCTTGCCCGGCAGGGTAACCAGCGTGCCGCTACCAGCACGGTGGCGAAGGAAATGAAAATACCGCCGTCTTTTTTGGCAAAGATTATCTCGCAACTCTCTATCAGCGGCTTGGTGCACACCTCCCGCGGCGCGCGTGGCGGCGTCATATTGGCGCGTCCACCTGAAGAAATCACTCTCCTCGAAGTGGTGGAGGCCATTGACGGGCCCATTCTGCTCAACGAGTGCGTTGGCGACCCCGGCAGTTGTGAATTTTCCGATGAATGCGCCATGCATCCCATCTGGGTCGAAGCCCAGGAATTGCTTACCAGACGCTTGCGCGAAACTACGTTTGCCCAACTTGTGAAATAATCTTGATTTGCCAAATCTCTGAGCCTGCCGCCTGAAAATCGGCAGGTTTTTTGTTTTGGGCGACTTTCATCTTTTTTTAAGCAGTTTGGTATACTTGGATTATCTCACTTTCAAAAGGAGTCGTCATGAGTCTGCCTCCCCGCTGGGACCTCTCGAACGTTTATCCCTCCCTCGAATCAAAAGAATACGCTGAGGCTTTCCTGTCCATGAAGAACCAGATCGAAAGCCTGGAGACTTTCTTCAAGGAGAAAGTTTCGCCGACCAGCGTCAAGACCCCCGTGGCCGAACTCGGCGCGTTGGTTGGAGAGGGTATCGAGCGCTTCAACGCCCTTTCGGAACTGAGCGGCACTCTGCGCGCTTTCATTATGTCATTCGTCACGACCGATTCGCACAACACACTGGCGGCGAAAAAGATGTCCGAGTTCCAGATGACCGCCGTGCGCCTGCAAATGCTGGGCAACCAGTTCCAGGCCTGGGTGGGCAAACTGACTCCCGTATTGGAGGAGATTATCCAGTCCAATCCGATCGCCCGTGACCATGCCTTTGCCCTGCGCGAGACGGCCGAGCAGTCGAAATACATGATGAGCGAGGCCGAAGAAGCCCTGGCCGCCGAACTTGGCCTGAGCGGCACGAATGCCTGGAGCAAACTGCAGGGGACGGTCACTTCCCAATTGACGGTGGATTTCGAACTCGACGGTCAGACCCGCAGACTGCCCATGCCGGCGCTCATCAACCTGCACTCACACCCGGATGAAGCCGTCCGCCGCCGCGCCTATGAAGCGGAACTGGAGGCCTGGAAATCGGTCCGCGAACCGCTAGCGGCCTGTATGAACGGCGTCAAGGGCTGGGCCAACACCCTCAATCGTAAACGCGGCCGAATCGATGCTCTGCATCAGGCGCTCGACATGGCGCGCATAGACCGTGCTACGTTAGAGGCCATGCTTGGCGCGATGGATGCCTCTTTCCCGGTTTTTCGCAAATACTTCACCGTCAAAGCGCGCCGCATGGGCAAGGACAAACTCGCTTGGTGGGACATCTTCGCTCCGGCCGGCAAATCCGAAAAGACTTTCACCTTCGACGAAGCCCGTGATTTCATCGTCGCCAATTTCGGCAAATTCTCGCCTGAACTGGCCGACTTCGCCCGCCATGCTTTCGACAACCGCTGGATAGACGCCGAACAGCGCGAGGGCAAGCGCGGCGGCGCGTTCTGTATGGGCGTGCCGCTGGTCAAGGAAAGCCGTGTGCTGTGCAACTTCGACGGTACGCTTGATCAGGTCAGCACCATTGCCCATGAACTTGGTCATGCTTTTCACAATCACTGCGCTTACCAGGCAGGCAAGACCGAGATGCAACAGGAAACCCCGATGACACTGGCCGAAACCGCCTCCATTCTGTGCGAGACCATTGTGATGCAGGCAATCTTGGCCGAGACGCGAGACCCGCAAGCCGAATTGGCCATTCTGGAGACGCAGTTGATTGGCGACGCGCAGGTGATTGTGGACATCTACTCGCGCTTCCTCTTCGAGAAGGAGGTCTTCGAGCGCCGCGAGAAGTCGGAACTCTCGCCCGATGACCTGTGCGACATCATGGAACGCGCCCAAAAGGCCACCTATGGCGACCTGGCGGCTTACCATCCCTACATGTGGACCTGGAAGCCGCACTACTATTACGGCGGTTTGCCTTTCTACAATTTCCCCTATGCGTTCGGTCTGCTGTTTGGCATCGGCCTCTACGCCATCTATCAGCAGCGCGGCGCGGACTTCATCCCCGACTACAAGGCGCTCTTGGCCTCCACCGGCGAAGCCGCCGCCGCTGACTTGGCCGCCCGTTTCGGTATCGACATCCGCTCCCGCAAGTTCTGGGAAGACAGTCTGGCCGTCATCGCCAATCGCATTGAGCGTTACTGCGAGTTGTAAGGGGGGCGGCGCTGGCAGAAAAGCAACGGGCAGTCCCACAAGCCGGACTGCCCGTTTTTGTGTGGCTAAAAAACTAGTCCAACTTCCCCGTCACCAGGGCCATCTTCAATTCGCCGATGGCTTTGGTGATTTGAATCTCGCGCGGACAGGCCATCGTGCAGTTGAAGACGGTATGGCAGCGGCTGACGCCCATCACATCATTGATGATCTTCAGCCGCTCGCCGGCGGCCTGGTCGCGGTCGTCGAAGATGAAGCGGTGGGCGTTGACGAAGGCTGCCGGGCCGAGGTACTCGTCCGAGCCCCAGAAGGACGGGCAAGAGGTGGTGCAGCAGGCGCACAGGATGCACTTGGTGGTATCGTCGAAGCGCAGGCGCGCCTCCGGGCTTTGCAGGCGTTCCTTTTCCGGCGGCGGGTCGTTGTTGATGAACCAGGGCAGCACCTTCTTGTAATTGTCGAAGAACGGCTCCATGTCCACGATGAGGTCTTTGAGCACGCGCAGACCGAGAATCGGCTCGACGGTGATGCGCGTCCCCACGTCGCGGACGAGGGTCTTGCAGGCCAGCCGGTTCATGCCGTTGATGCGCATGGCGTCTGAGCCGCAGATGCCGTGGGCGCACGAGCGGCGGAAGGAAAGCGTCCCGTCCTGGTAGCCCTTCACCTTTTCGAGCAGGTCGAGGACGCGGTCGGTCTCCACAGCCTCCAGTTTGTAAGTCTTGTAGGAGGGCTTTTTGTCCGTTTCGGGGTTGTAGCGGAAGATTTTGAGGGTGACTTCCATGGCGGCCTCCTAATAGGTACGTACCTTTGGCTCGTACTTGGTGATGACGACCGGCTTGTACTTCAACTCGATGCGGCCTTGCTCGTCCACGAAGGCCAGCGTGTGCTTGAGCCAGTTCTGGTCGTCGCGCTCGGGATAGTCCTCGCGGGAGTGGCCGCCGCGGCTTTCGGTGCGCGCCAGGGCCGAGACGGTGGTCACCTCCGCCAGGTCGAGCAGGTTGCCCAGTTCCCAGATGTTCATCAGTTCCATGTTGAAGACCGAGCCGGTGTCGGTCGGGCGGACGTGGCGGAAGCGTTCCTTCAGTCCGCGCACGACCTGCAGGGCGTTTTCCATGCCCTTGCCGGTGCGGTAGATGCCCATATCGTTGAACATGACCTTTTTCATCTCGGTGGCGATGTCGAAGGCGTTTTCGCTGCCATCGGCGTTGCGGATGTGCTCGAACTGGGCGCGGGCGAAACCGGCCGGGTCGTCGGGCAGGGAGGGGAAGTCGGCGCCTTTGGCGTATTCGGCGGCGCGCAGACCGGCGTACTTGCCGAAAACCACCAGGTCGAGCAGCGAGTTGGTGCCCAGGCGGTTCGCCCCGTGGACCGAGACGCAGGCGCACTCTCCCGCCGCGTACAGCCCCGGGACGACGGTGTTCTTTTCATCGCGGAGCACCTCGCCGTATTTGTTGGTCGGGATGCCGCCCATGGCGTAGTGCGCCGTCGGCTGGATGGGCATCGGCTGGGTGACCGGGTCCACGCCCAGGTAGACGCGGCAGAAGTCCACGATGTCGGGCAGTTTGGCCAGGATTTGCTCGGCGGTGACGGTGTAGGGCGAGCCGTCCAGGTTCTTGCGCCCGTCGAGGGCGGCGTATTTGTTGACCGTTTCGGGGCGCACATCCAGATAGACGTAGTTCTGGCCGTTGACGCCGCGGCCCTCGCGGATCTCGGTGTAGATGGCGCGGCTGACCACGTCGCGCGAGGCCAGGTCTTTGACCTTCGGGGCGTACTTTTCCATGAAGCGTTCGCCTGCGCCGTTGATGAGCACGCCGCCTTCGCCGCGCACGCCTTCGGTGATGAGGATGCCGAGTTTGTAGATGCCGGTGGGGTGGAACTGGAAGAATTCCATGTCCTCCAACGGCAGGCCGCGCCGGGCGATGATGGCCGGGCCGTCGCCGGTGAAGGCGTAGGCGTTGGAGGTGATTTCCCAGATGCGCCCGTGTCCGCCGGTGGCGAAGATGACCGCTTTGGCGTGGAAGACATGCCACTCGCCGGTCGCCAGTTCGATGGCGACTACGCCGGCGGCTTTGCCGTCCACCAGGAGCAGGTCCACCACCTGGAATTCGTCGAAGAAGGTGACGTTGTTCTTCAGGCACTGTTGATAGAGCGTTTGCAGAATCATGTGACCGGTGCGGTCGGCGGCGTGACAGGCGCGCCGCACCGGTTTGCCGGTCACGTTGTTGGTGTGGCCGCCGAAGGGACGCTGAGCGATCTTGCCGTCGGGGGTGCGGTCGAAGGGCAGGCCCATGTGTTCGAGTTCATAGACAATGCCGGGGGCTTCGTTACACATGAACTCGATGGCGTCCTGGTCGCCGAGATAGTCCGAGCCTTTGACCGTGTCGTAGGTGTGCCATTCGGGATGGTCTTCCTCAATGTTGCCGAGCGCCGCCCCGATGCCGCCCTGGGCGGTGCCGGTGTGCGAGCGCGTCGGGTAGAGTTTGCTGATGATGGCAGTTTTGGCGCTCTTGGAGGCGTAGAGACCGGCCATCAGGCCGGCTCCGCCCGCGCCGACAACGATGACTTCGAACTGATGTGTCTTCATAATCTCACGGCTCCTATGCAGTCCAAAGCAGATAGATACCGATATAACTGAAGCCCGCCCAGAGGAAGAGAATTAGAATCCGCAGGGCGCGCCGCAGCCAGGGGAGGGTCATATAATCCTCGATGACGCTGAGCAAACCGTGAAGTCCATGCCCGGCGGCGAAGAGGACGAAGGCGCTGCCGGTCAATTTCCAGAAGACGGTCACCCAGGGGTCAATCGTGGGGATGTTTGTATTCAGCACGTGGTTGGCGTTGGGCATGAAACTCCAGCGGAGGACATCCACCAGCGACATCTGTGTGCGCGCCCCCATCGCCAACGCGCCAATCAGGGCAATAAAAGCGAACAGGTACATGGCCAGCGCCGAAATGCGCGTGTAGAACCACATCGTGGTCTCGAAATCGAAGCCGCGCGCTTTGAAGGAAAGCGTTCGTTTCTGGTTCATGTCACCCTCCCAGTCCGGCGCGTACCATCAGGAAGACCGAAATGACGTAAATGGGCAGGAAAACGGCCCACTCCAGCCAGATGGCCTCGCGCTGATGTTCGATGAGTTTCGGCCACAGGTCGAGGATGGTGATACGCAGGCCGTTGATAACGTGAAACAAAGCACAGAAGTAGATGAAAATCTGGAACAGCCAGTGTTCGTAGATGCTGTTCAGGAAAACACCGGTCTTTCCCCCAAAAAACGAAGCCGCCAAATGCATCCCAACGAACAGCACCATGCCCACGCCACCAATGCGGTGTAAGATGAAGGTTAACATGGGGCCCTGCCCTCGGTAGCGCAAGGCAGTCCCCAGACCGACAGTGCGTTTTAAGCCCATCCGTACCTCCTTGTAGTGATGTCAACAGGATGGCTAATTATCTCATTTTCAAATCAGACCTTAATAGTGACAATACTCATGGATTATTCATTCCAGATTTCCTCATGAAAAGAAGCAAAGGTTTTTATAATCAAGCATACTGGAAATTTCTGAAACATGATAAACCGGTGAGGAGGCTTTTATGACAGGTTCGCATCACATCAGCCGGCGTGATTTCATCAAACTGGCGACTTTTACTGCAGGGGGCGTGATTGGCGCAGTCATCGGCATTCCGGGCATCATTTACTTGATTGACCCCGCACTGGAAGAGGGCAGCAAGGAGGTCTGGATTCCGCTCGGCCCGCTGGAAAACTTTCAGGTCGGCAAACCGGCGCTGGTCAGTTTCGTCCGTTCCAAAGTCAACGGCTGGGAAAAAACCTCCAGCAGTCATGGCGTCTTTGTTTTGCGCAAGAGCGAGACCGAACTGATTGTTCTCTCTAACGTGTGTACGCATCTCTCCTGCCGCGTAAACTGGAACGAGGACAAACAAGCCTTCGTCTGCCCCTGCCACGATGCCACCTTCGACGTCGAAGGCAAGGTTCTGGGCGGGCCGCCGCCCCGCCCCCTCGACCGGTATGAGGGCGCGGCGCTCAAGGTCGAAGACGGCGTCGTCTCCATTCTCTTCACGGAAGGATAACGCCATGCGCAAAAATTTCTGGAAATCCCTCTACAACTGGTTTGATGAACGCCTCGGGTTAAATGACCTCTACAAGGCCACCCTCGATCGCCCGGAGCCGAAAGGCAACTGGTGGAATACCCTCGGCTCGGCCAGCCTCTTCCTGTTCCTCATGCAGGGACTCACCGGCATCTTCCTGA
This sequence comes from Anaerolineales bacterium, assembly GCA_034436335.1. Taxonomy (GTDB): domain Bacteria; phylum Chloroflexota; class Anaerolineae; order Anaerolineales; family Villigracilaceae; genus UBA877. Next base: position 27,192 of record DAOTVO010000035.1, on the reverse strand, counting down.
CCGTCTATTACACCCCTTCGCCCGACCACGCCTACGACAGCATCCAGTACATCATGACCGGCGTCCGTTTTGGCTGGCTGGTGCGCGGCATTCATCACTGGGGTGCCAGTCTGATGGTGCTGGTGGTCTTCATCCATATGTTGCGCGTTTTTGTCACGGCTTCCTACAAGTATCCGCGTGAATTGACCTGGCTGATTGGCGTCGGCCTCCTGCTCTTAACCCTCGGCATGGGTTTCACCGGCTACCTCCTGCCCTGGAATCAAAAAGCCTACTGGGCCACCACCGTCGGGACGGCGATTGCCGGCTCTGCGCCGCTGCTGGGCGAGTTCATCCTCAAAGCCTTGCGCGGCGGCCCTGACCTGAGCGCCCTCACGCTCAGCCGCTTCTTCTCCGCCCATATCTGGATTTTGCCCGCTCTGCTGGTGGCTCTGATTGGCGTGCATATTTTCCTCATCGTCAAGCACGGCGAATCTGCCTTCCCGGACAAGGAAGATTAAGGAGCGCTCCATGAACGAAGATTTCAAGAAAGCCGTCCACGAAAAGTATCAGCGCGCTCTGCAAAAGGGCGAACGCTTCTGGCCCGACAGCATCTACAAAGACCTGATTGTCTCGCTGGGAATTTTCATTCTGCTCATCCTCCTCGCCACCTTTGTCGGCGTCCCCAGCGAACCGAAAGCCGACCCCAGCGACTCGTCCTACGTCCCCAAGCCGGAATGGTACTTCCTTTTCCTCTTCAAATTCCTGGCGCTCTACGGGCAGATTCCGGTGCTGGGCAAAATTGAGTGGATTGCCACCGTCTTGATTCCGGGGCTTGTTCTGGTGGGATTGTTCCTCCTGCCGTTGCTGGACAAAAACCCCTACCGGCACTACACCCGCCGCACCCTTGCTATTACCATCATGGCCGTCTTCGTGGTCAGCATGGTTACCCTGACCATGATTGCCCCCATCCCCACTGCAGTAGATGAGAACGGCCGCCTGACGACTGCCACCTGGCTGCAACTGGCCGCCGGCATGATTGTCCCCGGTCTGGCGTACATTCTTCTGCTCGTACTGACCGCCCTGGCGCGCAAGGCGGGGGCCGCGGCGCGCCGCGCCCAGGTCTGGACGGCGGCGGGCGCCTCGGCGCTGATGCTCGTTCTGGCCGTCGTGACGCTGGCCGCCTTCCCCCCGCCCGCCGCTGCGGAGGTCGCAGTGGCGAATACGATTGGCGAAAAATTCACCCTCGGCGCCGACTTGTATTCCACCTACTGTACCGAATGTCACGGCGCAGAGGGCGAAGTGGCCGTCATCACCGGCGTGGAAGGCCTCGAAGGCCGCGAAATTGCTCCCATCAACAGCCCTGACTTGATGTACACCAACACTGACGAGACTCTGGCGAACATCATCACCTACGGTCTGCCCAATTTCGGCATGCCGCCCTTCGGCAAATCCGCCGGCGGCGAACTGGGGCCGAGCGAAATCGAGTACATCGTCACCTTCATGCGCTACTCGTGGGATGACCGCGCCGAACTGCCCGCCGACGCTGTTGTGTCCTCCATCCCCGAATTGCAGCCCGGCGAAGTACCCTCCTACGAAGTGCACATCTCGGCGCTTGTCAAGCGCTACTGTCTCTCCTGCCATCGCCCCGGCAAAGACAACAACAATTACCTGATGACCACTTATGATGAAATTCTGGGCATGAGCGACAACGGCCCGGCAGTTGTCCCCGGCGACCCGAACAGCCTGCTCCTCCTGCTCGTCCAGGGACAGGAACAGACCGGCAAGAACGGCGAAGTCATCCGCGCCATGCCGCCCAACAAGCCGCTCGACCCGAAATATGTGGAAATGTGGCGTCTCTGGATTTTGAACGGCGCCCCCAACACCGCCGCCGAGGCTCAGGCGCTCAGCCCAAAGCCATAATCAGGGGCCTCATCTCGAAGAAAGTCATCCCCTTCGACAACGGAGGGGATGATTTTTTGCATCAGGGCTTTTGTTCCCAAACACGCCCGTAATCCACCAGCATTTCGGCAGGCAACAGGCTCTCGTTCACTGTCCCGGTTCATACCCCTCCCATTTGGAGGCTCAGAGCAATGTACATTTGCTGCGCTTTTCGCCCCTGAAGAGCGCGGCTCCTCATTGGAAGAGAAAGGCGGTAGAATCTACCGCATGAACCGGATTTTTCTCCTGCTGGCAGGAATTGCTTTGCTGGTCGCCTCGTGCGGGAGCAGTACGCCTGCTCCCGCGGCCGAACTCCCCCCCTCGCCGACGGCCTCTGCCGCCTCCCCCTCCCCGACCGAACCGCCGCCGACTCTTACCCCGACCCCAACCCCCGTTCCTCTCGTTGGGATACTGACTGCTGAAGTGAACGTCCGCTCCGGCCCAGGGACTTCCTACTCCTCGCTGGGACTGCTCGGCCGCGGCGAAAGTGTTCAGGTCACCCTGCAGAGCGACGACGGCCAGTGGTATCGCATCCTCTACCCCTCCGCCCCCGAGGGTTACGGCTGGGTGGCGGTGCGTTACGTCAGTTTGCCCGAACCGACCGCCCTCCAGACCATAATGCCGGGCGTCGTTTACGGACGCGTCCTTACCCGCCTCAACGTCCGCGCCGGGCCGGGGACTTCCTTTGAGACTGTCGGAACTTTGGAAAGCGGGATGCTGGTAATCCTGAAAGGCAGAAATTCGAGCGCCTCCTGGTTTCAGATTGAGTACCCGATCGGTACGTCTCGCATTGGCTGGGTGACGGCGCAGTACATCGAGACCGACCGCGCTGGCGAGTTGCCCGTCCTGGACGAATACGGCGCGCCCGTGGCGACCGGCATGCCCGGCCCGACCTCCCAGCCGGTCACGCCGACCCCGACCGTCGGCCCGGCCGCGGCGGACGGCGACTCGGCCTCCGCCCCGGCCGTGAGCGTTGTCTTCTCGCCGGTCGGAACGCGGCGTTTCACCTACTCCAGCCAGGTTTCCGCCCCCGAAGGCGACGCCGAGGATTGGCTCGAATTCATCCCCTTTGCCTCCCTGCCCGGCGCAGAAGCCCGCCTGCAGGTCAGCCTTGCCTGCACAGGCGGCGCGCTCTCCGTGGAATTATGGCGCGGCGGCGCGCCGCTGGCCGGCTGGGGAACGCTCGTTTGCGGAGACAAGAATCTGAGTCTCAGTATGCCTGCCGGGAATGTTTATCAGTTCCGCCTGGCGGCTTCCGGCAACTCACAGCAACTGATTTCATATTCGCTAACCATCGAAAATTTACCATAGAGAATCGCCTAACAAAACTGTGATGTTGGATAGCCCTTAAGGGTGGTTAAAAAGCAGAAAAGGTGCCCTTAAAATTCCGTGTTAAGACTTTTTAATCACTTCTTGCATAACGATACAAACGCTGCCATTGCAGCGGCTTCTTTGCCACGAATGACACAGATTGTTGGAGAAATGGTTATTTCCATCCGTGTTAATCTGTGTAATCTGTGGCTAAAGAGACTTTTGCAAGGGCTCTATTGAGGAGACACTTATGAAAATAAGATTCTTATTGATAACTTTGTTCCTTGCGGGAGGTGCCTTTCTGTCGGCTTGCTCGGGGAAGGCCAATACCAGCACGCCATCAAACTCAGCGCCGGATGATACGGCTCTACTTTCCGAAGTGTCCGGAACGGTTCAAATTAAGAATCCCGGCCAAACCGCTTTTATCAATGCTTCCAACGACGACATACTCCAGGTAGGGGGAATCGTCCGCACCGGTTCAGATGGCCGAGTACGCCTCAACTTTTCCAGCGGCACCATTGTCCGCGTGGCTCCGAACAGTTTCTTCACGCTTGCCTCCAACGAACCGGCCGATAAGGGCTTGTTGACCCGCCTGTTGATGCGCGCCGGCGAGCTCTGGGTCATTCTAAACGGTGGCGAGATGCAAATTGAGACTCCCTCCGGCACGGCCTCGGTGCGCGGCTCGTACATGTCAGTTTGGCTGGACCCGGCGACGGAGGACGTCTGGGTCACCTGTCTGGAGGGCTGGTGCACTGCAGAAAATCCAGCCGCGGTGATGGAGATGATCGCCGGTCAGGGCTGTACGCTCTTCAGTTTCGACCCCGAAGGCAATGTGCCACCTCCGCCGCCGATGTTGCGTTACCTGACTCAGCAGGAAATCGAAAAATTCCTGGCCAATAATCCTGAAGCACAGCAAATCTTGCAGGCGATGATGGCAACCGCCACCGCCTTGCCACCTCTGCCGACCTTGCTCAGCCCGATGCCGCAGGAATCCTGCTTCGAACTGGGGCTTCCGCAAAACGGTGCGGAGATCGCTGCAGACGGCATGATTCAATTCGACTGGAATGACCAGCCAGGCGCATACAAATATACGCTGACAGTGGTCAAACCGAATGGGGCAGAACGTTCCTGGCATACCTGGCGCAGTTCACTGCAGGTGGATGCCTTTGAGTTGCCGTTGGAGGGAAATTACTTGTGGACGGTCACCGCGTACGATTTTTACATGCGACCTATCTGCACCAGCGACTCTTGGACTTTCACTAAACCTGCGCATGAACTGCCTGCCAAAGATTGCTCTGCGCTTCTCTCTCCTGAAGATGGCTTTGAACTGCCCCAATCCGGCCCGGTCATATTCTCCTGGGAAGACCATCCTGAAGCCTACAAATATATTCTCGTCATTACTCAACCCAACGGCACGGAAGTTTCGCGACAGGTCTGGATGAACACCTACACCCTCCCGGCCGAGATGTTTACTCAGCCCGGTGAATATCACTGGCAGGTAACTGCCTACTCCTCCCGCCGTCAACCGATTTGCGCTTCGCAGCAGCACACCTTTAAGCGCTCTGGCGAGATTCCCACTCCTCCGCCGGCCGAGGCCTGCATTTCGCTCCTGACGCCGGAGAATAATGCTTCTTTGCCTGCTTCTGGAGCGGTCACCTTTGAATGGATGGCGCATCCGGACGCTTTCAAATACATCATTAACTTCAAACTTCCCAACCAGGCGCAAATTTCGCTGCCCGAATTTGATACCAGCCACACCCGGTATATGGATGCGTTGACGCCCGGCGGCCAGTACGAATGGTGGGTGACGGTCAAAAACAGCAATATGGAGAATGTCTGCTATAGCGAACATTTCACCTTCACTAAACCGGCCAGTTTTTCGCCAACGAGCACCCCACCTCCCAATCCCAATTTGATGTTCTGGAATCGGCAGGGGCCAACCGGCAACATCAATGAGTGCCAAAAACTCTTCTCGGTAGATGTCAACGCGCCCCATGACTCAATTGTCAAAGTCATCTTCTCCACCGACCCGATCCCGAACGGCGATCAAGACCCGCATCACGTCCTTTCGAATGTCGGCGGGACAAAATACCAGGCTAATGTTTGCCTGGACGGCATAGGCGCAGGCGTGACCATCTACTGGCGGTTTGCGATTTACAAGAATGGCGTGTACATCCACGACGATAATATCTACAGTTTCACCTCCCCCGGCTGTCCGCTTACCCCGCCGCCTGATACGCCGACCACCTTCCAGAATCAGAGCGGCCCTAATGGCACCATCTCTGTATGCACCAATCATTACCAGGTGGATGCCATTGACCCGGATGAGTTGCAATACGTTAAGGTGGCTTACAAGGTGTATGATGGCGGCGGAAATCTCGTCCTGGAGGATCACCAACACCTGAACTATCAGGGCGGCGACACCTGGGCCGGAGACCTGTACATTCCGGTACAGCCAGGCGGCCAGGTGGTCTGGTGGTTCTGGGCGATCGACAATGACGGCAATAATGCCACCTCATCTCTTTATTCATTCGAGTACACCGGTGGAAGCGCCTGCCCATAACTGTTTGAGCCTTTAACTAAGTGCGCCGGAGACCTTCCGGCGCACTTGTTTTATAATACGCCCATGCCCGCCCTGCGCTCCCCAAAGGTCACCTTGCGCCATATTCTCCTGGTGGCTCTTGCTGCCTTGATAATGCTCCTTAATTCGCTTGGCGCTCTCAGCGGCGTATCCACTCCCCTCGAACGCCTCGAACTGGCCGCCCGCGACGGGATGATGCGTCTGCGCGGGGTCCGCCCGCCGCACCCAGATATTGTCCTCGTCGCAATTGACGATTTTTCCTTCAACTGGACCGGCTACCAGTGGCCCTGGCCGCGCGCCTATCTGGCACAAATCGTCGCTCAATTGAACCGCGCCGGCACAAAAGTGATTGGCGTAGATATTTTTCTCTTCGAACAGGGCTACGACCCCGGCGGAGACGAGGCCCTCACCGCCGCCCTGGCCGAAACGCCCGCTTCCGTTGCCGTCATTCAGATTTTCAGGGACGAAACCCTCGGCACGGTCACCCTCAAACAGCCTCTGCCGCTCTACTTGGACGTTCTGGACGGCCTCGGCCCGACCGGAGTCCATCTCGACGATGATGCCATCGGCCGCAGCCTGCAGGCCTTTGATACCTTTGGCGAAGAAATCTACTACCATTGGGCCTTCGAGACCGCCGCTCTCTTCCTCGGCCTCGAACCGCCTGCCATCACTTCGCAAGGACTGTTCTTCAACGGGCAGGAAGTTCCGCTCACCCAGGGGCGCTTCCTGGTCAATTTTGCCGGCCCGGCCGGAACGTATCCTACCTACTCTGCCGCCGATGTGGCCGACGGCCTGGTCGACGCGGAAGCCTTCCGCGGCAAAATCGTCCTCATCGGAGCGACCAGCATCACCCTCCACGATGTGTACCCCACTCCCTTTTCGGCCTCCGAGACCATGCCCGGGGTCGAGATCGTCGCCAATGCCATCGCTACCATCCTGAACGGGGAGTACCTGCGCCTCGCCCCGCCCTGGTTCAATCTGCTCATCATCCTCCTGATGGCTTTGCTGGCAGGCGGGATTGGAAATATCCGCCGTCCGGCCTTGACTCTGCTCACCCTGGCCGCCGCCCTGACGGCCTATCTGGGGATTTGCTTCCTCGCCTTTGTCTCCTTCAATTGGTACCTCCCCACCGCCGCTCCCGAAACGATGCTTTTCCTCGGCGTGGTCGTCCAGTTCGTCGAGCAGGCCGTCGCTCAGGAGGTTGAAAAACGCCGCGTGCGCGCCCTCTTCAGCCGCTTCCTTTCGCCGGAGATGGTGGACCAAATGCTCGCCACCCAGGATATTCACTCCCTCAACAAGCGCGCCAACGTCACGCTCCTCTTCTCCGACATCCGCGGTTTCACCGGCCTTTCCGAAAAGATGACGCCGGAGGAACTCGTCCTGCTGCTCAACCCCTACCTCGAGGCCATGACCGCCATCATCCACCGCAACGGCGGCACGGTGGACAAATACGAAGGCGATGCCGTGATCGCTTTCTTTGGCGAACCGGTGACTCATCCCGACCATCCCGCCTGCGCGGTGCGCGCCGCCGTCGAAATGCACCTCGAACTGGCGCGCCTCAACCGCCGCTGGCAGGCGGAAGGGCGTCTGCGGCGCGGCCTTGAAATCGGCATCGGCATCCACACCGGCGAGGTCTTTGTCGGTCTGATCGGTTCGGCCCAGCGCATCAGTTACACCGTCATCGGCGATAACGCCAACCTCGCCGCCCGCCTGCAGGACCAGACAAAAATCATCGGCTGGCCTATCTTGCTCAGCGAGCAGACCGCCCGCTTGGTTGCCGACGAGTTCGAGGTCGAATTTGCCGCCCGCCAGGCCGTGCGCGGCAAGAGCGAACCGGTCAGCATCTACAAGGTGCTGGGACGCAAAGGCGCGCCGCCCGAAGAACGCATCCGCCCGCTCGAAGGCCAGTCCCTCTGACATGCGCCGCCTGCCTGCCCTGATTCTCGTCCTCGGCCTGACGCTCTCCGCTACGGCCTGCGCCCCGCTCCCCGCCTCTCGCCCCTGGAGCGCCGCCGACCTGCGCTTGCTCGACCCGCTCGACGCCCCCACCCCCTCCACCGAACTCCTCGCCCTCTACGTCCGCACGGTTGGCTCGGATGTCGAAATCCGCCTCGACCTGCTCGATCTGCCCCTCGTCCCCGATTCCGACCTGACCCTGCGCCTCGCCGCTTCGACCGGCGACCTGCTCCTGCGCCTCCCCGCTCAGGGGCGCCCCTCCCTCTCCCCGTCCGATACCGGCCTGCGCGTCCGCCTTGTGCGCGACCCCTGGCTGGACACCGTCACCGTGCGTCTCAACCGCCTCAGCCTGCCCCAACCCTTCACCGTGCAGGCCTTCGCCGCCCGGCCCGGCGCAGATACCCTCGCTGACGAAACCGCCGCTGTCCGCTCCGATGCCCTCCCCCCCGTCCGGCGCGCGCCTGTCCTGCTGGCCTTTTGGGATGTCTATCCGGCCTACACCCCGGCCCAGGCTCTGCGCCGCTGGGATGGAGCGCACAGCGGCCCCAACGGCGGGCGGCACGGCCTAAAGCACATCCTCGACTCTGCCGAGACCCATCACGTCCCCGTCGCCCTGCTCGACCTGAAGACCCCTGCCTCGCTCGCCGCCCTGAACTACGAGGGCGCTCTGCCGCAGGTACAGCGGATGGCGCGCCGCGGGCTGCTGCTCCTGCCGCAGACGGCCTACAGCCAACCGGTCGGCATGGCGCTCGCTTTCAGCGCCCGCGCCGCCGAAGGATTTGGCCTGCCGGGCAGTCTCTTTTCGTACGCGGCGTCGCCGGACCTCCTGCCTGCTTCCCGTTTTCAATTCTTTCCCCTGCCCGATTCCTCCCGCCTCGCCCGCGCCGGCGGGACGCGGCTCCTCCCGCTCCCCGACGCCGAAACCGTCCAGGTGGGCTGGGACGGCCTGACTCTGGAAACGCGCCGCGCGCTGGTGGAGGCGCTCTTCTCGCCCGATAAGACCGACCTGGTCCTTCTGGGCGGCAGTCTGCCGCGCTCCGAGTGGGGCAACTCGGACATGGCCGCGCCCGCTTTTGCCTGGCTGGCGGGGCATCCGTGGATTTGGGCGCTCGACGGCGATGACCTGCTGTCCTTCCCTGTGAGCGCCTCGTTTCAACCCGCCTCCGCTGCATCCGCGCCGGATGAATGGGTGGAGGCTCTGCGCTGCGCTCCCGATAACACGGTCACCCGCTCGGCCTGGCAGATGTATCTGCAACTCAACGCTCCCGCTGCCGATTCCCGCTTCGAAGAACTGCGCCGCGCTTATGTGGGTCAGGTCGGCCTGCTGCTGGAAGCGGCGCAGTGGGCCGACTTCCCCACCCCCCGCGCCGACTGCGCCTCCGACCCCGACCGCGACGGCCGTGCCGAATGCCTGCTGGCAAATGAGCGCTGGTTCGCCGTCATCGAGACGAATGGAGCGCGGCTGACGTATCTTTTCCATCTCGATGAATCCGGGCCGCATCAGATGATTGCCCCCAGCGTACAATTCTTCGCCGGGCTGAGCGACCCCTCGCAGTGGCGCGCCGAGCGCGGTGACGCCGCCGACCCCGGCGCGCTGATGGGCGCGTTCAGCGATGCGGACGACGCGTTTGACGAGTACGTTGTCGGTCGCGTGGAGCCAGGTTTGCTCGTCCTGGAGGGTAGCAGCCGGACGAAGACCTTCCGCCTGGGAGAAAACGGCCTCGAGGCGGCGTATCGGGGAACGGGTCCGGTGAACGTCCTTTTGCCGCTGGCGGTGGATCCGCAGGTCTTCTTCGCCGCGCCGTCCGAGTATCTCGCCGCTTTTGTTCCCGGTTTCTCCTGGGCATGGGGGCCGCTCGGCGGGAGGAGGCTCGAGGTCCGCGCCGAGGCGGGGCTGTCGGCGCAGGCGTTCACCTTCACACAACTGTTCACCGGCGGGCCGGAAGACCCCAATCAGGAGTTCCCGCCCGGTCATTATCTGCCTTTCCCGCTCTCGCTGGTCACGGTGCGCGGGGAGGGAACGTTTACGGTTTGGCTGGAGGGGAAATAATAGGGGCGGGAATGACATCCCGCCCTACGGTTGCTTGACCGATAGCAGCGCGGCGGGGGCAAATCAAATCAGGCGTTTGCCGAATCCGCTGTCGTTGGCCGAGTTGTCGTAGATTTCTTCGATGACGAAGACGTAGGCCGGGCGCTGCGCCCAGCGTTCGGGGGCCGGTTTGTGAAAGACATCATGCTGGGCGTTGAGGAAGAGATGGTAGGGACTGCCGTCTTCGTGGATTTCGGCGCGGCCGCGCAGTTCGAAACTGACAACGGGAGGCTGGTAGAAGAGCAGGGTCACGGTCGGATCGGCGCGCAGGTTCTTCCAGGTGTGGTCGCGCGCCAGTTCGAGGGTCCCGAAACGGGAGAAGTCAATCCGTTCTTCGGCGGCTGGGCTGTAGAGCAGTTCGACCAGCAGTTTCAGGCCTTCTTCGCTGTAGTTTTCGCGCCAGCCGCGGCGGATGTGTGCCAGATAGAGGTCGAGCGTGGCCTGAAGATGTTCGGGCTTGGGCAGGAAACCGACGCCCTTGATGGAGGCGTTCAAACCGGCCGGGCCGTGCGAGACGATGGCCGGTGTGTGGCGGCAGAAGCCGAGGAAGATGTCCTGCGGGGCAATCTTTTGGCCCGCCGCCTGGCGGCGAATCATCTCGGCGCGCTGGTCATAGGCCCATCTTTTGAAAGGAAGGGGGAAGATAATGGGCGGCATGGTTAACTCCACAGAGGGTGTGCTTGGGTTATCTCACCAAACGCCAGAAGAGAATGCCTGCCAGGAGCGCCATCCCCGCGCCGAAGAAGAAGGGCGCGGCGGCGCCGAAGCCGCTCCAGCCGAAAGCGCCCTGCCAGAGGAGCCCGGCGATCGCCGAGGCGGGGAAGGCAGTCAGGCCGACGGCAGCGTTGAAGAGACCGTAGGCCGTGCCGCGCTTTTCCGGCGCGACCAGGTCGGCGACCAGGGCTTTGGCGTTTCCTTCCACGGCGGCGTAGTAGATGCCATACAGTCCGAACAGCGCCCAGACCTGCCATCCGGCGCGGGAGAGGGCGAAGCCGAGGTACACCAGGCCGTAGGCAATCCAGCCGCCGATGATGAGCCTGCGGCGGCCAATCTTGTCCGAGAGTGCGCCGAGAGGGCCGGAGAGGGCGGCGTAAATCAGGTTGAAGGTCAACAGCATGCTCATCACCTGGAGCAAGGTCAGGCCGCGTTCCTGTCCGCGCAGGATGATGAAAGCGTCTGAGGAGTTGCCAAGCGTGAAGAGGACGACGATGAGCAGGAAAATCTTGAAGCGGTCGTCCAGACCTTTGAGGCTGAGCGCCGGGGCGGAGGACGTTTGTTCCACTTTTACTTCTTTGGCCCCAAGCGCCAGCACCAGCACGGCCAGCGCGGCGGGGATGATGCTGGCCAAAACGATGATTTGGAAGGTGTTGCGTTCCAGTTGCGCCGCGCCGGCCTGGGTGAGCCAGATGATGACGGCGGCAATGAGCAGGCCGGTGAAGGCGCCGGCGGTATCCCCGGCGCGGTGCAGGCCGAAGGCCAGGCCGCGTTGTTTTTCATCCACTGAACCGGCAATGAGAGCGTCGCGCGGGGCGGTGCGCACGCCCTTGCCAAGCCGGTCGGAGAAGCGGACGCCGAGCACCCAGCCCCAGGTGTTAGCGAAGTAGAGAAACGGCTTGGCAATCGTGGAGATGCCGTATCCCAGCACGGTGAGCCATTTGCGCCGGCCGAGTTTATCCGAAAGCCAGCCCGAGTAGATTTTTGTTAGGCTGGCGGTGGTCTCGGCGATGCCGTCTATCAGACCGATGACGGCTGTGCCGGCTTTGAGTACGTTGGCAAGGAAGAGGGGAATGAGGTTGGCGAGCATCTCCGAGGAGATGTCGGTGAGGAAGGATGTAGCCGTCACCACCCAGACGTTGCGTGGCAGGCGGCGGATTGGGGGTTGGGATGTATTTTCCATGCAGGGCTGCCTTGTAGATGAATTCTGCCCCAGACGGGGCAGGGAAGGATGCTTGCTCCGAGATTGGCCTTTGTTCGGGGCGGCTGTGAACGCCTGTCACTTCAGCAGGTGGGGTTTATGTTCTTTGAGCCACTGTTTGATGGGGCTTTCGTTCCAACTCTTGAAGTAGGGCGTGAGGGAAATAAAAGGCGTCGAGAAGAGATTCGGTTTTTCGATGGCCGAATCTTTGAGGATGACGCCGAAGTCAATCCGCCTGCGGTCCTTGAGGTCTATTTCGCCGATTTTCTTGACCTGCTCCCAGCGGATGCGGGTGACTTTCAGGAAATCATGTTGAATGAACTCCTCCGGAGTCAGGACGATGCGGTTGAAGAAAATCTTGTAAGCCGCTTCGAGGGTCAGGTAAAGAAAGCCGAGAGCCAGCAGAGCAAAGAACCACCAGGCGTTCCAGATGGAGCCACTTTCGAGGCCGAAACGCGCGAATCCCTGCACAATACAGGAGATTCCAAAGACAAGGAAAATGAAGGCCTGAAAGACGAGAGCGCTGCGATGCTTCAGGTGAAATGTCTTGACATCAGAATCAGGATGAGTGGACATAGGTGGGCGTTTCTGTCTCAGCGCAGACCGGTGATGTAGTTTTCGAGTTGCTTGACCATGAATTGCAGTTCTTCGATGATATCCTTGACCACATCGCCAATCGAGATGATGCCAACCAGTTGGCCGTTTTCCAGGACGGGCAGATGGCGAATGCGGTTGTTGGTCATCAGATTCATGCACTCGTTCACCGAATCATTCGGCTCGATGGTAATGAGTTCGCTGGTCATTACATCGCCGACCTTGATTTCGCTGGGCTTGATTTCATACAATCCGACTTTGCGGGCGAAATCGCGTTCGGTAAAGATACCGGCAACCTTGTCTCCGCTCATCACCACCACCGAGCCGGTGCCTTTCTCGGCCATCAGTTTGAGGGCTTCGAGAACGGTTGCATCTTTGGAGACTTTCCAAACGCTTTTGCCTTTGAGGCGCAGAATTTGTTTGACGGTGTTCATAGTAAACGCTCCTTTCGTGACAGCCGGTCATGGAATGGCTGGACTAGAGTGTAGTTTACCATAAACGAAAAACAGACTCACAAAAAACAGCCGAAGCCAACGCGCCCGCGTCTGCTTCGGCTGGATTTTATTGCCAGGAACAGCCGTTTCGTCCGAAAACCGGCCCGCCTGTTTTAGCGTTTATAGGCGTACCAGCAGCCAGAGGAGCCGTCATCGGTGCTCATTGTGCCTTCCAGGTACGTGGATGTGTAATCAAGGTAGCCTACGTAATGTGCATGGGGAGATGTATCGAACATGAAGTCGAAATAACTTCCGGTCAGGGTCCATGTCCCATACCCATAATCATTGCCTTCAGTCAGCATATAGGTTTGGTCGCCATAGAAGGTGATGACAACGGGTCCGTTGTATGAACCTGTGCAGTTCCAGTCATAGTAGACATCCCAATCACCCAAAACATTGGCGGTCATCGTTGGCGTGAAAGTGCGGGTGGGGATTTTGGTGGGGGTATACGTGGCAGTTGCCAGCATCGAGAGCGGGCCGGTCCCCTGGGTACCCAGATAGGCCAGCACACCGACCACCACAAGACAAATACAGCACAGGATGACCGCAATGCCAACCGGGATGATAATTTTCCAAGGCGTGGCTTTTTTGGGCGGGGCAACCGGTTCGAGAATCGGTTCGTTCATTTTTGCCTCCGAAAAAATGAGATTGCCAAACAATTCTGGGAAACAACCTTTCATCCGAATAGTTGGCACGCGGATAAGACTTGTTTCCCCCTGTAAGGGAAAGGGGTAAACATAGTGTATAGCAAAAATCATGTAAAGTAAATCCCTCTTCTCAATCTCGATGTCCACGGGACCTTCTTAAGGCCAGCCTTTTGCCGCGGATTGCCAGATTTTTGAAAACCAATCAGGACTCGGTGCAAAAGAATCGTTTTTTCACCCCAGAGACGCCGCCTCGCAGATTAATTATGTTTTCCTCTTGGTGTCTCTGTGTTTCATTTTTAGCCTTTGTGCAACGGCCTCAAGATTTTGAGAAAGCCATGCCGATCTCCAAAAGCGGTTTTGGCTTGCCGTTTTGCCAGGGTATGTATTCCGCGGCGCGACACAAAAAAGTTAAACGACCACGCCAAAAAGTTCAGAGTTCATTGTTGAGAAATGGGTGTCATAATCTACGAAAATGTTATGATACGATTGTTTTTAGGCCCTAAAAGTCGTGTAAAATGTTTGTAATATTCCCTGCAGGATGCCCTGATGATGCTGCGCTTCAAATCTATATCTCGATTGATTGACCGCTTGGCGCAATTGCTAGTTTTCATCTACCAAGGTCTGGCGTTGATAGCATTCATCGCTATCCCTTTTCTGGCTTATAACTGGCTGCGCCTGCCCTTTCTGGGCGGTTTCATCGAACAAACTATGCTGGTCAACGAGGTAACACCATCGGATCGTACAGCCTGGCCTCTGTTGGAATATGCGCCGGAATTTGGATATCAGGTGGTGCAGGTAGCAGGGAACGACACGCCCCGGACCTCGGACATGCGCGCTGTTCTGTCCGGGCATCCTGTTGGCGAGACGGTGGATGTGGTGTTGCGTAGTCCATCAGGCGAATTGAGCACTCACCGCATCACGTTGCAGTCATTCCCGTTCAATGACCAGGTTTCATTCCTTTACATCCCGTACCTCATTGGCTTGATTTATTTGGGCGTCAGTGTGTGGATTCTCCAAATGCGCCGCACAGAACCATCCGGGCGAGCGTTTGCGCTTTTTGCCTCCTCTGTGGCGGTAGCAAGCGGGGCGTTGTTCGATTTATTCACCACTCACTACCTTTCATACCTTTGGACATTGGCGTTGGGAATTGCGGGCGGCGCGCTCATTGAATTGGCGCTGGTATTTCCGCAGGAGGCGCGTTTGGTGCGGCGCTATCCCTCCCTGCGCCGTATTGGCTATTTGTTTGCCTTGGTGCTTATTGGATATGCCATTCCAACCGTGTACGATTTCTCGCGGCCGATGGCTTATGCGGTCGCCTGGAAATATCTGTATATCTTTGCCGGCGCAAGCGTTGCATTTTTCCTGGCCATTATGTTGTTGCGCGTGCTGGCGGCGCGCTCGCCGGTTGTCCGCAGCCAGGCGCGCACTATCCTGGTTGCCATCCTGCTAGGATTCGGCCCGCTGGCGATTTGGTTTGTGGTTTTTTCGCTATTGGGTTTGGGACACAACAAAAACATCATCTTCAGCCCTTATTTGCTCTTGCCGTTGGTGATTTTCCCGGTAATGACCGGCTATACCGTCCTGCGTCATCGCCTTTTGCGCACCGACTTCCTCATCCGGCAAAGCGCCTTCTACGCGCTATTGACGATCCTGGTGCTGACGGGCTATGCCCTATTAATCACCGGCTTGATGCTCATATTCGGCTCGAAATTGAATATGACCAACCCCCTTTTCATTGGAGCGTTGGTTTTCGTGTTGGCGCTTGCTTTCAATCCTCTTCGTAATCGCTTACAGCAAATCGTAGACATGGCCTTCTTCCGCGGCGTGCGGGCTTACGAGGAGCGAATGCGGATTTTTAGTCACGAACTGCTCAACACAGTGGACCAGACCTCCATTGTTCGCATCTTGCGGCGGCATATCATCGAAAGCCTTCTGCCGGAGCAATTGCACATTTACATCTACGATCCGCTCAATGACCTGTATGCTGCTACTGCCGGCGAAGACGGGCGCCCGACCAGTGATCTGCGTTTCAGCGTCAATAGCCCCCTGCTGCAGGTATTGAGCCGCGCTCGCATGCCGCTCTTCCTGGATGAAACTTCCATGCCCCCCGAAATTAAGCCGGAAGCCCCACGCCTGGCCCTCCTGGCCGCCACGTTGTTCATTCCTATGCCGGGCTCGGAGCGTCTCGTTGGCTGGCTGGCTCTTGGCGGACGGCGTTCCGGCCAAACTTACAGCAGTGCAGACTTATCTTTTTTGGACCAAATCAGCGCGGCGGCGGCTGTAGGGGTGGAACGCGCCCAGGTTATCTTTAACCTGGAGCGCCGCGTGCGGGAAATGAACATCCTCTCGCGCGTCGCCCAGGGTGTCAACGTGACCGTCAGTTTCGATGACATCCTCGAACTCATCTACGCCCAGACCAACCAGGTTTTGCCGGTTGACAACTTCTATATCACCCTGCACAACAAATCCAGCGATTACTATTACCACGCCTTCTGTCTGGAAAATAACGACCGCCTTCCTGCCAAGGAAAACCTGCCTCTGCCGCCCGGAAGCGGTTTGAGCCAGGAAGTTGTCCGTCAGCGCCGGGCAATTCTCACCAATGACTATCTGCGAGAATGCCAACAATACGGCGTTTCTGTGGACATCTCAGAGATATATGCCTGGCTGGGCGTCCCGCTCAATGCAGGCGCTGAGACCATTGGCGTTCTCTCCGTCGGCAGCCGGGATGCTACGGTCGCCTACACTCCCGCGCAGATGAGATTGTTGCAATCCATCGCCGACCAAGCAGCCGGCGCCATTGTCAAAGCGCGTCTCCTTCAAGAGACAGAACGCCGCGCTCGTCAGTTGACGGTCCTGAACGAAATCACCCGCCAATTAACCGGCACGCTGGAAAGCGATCCTTTGCTTGAGAAAATTCTAGATAGCGCTATCAACATCCTGAACTGTGAGGCAGGCACCCTCTTCCTGGTGGATGAGCAGACCGATGAACTGGTATTTCGTGTTGTGCATGGCCCCGTAGCCGGCACACTGCTTGGACAGCGCCTCCCCGCCGGAACAGGTATTGTCGGCGAAGCGGTGCGGACTCGTCAGCCTGTCATCGCCAACAATGTGCAACAAACCGACAAATGGTTCGCCTCCCCCGATAAAAATACGGGGTTTATCACGCGCTCCGTTCTGGCCGTCCCCCTTCAGGTCAAAGAGCGGGTTATTGGTGTGCTGGAGGTCGTCAACCGCAATGACGGCCTGCCGTTTGTGGAGGACGACGTCAACTTGCTGGCCGCCTTTGCCGCTCAGGCGGCGGTCGCCATCGAAAACTCGCGCCTTTACACGCTCACCGACCAGGAACTCAACAGACGTGTGGAAGAACTCTCTGTCATGCAGCGTATAGACAGGGAACTCAACGCCAGCCTGGATGTGAGCCGCGCCATGCACATCACGCTCGAGTGGGCGCTTCGGCAATCGAATGCTGACGCCGGCCTGATTGGGATTGTGGGCGAACAGGGCATCCGCCTGATGGCGCAGCAGGGTTACGAAGAAATTGAAAGAATGTATCAGGACAGGTCAATTCCCATTCAACAACCTGCATTGCGAGCGGCGGTTGAGACCGGGCAGCCGCAACTACTGGCTGTGGATAGTTTCCAGCCTGGCCTGCTTCCCGATGCGCGTACCCAGATTGTTATTCCCATCCGCCGCGAAGCAGGCGTTATTGGCCTGCTTGTGCTGGAAAGCCGCTCCGCCGAAGTACAAAGAGGCCAGGAAATGGCTTTCCTATCACGTTTGAGCGACCACGCCGCAATTGCCATTTCGAACGCTCAACTATATAGCGAGATTCAGCGCGCCAATGATGCTAAGAGCGAATTTGTCTCGTTCGTGGCGCATGAACTCAAGAATCCGATGACTTCCATCAAGGGGTATACAGAATTGCTCGCCAAGGGCGCGGTGGGGCCGGTCAGCGAGATGCAATTGAACTTCCTGAACACAATCCGCGCCAATGTGGAACGTATGTCTACCCTGGTTTCGGATTTGAACGACAACTCAAAGATTGAGGCTGGCCGGCTGCATCTCGATTTCAAAGCCGTGGATGTGCGCGACGTGATTGACGAAGTCATGCGCTCGACCATTCGTCAAATTGAAGAGAAAAAGCAAAGCGCCGAAATCCAACTGGCGGCTAAATTACCCAAGATTTGGGCCGACCGCACTCGGCTGATTCAAGTCCTGGTCAATCTGATCAGCAACGCGCATAAATACACGCCGGAAGGCGGCAAAATTATCATCGGCGCAGAACCGAGCGAAAACCGCTGGGACGCTACCGGCGCCCCCAGAGTTGTACACCTGTGGATCAAAGATAACGGTATTGGCATCAGCCTGGAAGACCAGAAGAGAATCTTCCAAAAATTCTTCCGCTCCGAAGACCAGAAAGCGCGCGAAGCACCCGGCACCGGCCTGGGCTTGAACATCACAAAGAGCCTGGTGGAAATGATGGGCGGCCGCATCTGGTTCGAAAGTGAATTCCGTCAAGGGACGACATTCCATTTTACCGTCCCGGTTGCAGAGGAATAGTCTTATGAGCCTTGTCGCCGCAGTTGGACAGGCCCGCGCGCTCACCGGACGCGAAGCCGGATTGCAAGCCGCACATCAGGCCATGAATGGACTGGGAAACCGGTCTCCCATCCTGGGACTGGTCATCTCTTCCTATCAGTACGATGCCCAGCAGGTCATCAATGGCGTATCCAGTCTCACCGGCAGTATGCCGTTGATTGGCTTCAGCACCTCCGCCGCCATGACGGCCGCGGGAACGCATACCCACTCGGTGGTGGTTGCCCTCCTGGCCTCTTCAGAAATTCGCGCTGACGTGCAATGGCTGGCCGGTTACGCTCAGGCGAGCCGCGAGGTCTCTCAGCAACTTGCCGAATCGTTCAAACGCAGGCCAAAACAACCGGCCCTCATCTTTGCCGATGGATTCAACGCCGATACCGAACAACTCTGCGCCAATCTGCCGGCCGCTACTACTCTTATCGGCGGGCTTTCAACCGGCGACCTGCAAAGCGGCAATGCCTATCAAATTGGCGGTGCCCAGTACGGTTCAGGCGGGTTGGCCCTGGCGCGCCTGGAAGGAAATGTCCCCATTGGCGTTGGCTTCGACCACGGCTGGCAGCCGGTCGGGGCGCATTTTCGCATCACCCGTTCGCGCGGTTTCTGGGTGCGGACTCTGGACGGGCGTCCGGCCTCTGAAGCGTATGCTCGCCTTTTTGGCTACCCTGCTCGTGAATGGGCTTTC
Source organism: Anaerolineales bacterium (assembly GCA_034436335.1). Lineage (GTDB taxonomy): Bacteria > Chloroflexota > Anaerolineae > Anaerolineales > Villigracilaceae > UBA877. The sequence goes on along the minus strand of DAOTVO010000035.1, from coordinate 8,410 downwards.
CCGCCGCTCAATCAGTTGGTTCGTCTTTATCCCCTGGGCCTCGAGCAAATGGACAAAAGCCTGCTTGTGCGCTCTCCCTTGCGCGTGGAGGCCGACGGTTCCTTCCGCATGAATACCAATGTCGGAGACGGGGCAGAAGCATACCTGTTGGTGGGAAGCCTTTCAGGGTGCCGCTCTGCCGCCCAAAACGCTGTTCAGAAAGCCCTTGCCCGCCTCGATGGCGCCCGACCGGTGCTGGCGCTTGTACTGGCAGACATTGCCTGGCAGATTCTTCACGAGGCCCACCCGGGCGCAGATGTGGCCGCCGTCAATGAGGCGCTGGGCGGGAACGTGCCAATCGCCGGCGGCTATACGCTCGGTCAGATCGTCCCGACGGAGGACGACCGTCCCCAGTTCCTCAATCAGCACATGGTTGTAGTTTTGTTTGGGGAGCGCGAGGAAAAATAAAATACCCGAACAAGCAAAAAATCTCCCGAAGATGGCAGACCTTCGGGAGATTTTCCGATGCGATGGCTATCAGGCGGCCGCTATTTCCACCTGCGGCAGTTCCTTCATCGCTTCTGCCACTGCCTCGGCGGGATACTCGAAATCTTCTAGACCCCCGGCCAGATATTGCTGATAGGCCATCATATCGAAGTGCCCGTGACCAGACAGATTGAACAGGATGACGCGCTTCTCGCCCTTTGCTTTGGCATCCAGCGCCTCGTCAATTACGGCGCGGATGGCGTGCGCCGACTCGGGCGCGGGCAGAATGCCCTCGGCGCGGGTGAACATCACCGCCGCCTCGAACGTCCCCACCTGCGGAACGGCCACCGCTTTGATGTAACCGGCGTCATAAAGCGCCGAGAGCGACGGCGCCATGCCGTGATAGCGCAGTCCCCCGGCGTGGATTCCGGCCGGCATGAAGGTATGCCCCAGCGTGTGCATCTTGACGATGGGGGCCATGCGCGCCGAGTCGCCGTAATCAAAGGTATAGACCCCCTTTGTCAGAGAAGGCGTCGCCGTTGGTTCCACGGCCACCAGCCGCGTGCGCTGACCGTCTCTTAGATTCTGACGCAGGAACGGATAGGCCAGACCGGCAAAGTTCGAACCGCCGCCCACGCAGCCGATGACCACATCCGGGTACTCCCCGGCCAGGTCCATCTGCTTCAGCGCCTCCTCGCCGATGACCGTCTGATGCAATAACACATGATTCAGCACCGAGCCGAGGCTGTACTTCTTCGTCCCGCCGGAGGTCGCCGCCGCTTCCACCGCCTCCGAGATGGCAATTCCCAGCGAGCCGCTGTTCTGCGGGTCTCTGGCAAGCAGCGAGCGCCCATACTCCGTGCGCTCAGACGGGCTGGCGAAGACCTGCGCACCGTAGGTCTCCATGAAAATACGGCGGTAGGGCTTCTGCTGATACGATACCTTGACCATGTACACTTCCAGCGCCATGCCGAAGAAATTACAGGCCATCGCCAGCGAACTCCCCCACTGCCCGGCACCGGTCTCGGTGGTGATGGCCTTCGTCCCGGCGGCCTTGTTGTAGAACGCCTGGGCGATGGCCGTATTGGGCTTGTGACTACCCACCGGCGAGACCGACTCGTTCTTGAAGTAAATATGGGCCGGCGTATCGAGCATCTTCTCCAGCCGCCGCGCCCGGACGAGAGGGGTGGGACGGTAGAGTTTGTAAATCTCGCGCACTTCCTCAGGAATATCTATAAACCGTTCAGTGCTGACCTCCTGCAGGATGAGTTCCATCGGGAACAGCACGGAGAGAAAATCAGGCGTCACCGGCTCCAGCGTAACCGGATGCAACACCGGCGCGGGCGGCACAGGGCTGTCGGCCAGCACGTTGTACCACTGCTTCGGCAGGTCGGTTTCGTTCAGAAGAAAACGGGTTTGGTCAGACATGGGAATCTCCTTTCATTTGGCTAATGGAATATGGTGAATGGACTTTTTGGAGAGGAGATTTCCTTCAAGGCGGATGGAAAACGACGAACATGACCCATACTCCTTCCTACGGGATGAAGAGCGGCGCGGCGGGACCGGACCCGCTTTCGGCGGCGCGCTCGCCCAAAATAACGGCAGCCGGTTTTTCAGCGTTGCCCTGCGAATTTCCCGAAGGGAAAACCTGTCGAAAGCTCCGCCCCGCGGCTGGACCCTGAGCCTGCTCCTGCATCGGGAAGATTTCCTCCCGCCCGGGCAAACTTTCGGCCTGCAACACATCCACAACAGTAAAATCAAACATCTTTCTGCTCCTTTCTGAGTTTGGCAAACAAAAACGCGCTCGTCCGCAAACGGGACGAACGCGTAGTCCGTGGTGCCACCCGAATTAGGCTGTTGTAATAAAAATCCCTGTGGTGATGCACAGGGAAAAAGCCAGCCTCACTCATTTAGTCAGCAGTCAACAGTCAGATAGCCTGATTGTCTCCTAGTGACTCCGCTGGGATAACGGCTGCGGCTTCCGGCTCGGATTACTCGTCAACGTCTATCAGACCGGCCTCTCTCGACGATTTGACTTTCGTCCTGCAACTCCGAGGTCCATTCGGCTTCATCGTGCGGGCAGGACTTTCACCACGTGCCGCCTGCTCTCTGTGCCGCCGTACGAGGCGTACTCGTCCTCTTCAGCGTTTTTGAAATATTAGGCGTGATTATATGCCGAATGACGGCGCTGTCAAGACCTGACGATTGGACTTCCTGGAATTCTCGAAGCAGTAATCGGCGCAGATTAATTGACCCAAGATAGGGTGGAAAGCATGGATTGATGCCGATGCCCCCTTTTTCAACCGGATGCTTGGATTAAACACGAACGGCTGGGTGAGGGGGGCACCCAACCGTTCGTACCAATATAATACACGATGACGAAGAAAAATTCAAGCCTTTTTGTTTAGAAGTTGATTAATGTTTCTGCTGCGGTCTGTACGCAAAATGCTTTGCAGCGGGCGGATAAAGTCAGCGTCTTTTGCCGCGATTAACCCTCCCGGCCTCATTGGGCGGGCAGTCACGATTTTTTTTGACTTTTCGCGTCATTCGTCCTATTCGCACATTCACGTTGAGAATCATCGCTTTGACTTAACCGCGGCCAAAACGCAATCTCAGAAAACGGTCTTCTAATACAATTCCAGCCCGTGCGCTTCGAGCAGCGCCGCGTCTGCCAGCAACTCCGCCGTCGGCCCATCGGCCACGATGCGACCCTCGTCCAGGATGACCATGCGCGGCAGGAGTTCGCGCGCCATCGCCAGGTCGTGGCTGGAGACGAGCATCGTCATCGGCAGGTCGCGCAGCAGGCGGATCAGGCCGCGGCGGGCGCGCGGGTCGAGGCCGGCGGTCGGTTCGTCCAGCACCAGCACTTCGGGGTCCATCGAAAGTACGGTGGCGATGGCGATGCGCTTCTTTTCGCCGGCGCTCAGGTGATGCGAGACGCGCCGCGCATAGGCGCTCATCCCCACGGCTGCCAGCGCGGAGGTCACGCGCCGCTCCACCTCGGCGGGCGGCAGACCCTGGTAAATCGGCCCGTAGGCCACATCGTCAAAGACGGTCGGGGAGAACAACTGATCGTCCGGGTTTTGGAAGACCAGGCCGACCGCTGCCCGCACCCGCCCAAAGTTCTCCTTGACCACCGGCAGGCCGCAGACGCGTACACTGCCCTGACCGGTGAGAATCCCGTTCAGGTGCAGCAAGAGGGTGGACTTGCCCGCCCCGTTCGGCCCGACAAGGGCCACTTTCTCGCCCGGCGCCAGGGTCAGCGAGACATCTTGCAAGGCCGGGTGGCCATCGGGATAGGCAAAGGAGAGATGTTCGATTTCGATGGAATGGTGCATGTCAACCCCAGAACAGCAGGCCGAAGCCGAGCAGGAGCGCCAGCAGCGCCAGCCCGGCGGTCAGAGTCAGCCGGTGAGCGGCGGTGAAAGCCGGCAGCGGCAGAACGCGGACTTCCCCATCGTAGCCGCGTGAGAGCATGGCGACGTAGATGCGGTCCGAACGCTCGAAGGCGCGCAGGAAGAGGCTGCCCTCCATCCCGCCGGTCACGCGCGCCCGCCAGGCCACGTTCCCCCCGGACCGTTGGCCTGCTCCCGCACCCAGGCTGGAGCGCGCCGCCCGGGCGCGCATCAGCCGCAGGGCCTCGTCGGCCAGGACGAACAGGTAGCGCCAGGTCAGGCCGAACATCGCCACCAGCAGGCGCGGGATGCCCACCGCCCGCATGGCCTGCAGCAGTTCGGGGAACGGCGTGCAGCCCGCCAGGACGAGGGCTGCCTGCACCGAGAGCCAGGATTTGAGCGCCACGCTGACGAAGCGTGCGAGCCCCTCGACGGAGCCCGTCAGAGTCCAGGCGCCGAGGGGCAGGGAGAAGAGCGCTTGCCCCTCGACGGTGAAGACCAGCGGCAGCGCCGCCAGGACGAATGGCAGGGCCAGCAGCGAGCGTTTCAGCACGTAGCCAACCCCCAGCCCGGAGAGAATCTCGACCGAGAGAATCAGGGCAAAGAGCAGAATATACACCGGCCAGGCCGCTGGCGGCGTCAGAGAGGCCGTCAGGATGAAGGCCAGTGTCAGGACGAACTTCAGGCGCGCGTCCGCAGCGTGGAGGGGGCTGCTGCCGGCCCGGTAGGGGTCGAGGAAGTGGATATGCATCGGAGAGTCGTCAGTCGTCGGTCATCCGTCGTCTGCGGTCGGCAGTCTGCCGTCTGTCAGCGGTCTGCCGGCTGTCTGCGGCGAAGGTAGGCCACGCCCAGCGCCACGCCGAAGACAAGCAGCGTGCCGAGAATGCCCGCCGCGATGGTGGCCAGGGCCTCGTTAGAGATGCCGGGGAAAACGTAATCGGGGATGATGCTGTAGAGCGGCTCGCGGGCGGCCTCCAGGAAACCCTGCTGCTCGGCGACCCATTCCAGCCCGTCGGGATGCGCCGAGGCGAAGGGGGAGAGGACGGCCAAGAGGAGAGCGAGGACCAGGCCGCCGATCCAGACGACGCGTCCGCCCTTTGGGGCTGCCTCGCCGATGTGCAGAAGGTCGCGCCGCGCCGCGTAGAGGAAAGCCAGCGCGCCGAGGGTGATGCCCGCCTCGCCCAGCCCGATGAGCATGTGGATGCCGGCCATGGCCGGTACGGCCACGTTCGCGGGCGAAGTGCCCGAAAGGGCCAGTTCCAGGGCGCAGGCCAGCGCCGCGATCACAATCGAGAGCCAGGCCGCCAGCGCCCCGCCGACGAAAATGCCCCAGCGTTGGCCGCGGGCGGCTTTCTGCACGCTGACATAGACGAAGTATGCCACTGCCACGCCGATGACCGCCATGTTGAAGAGATTGCCGCCCAGCGCCAGCAGTCCGCCGTCCTGAAAGATGAGCGCCTGAATGCTGACAACCGTCGTCATGACGATGATTGCCGCCCAGGGGCCGAGCAGGATGGCCGCCAGCGCTGCCCCGAGCAGGTGACCGGACGTGCCGCCGGCCACAGTGAAGTTGAGCATCTGCCCGGCGAAGATCGCCGCTGCCAGCACGCCCATCAGCGGCACCTGGCGCTCGCCCAAATCTTTGCCGACGCGCCGCAGGGCGTAGGCAATGACTCCGGCCGAAAGGATCCACAAGACCACCGCCACCAGGGTGGAGAGGAATCCGTCCGGGATGTGCATGGGAGCAGGGGAATATAACATGTGAACCTCCTTTAGACTTAGAAACCAGGTTTCTTAAAGAGACCTGGTCTCTGACTCTGAGTCTCTGGAAGCCTGACAATTCGGGCAGAGACCGAACAGCGTCAGATGGCTGGCGTCCAGACGGTAGCCGCTTTGCTCTTCGAGGGAAGCAATCAGTTTCTGGAGAGCCGCCGCTTCCAGGTCCACCTGTGCCCCGCAGATACGGCAGATGAGGTGGTGATGGCTGGCGCCGGCCAGTTCGTAGGTCAGGTGGCCGCCTTCTCGCTGGGCCGCGAAGACGATGCTGTTGGCGCGCAGGAACTCCAGCGTGCGATAGACGGTCGCTTCGGTCAGGCCGGTCTGGCGGACGCGTTCGTACACCTGGGCTGGCGAGAGATGGCCCTCGTGATGCAGGGCTTCGAGGATGGCCAGCCGTTGAGGGGTGATACGGTAGCCGCGTTGGCGAAGGGCTTGCGAGTGTCGCTCGATGCAGGACATTAGAATCTCTTATCGTAAAAATTATCAATAACGATTATATACAATAATATGAGCCTGTCAACTAAAAAGTAAACCCGTTCCCGAAGGGAGCGGGTTTCACTGGCAAGTGATGCCGGGGGGCTAAAGCGTGTATGCAAATTCAAATTGTGGTCTCGATACGGCGGCGGAGGTCGAGTAATCCGAAGGATGTATCGAAACCCCGCCGCCCACTCCACCACCTGCAAATATTTTGCATACAGAATCTAACAACTGATGATGGATGACTGCCTCACGGCTCCCACTCAAAGTGAATCAGCGCAAACACATAGGGTTGTCCCTGGACGTACTCCACCCCCACCAGCCAGTAGCGCCAGTCGAGGTCCACGCCGGGGGTGCCGGGTTTGAAGACAGTGTAGTAGTTGACATTGGCGTAAGTTTCTGGCCAGGGCGCCAGGCCGTATTGCGGCGCCGTTCCAAGCGAGTTGCAGGTCAGCGAATAAGTGGCATTGAAGACATCCTGAAGTTTGGGCAGGACGACCACGTGGAACGCGCCGACCGTCTCGATGCCCGAAGCGGGATGCACTCCCCAGTTATGCTCGTAGGTGCTGTCGAACACCCAGCGGGCATCGCTTTGCTTGAAGGTGACCGGGTTCCCGTCGCGCCACAGATAGACGGTCATGCCGTGCGCCGGACTGACCAGACCGGATAACTGAACGCCGTTGTTCGATGTGAGCGCCCCGTCCAGACTGGTAATCAGGGTGTTAATGCGCGTATCGGCGCAGAACGCGGCCGGGGCGACGTATTCGGTCAGATAATAGGCGTTGACCCATCCCGTCCTGCCACCCGGCTTCTGGACCTCGACCCACAGGTCGCCGCCCACGTTGGACGAGGGGCCGGTTCGCATCACACGGGTCTCGGTTGCGGCAAAAGAGCCGATGATGGCGTTACTCATCCCCGGCGCGGAGCGGATGTTTAGCACATCGGTCGGCGAGACGAGGATGACGGCATATGGTCCCGACGGCGAGCCGGGGAGGATGACGCTGCCGCTTGTCGCCGTGGGAGCGGCCGGCGAGGGGAGAAGAGTTGGGACCGGCGAAGCCGTTGGCGCCGCGCTGGTAGCCGTGACGGCCGCCGGGGTCGGCGAGTTGATGGTAATGGGCGTCGGGAAGGGGACAGGGGTTGTTGTACCTGCCAGGTTGCATCCGGCGAGAAGAAGTCCCAAAATGCACAGGACAACAGTTGCCTTTCTCATATCTTGCTCCTTTCAGATTCATTGTACTGCTTTTGGAGACAAGTTGTATCGCCCCATAAGTACCTCAGCAGGCCGGTTTACCCTGACTCGGACGTGTTTTTGTAACTGCCTACCCTGGTCTCGGAAACCATCCGCAGAGGTCGCAGATGGGGAGAAAATCGGCGACATCGTTCTCACAGGGGAAATCTGCGCAATCTGCGGATAAAGTGAGCCTCTTTTGCTGCGATTAACAAGTTCGGCCTCCTTGGGTGGGCAGTTACGTGTTTTTGACGAAATCCAACACTTTGTCGAGCCTGGCAAATGCCAGGGTGGTCACGGTGTCGGCAGCGCTGTGGTAGAGGGCAAGCCGGCCGGTTGGCGGGTCGTAGAGCGCCGTGCAGGGGAAGGCGACGTTGGGTACATCCCTCATGCACTTGTACAGCGTTTGCGGCGAAAGCAGATAAGGTGCGCCGCGGGCGATGACTTTTCAGGGCCGGTCGAGGTCGAGCAGCGCCGCGCCGAAACAAGCGGCACGACGAACGCCTTTTTGCGTGTGAGTTTGACAAAATTCATGTTTTCGGCGGGAGCGAATCAGATGTCATTGAGCGCATATTGGAACGGAATCCGGTTTTTTGCGGCTTGCGCCAGCAGGTCGCGGTAGATTGCATTCTTGGTTTTATCGGCGCGACGCTTTTCCTTCCCATCCTTTGGGTCAAGGTAACGTTCCGTTTTTCGCTCAAAGAGAAGATAAGCCCGTCGCAGTTGTTTGCCCGAAGGCGCTAATCAGATCATCGCTGTACAAGTCCAAGAGTTTGCTGCTTTTCATGAGCCCAGTTTACTCAAAACTGTGTAGGGTGAGTTTGTAAGTCGGATTGCCAATCCGACCTACGGGTTGCGGCTTGCCGCGCTATATTTTTTATTTTCGACACTCCCCCTTCCCTAGGGCAATCGCATTTCAACCGCTCAACACCTTGAGCAAGTAATCTTCATTCCAACCGGCCTGTAGGCGTTTGGCTTGCATGCCACCTTTGGCAGTTTTCTCTTGTTTGAGCAGGTTCACCGCCATATGCCGCAGGATGGCAAAATTCTCCGGCGCATGATC
>DAOTVO010000034.1:0-3706 GCA_034436335.1 Anaerolineales bacterium | reverse complement strand
ATCGCCCCAGGCAGCCGCTTCCTTCGCTGGCGGAATGCAAACGCCTTCATCAACAAGCGCATCTGGACAGTTTGCTGCGCTGTCTGGTGACCGAGATCCGGCAACAACCGCAGCGGGCGGAGGCGATCTTGCAAGCCTACCTGCCCAAGTATGCGGCCGCCTGAAGCGCTGTTGAAACGCTCCTCTTGGCGGCGCTCGGGAAGACAAGCGATTGCCTTCCTGCCTCTTTGATTCCCTGGCGCCTCGGAATATACCGTATTTGGGAGTCGTCTTTTAAGGTTCGATGCCAACTTTTGGCGAAACTACAGTATCTTAAAGATTCGGATAGAAACTCGGAATCACACCGAACGAGCATGAAAAAATCGGGGAATCAGGCCCCTCTTTGGCGCTGCTCTCCTTCTCGGCAAGACAAAAAGACTTGCCGGCCCATTTCCCCCAAGGACTGGCAAGTAACAAATGAAAATGTTGAAAATTCAGGGCTAAAAAAAGGCCTATTTGTGAAACCGGTTACAAACCGGATCGGATTGATTTTCCGACAAAATGGTCCTTCGCCCGGCCGTTCCTCTCAGGGGGTAAGGATATAAAGGCTCACCGACTGCGCCGGCAGGTCGAGGCGGCCATCGGCAGCAATCGGCTGGACGCCCAGGCTCTCGGCATTGTGACTGTGGTCGAGGCGCCAGACCTCGGCCTCGCTCGGCGTTAAGCCAACGATCTGCAAGCGAGCAGTTTGAGGATCGTCGCCGAGGTTGATGACCATGAGCGTTAGCGCGCCGTCTTCACGGCGGGCAGCGTAGATCGAGAGATCCGAAATCCCGGAGGAGGAATACACCAGGCGTTCTCCAAAAAGCCGATACATACGGAAGGTGTAATAGGTAGGACGAATCTGGCTGCCGTAGAACAACCCCAAGCCGGTGCTGCGCTGGGACAGAACCCACTGGTTGACCATGAAGACGTGTTGCGTCATCAACTGTCCCAAGACATCCGCGTACCAGACAGCGTTGTAATACGAATCGGGGGTCGCCTCGCCCATCATGACGGCGGTCGGCGAGGAATTGACCTCGGTGAAGGCAATCGGCAGGTCGCGGCCGGTCATTTCCCAAATCAGGCTGCGTAAATAGACGACCAGGTCGGTCCACTCCTGGGTGTTGGCCCGCATCTCCGCGATGGTGACCTGTTGCCCGCCGGGCCGCCAGAGAGGATACCGATGGACGGTGACCACATCCACCAGGTCGCCATTGGCGCGCAGGAATTCGGTCATCCAATCGCGGCCGGCCGAGTCCTTCGGCGTGGAGGCGTAATCGGTCCCCCACTGGTGCAATTCGGGGCCCATCAACTGGATGCTGGGATCGACCCTGAGCATGGCCTCGGCAATCGCCCGCCACTCGGCGTTGAAGCGGACGGCATCATACGGCTCGCCGGTCTGCTCTTCGTAGAGGGTCGGCTCGTTGCCGATCGACCAGTAGACGACACCGTATTCCTTCTCGATGTTGGTGTAACGCACCAGCGCGGCAGCCGCTTCGGGCGTCCCGCCCAGAAGACGGACGCTGATGGTTGGCATGGCGCCCATCTGCTCGCAAAAAGCCATGAACTGATCGATCTGGAAGGGCTGGATGTCGATGGAATCGCCCCATGCGCCGCCTGGGAAACGCAGCGCCGTGATGCCCGAGTCGAACGCCCAGGGTAGCATGTCGGGCGGGACGGCGTGCATCGGGCCATAGTTCGAGCCAAGAAGATAAGGGCTGATCTCGCCCAAGTCGCGGCCAGGGTCAACGTAGAGCAGATCCGGCACAGGGGTCGGCGCGAGGGTAGGCGTCGGCAGCGGCGTCGGCGCGGCGGGCGCGCAAGCCGCCAGAACCAGGGTCAAAAGGTAGAGTGTAGAAAAGCGACGGATCATAGACGGCTCCTTTTCAGATTCTACTTTTATTATTGTAGCGCATCTCGCCGGATAGAAGTTTCCCCATCCCACCTGTTCAAAAGGGGGCCACCGAGCAATTCCTCGAACAAAAAAGCCTTCCGGTGGGAAGGCCTGGAAGGGGTGCCTGATGGGGGTCGAACCCACAACACCTTGATCCACAGTCAAGTGCTCTGCCATTGAGCTACAGGCACCACGAGCGGGGCGATTATACCACACGTCCATCCCAGAAAACAGCCGGCGAGAAAGAGTGACTGTTCCACAGTTGGTAAAAGAGTAGTTAAAATGGGTTACGGGACGGTCTGCGAACCATCCCGTAACCACAAAAACAAAGGGACTTGAATGATATGCGCCTGAACCTACTTTTACCAGAGGTGAAGCCGGGACAATTTGAAACGCCGAAGCAATGCCCCAGAGAAGGATGGGGTATATCCAAGCGTGAAGGCTTGGCGCTATGAATGCGCCAGTTGTGGTTGTACCTTTCGGGTCTATCCAAAAGGCGTAGGCAGTCAACACATCTCGCATCGTGTGCTGGGCTTGGCGGTGATGTTGTATCTCTTGGGACTGAGTTATGGAGCGGTGGCAATCGTCCTGCGTGCGTTGGGGCTGAGCATCGGGAAGACCAGCGTCTATCGTGCCGTGCAAGCGGCGGCGCAAAAGGTACCCGGCATGAAGCGCAAGGAATTGCTGGCGGGCTGCAAAACGGGTGCGGTGGGCGCAGATGTGACCAGTGTGCGCTGTCGTGGGAAATGGTTGCCGTTGGGCATTAGCGTAGATGCAGTCAATGGATGGACCTTGAGCATTGACGCCTTGTCGGGCGAAGAAGCGGAAGCATTGCAGGAGTGGCTGGAACCCATCCTGGAAGCCGTGGAGGCCGATGTGTTGGTCAGCGACGACGCGGATGCGTTCAAAAAGGTGAGTGACGAAACGGGCCGCGCCCATCAAGTGTGCAAGAGTCACGTTGGACGCAACACCGACGCCTTGGTGGACGATCTGTCAGCTTTGATTCGCACAGGGCAGGATCGCTCTTTGGAGGCCCTTGGGGTTTCGGCAGAGCAGGCTTTGGCGGACTTGGCACGCCTGAAAGCCCTTATTCACTCTCGGCAGCCGCAAGAACAGGAAGAACTCGAACACATGTATCAACGGTACGCCAATGCGCGCAAGCCTTCCAAAGGAAAACGCTTTAACATCGCCTATCGGATGCGCAACCTGTTTTTAGACCGCTGGAATTTATGGCCGCGGCTTACCTTTTATCGAACCTGGAGAGATGAGTATGGACACCCGAAATTAGACGGAACCAACAATGGCTGTGAACGCAGTATCGGCTGGTGGGTGAAAGAACGCTGCCGTTCGATGAGAGGCTGCAAACGTGAGCAATCGGCTCTCAATGTAAGCCGATTGATTGCCCACGCTGGGAATCACTTGTCTCGCGGCCTAGACTTGGCGACGTTGTTTGCCTAATCCGCAAGCCACTTCGCTCGTTTTATCTGATTGGTTGCCCCTTGTTTCAGGTTTACCAAATTTGGAACAGTCACTTTCCAGGGAAATGCGGTCTGTTATAATTTCCTACCAACATCTACTTTACGGGAGAAATCATGATGGCTTTCAAAATCACCTTCGGCACCGACGGCTGGCGCGGCGTCATCGCCGAGGACTACACTTTCGACAACGTCCGCCGTGCCGCCCAGGGCTACGCCGCCTACATGCTCGAACAGGGCCACGCCGGCAAGTGGATTGTCGTCGGCCACGACAAACGCTTTGCCAGCGAACACTTCGCCGCCGCCGTGGCCGAAG
>DAOTVO010000033.1:0-30130 GCA_034436335.1 Anaerolineales bacterium | reverse complement strand
TGACCTTGCGCGAGGACTGCTTACCATTTTGAATCAATTTCAGCAACGCAGCCCGTTCATTGTCCGTCAAATCAACAATGTAAATTTTGTTTGCCATCGCTCTCTCCTGAATTGCCTGTTTGCCCACAGTGTACCAGAGGCGATGAACTTATCAGCATTATTTTGGAAAGGTAGTAGTTTTCATCACAGTAATACTATATCACAGCATCATGCCATTTTTTTCTTCGCCGCCCGAATCAATCCCACAAAGAGTGGATGCGGACGCATGGGGCGGGAGAGAAATTCCGGGTGAAACTGCGAGCCGACCATATAGGGGTGGTCTTTGATTTCGGCGATTTCCACCAGTTTCCCGTCCGGCGAAAGGCCCGAAAACACCATTCCGGCCTCCTCGAAGGCGCGGCGATAAGCATTGTTGACCTCCCAGCGGTGGCGGTGGCGTTCTTCAACCTGGGGCTGCCCGTAAACTTCGGCGGCGCGCGTTCCCGGCTGGAGGACGCACGGATACAAACCCAGGCGCATTGTCCCGCCCATGTCTGTGATGGAGCGCTGGTCGAGCATCAGGTCAATGACCGGGTGGGTGCTCGAGCGGTCGAACTCGGTTGAATTGGCGTCCTCATAGCCGAGCACGTTGCGGGCGAACTCGATGCACATCAACTGCATCCCCAGACACAGACCAAGATAGGGGACTTTGTTCTCGCGGGCGTATTTGGCAGCCTGGATTTTGCCCTCCGTGCCGCGTGAGCCAAACCCGCCGGGGACGAGAATGCCGTCCGCCAAACGCACCACGTCCCAGCCCTTGCCTTTTTCCAGGTCGGCGGAGTGAACCCACTGAATTTCCACTTCCACATCCTCCGCCAGGGCGGCGTGTTTGAGCGCCTCGCGCACCGACATATAGGCGTCTTTGAGTTCCACATACTTGCCTACCAGCGCAATCTTGACCGAGGGCTTGGGCTTCTTGACGCGCGCAACCAGGTCTTCCCAAGCCGACCAGTTTGGTTTGACAGATGGTTTCAGATTAAGTTTTTCCATCAGGTAATCGGCTACGCCGGCTTTTTCGAGCAGGAGCGGCACCTCGTATAGTACCGGCGTGGTGACCATCGGTACGACGGCGCGCTTGTCCACATCGCAGAAGAGGGCAATTTTGTCGCGCAAACTTTCGTCCACCGGATAGTCGGAGCGGGCGATAATCATGTTGGGCGAAATACCAATCGAGCGCAGTGCAGCCACCGAGTGCTGGGTGGGCTTGGTCTTCAGTTCCTGCGTCGCGCCGATGTAGGGCAGCCAGGTGACGTGAATGAAGGCCACGTTCTCGCGCCCCACTTCATTGCGCAACTGACGCAGCGATTCAAGGAACGGCTGGGACTCAATATCGCCTACCGTGCCGCCGACTTCGATAAGCACCACTTCGGCGTTGGTTTCGCGGGCGGCCAGCCCGATGCGGCGCTTGATTTCGTTAGTGATGTGCGGAATGACTTGAATCGTCCCGCCGAGGTAGTCGCCGCGCCGTTCGTTGCTGATGACCTCCGCATAGACCTGACCGGTGGTGAAGTTCGAGAAGCGCCGCAGACGGATGTCTATGAAACGTTCGTAGTGGCCCAGGTCGAGGTCCGTTTCCGCGCCGTCGTCGAGAACGTACACTTCGCCGTGTTGATAGGGGGACATCGTGCCGGGGTCCACGTTGATGTACGGGTCGAGTTTCTGGACGGTGATACGGAAGCCGCGCTCCTTGAGCAGCAGGCCGGTGGCGGCGGCGGTTACGCCTTTGCCGACGGAGGAGACGACACCTCCGGTGAAGAAGAGATATTTTGTGGTCATCTTATCTCCTAACGCCCTCCTCCCTGTAGGGAGAAGGGCAGGGGTGAGAGTTAAACAAGCGGCGTGGGGAGGGCCATCGAGCGGCGACCTCCCCACGCGGGTTGACGTTGGTTTGGAAGGTGCGTTGCGGCGGGAGGTCACCCAACCAGTTTGGCCAGGTCTTCGGCGGCGCGCCGCATTTCGAGGAAGATCAGGCCCAGTTTGGCTTCCTGCCGCGCCAGGGCGGTCAGTACCGCTTCCTCGCCGACGGCGGTCAGCAGGATGAAGCCGGCATCGCCTTTGATATAGACCTGCTCCAGCCCGCCGCGTCCAAGTTCGCCGGCGATGCGCTCGCCGAGGCTGAGCATGGCCGCCGACATGGCTGAGACGCGGTCTTCTTCCACGCCTTGCGGCAGGGCTGAGGCCATAATCAGCCCATCCACAGAAACGACCGCCGAAGCCTCGATATCCGGCGCGGCGGCCTGAAAATTGCGCAACCGATTGACCATTTGTTCACTGCGGCTTTGACTCATACACGTTGCTCCAAGATGGCAATTTCTTCGTAACTGCCTACCTAATGGGGCCGGGGTTGTTAATCGTAGCAAAAGACGCTAACTTTATCCGCAGATTGCGCCGATTTTTCCCCATCTGCGTAATCTGCGACATCTGCCGATGATTTCCGAGACCAGGGTAGGCAGTTACATTTCTTCAACCTTGATTATACGAGAAATACTCGATTTTGGAGAGATAATTGCGGCCAAAAGGTTGCCGCTCTTGCAACCGGCCGCAAAATGTAAATCGTCTCATCCGCTTTTCTTCCGCTTACTGCGTCTCCAGACCAGCCGTTGGAGGAAAATCCCCAACACACTGCCCAATAGGGCGGCGGCGATTAATCCGCCAAAGAAAGTGAGACAGCGCACACCTTCCGCAACGGCGTCAGGACCCGAGGCCTGCAGCGCGTAGAATCCGAGGCTCCAGCCCCCCAGAGCCAGCACAAGCGTCACGAACGGAATGGCGTTTCCCGGCCTTTCTGTGGCGCTTTTGGAGGATGAGTCGGACTCTTCGGGCATACTACTCTTGAGGCAATTGGTAGTTGGGCGCCTCGCGGGTGATGATGACATCGTGCGGATGACTTTCGATGAGGCCGGCGTTGGTGATGCGAACGAAGCGCGCCTTCTCGCGCAGGTCTTCCAGTGTCCTCGCGCCGGCATACCCCATGCCGGAGCGCAGGCCGCCGACCAGTTGATAGACGTAATCGTGCAGTGCGCCCTTGTAGGGAACGCGCCCCTCGATTCCCTCCGGGACGAGTTTTCCCATCCCGCCCTGACCGCTGCCATAGCGGTCGCGGCCATAGCCTTGCATTGCGCCCAGCGACCCCATGCCACGGTACTCCTTGAAACGCCGCCCTTCGAACAGGACGACTTCCCCCGGCGATTCTTCCAGCCCGGCCAGCAGACTGCCGAGCATGACCGTCTCCGCGCCGGCGGCAATCGCCTTGACGATGTCGCCGCTGAATTTGATGCCGCCGTCGGCGATGATGGGGATTCCGTAGGGCCGCGCTGTCTGCGCGCAGATGTGGATGGCGGTCAGTTGCGGCATGCCCGAACCGGCGACGATGCGCGTGGTGCAGATGGAGCCGGCCCCCACGCCGACCTTGACCGCCGCGGCCCCGGCCTCGATGAGCGCCCGCGTCCCTTCGGCAGTGACCACATTTCCGGCAATCACCGGCAGATGCGGCCATCGGCTGCGCAGGCGGCGGATGGCGTTCAGCACGCCTTTGGAATGCCCGTGCGCGGTGTCTATCACTACCACGTCCACGCCGGCCTCCACCAGCAGACCGGCGCGGGGTTCCAGGTCCGCGCCCACGCCCACGGCCGCGGCACACAACAGCCGCCCGCGTTCGTCGCGCGCTGCATTGGGGTATTCGCGTTCCTTCTGGATGTCCTTGACCGTCAGCAGCCCTTTCAGATGGTCTTCTTCGTCCACCAGCGGCAGTTTCTCGATGCGGTGCTTTTGGAGCAGGGCCTTGGCTTCCTGACGCGAAATCCCCACCGGCGCGGTGACCAGCGGCTGGGGCGTCATGAATTGGCTGACGGGCAGGCCGAAATCCTCCGCCTCTACGAAGCGGATGTCGCGGTTGGTGAGAATGCCGACCAGCTTGTTTTCGCCGTCTACGATGGGGACGCCGCTGATTTTGTAGGTCGCCATGATGGTTTCCGCCTGCTGGAGTGTGGCGTCGGGCGGCAGGGTAATCGGGTCGGTAATCATGCCGGATTGCGAGCGCTTGACCTTGTCCACCTCGGCTGCCTGCGCTTCCGGCGGCATGTTGCGGTGAATGACGCCGATGCCGCCCTCGCGCGCCAGGGCAATCGCCAGGCGGGCTTCGGTGACGGTGTCCATCGCCGCCGAAAGGATGGGAATATTGAGGCGGATATCGGCGGTCAGGCGGGCACTCACATCCGTCTCGGAGGGCAGCACTTCGCTATAGGCAGGGACGAGCAACACATCATCGAAGGTCAGAGCATCCGAGGTCTCGAGCAGGTCGCGGGCATTTTCCATAGCATTTCTCCTGGCGCGATTTTACATCAAAAACTCGTCTCTGCATTGTGATCATTGACAATGTTTCGCTTGTGCAGATACCCTGCATGGTAATAACCAGGTACGGAAGAAGGCCTTTCATTTTAGAAACTTAATAGCGGGATGACATGACGCCGTCCCGCTTTTTGTTGACCCCTGCCTGCCTTCATGTTAGACTCAAAGTTCGCCTGGCGGCATGCAAATGCGTTCGCTCTTCACCTCTGTCTTGCTTCTGCTTTCCACTCTGGCGCAATTACGCCCGGAGATTACCTCTCCGCGTCCCGGCGAGGCCCTGCGCGGCGTGACGGCAATTACCGGAACGGCCAACGCCGTCGGCTTCGTCTCTTACGAGTTGTCTTTTGCCTATCCAGACGATCCCACCGGGACCTGGTTCCTGATTGCCCAATCCAGCCGGCCTGTGCAGGGCGGGACGCTCGGCGAGTGGGATACGACGCTCGTCACCGACGGAACTTACACGTTGAGACTGCTCGTCCGCCTCGATGACGGGAGCAGCCTCGAGGTCCTCGCGCCGGACCTGCGGGTGCGCAATTACACTCCGGTGGAGACGCCGACCCCCGGCCCTGTGCTCGTCTTCCCGACCCGCACCCTGCCTGCCGCAACCCCGGCCTTATCTGCTCCGACGTTCACTCCGCTACCGTCCAATCCCGCCGCCCTGACGCCCGGCCATTTACGTACTGCTCTGGCCTATGGCGCGCTGGGGATGCTTGCTCTGCTGGTTGTGTTTGGCGTTTATCTTTCCCTGCGCCGCCTCTGAACACCGACCACTGAACACTGAATACCGAACACTGAATACTGATGACTGACCTCCCCTTCCTTCTCGTTGGCCTGGGTAACCCCGGCCGTGAATACCGCGATACCCGCCACAACATCGGCTTCATGCTCCTCGACCGGCTGGCGGTGAAACTCGACGCCCGTTTTTCGCGTTTGCAGTCGAAGGCTCTCGTGGCGAGCGCCGTCTATGCCGGGCGCAAAATCCTCCTCGCCAAGCCGCAGACCTACATGAATCTCTCCGGCCAGGCCGTGCAAGGACTGGTGCGTTTCTACAAACTGCCGCTCGCCAACCTGATGGTCGTCCATGATGACCTCGACCTACCCCTTGGCGTCATTCGCATCCGCCCTGATGGCGGGTCGGCAGGTCAAAAAGGAATGGCTTCGATTATCGAGCGTCTCGGCACAGACGAATTTGCCCGCCTGCGGCTGGGCATTGGGCGTCCGCCAGGGCGGATGGATGCGGCCGATTACGTCCTGCAGGAATTTTCGGATGAGGAGATGAAAGCCGTTTCTGAAACGCTCAACCGCGCCGTTGACGCTGCGCTGACTTTCATCGCCGATGGACTGGACCGGGCCATGAACCTCTACAACTGACCGCTGATAACCGATGGGGCTTATGCAGGCAGGCAACCAGGGACAAACAGTGATAAACGTTTTTTGCCTCGAAAAATCTTGTTTATTCTTGTTCATCTCTGGTTGAACAATCGGAGTGCGCGTTAGCCCTGTACCTGGCAAGTGTTCCCGCCGGCTTTTTTATGCAATTCCTCCTCGACCCAATCCGCTCTCTGCCTTCGTATCGGGCTTTGCTCGATGTGCTCAAATCGGGTACAACTTTGCCCGGCCTGGCTCTGCCGCGCTCAGCGCGCCTGCCCGTGCTGGCTGCTTTGCGCGCCGACCTGCCGGGGCCGATTGTCTTGGTCACCGACCGCGCCGACCGCGCCCTGGCGCTCTATGACGAGATGGGATTCTGGCTTCCTGAAGCGCCACGTCTGCTTTACTCCGAACCGGCGCCACTTTTCTACGAACAGGCCGCCTGGGGAAACACCACCCGCCGCGAGCGCATCCAGGCCCTCACTGCCCTGGCGGCCTATCACCTGCCCTCGGCGCAGAGACCGGACGAAGCGGCCGCACCCGTCATCGTTGCCTCGGCGCGTGCCCTGATGACCCGCACCCTGCCGCGCCGCGATTTCCTGAAATCCGTCCAGATGCTCAAGGCCGGCGGCGTCTATTCGCCGGAGGCGCTCGTCCGCGCCTGGGTGCGGATGGGCTACGAAGCCGCCGATACCGTCCTCGAAGCGGGGCAGTTTTCCCGGCGCGGCGGTTTACTGGATGTCTGGCCGCTGTCTGAAAGTCATCCTGTCCGTCTGGAGTTTTTCGGCGACGAACTCGATACCCTGCGCCGCTTCGACCCGGCCACCCAGCGCACCATCGAGCAGACGGAGTCTGTCCTGGTGACTCCGGCGCGTGAGTTCCTCCTCCCTGATGGCGGCCTGCCGGATGTGGAGACCGACGCTTCGCTTTCCGAATTTTACATTCCCCTCTTGCATCCCTTTGCCTCCAGCCTGCTTGATTACCTGCCCCCCGACTCTCTTGTGCTGGTGGACGACTTGAGCCTGCTCGAAGCGGCAGTAACCGAATTCGAGGCGCAGGCGGTCAAACTGCGCGCCGAGTCCATTGCCGAGGGGACGCTGGCCGAGAATTTCCCCGTCCCCTACTTCACCTGGGCGGAATTGGATGACGCCCTGCAGTCGCGCCGCTTGCTGGAACTGGGACGCTCGACGGCGGAGAAAGCCGTCAGCGGTCAGCCGTCAGCCGTCAGCCTGGCAGAAAATTTTGGGCGCATCGAACGCTTCGGCGGGCGGCTCAAGCCGTTTACGGAATATCTGGAGAAGATTCTCGCCGCGGGCGCTTCGGTGGCGGTTGTCTCGCGGCAGGTGGCGCGTCTGGAAGAATTGTGGAGGGAGAAGGAATTGGGTGTTCGTGAGCAGGGAATCGGTGCTCGTTTGCAGTTTATTGAGGCCTCTTTGTCAGAAGGCTGGTTGCTTGTCTCCGAATCCCTGTCTCTTGGTTACCTGATTACTGACTCGGAAATCTTCGGCTGGGAGCGGCCTCAGCCGCGCGCCCGTCCGCGTCCTGCTGCCGAAACGCCCGAAATGGCCTACGCCGACCTCCAGCCGGGCGATTGGGTCGTCCACGTGGATTATGGGATTGGCCGCTTTCTCGGCCTGGCGCGGCGCACGCTGGAGGGCATGGAACGCGAGTTCCTGTGCGTGGAGTACAGGAACGGCGACCAGGTCTTTGTCCCCATTCACCAGGCCGACCGGCTGACACGTTACATTGGCCCGGACGGCTCGCCGCCCTCTCCGGCGCATCTCGGCACACAGGAATGGCCGGAGACCAAGCGGCGGGTCCGTGAAGCCGTGCTGGAAGTGGCGCAGGATTTGCTCGACCTGTACGCCCGCCGGCATGTCGCCGAGGGGTACGCTTTCCGCCCCGATACGCCCTGGCAGATGGAACTCGAATCGTCTTTTCCGTATGTCGAGACGCCCGACCAGGCGCGGGCGCTGGCCGAAATCAAACGCGATATGGAATCGCCCCGCCCGATGGACCGTCTTCTCTGCGGCGACGTGGGCTACGGTAAGACCGAGGTGGCCCTGCGGGCGGCCTTCAAGGCGGTGATGGACGGCAAGCAGGTCGCTTTGCTTGTTCCCACCACCGTGCTGGCGCAGCAGCATTACGACACGTTCCGCCAGCGCCTAGCAGCCTTTCCGGTGACGGTGGAGATGCTCTCCCGCTTCCGCACGCCGCGCGAGCAGGAGCAGGTCATTTACGGTCTGGCAACCGGCGCGGTGGACATCGTCATCGGCACGCACCGCCTGATTTCTCCCGATGTGCAGTTCAAAGACCTGGGCCTGGTCATCATTGACGAGGAACAACGCTTTGGCGTGACCCATAAGGAACATCTCAAGCGTCTGCGCACCGAGGTGGACGTGCTGACGCTGACGGCCACGCCCATCCCGCGCACGCTTTACATGGCGCTGACCGGCGTGCGCGACATTTCCAACCTAAATACGCCTCCCGAAGAGCGCCTGCCCATCGTCACGCATGTCGGCCCGTATTCGCCCAAACTCGTGCGTCAGGCCATCCTGCGTGAACTGGAGCGCGGCGGACAGGTTTTCTTCGTTCACAACCGCGTCCAGACCATCCATGCGATGAAAATGCACCTGGAGAAACTCGTCCCCGAGGCGCGCATTGCCATTGGTCACGGGCAGATGCCGGAACAGGAACTGGCCTCGGTGATGCGCCGCTTCACCGCCGGCGAAGTGGATGTTCTGCTGGCGACCTCGATTGTCGAATCTGGCCTAGACATCCCCAACGCTAACACCCTCATTGTGGACCGCGCTGACACGTTTGGCCTGGCGCAGCTCTATCAGTTGCGCGGGCGTGTCGGGCGCGGGGCGGCGCGTGCATACGCCTATTTCTTCCGCCATAACAAACTGCGTCCCACCCCCGAAGGTCAGGAGCGGCTGGAAGTGATTGCCGAAAACACGCAACTGGGCGCGGGGTACTCGATTGCCATGCGCGACCTGGAAATGCGCGGCGCTGGCGAGTTGCTCGGCGTGCGGCAATCCGGTCACATCGCCGCGGTGGGGTTTCATCTCTACACCCGCATGCTGGCGGCAGCGGTCAGGCAAATCAGAGCGGTTGGCAAGTTGGAGAGTTCAAAAGTGAACCTGCAGCCTTCCAACCTGGAAACCTTCCAACCGCTGGGACTGCCCGTCAACGTGGATTTGCCGCTGGCGGTCGGCATTCCCGAAACCTACGTCCCCGACCAGGCCCTGCGGTTGCGTCTGTATCGCCGCATGGCCGACCTGACCGACGAGTCGGCGCTCGATGCGCTGATGGCCGAGTTCGCCGACCGTTTCGGCCCTCCGCCGGAGATGGCGCGGAACCTGTTCTTCCAGATGCGCGTCAAACTGCGCGCCGAAAAGGCCGGTCTGGCCTCGGTGGGCGTCGAAGCGGGGCAGATTGTTTTGCGTTATCCGGCCCCTGCCGACGACAAGTCTGCGCCCCGTCTGCCAGACCTCGGGCCGGCGGTGCGCGGCGGAAAAAATGCCTACTGGTGCACCTTCGCCAAAGATGCCGACTGGCAGGAAAAACTACTCGATGCGCTGGGAAGATTGGGGCAAAGACCTTTGCCTTGAGGCGTCTTATAATAGGGGGTGAGGAGATGCGCGATGAAGAAAATCATCTTTTTTGTGTGCTGTCTTTTGATTCTCTCGGCTTGTAATTTACAGCGCGCCGGGCAGGGGCAACCGGCGGGCCAGCCTGACCTGCTGGCGACCAGCGTCGCGGCTACGCTGGAAGCCCTCGAGAATGAGACCCCGCTGGCAATCCCCACGCAGGGAGAGTCATTCATGGCTACTCCCTTCCCGACGATGAGCCTGGCCGCTGCCAATACGCCTTTCTTTACCAATATCCCCCTTTTTACCAGCACGCCGGAGCCCGGTTTTGGCTCGATTGCCGGCGCTATCGTTGGCTACCCGTTTGGCGGCAGTCCCCGCTTTGCCGTTGTTGCCTATGAACAGAATCCGCCCTATCATTATTGGTACTGGATTACGGCGCCCGGCGCCGCTTCCTACTCAATGGATGGCTATGTTTCGAGCGGCCGTTACCAGGTGGTGGCCTACTCATCCGACGGCCCGCGCGGCGGCTGTGTGACCCTCATCGAGGTCAGGAAGAACGAAACGGCTATTTGCGATATCACCGACTGGGCCGGCGCCTATCGCGACAAACCGGCAGACGTGCCGTAGCCCGGCGTTAGACTGCAATCCGATAGGCACATGAAGAGTTTGGAGGATGACATGAACCGGAAATTCTTCTTGTCATTGGCGCTATGCTTTATAGCGTTGACTGCGCTGGCCTGCAATATTTCGAGCGCGCCGGTGGCTTCTCCGCCTCCCGGCGAATTGCCTGCTTCCGGGCCGTCTCCTTCGCCGACCGCCGGCGTGCTACCTCCCTCTGCCCCTGCGCCTCTGCCGGCTGCCACTTCCACGCCGGACGGCGTCATTGCCGGAACGCTCATCTACCCCAGCGACTACATTCCGCCTCTGCAGGTAGTGGCTTTCGATGTCAACAATCTGAACGTGTATTACCTCGTGCAAACCGTGGAAAATCAATCCGAGTTCGAGATTCTCGTCCCGCCGGGCGAGTATTACGTGGTTGCCTATACTGTCGATGGGAGCATGGCGGGCGGCTATTCGCAGGCTGTGCTGTGTGGCCTCCAGTATGGCTGCGACGACCACTCCCTCATCCCGGTTTTGGTCGGCTCGGGCGAGCGCGTGACCGACATCTGGCCGCACGACTGGTACGCCCCGCCCGACGCCTTCCCGCCCAAGCCGTAGGACGGAACGGATGTTTGGCGCGGCTTTTTTTAAACGCAAATGACGCCAATCGGGCGAGTTTCGCGAACAGGTTGTGAGTTTCGCACCGTTCGCTTCCTTGCGCCTCTTTCGCGTTAAAAACCATTCTCCAATCAATCCGTCAGCCTTTCTTTTTCACGGTAAAATAGAACTACAGTTCTCTTTTCTCTCTCTTCTCTCCTCTCTGTCCCATGAACTTTCAACTCAATGCCCCCTTCCGGCCCACCGGCGACCAGCCGGAAGCCATCCGCAGCCTGGTTGAAGGCGTCCGGCGCGGGAACAGGCATCAGGTCCTGCTCGGCGCGACCGGCACCGGCAAGACCTTCACCATCGCCTCCGTCATTCAGGAATTGCAAATGCCGGCGCTGGTCATGGCGCACAACAAGACCCTCGCCGCCCAACTCTACGCCGAGTTCCGCGAGTTTTTCCCCAACAACGCGGTGGAGTATTTCGTCTCCTATTATGATTACTACCAGCCAGAAGCCTATGTGCCGCGCCATGACCTCTACATCGAAAAGGAGACCGAGATCAACGAAGAAATCGAGCGCCTGCGCCTGGCGGCGACGACTGCCCTCGTCTCGCGCAAGGATGTCATCATTGTCGCCTCGGTTTCGTGCATCTATGGTCTGGGCAATCCGGAGGAATTTACCAAAGGCACGGTGCGGCTGGAAGTGGGCGGCTTGCAGCGGCGCAACGCCCTCCTGCGGCGGCTGGTCGAGTCGCAGTATCAGCGCAACGACCTGGAACTGCGCGCCGGCGTCTTCCGCGTGCGCGGCGACACGCTCGAAATCATGCCCGCCCACGCCGACCGTCATGGCTACCGCATCACCTTCTTCGGCGATGAAATTGAGCGCATCACCGACTTCGACCCGCTGACCGGCGAAATTTACGGCGAGTTGGACAGTTTGGAGATTTACCCGGCCAAGCATTACCTGACCGATGTCGAGAAAATGCAGGCTGCGCTGGCCGACATCGAAGCCGAACTCGAAGAGCGCCTGGCTTTCTTCAAGTCGCAGGGCAAATTGCTCGAAGCCCAGCGCCTCGAGCAGCGCACCCGCTATGACCTGGAAATGTTGCGCGAGGTGGGCTACTGCTCCGGCATCGAGAACTACTCGCGTCATTTCGATCGCCGCGCCCCCGGCTCGCATCCCTGGACGCTGATTGACTTCATGCCCAGCGAGTACCTGCTCGTGCTGGACGAATCGCATATGACCGTGCCGCAGATTCGCGGCATGTACAACGGCGACCGCTCGCGCAAGGAGACGCTGGTCGAATACGGCTTCCGCCTGCCTTCGGCGCTCGATAACCGTCCGCTCAAATTCCACGAATTCGAGCGGGTGATGGGCTACACCATCTACACGTCGGCCACGCCCGGCCCCTACGAGATGGAGCGCGCCGAACAAGTCGTCGAGCAGATTATCCGCCCCACCGGCCTTGTTGACCCGGAAGTGGAAGTCCGCCCGACGAAGGGGCAGGTGGACAATCTGGTTGGCGAAATCCGGGCGCGGGTCGAGCGCGGCGAGCGCGTCCTGGTCACCACGCTGACCAAGCGCATGGCCGAAGACCTCTCGCAGTATCTCGAAGAACTGGGCATCAAAGTCCACTATCTACACTCAGAAGTGGAGACGCTGGAACGGGTCGGCATCCTGCGCGACCTGCGTCTGGGCGTCTTCGACGTGGTGGTGGGCATTAACCTCCTGCGCGAGGGCCTCGACTTGCCGGAGGTCTCGCTGGTGGCGATTCTAGACGCCGACAAGGAGGGCTTCCTGCGCTCCGACACGGCGCTCATTCAGACCATCGGCCGCGCTGCCCGTCACGTCAACGGGCGCGTCATCATGTACGCCGACCGGATGACCGACTCGATGAAGCGCGCCATTGACGAGACCAACCGCCGCCGCGCCAAGCAGATTCGTTACAACGAGGAGCATGGTATCGTGCCGGTCAGCGTTCACAAAGCCATCCGCGACCTGACCGACCAGATGACCCCCGCCGCGGTGGCCGAGGTGCGCGGCGAGTATAAAGCCGGCAAACGCCGTGAAGTCTCCTCGCGCTCCGAATTGCAAAAGGTCATCGTCGAACTGGAAAAACAGATGAAGGAGGCGGCGAAGAACCTGGAGTTTGAGCGCGCCGCCGCCCTGCGCGACGAGATGTACGAACTCAAGGCCATTCTGGCCGAAGACGAAAGTCTCAAGCCCTGGGAGCGAATCAAGTTGCTGGCAGGGGAGGAGTAACGGGAGAGAAGGAAGAAGGAAAAACTTTCGAGGCTAATCAGGCTTCGGAAGTTTTTGGTAACTGCCTACCCAATGCGGCCGGGATGGTTAATCGCAGCAAAAGACGGTAACTTTATCCGCAGATTGCGCAGACTTCCCCTGGGGGTACGATGTCGCCGATTTTCTCCCCATCTGCGTCCTCTGCGACATCTGCAGATGATTTCCGAGACCAGGGGAGGCAGTTGCAGTTTTTGTTTCAGTTCCGGTTGAGGTTACTGGCCGCTGTCGAGTTTATCCCGCATTTCGTCGGCAGCCTTTACAGAATCTTTACCGGATTTTGTTACAATAGCAGAAAACACCAACCTTACGAAGATTCATTTCTATCCTGGTTGTAGAACCAACCATTGCTTTGAAAAGACTCTATCTCAGGTAGCACCCAAACCTTCACAAGGTTTGCCAGCGGAGCCTGCCATGCCCAAAATTCTCGTCGTTGACGATGAACCCAGCATCCTCAAACTGGTTGTCTCGTATCTCAAGGCCGAAGGCTATGAGGTGTTCACTGCCTCCGATGGCCCTGCTGCCCTTAAAGCGGCCAAAGCCTACAGGCCCGACATCATTGTTCTCGACATCATGCTCCCTGGCCTGGATGGGCTGGAGGTGCTTTCCCGCCTGCGCCGCGAGTCGAATGTATACGTTATCTTGCTTACCGCCCGCACCGAGGAAACGGACAAAATCGTCGGCCTTTCGGTCGGGGCGGATGACTACGTTACCAAGCCGTTCAGCCCGCGCGAATTGACGGCGCGCGTCAAAGCCGCCCTGCGCCGTCTCCAGGCGGGAGCAGGCGGCAGATCCGGCCGGGGCGTGCTGGCCTTCCGCCGGGTGACGATAGACGCCGACGCGCGCCAGGTCACGGTGGACGGGAGTCCGGTCACGCTGACCGCCATCGAGTTCGACCTGCTGGCGGCGCTGGCCGAAAACCGCGGCCGTGTCCTGACCCGCGAGCAGTTGATCGAAAAGGTCTGGGGCTACGATTACTACGGCGACACGCGCGTCGTAGATGTCCACCTGGGGCATGTGCGCCAGAAACTCGGCGTGGACGTCATCGCTACTGTGCGCGGCGTCGGCTATCGCTTCGAGGATGAAGCGCTATGAAACTCAATCTGGGCGCAAAACTTTTTCTGTCCTACCTGACCGTCTTGCTGGTGGGTGTGGTCGTCCTGACGCTCGCGGCGCAGTTCAGCCTGCCGGGCGCGTACGGGCGGCACATGGGTCAGATGATGGGGCCGATGATGGGACAGGGCAGCCGCGGCCCCGCCGCTCTGGAAGGCGCCAAGTTCGCCCAATTCCGCGCCGGGTTCTTCGAGGCGTTGGCCTGGGCGGCGCTGGCCGCGTTCATCGTCGCCTTGCTTGTCAGTCTGTTCATCAGCCACAGCCTGGCCGCGCCCATCCGGGCGATGACCCGCGCCAGCCTGCGCATGGCCGAAGGACACTATGGCGAGCGCGTCCCGGCGGGCGGGCGCGACGAACTCGGACAACTGGCGGGCAGTTTCAACACCATGGCCGAAAAACTGGAGCAGGTGGAGGCCATGCGCCGCCGTCTCATCGGCGACGTGGCTCACGAACTGCGCACCCCGCTGACGGCCATCAAAGGCTCGATGGAGGGGCTGGTGGACGGCGTCCTGCCTGCCACGCCGGAGACCTTCGAACAGGTGGCGGCGGAGGCTGAGCGCCTGAACCGTCTTGTGGACGATTTGCAGGAACTCTCGCGGGTCGAATCGGGGGCGTTCACGCTGGACCTGGCGCCTGTCTCCCTGCCCGAACTGGCCGAGACGGCCCGTAAGCGTCTCGCTGCCCCTTACGCGGCGAAGGGCGTTTCCCTGACCCTCGACCTGCCCGCTGCGCTTCCGCCCGTCCGCGGCGACACGGACCGCCTGCTCCAGGTGTTGACCAACCTGCTGAGCAATGCCCTGCAATATACTCCTGCGGGCGGGAGCGTCGTCCTGTCTGCCGAGGCGGCCGGCCGCGAAATGCTCATCCGCGTGGCAGATACCGGCATTGGCATCCCGCCCGAACATTTGCCGCACATCTTCGACCGCTTTTATCGGGTGGATAAATCCCGTTCGCGGCAATCGGGCGGCGGGTCCGGCATCGGGCTGACCATCTGCAAGCATTTGGTCGAGGCGCACGGCGGGCGCATTTGGGCGCAAAGCCCCGGCGAGGGGCAGGGGAGTACGTTCATGTTTACGCTTCCGCTTGCGTAGGTCGGGATGTCCTCCCGGCCTGCAACTTTTGTCAAATCTTTTCCCGACCTTTACGCAATCTTTACAGTTGCGCGGTATCCTATGAGCAACGAACTCACGAAAGGAGTTGAATGATGAAGAAAATTACTCTCTCTGTTTTGCTTGCCCTGCTTGCTCTGGGCGTCTTTAGCGGCGCCGCGGCGGCTTCTTCGACAACCGGCTCGGGCTACGGCCTCCTGCACGATTACATGGTCTCGGCCCTGGCGAATGCGCTCAACCTGACTGTTGACGAAGTCAACGCCCGCCTGACCGCCGGCGAGACGATGTACCAGATTGCTTTGGCCGAAGGAATTGCCGCCAAAGACATCCCCGCTTTGCTGGTCGAAGTCCGCACGGCGGCCATCAACGCGGCTGTGGCCGATGGCGTCATCACCCAGGCGCAGGCCGATTGGATGCTTTCCCGCATGGCGAAGCGCGGCTACGGGACGGGAACCTGCCCGTACGGCGGCGTCCGTCCGCAGGATGGGACCGGCTCCCAGTTCGGGCGCGGCATGGGCATGCACCGCGGCGCTTGGCAGACAAATCCGTAATCCTCATGCCTGCAGAATGCAAAACCGGAGACCTTTTGGCCTCCGGTTTTTTATATCATGCGTTTGTTTCTGCGAGTTCGAACTGACTGTTGTATAGTTCGGCGTAGAAGCCGCCTTTGGCGAGCAGTTTCTCGTGTTTTCCTTGTTCGACGATATCGCCGTCCCTCATCACCAGAATCCAGTCGGCGTCGCGAATGGTGGACAGGCGGTGGGCAATGATGAACGAAGTGCGTCCCTTCATCAGAGTTTGCATCGCCTTCTGGATGAGAATTTCGGTGTGCGTGTCCACGGCGCTCGTCGCCTCGTCCAGGATGAGAAAGTTCGGATCGGTCAGGATGGCGCGGGCGATGGTGAGCAGTTGCTTCTGACCCGCGGAGATGTTGGTGGTTTCCTCGTTGAGAACGAAGTTGTAGCCGCCGGGCAGGGCACGGATGAAGTGGTCGGCGTGAGCGGCTTTGGCGGCAGCGATGACCTCCTCGTCGGTGGCGTTGATGCGCCCGTAACGGATGTTTTCCATGATGGTCCCGTTAAACAGCCAGGTATCCTGCAAAACCATGCCGAACATACAGCGCAGGTCGCCGCGTTTGAAGTTGCGGATGTCGTGATCGTCAATCAGGATGGCTCCGCCGTTGACATCGTAGAAGCGCATCAGCAGTTTGACCATGGTGGTTTTGCCCGCTCCGGTCGGCCCGACGATGGCAATGCGCTGTCCCGGCTCGGCGTAGAACGAGAAGTTGTGGATGATAATCTTCTCCGGGTTGTAGCCAAAGCGGACGTTTTTGAAGTCCACGCGCCCTTTGAAGTCGGTCAAGCGGATGGGGTCGGCCGGATCGGGGACTTCTTCCTCCTCTTCGAGGAACTCGAAGACGCGCTCGGCCGCCGCCGCGGTCTGCTGTAAGACGTTGGAGACATTCGCAATTTGCGTCAGCGGCTGGGTGAAAGAGCGAACGTATTGAATAAAAGCCTGAATGTCTCCTACGGTGATGGTCTTTTTGATGGCCAGATAACCGCCGAGAATGCTGATGGCGACGTAGCCCAGGTTGCCGATGAAGGTCATCATCGGCATCATCAAGCCGGAGAGAAATTGCGATTTCCAGGCCGAATTGTAGAGCGTATCATTCAAACGGTCGAACTTGGCGATGCTCTTGGCTTCGCCGTTGAAGGCCTTGACGACGATGTGACCGCCGTACATTTCCTCGATGTGACCGTTGACGTGCCCCAGGTAGTCCTGCTGTTGTTTGAAGTACTTCTGCGATTGCCGGACGACAAGGCTAATCAATACCAGCGAGAGCGGGACAATCAGCACGGCCACGAGAGTCATCGTCCAACTGATGGAGAACATCATCACCAGCACGCCGATGACGGTGGTGACCGAGGTGATGATTTGCGTCAGGCTCTGGCTGAGGGTCTGGTTGACCGTGTCCACATCGTTCGTGACGCGCGAGAGAACCTCGCCGTGATTCGTCCCGTCGAAGTAGCGCAGCGGCATGCGGTTGATTTTGGCGGCGATGTCGCGGCGGAAGCGGTAAGCGATGTCGGCCGAGATGCCGGACATAATCCAGCCCTGGATGTAACTGAGCAGCGACGAGAGCACGTACAGGGTCAGAGTCAGCAGGATGATGCGGCCAATGTACTCAAAGTCAATGCCGCTGCCGGTTCCGGCAATTTGCGCCATGACGCCCTCAAAGAGTTTCGTCGTGGCCTTCCCCAGGATTTTCGGCCCCAGGATGGTGAAGACGGTCGAGGCAACGGCAACGAGCATGACAACCAGAATGGAAACGCGGTAAGCGCCCAGGTACTGGATGAGTTTTTTCATCGTGCCTTTGAAATCGCGGGCTTTATCGCCTTTCATCATGGCCATCGGGCCGCCGTGACCGAATGGCCCTGCGGGGCGGGGCGGCTGAATCGGACGGTTAGGGGAGGAGGAAGCGGCAGAAGAGGTCATTTCAACGCCTCCTGTCCAATTTGCGAGAGTGCAATGTCACGATACACGTCACAGGTCTCCATCAATTCGCGGTGTTTTCCTTTCCCGACAATCTTTCCCTGGTCGAGAACGATGATTTGCTCGGCGTGCATAATGGTCGCCACGCGCTGGCTGACGATGAAGACGGTACTGCCTTTTGTCTTTTCTTTCAGCGCCTTGCGCAGGGCGGCGTCGGTCTTGAAGTCCAACATCGAGAAACTATCGTCGAAGATGTAAATCGGCGCTTTCTTGACCACCGCGCGGGCGATGGCCAGACGCTGTTTCTGCCCGCCAGAAAAATTACTGCCTGCCTGCGAGACTTCGGCTTCCAGCCCCGCTTCGCCGGAGAAGATGAAATCGGCAGCCTGGGCAATCTCGGCGGCTTCTCTCATTTCCTGCTCACTGACGTTTTCATCGGCGTATTTCAGATTGCTCTCGATGGTGCCAGAGAACAGCATGCCTCGCTGGGGAACGTAGCCGATTTTCTCGCGCAGGTCGTGCTGGGTGACCTCGCGGATGTCCACGCCGTCAATCAGGATTGCCCCTTCAGTGACATCATAGAAGCGAGGAATCAGGCTGATGATTGTGGATTTCCCTGCGCCGGTCGAGCCAATGATGGCGGTTGTCTCTCCCGGACGGGCGACAAAACTGATGTTATGCAGGACGTTCTCCTCCGCTGATGGGTAGCGGAAGGAAACATTGCGGAACTCGACCTCGGGGCGGAACGGCTCCGGGAAAGAGCGCGGCGTCTGAGGGTCCAAAATCGAAAGATCGGTTTCCAGCACCTCGGCGATGCGCCCGGCCGAGACCGAAGCGCGCGGCAGTATGATGAACATGAACGACATCATCAGGAAGGCAAAGACAATCTGCATGGCATATTGCAGGAAGGCCATCATGTCGCCCACCTGCATCTGCGACTCGGCCACCTGATGCGCGCCGACCCAGATGATGGCGAGAGAAAGACCGTTCATAGTAAGCATCATGACCGGCATCATCACGACCATGACCCGGTTGATGAACAGGCTGATTCCGGTCAGGTCGGTGTTGGCTTTGTCGAAGCGCCCTTCCTCGTATTCCTGCATGTTGAACGCGCGGATGACCATCATCCCGGAAAGATTCTCGCGCATCACCAGGTTGAGCCGGTCCACCAGAGTTTGAATGGCTTTGAATTTCGGCAGGGCGACGGAGAAGACGGTCAGAATCAACCCAAGCAGGACGATGACCGCCAGGGCGATAATCCACCACATCGAGGTGCTTTTATCGAGGGCACGGATGACGCCGCCGACGCCGATGATGGGCGCATAGATGACCATGCGCATCATCATCACCACCACCGTTTGAATTTGGGTGACATCGTTGGTCGAGCGGGTGATGAGCGAGGCGGTTGAGAATTTGTCCAGTTCGGTGTTGGCGAAACTTTCCACCTTGCGAAAAACGTCGCGACGCAGGTCGCGCGCCAGACCTGCCGCCGTCCGGGCGGAAAGGAAGCCAACCGTGATGGTGCAGGCAATCGAAAGCAAGGTGACCAACAGCATCAGGCCGCCAATCCGCAGGATGTACTGGATTTGCAGACTGTCGGTATTCATCCCCAGGGCGTCATATTCGCTGCGGACGGCGCCAACCGCCATTTGGGTAATCATCCGCTCGCCCAGGGAGGCAAAGCGCTCGTTGATGGCCTGCTTGACGGCGTCTACCTGCGCGGTGGGCAGGGCGCGCAGCACGGTGAATAGGTCCATGCCGGGTGGCAGTTTGGAAAGATCGAAGCCGAGGCTCTGCCCCATGGCCGCGGCCGCCTGCGGGTCCGCAGCGAGACGCTCCAGGCTGGCGACCACCAGCCAGGCTTTGCCGAAGATGACATTCATCTCGTCCAGCGTGGTTTTGTCCACCGCGTTCAGCACATAAACCGGTTCATTGGCCAGGGCAGGGTATTGTTTGACCAGGTCGGCGTAATCGGCGGCGTTCTTATCGGCCAGCGTGTAGTGTTCCAGAATGAGCGCCCGCTCGTCTGGATTCATGAAGAGGACCAGTTTATCCATCTCGCTCTGGCGGATGGCCTGCGGGACGGCGTTTTCGATACCGCCCTGCTGGATTCCGTTGTTGACGATTTTCGACATGTAGTCGGGCAGGGCCAGGTCAGCGTTGGCCTGCACAAAGAGGATGGCGATGGCCAGCAGGACGAAGGCTGTGTAGGGTTTTAGGTATCTGGCAAGACGTAGCATTAGGAAAAACTCCAGTTGAAATGTTTGCGGGAGGCTATTCTTCTGTCTTTTGCGCCGCTTCGGTGAGCAGGGTAAGCGCTTCGATGACCATGAGTTCCTGTTCGGGCGTCAGAGAATCGGTGATCTGCTCGATCCAGCGCGTGCGTGCTTCGATGCCTTTTTGAATCAGCGTCTGCCCCTCGGCGGTCAATTTGAGGCGCTTGGCGCGCCGGTCGGCGGGATCTTCGCTGCGCTCGATGAGGCCCATTTGCACCAGCCGGTCTACTGCCTGGCTGGCGGCGGCGTTGGTGATGCCCATCTGCGCGGCAATATCCGAGACGCCCCAGGAGCCGTCGTGCATGAGACGCATCAGGATGTTAATTTGCGAGAAGGTCAGACCGGTGGTCTCCATAAAGCGCTTGAAATCGCGCCCGGAGCGGTGCATGAACACCTTGGCCCATTCGCGCAAGACCTCAGACAATGGTTTCGAAGGTTGCATAATTAAGCCCTTTTAGTAGTTAAGCGGTCTTGAATATATTGCGCTCAGGGGGATTTGTCAATGCAGTTTGAGTAAGAGTTTTATAAGAAAAATCGGACGGCCTTCAATCTGGCCGGGGCCGGAATTTTATCTGCTTGCTCCCCAGCAGGCAGCCGAACGCGAAGCGCGCGAAAGGGTGAATTTCGCGAATTTTTTCGATTTTCGCCTTTTTCGTTCCCTTTTGCGTCAAAGGAGCCGCTTTGACCAACCTTGACTTGCTCGCAGCCTGTTTACCCCAGCGCCACGTCCAGCAGCATCATCACGGCAAAACCGAGCATCGCGCCGAAGGTCGAAAAATGTGTATCCTTCCCCGATTGCGACTCGGGAATCAGTTCCTCGACCACCACGTAAATCATCGCGCCCGCAGCGAAGGCCAGCGCGTAGGGCAGGATGGGGCGCATCCACAGCACCGCCGCCGCGCCGATGACTCCCGCAACCGGTTCGACGATGCCCGAACCCTGTCCGTAGAGGAAACTTTTCAGCCGGCTCAACCCTTCACGCCGCAAGGGAATCGAGACCGCTGCCCCTTCGGGAAAGTTCTGCAGGCCGATGCCCATGGCCAGCGCCAGTGCCCCTGCAAGATTCGCCGAGGGGATGCCCGCCGCAACTGCCCCAAAAGCCACTCCCACCGCCAGCCCCTCCGGGAAGTTGTGCAGGGTGATGGCCAGGACAAGCAGAATACTGCGTTGCCAAGAGGTTTTGACGCCCTCTGCCTCCTCAGTCGGCAGACCGATGTGCAGGTGCGGCAGAACCTTGTCCACGCTCCACAGGAAGATGCCGCCCAGCAGGAATCCGACGACCGCCGGGAGCCAATCTGGAACGGTCAGTTCCGCCGCCATATCAATTGCCGGAGCCAAGAGCGACCAGAAACTGGCCGCAATCATCACACCGGCCGCAAAACCGAGCATGCTGTCCAGCACCTTGCGTTCGATGCTTTTGAAGAAAAAGACCATTGCCGCGCCCAGGGCGGTTACACTCCAGGTGAAAAGTGTCCCCAACAGGGCTTGGATAACCGGATTGAGACCCTTGAACCATTCGATCATCATTGAAAACCTCCAATAAATCATTCTCAGAGAGTATTTAAAAGTTCTGATTCAGCGGAGATAAACAGGGACGGACAGGGATGTTTGGGGATTTCGATAACCGAAAGCCAATGTTTATCAAGCAAATCCCGTTTCTCTCTGTTCATTACCGGTTAAATTTCTGATTTTAAAACACTTTTTCAGACGTTTTCAAACCAACATGCGTTTATCTGCGCTCACCTGTGGTTGAAATCGAGCGGCTGCAACTTTTTGAGAAACACCCGCCGCCGCTTGTGCTGACGGCGCTCGTAATACTTCCACTGTCCCTGTACATCGGCATTGCCCTCCAGTTCCGGGTTTGACTCGACCTTCTTGACTCCCAACCGCAGGAAGACGCGGTGCATGTGGTCCATCAGGATGGCGTTCACGCCCTTGCCCTGATACTCCTTGCGCACGGCCACCAGATACAAATCGAAGGTCTCGTAGGTTTTCAGCGCCTTGAGCAAATGCAGAAAGCCAAAGGGGAAGAGTTCCCCGCGCGAAGCTTGCAGGGCTTTCGAGAGCGACGGCATGGTAATGCCAAAAGCCACCATCCGTCCCTGTTCGTCCAGAACCACCGGCACGAAATCGGGCTGGACAAAAGCGAAATACTGCTTGACATATGCTTCAACCTGTTTGCGGCTCAGGGGAACCGTGCCGTAGAGATGCGCGTAACTCTCATCGAGAATGTCGAAGAGTTCGTTTGCATAGCGGAGCAGTTCGCGCTTGTTGCACGCTTCCAGCAGGCGCAATTTATAGCGCCGTTTGGCAAGGTCCGCGATGCGTGCGATAGTCGGATTTGGCTCCGGCGTGACCGGCATCTCGTATTCCACCCAATCGGTATCTTTCGTGTAGCCAAGATATTCCAGATGGCGGGGATAGTAGGGAAAATTGTAATTCGTTGCCAGGGTCGCAGTTTCCTCGAACCCCTCCACCAGCATCCCCTCCCGGTCCAGATCGGTGAACCCGAGCGGCCCGTGAACCGCTTCCAGGCCGGCCTCCCGCGCCCAGGCCTCCACCGCTCCCATCAACGTGGCAGAGACCGCCGGGTCGTCCACGAAATCCAGCCAGCCGAAGCGCAGATATTTCTGCCCCCACTTCTCGATGTGCCGGTGGTTCAAGATGGCCGCCACGCGCCCGGCCAATTGGCCGTCCTTGTAAGCCAGCCAGTAACGCGCCTGGCAATGCTCGAAGGCCGGATTGCGGTCGCACCGCAGCGTGTTGAGTTCGTCGAAGAACAGCGCCGGAACATAATACGGGTTGCCCGTGTACAGTTTCGGAGCGAAGCGGATGAACATTTTCAGGTCGCGCAGGGTGGTGACTTCTTTGAGCGTGATAGTCATGCTTTCTCCATTTTCAAGAAATTGTTGACGAGATGGACGACTGCCTCAATATCAACTTCTCCGGCCTCAAACCAGTGGAGGGACGGGTCATCGGCCTTAAACCAGTTGGCCTGCCGCCGCACAAAGACGCGCGTCCGGCGGCGCATTTCGGCCTTTGCCTCCTCGACCGTCAGCCTGCCTGCCAGCACTTCCACGCATTCGCGATAGCCGATGGAGGTCATCGCCGGCAGGGAGGGGGAGACCCCGGCCTCCAGCAGGCGGCGGACTTCCTCCAGCAGACCGCCGGCGAACATGGCCTCGATGCGGGCGTCCACGCGGGCGTACAACTCGGGGCGCGGCCGCGTCAGGCCAAGCGTCAGCGTGCGGTAGGGAGCCTCGGCCTGCCCCCGCTGCTCGGAGAATTTTCTCCCCGTCCGCTGAATCACCTCCAGCGCGCGGATAACACGGCGGACGTTGCGCGGGTCAATCCCTGCGGCGGCCTGCGGGTCAAGAACTCTCAATCTTTCGTGTAGCCAATATATGCCGTGTTCTTGAGCGAGCAAGTGCATCTGTGCGCGGAACGCCTCGTCGGGCGGGACCTCGGGCGGCGTCCAGCCGTGCGTCACGGCGTGGACGTATTGCCCCGTCCCGCCGACCAGAAGCGGCGTCCGGCCGCGGGCGTGGATGTCGGCAATTGCCTCGGCGGCGGCCTGTTGAAAGCGCGCCAGGCTCCAGGTCTCGCGCGGATCGGCCACGTCAATCAGGTGATGGGGGACGCGGGCGCGCTCCTCGGGCGTCGGCTTGGCCGTGCCGATGTCCATTCCCCGGTAGAAGAGACGCGAATCTGCAGAGACGATTTCTCCATTCAGTCGCTCGGCGAGACGGATGGAGAATTCCGTCTTTCCAACCGCTGTCGGACCGACGATGACGACCAGAGAGGTTCGACTCTTGACCTGCGACATATTACCCGAACACATTCTCGAAATGCTCGATTTCCGGCGTTTGGCCGGGGCGGCGGGTGACGGCGATGATGTCGAACTGCCACGTTTCGGGGCTGTCGGGATGTTGGGCAAAGTAGGCTTCTGCCGCGGCGAGCAGATGCGCCTGTTTGCGCGGGTTGACGGCTTCTTCGGGGAAACCGTAGGCGGTTGATGAGCGCATTTTGACTTCAACAAAGATGAGCGCTCCATCTTTGCTCGCCACGATGTCCAGTTCGCCGCGCCGGGTGTGGAGGTTGCGCGCCAGGATGGTGTAGCCGCGCGCCTCGAGGTAGCGGGTGGCGGTCTCTTCTCCCCAGCGGCCGAGGAGTTGGCGGCGGTTGTTCACTGGCGGAATTTCTCCCAGACGGTGTTGAAGCGGTAGCGAAAGCCGCGCTGACGCCGATGTCCATCGAAAACCAGACGCTCATAATGAGACAGCATGATGCGGTTGGTGCGCTCAATGTCGTACTTTTCGGCGGCTTTTCGGGAGGCGGCGCTCATCCGGCGGCGCAGTGGAGCGTCCAGGCACAGGCGGGTCAATTTGACGGCAAACGAGGCGGCGTCTTCGCGCGCCAGAAAACCGGTCGTGCCGTCTTCGATGATGTCGCCTACGCCTACCGAGCGGACGCCGACCGCCGGCAGGCCGGCGGCCATCGCTTCGATGACCGAGAGCGGATGTACTTCCGTCACCGAAGCGGTGACGAAAATGTCGCACATCGCCAGGTAACGCGGCAGGTCGTTGTAGTCCAGCATGCCGGTAAAGTGAATGCGATTCCCCGCGCCGCTCTGGGCGGCCAGCGAACGTAAATGCTCTTCTTCCGGTCCCCCGCCAATCAGGAGGAGATGGGCGTTCTCGACGGCTTCGGCAGTTGCCGCAAAGGACTGGAGTAGCAGGTCGAGGTTCTTCTCCGGCGCCAGGCGGCCGGAATAGACCAGAAGCAAATCGTCGGGCCGGAAGCCGAAGTCGGGGCGGCAGTCGCCATGCGATTCCTGAAAGTGGCGCAATTCCACGCCATTGGGGACAACTTCGATGTGCGCTGTGACGCCCAGTTGCCGCAGAATGTCGGCCATCCCTTTCGAGGGCGAGATGACCAGGTCTACCGCTTCGCAGAAAGGCGGCATATAGGTTTCCAGGAAGGTCTCGCTGATTTGCTCGGGCAGGAGCGGCAGATAGGTCTGGGCGTAGAGGTCATAGCGGGTGTGGTTGGTGAAGATGACCGGAATTTGCAGGGGACGGCAATAACGCAGGGCCAGTCTGCCGCTCAGGAAGGGGTGATGAACGTGAACAACGTCCATCGTTTGCAGCAGGGCTTTCGCCCGACGCGAGTAACGGAAACTTAAGTAATAGCCGGTGTCAACCAAAGGCAGGCCCGGCGAACGGATTACATTCGGCTCGTCGTCCTCGTAATCTTCACCGCCGAAGGTGAAGATAAACACTTCGTGGCCGGCGGCTTCCAGATAGCGTTTATTCAGGCTGATATAGTTCGTGATTCCGCTGATATGCGGCTTGTAAACATCCGCCATCATTCCGATGCGCATCTTGCACCTCCACTGCAATCGTAAGTCAAGCAGGATGGCCTGTCAAGGTGGGGTATAATATGCCCGCTTAAATTCCATAATTTATTGGGCCCGGAAGCCCGCAAACAGACAGGATTGTATGGCGAACAACCCTCTTGCATTGCCTTCTGACTATTGGAGCAGCCTGACGCTCTCCAAAGCCGATCTTGAATTCATCAGCACCTACCTTTTTGAGAAGGAAACCCCGCTCACCGAAAAAGAACTTGTCCCCATCCTCGTGGAGGAGCGCATCCGCCGCGAGCGGTCGGCGCTGACTGCAAAACAGCAGGGGGACAGCCGGGTATATCTTCCGGCGGAGACGTACAAGGTGGGCGAAAAACTCGTCTTTCCGGCGCTTGGCTGGAAACGAGGGAAGGTGACCAATACGCGCCCCGGCGTAAACCCGGAGATAGGTTCTTTCGATGTTATTGAAGTCGAATTTGCCGACGGAAGCGGCAAGCAGTTTGCCGCGTTGCTCCCCGAACATAAATTGAATAACCCGCCGGAAATCACAGCAGAGGATGAAATGCTTGTTCCTGAAATTGTCCTCGCCCGCTACGGCGCGGAGCTGGAAGCGGTTCTGGCGCGCGGCTTGCAGCAGGATGCTTCCCTCGTGCGCATTGCTGGTCGCTGGTTCCCGCGTGCCCTGTTGGTGGATGTCAACATCGGCCATCTCAACTTGGCCGAAGCGGTGCTGGACGAAAAGAAGGGCGGCCCCCTGCCGACCTCGGTGCTCATTGAGCAGGTGGAATTGCCCGCCGGGGTCAATCCCAAACTGGTCGAATTCTCGATGAATTACGCGCTTCAGGAAGACGAGCGCTTCGACGAAGTCGGCCCGGCCGGGGAAGTGTTGTGGTTCCTGCGGCGGCTGGAACCTGCTGATGTGCAGCAGATTCCTGTCCCGCTGCGCTACATCGAAGTCTCCTACGACCGTTCGGCGCTGACGAAAGAGATGCTTGCCCTGGAAGCCTCGCTGGATGATGAGTTATCGGAAGCCGTCCTGCCGGTCCCGCCTGCGCCGGAAGTGACGATTGCCCTCACCTACCCTCATTGGCGCGCCGGCACCCTGCCCATTTCGGCGCGGACGCGTCACCTTTTTCCCACCGCCTATGAGTCGCCGCGCATCCTCTTTACCATCGTGGATGCCCACTCGAAAGAGGAGATGCCTGCCTGGGTGGTGCGTCAGCACGGCTATGTGGCCGGCGTGGGCAGAATTTATCAGAAATACGGCTTGATTCCGGGCAGTCTCGTCACCCTGCGCCGCGGCGCAAAGCCCGGTCAGGTGGTAGTCGAGGCCCGCATTCGCCGCCCCCTGCGCGATTGGGTGCGCACGGTTTTGGTCGGCTCGGATGGCGGCATTGTTTTCGCCACGCTCAAGCAAAACCTGACCAGCGAATTCAACGAGCGGATGGTTATCGTTGTCCCCGATGTCGGCGGCGTGGACGTGGCCTGCGAGCAGATTGCGAAACAACACTTGCCTTTCGAGAAACTTGTTGCCAGCATGATGCAGGAGTTGACCAAACTCAATGTCCAGGGACATGTCCACGCGCTCGAATTGTATTCGGCGCTGAATGTTGTCCGCCGCTGTCCACCGGCGCCGCTTTTGGCATTTTTGGCGCAGAATCCGGCCTATAAACACGTTGGCGACCTGCACTTCCGCATGAGCGACATGGAGGACGACAATGAGTGATCCGACCAGGTTCAGCCTGCTCAAGCCCACTCTCCAGACCCCCTTCCGTGTGGATTTCGACTGGTGGCGCTCCATGGACAACAACTGGCGCGTTGCCCTGCACGACATGCTCTGCCCGGAGCATCAGGCGGCTTTTCCCGACCCGACGAGCGAGCAGATGATTGACTGGATAGACCCGGAAACCGCCGAAGTCCGCTCGATGGACGGCGTGCAGGCGACCCTTATCAGCCATTGCGCCCGCCAGCCGGGTTTCCTCAGCACCCAGACGGCGCTTGTTGAGGCTGTTTTCCGTCTTTTCTTGGCCAACGGCAACGCGCCGATGACCGCCGAGGAGTTGGGGCAGCGCCTTGGCCGTCCGGCGGAGATGATTTTGAAAACCATCTCCGGGCCGCGCGTGTACAAAGGAATCAGACCATACAATCCTTAGCAATTCTGCCCCTGTAGCTCAATGGATAGAGCACCTGCCTTCTAAGCAGTAGGCTGCGCGTTCGACCCGCGCCAGGGGCGCTGTGTTTTATCGGTATCTCCCTCGTCTCGAAGCGGGGAGAAGAAATCAGGAGGTTGACATGACGCTCGAACGTTCAGGACTTGTCAAATTCAAAGGGCAAGACGTCACCGTTCTTGGCGCGGACCTCGCGCCGGGCGCGCCGGCCCCGGACTTTACCGCCCATACGGTGGACTGGACACCGTTTCGCGGCCTGGCTGACACCGCCGGAAAAGTGCGCATCCTGGCCGCCGTCCCTTCGCTGGATACCGAGGTCTGCGACCGCGAAACCCGCCGCTTCAATCAGGAAGCCGCCGCTCTCGGAGAAGATGTGGTCATCCTGGTCATCAGCGCCGACCTGCCCTTCGCGCAAAAACGCTGGTGCGGCGCGGCGGGTATTGACCGCGTCATCACCCTTTCCGACCACATGACCGGCGAGTTTGGCGAAAAATACGGCTGTCTCATCAAAGAAGTCCGTATTCTGCGCCGCGCCGTCTTTGTGGTGAACAACCAAGATGTCGTTGTCTACGCGGCTTACATGCCGGCGTTGGGCGTCGAGCCGGACTACGCCGCCGTGCTGGATGCCGCTCGTCTGGCTTTGAACAAGGAGTGAGAGATGACTGCCGTACTTTTGAAATCCTCTGATGCAGCCGGGCGGACTTTACGCGGTTTGCAAGCCATCGGCTGGCAGGTGAGCGTTCGCTCGTATGCCTGGAGTCCGCCCACCGATATCTATGAGACGGAGGTCAGTTTTGTCGTCCGCATCGAGATAGCAGGCATGAGCGACGACGACTTCAACATTCAGGTTCAGGAAAACCTGCTGGTGGTCAGCGGGACGCGTTCCGATTCACAGGAGCGGCGCGCCTATCGTCAGATGGAAATCCGCTACGGCGAGTTCAGCGCCGGCGTCGAACTGCCGCCTGGTCTCGACCTCCAGCATGCCCAGGCGGAGTACGAAAACGGCTTCCTGACCATCATCTTCCCCAAACTCAAACCGACTGGTATTCCCATTCAAGGATGATATGTCTGCCTCCCGCTGGCATTCCATTGAATTAGAAAACATCAACTGGGACCCCGAGGCGGAATTCCCGTTCGAGGAGTTTTTGCTTCCTTCGATTTTCAACTTTTTGCAGAAGAAGGAAGATGCAGAGAAAAGCGAGCCGGAAGCGTCTTCCACCGATGGACAGGAATCGAAGATGCCGGAGGTGCTTCCCATCCTGCCTCTGCGCGGCGTGGTCGTCTACCCGCAGACGGCTGTGCCGCTGACGATCGGTCAGCCGCGCTCCATCCGTCTGGTGGACGATGTGTCCATGACGGCCGAAAAACTCATCGGTCTGGTGGCCGCCCGCAACCCGGAACTGGAGAACCCCGGCCCTGCCGACCTATATCCAGTGGGGACGGTTGCTGCCGTCCACCGTCTCTTCCGCGCCCCCGATAACACCATCCGCCTGCTCGTGCAAGGGTTGATGCGTTTTCGCTTGGTCGAGTTCGTGGCCGAAGAGCCGTATCTGACGGCGCGGGTGGAGATAATTCCCGAAACGGTCGAGACCGGCCTTGAGGTCGAGGCGCTGGCGCGGGCCGCCCGCGACCAGTTCGACGCCATTTCGCAGTTAACCCCCTCCATCCCGCGCGAACTGGTGGCCTCCATCACCGCCATCGAAGACCCGCTCCAGACGGTCTATACAATTGCCAATTTCCAGCGCATGGATTTGGAGGACGCTCAAGCGATTCTGGAACTGGATTCGACGCACGCCAAACTGCAAAAACTGGTTGACTTTTTGGTGCGCGAGGCGGAGGTGCTGCAACTGGGGGCGAAGATTCAGAGCGAGGCCCGTTCGGAAATCGAGAAGGTTCAGCGCGAGTACTTCCTGCGCGAGCAGATGAAAGCCATCCAAAAAGAACTCGGCGAGAAGGATGAGCAGGCGGCGGAGGTGGAGGAGTTCCGCCAGAAAATCGAAGCCGCCAAAATGCCCGCAGAAGCCGATAAGATGGCGCGCCGCGAACTGGAACGCATGAGCCGCCTGCCGTCTGCCGCAGCGGAATACGGTGTCATCCGCACCTACCTCGACTGGCTGGTTTCCCTGCCCTGGAGTCAGACAACCGAGGACAACCTCGACATCGCGCATGCCCGCCAGGTGCTGGATGAAGACCATTACGGGTTGGAGGATGTCAAAGAGCGCATCCTGGAATTCTTGGCAGTGCGCAAACTGCGCCTGGAACGCAAGGACGAGAAAGTTGAGCCTTCCAAAGATTTGATTCGCCGCGAGCGCGAGGGCGTCATCTTGTGCTTCATCGGCCCGCCCGGCGTGGGCAAGACTTCGCTGGGACAGTCCATCGCCCGCGCCCTGGGGCGCAAGTTTGTGCGCGCCTCGCTCGGCGGTCTGCGCGACGAGGCCGAGATTCGCGGCCATCGCCGCACCTATATCGGCGCCATGCCGGGGCGCATCCTGCAGGCGCTGCGGCGCATCGAGTCGCGCAATCCGGTCTTTATGCTGGATGAAATTGACAAATTGACCTTCGATTTTCACGGCGACCCGGCCTCGGCCCTGCTCGAAGTGCTCGACCCGGAGCAGAACGCCGAATTCCGCGATAACTACCTCGAGGTGGCCTTTGACCTCTCGCAGGTCTTCTTCATCACTACCGCCAACCAACTGGAGACCATCCCCGCGCCGCTGCTCGACCGGATGGAAATTATTCAACTCTCCGGCTAC
>DAOTVO010000032.1:0-57980 GCA_034436335.1 Anaerolineales bacterium | reverse complement strand
TTCATTCAGGACTTTCTGATCGCTGAGTTTCGGTGTAACATGGGACATGGGCTTGCTCTCCTTGGATTGTTGGTTGACGCTAACAATCATACAAGGTTAGAGCAAGCCCGCCAAATCCTCAATTGGGCGACGCGCTCAAGGCAAATTTGGATCTACTGAGACTCCCATCGTCCGCTGGCGGCTCTCCTGCGCCAGACGGCGGATGTGCTCCATGATGTTTTCTGCAGTCTGCTTGACCAGCGACTTGTCGGCCGGGTCGCCGCTGAAGCGCAGGGGTTTGCCAATCGTGACCGCGTACGGGCCGCGCAGATACCAGGCAATCACATCCGGCTCGCCATCGAATTTGACCGGGATGCGTTTGCAGCCCTTCTCGACCAGTGAAATGCCCACCGGCACCACCGGGACCCCACTCTTGAGCGCCAGCCGCGCCACGCCGGAACGGGGCGCGTGGAACCCGTCCGAGGGGCTGATGAGGCCTTCGGGGAAAATCGCCACCGAACGGCCGCTGGCGAGCGCCTGACGCGCTTCCTCGAGCACCTGCTCCCCCTGCCCTGGCGTGACGCAAATCTGCTTCATCTTGCGCATGTAAGCGCCCAGCACCGGGATGCTGAAGGCCTTGTTGGTAATCATCACGCTCAGCGGCTTGGGGAACAAAACCTGGATGAAAATCGGGTCGGTGGTGCTGGGATGATTAACGGCGAACAGCACCGGCCC
Organism: Anaerolineales bacterium; assembly: GCA_034436335.1. Lineage (GTDB taxonomy): Bacteria > Chloroflexota > Anaerolineae > Anaerolineales > Villigracilaceae > UBA877. Next base: position 57,266 of record DAOTVO010000032.1, on the reverse strand, counting down.
ATCCGGCAGGGCTTCGTGCAGGCGCAGGTCCAGTTTAAGCATAAAGCGGACATAGGCAGTGATGAGGATGCGGCCGAGGGCATAGAGCAATTTGGAAAACATGGGATTCTTTCTCTCCTTGTGGTTACAAAAATTAGAACACTTGCCCGGAGAAAAGATACTGGAAAGCGCCCCTTTTTGCCTATCAATCGGCTAACAATGCTCCACCCGTTGAACACTGATTCCAAACACAAAACCGGCTCAGGGCCGGTCTCGTGTCTTATCCAGACTTGCTTCCGACATTCCGGACGGTTAACTAACCGTCTCCAACCCTTTACCCCGCCAGCCGCAGGGCGGTGGGTAGGAGCACGTTCGCCCCGACCGTCCCGGGCTGCGGGACGGAGATATTTCGCCAGGCTGTGGCTCAGCCCGTCCCGGCTGGGGATGAAGATCATCGCCGTCGGGCAGATGCGCGCCAGGATCTGGGCGTCGTGCCCCGCCCCGGAGACCATCCGCCGCCCCGGGCAACCGAGACCGGCCGCCGCCGCTTCGATCTCGGACACCACGCCCAGGTCGCAGCGCTGCGGCGGGACGCGTCCCGGCGGGCGGATTTCGGCGCTCCCCCCACAGTGGCCCTCAGGCGTGGTGCTTTTTTTGAGGCTCTGCCAATAGGCAAGTTCTATTGATGTGCAGGTCAGAAATTGCCAGTCGACTCCTGTAACAAAAAGGGCGGACGATGTCCGCCCTCGAGGGTTATTTCATCAAGTTGCGCAGCACGGTGTGCAGGATGCCGCCGTTGCGGTAGTAGTTCACTTCGACCGGCGTGTTGAGCAGGACCTTGGCCTTGAATTCAATCACGCTGCCATCCGGTTTGGTTGCCCGCACTGTTACCACACTCTGCGGGGGCATGTCGTCATGCAGGCCCTCGATATCGAAGACTTCATCGCCTTTGAGGCCCAGGCTTTCGACATTCTCGCCGTCCATGAACTTGAGCGGTAGGATGCCCATGCCGACCAGGTTGGAACGGTGGATGCGCTCGAACGATTCGGCGATGACCGCCCGCACGCCCTGCAGGAGCGGCCCCTTGGCCGCCCAGTCGCGGCTGGAGCCGGTGCCGTATTCCTTGCCTGCCAGCACGATGACCGGAACGCCCGCTTCCTTGTACTTCATCGCCGCGTCGAAGATGGGCATCTCCTCTCCGGTTAGGAAGCATTTCGTCCAGTTGCCTTCTTTGGGGGCGACAAGCAGATTCTTCAGGCGGATGTTGGCAAACGTGCCGCGCGCCATCACGAGGTCGTTGCCCCGCCGCGTCCCGTACTGGTTGAAATCCTTGGGGGCCACGCCGCGCTCCTGGAGGAACTTCCCGGCGGGAGAATCGGCGGCGATGTTGCCCGCCGGAGAGATGTGGTCGGTGGTAATTGAATCGCCGAAGAGACCCAGCACCCGCGCCCCGCGAATGTCGCTCACCGGCGGCGTGTCCAGCGTCAGCGTCTGGAAGTAGGGCGGATGGTGGATGTAGGTCGAGGCTTCGTCCCACTCGAACAGGTCGCCGCCGCTGACCTTGATTTCCTGCCACATCTCCGAACCCTCAAAGACGCTCGAATACTTCTCCTTGAACATCTCCGTGCGCACATGGGCGGTCATCGCCTCGGTGATTTCGGCGTCGCTCGGCCAGAGGTCGCGCAGATAGACCGGCCCGTCCCTGCCCTCGCCAATCGGCTCGTTGAGCAAGTCAATGTCCACCGTCCCGGCCAGGGCGTAGGCAACAACCAGCGGCGGGGAGGCGAGATAGTTGGCCTTCACCAGCGGATGGACGCGGCCCTCGAAGTTGCGGTTGCCCGAGATGACCGCCGCCGCTACCAGGTCGGACCCCGAGACGGCTTTCGCCGCCTCGGCTGGAAGCGGGCCGCTGTTGCCGATGCAGGTCGTGCAGCCGTAGCCAACCACGTTGAAGCCCAGTTGCGAGAGCGGTTCGAGCAGTCCGGCGGACTTCAGGTACTCGGTCACGACCCGCGAGCCGGGCGCCAGGCTGGTCTTGACATAGGGTTTGACCTTCAGTCCCTTCTCGACCGCCTTCTTGGCCAGCAGACCGGCGCCGATCAGCACCGACGGGTTGCTGGTGTTGGTGCAGGAGGTGATGGAAGCAATCACCACCGCCCCATGCCGCATCTTGACCGAGCCGCCATTTGTGCCGAATAGCCCCTCGCGGTCGAGCGCCTCGCCAGAAAGTTCGTAGCCGCGCTCCTTGACAGGAGCGGTCAGCGCTCTGCGGAAGGCGGATTTCATCTCCGAGAGCGGGACGCGGTCCTGCGGACGCTTGGGGCCCGCCAGCGAGGGGACGACCGACCCCAGGTCGAGTTCAAGCGTGTCGGTAAATTCCGGCTCCGGGGCGTCGGGCGTGCGGAAGAGTCCCTGGGCGCGCAGGTAGGCCTCGGCCAGTTCGATGGTCTCGGCCGGGCGGCCGGTGAGACGCAGGTAGCGCAGGGTTTCGGCGTCCGGCGGGAAGTAGCCCATTGTCGCACCGTATTCGGGGGCCATGTTGGCAATCGTGGCGCGGTCGGTCAGCGACATGGAATCGAGGCCGGGGCCGAAGAACTCGACGAATTTGTCTACCACGCCCTTCTGGCGCAGCATCTGCGTGACGGTGAGAACGAGGTCCGTGGCAGTGACGCCCTCGCGCAGTTTGCCGGTCAGGCGGAAGCCGATGACGTCTGGCAGGAGCATATCCATCGGCTGGCCGAGCATGACCGCCTCGGCTTCGATGCCGCCCACGCCCCAGCCGACCACGCCCAGGCCGTTGATCATGGTGGTGTGCGAGTCGGTGCCCACCAGGGTATCAGGAAAGGCCACCTTTTCGCCATCCGCCATAGCACGGATGGAGACCACCGGCGAGAGATATTCCAGGTTGACCTGATGGATGATGCCGGTCGCCGGCGGGACAACGCGGAAGTTGGAAAAAGCCTGCTGGCCCCACTTGAGGAACTCATAGCGCTCGCGGTTGCGTTGGAATTCAAGTTCGGCGTTGCGCTGCAGGGCGTCGGGGCTGGCGAAGAAATCCACCTGCACCGAATGGTCAATGACCAGGTCCACCGGCACGAGTGGATTGATTTTCTTCGGATCGCCGCCGAGACGGGCGACTGCGGCGCGCATCGCCGCCAGGTCCACCACTGCGGGGACACCGGTAAAATCCTGCATCACCACGCGGCCGGGCAGGAAGGGAATACCCATCCGCTCGCCGCGCGGAGCCCAGGCGGCGATATTTTTCACGTCCTGCTCGGTGATTTCGCGGCCGTTGCACTGCCGCAGGGCCGCTTCGAGCAGAATACGGATGGAATAGGGCAGACGGCGCAGTTGTGTCAGGCCGGCTTTTTCGAGCGCATCCAGACGGTAGAGGACGTATTGCTTATCGCCTGAAGTCAAGAAATCACGAGCGTTGAAGAAGTCTTTCATCCGTACAAAATCTCCTTTGGCATTCTTTGCATATTCAAAGGCCCAGCGTCAAGCCGCCGGCCTCTAAAATCATCATCCCAATTCCACCTGCAAGGCGCTGACCAGGCTCCGTTTCTCGGTCGCCGGCAGGAAGGAAACCTCTGCCGCCGCCAGCACACATTGCTTTAACTCATCGAGGGGCAATCCCAAATCCTCGCAGGCGCGGCGGTATTCGTCGGAGAGCATAATTTGCGAAATCGAGGGGTCGTCGGTCGCCAGAGTCACAATCAGGCCGGCCGAAATCATGCGCAGCAAGGGATGGTCGGCCAGGTTTTTCACCACCCCCGATTGATAATTGCTGGTCACACACACTTCAAACGCAACCTTGCGCTCACGCGCCAGGCGCACTATCTGCGGGTCTTCCAGCACACGCACGCCGTGACCGATGCGTTCCGCTCCGAGTGTCTCAATCGCTATACGAATGTTTTCCGCTCCCCCCCATTCCCCGGCGTGGATGGTCAGATGCAGGCCAGATTGTTTCGCCTCGCGGAAGACGCCCAAAAACGGTTCGGCAGGGAACTCGGCCTCATTGCCGGCCAGGTCGAGACCCAGGATGCCGCGCTCGCGCCGCTCCGCCGCCAGCCAGGCCACCTGCTCGGCCAGTTCCACGCTCTCGTGGCGGTTGACCGAAGCAATCAGCATCACCTGGATGCTAAACTCCTGCGCCGCTTTGCGGGCGCTGTCGCACACCCAGTCCATCACATCATGGAGCGGGAAACGCTCGGCGCGGCTGAGTGCCACCGGCGTAAAACGCAATTCCAGATAGCGAACGTTGTCCCGCGCGGCATCTTCGATGGCCTCGCGCGTTACGCGATAAATGACTTCCGGCGAGCGATAGAAAAGGCGCAAGGTGTTGAACTTGGCCAGAAAATTCTTGTACGTGAACGGGTCATTCCCCTGCACCTGCACCAGCGAACTCAGCGGCCCGGTGCCGAAAGGGATGGTGATGCCATGCATGCGGGCAATGTCCAACATCGTCTTTAGGCGCAAGGAGCCTTCGAGATGGCGATGCAAATCCACTTTCGGCAAGGAATGATAGAAATCCATAATCGTCCTCAATGACGATGACGCTTGCGCTTCTTGCCGGCGTCAGAGGGCTGTGCCCCCCTGTCGGCAGACGGCGCGCCGGCTTTCACTTCGGGGGCGTTGGGCACAATGACCTCCACACCGACCGCCGCCGAGCGCGGCCGCATCAGGAAAATGCGGCTGATAACGGCGGCGCGGATGTCGGCCAGCAGGGTTTGGAACATTTCGGAGGCCTGGCTTTTGTATTGTACCAGCGGGTCGCGCTGGGCGTAAGCCTCCAGTCCGACCGAGACGCGCAGGGCCTCGACGCGGGTCAGGTAGTCCACCCACAATTCGGTGATTGCGCCGAGCAGAACCTGACGATAAGCCTGGTTCTGCGCGCGGCGGGCGGCTTCGAGCGCCTGCGGCGAATCGACTGCCACTCCCAGCCGCGTTGCTTCGGCTTCTCGGATGGAATCCAGCAGGGCCTCGCGCGCTTCTTTCAAATGGGACAATACTTTCTGCTGAAGCGTCTCCGCGTCCATGCGGCGCAGGAGTTCCCCGCCGTAATAGACGTAATGCAGGCGGGTGAAGACTTGCGTCACCTGACGGTGGGTCTTCTGGTCGAAAGCCAGGCGCGCGCCTTGCGCCATGCTCATCAGCAGACGCAGAGCCGTTTGCTTGTCTGTCCCTGGGTTGCGCTCCAGGAACGCATGCACATCGCGCCGAATCTGCCCCCCCGCGCCGACGAGGTGCTCGCGGCGTTCCTCCAGCGCGGCGCGCAGATGGTCTTCGATGCGGGCGGAGGCTTCCTTCCAGGCCAGAGACTGCAGGTCGGGCAAAGTCAGCCCCAGCGGCTCGCCGAGGCGGAATTCCAGGTTCGACAGCAGACGGGAAAGGGTGAAGGATGTCAGCGCGGAGGTAATGGCGGCGCGCAAAGGCTTGACCAGCGCGCCGGGGTCTTTCAGCAGTTGAGCGGCCTGTTCATTGCTCAGGCGCAGCGGCAGACGGATGGCGGCGGCAAGTTCCTCGGCCGCCTGCTGGGGGCGGAGCGGTTCGCTTTCGTCGCGGTCTTTCAGGGCGTCGAAGAAGGCGTCTAGCGCTTCGAGGCGCTCATCGAGTTGGCTCTTGAAGGCTTCGTCGGCACGGTCAATCTGCCCAACAGCCCAGGTCAGGAAGTGTTCGTGGGCGGCGTCGAGGGAGGCGGCGGCCAAATCGAGCGCGGCAGGCTCCAGGTCTGGGAGCGAAGCGGGGAGTTCTTCCAACAGAAGTCTCAGCATGAAAGAGGGGAAAATCTTCCCGCTCACCTGCAGGGGCGGTTGAATCTGTTCCAGCCAGGCCAGCAGACGCCAGTATTCCTCGCTTGCGGTCGCCTCGTTCACGCGGCGCTCGACTTCGGCGCGCAGGAGTTCGTCCACGTCTTCGGTCAGGTCGTCCTTCTCGAAGACGCGGTCGCGCTGGGCATAGATGCGCATGCGTTGAGAGTTGAGTACGTCGTCGTATTCGAGCAGATGCTTGCGGACATCGAAGTTTGCGCCCTCGACGCGGTGCTGGGACTGTTCGATCATGCTGTTGACCAGCCGCGCCTGCATGGGGAAGTCATCGTCAATGTTGAAGCGGCTCATCAGGCTGCGCACCTGGTCACCGCCGAACATGCGCATCAGGTCGTCTTCAAGGGAAAGGTAGAAGCGGGAGGCGCCGGGGTCGCCCTGGCGGGCGGCGCGGCCGCGCAACTGGTTGTCAATGCGCCGCGCCTCGTGGCGCTCCGAGCCGATGACCATCAGGCCGCCGAGTTGACGGACGCGCTCCATGTCCTCGAAATATTGCAGGAAGTGGCGCACTTCGGCCTCGTAGATGCCATAGGAGGCCGGTTCGAGGCTTTGCACAGCGGCGCGGCGTTCCTGCATGGACATGTCGTAGGGGTCGTCGTAACCGGCCTTGCGCAGGACGCGGTTGACGGCGTTGAGTATTTCTTCGGCCAGTTCGCCGCCGAGTTTGATGTCCACACCGCGGCCGGCCATGTTGGTGGCAATTGTCACCGCGCCGAACGCCCCTGCGCCGGCGATGATCTGGCTCTCTTCGGTATGCTTGCGGGCATTCAAGACCTGATGCGGGACGCCGCCCTGTAAAACCGACTTGAGTCGGTCTATATCGCTTTCCTGCAAATTCAGAATATCGAGCAGCCGCTTCAGGTTGGCCGGTTCTTCGGGGTTAAGCGAGAGGCCGAGTTCTTTGGCCATTGGGCGCAGGTCTTCGGGGCGCAGTTGGTCGAGCGGTTTGTTGAGCGGTTCGAGGGCCGGGATGGCGCGCCCGTCTTCGATGCGGTCGTTGGCCTCCAGCCAGGCGTGACGGAGGAGCAGGACCTGCATCAGGCGGCGCACCGGTTCGGCGCGCAGACGATTGGACAGGCGCTCGGAATTCTCGACCGAAGTCGTGCCGACCAGGAGGGGACGGCCACGCACATGCTCACGGACGATTTCGCGCACGATGGCGCGCAGTTTGGCTTCTGCCGTGCGAAAGACAACATCCGGGTAATCCTTGCGCCGCCAGAAGACGACTTTCTTTTCCGGGTCGTCGCGGCGAGCGAAGTAGGCGTATTCGTAGCCGTCTTCATCCTTCGCCTTGACTTCCACCAGCGGGGCGTTTGCGCCAAAGGCCTGATATTCGAGGTTGGTTGGGACGGGCAGGACTTCGAGTTTGTAGATTTTGTGGAATTCTTCCGCTTCGGTGAGCGCCGTGCCGGTCATGCCGGCCAGTTTCTGGTACATGCGGAAGTAGTTTTGCAGGGTGATGGTGGCGTAGGTGACGTTCTCCGGCTCCACCTTGACCCCTTCCTTGGCTTCCACGGCCTGGTGCAGGCCATCGCTCCAGCGACGACCGGGCATCAGCCGCCCGGTGAACTCGTCCACGATAACGACCTTGCCGCCCTGAACGAGGTAATCCTTGTTGCGCTTGAAGAGATGCTGGGCGCGCAGGGCCTGTTCCAGGTAGCCCAGCAGGCGCGCCTGTTCGGGGGTCACATCTTCAGGGCGGTCGGGGTCGCGCAGGGGCTGGCCGAGCAGTTGTTCCACATGGGCGATGCCGATGTCGGTCAGGGAAACGGTGCGATCTTTTTCGTTGACCTCGTAATCTTCAGGGCGCAACTGGCGGACGATGGCGGCCATCTTGCCGTACCATTCCACATCCTCGGAGGCCGGGCCGGAGATGATGAGCGGGGTGCGCGCTTCGTCAATCAGGACGTTGTCCACTTCGTCCACGATGGCGTAATAGTGGCCGCGCTGGACGCGGTCGTCGAGCGAGTAGGTCATGTTGTCGCGCAGGTAGTCGAAGCCGAACTCGGCATTGGTGCCGTAGGTGATGTCGGCGCGGTAGGCTTCGACGCGGTCTACCAGGCGCATTTGGTGCTGGTCTTCGCGGGTGTGTTCGCGTTCGGGGTCGTAGAGGAAGGCCTTTTTGCCGTTCTCGGTGACGGCGGCCATCTGCAAAATGCCGACCGAGAGGCCGAGAAAGTGGTAGATGGCGCCCATCCAGCGGGCGTCGCGGCGGGCGAGGTAATCATTGACCGTCACAAGGTGGACGCCGCGGCCGGTCAGCGCGTTCAGGTAGAGCGGCAGCGTGGCGACGAGGGTCTTGCCCTCGCCGGTACGCATCTCGGCGATCCGTCCCTGGTGGAGGATGATGCCGCCAATCATCTGCACGTCGTAGTGGCGCAGGCCGATGGTTCGTTTGGAGGCTTCGCGCACCACCGCGAAGGCTTCGGGGAGGATTTCGTCGAGGATGGCTTGTTCGGCCTGGCGGCGTTTTTCCTGCTTCCCCTCCTCCTCCCCCCCGACAAGCGGGGGGAGGGCTGAAGCAATGCGGGCGCGGAAATCATCCGTCTTGGCGCGCAAGGCGTCATCGGAGAGTTTTTCCAATTCCGGCTCGAAAGCATTGATACGCGCCACAATCCCGGCAATTTTTTCGATTTCTTTTTTGTTGGGGTCGCCCCCGAAAACTTTGACAAATCGCTGAAGCATGAAGGAATTCCCTTTCGGGCGGGATTATAGCATGGGGTTGTTAGAGGCGGGTAAGAAATGCAACGCGGCAAAAATTCGTTACTTTTCCTTGAAGAAGTGAAAGCCCCTCTTCTCCAACTGCTCCAGCAATTTCTTCGGCGACTTGTACCACTGTCCCCATTTTCGCGAGATGTGTTCGGTCCAGGAGTAATTATCGTAGGTATAGGTCTCTTCCCGGCCTCCTTCCAGCCGGATTTTCGCCCTCTGCTCAACGTAATATCCCTGCGCCAGGTAGCCATCGTCCATAACTTTCATCGCCTCGGCCACCTGCTCGTCGGTAAATTCAGGATACCTGTCCTCGAAGAGCGTAAACCACAGCGGCCAGCGCGGACGGGGCGGAAATTCCTCCGCCGGGTAGCCCATCACCAACTGGACGAGCGGGAAAACGCGCGACGGGAGTTTGAACTCTCTGGCAATGCACCCGGCCAGGTGCGAAGCGGCTCCTAGAAAACAGGAGAACAATCCCAGACTTTCACCCGCCACCACCATGTTCTGCGCCATATATGCCGCGTCCTGAATGCCAAAGAAGAGCAGGTCCAGGTCATTGGTGACCACTTGCCAGCCGCGTATCTTCATGAAACGTTCGAGTTTGTAGAGGTCCACACAAATTGTGAACCAGAGCGGCGCGCCAAAAGGGGCCTTTTTCTTGCGCGACAAAAGCACGCTATACAATTGTGAGGCAAAGGGAGCCTGCTGTCCGGCGCGGACGATGGTTTCCACAACCTCGTCGGGGGGCTGGTCCTTCTTGTACTTGCGCACCGAACGATGGTTCAGCATTGTATCAATGACAGAATTATGTTCCATAGCGGTCTCCTCTCCGACCGAATCATAGCACAGTGGGGCGAATTTTAAGCAAAACATACATGCTATAATCATTTCTGCCCCGCCTCAACCTTTCAACCTGCCGACCTTTCGACCGCTAACCTTTAATGTCCTTCACCCACCTCCACGTCCACACCGAATATTCCCTGCTCGATGGCTTCTCGAACATCAAGAAGCTGATAAGCCGCGCCAAAGAATTGGGCATGACCTCGCTCGCCATCACCGACCACGGCGCGATGTACGGCGTCATCGAGTTCTACGAGCGCGCCAAAGAGGCCGGCATCAAGCCCATCATCGGCGTCGAAGCCTACCTGGCCGCCCGCTCGATGAAAGAACGCGACCCGCAGGAGGACAAGAAATCCACCCACCTGCTCCTGCTGGCCGAAAACCAAACCGGCTACCAGAACCTGCTCAAGATTGTCTCCGCCGCCCAGACGGAAGGCTTTTATTACTACCCGCGCATTGACAAAGACTTTCTCGCCCGCCACGCCGAAGGGCTGATTTGCACCTCCGGCTGTCTTTCTGCTGAGGTGCCGCGCCTGCTCGAACAGGGTCAGGTGGAGAAAGCCCGTCAGAGCCTCGATTGGTACTACGAAGTCTTCGGGCCGGAAAATTTTTTCTTCGAGTTGCAGGAACACAACATCCCCGAACTGACAGAAATCAACCGCAAACTGGTGGAACTGGCCCCGCGCTACAACGCCCGCTTCGTTGCCACCAACGACGTTCACTACGTTGACCGCGAAGACTGGCGTTTGCAGGACATCCTGCTCGCCGTCCAGACCGGCAAACGGCTCTCCGACCCCGACCGGATGCGCTACGAACCGGAAGCCTTCTCCCTGCGCTCCCCCCAGGAAATGGCCGCCCTCTTCGGCGAAATCCCCGGCGCGCTTTCCAACACCCTGCTCATCGCCGAACGCTGCAACGTCAACCTGAGCGCCGACAAATACCGCCTGCCCCAATTCGACGTGCCGGAAGGCTACACCGACGAGACCTATCTGCGCCGCCTGTGCCAGGAAGGAGCACGCCGCCGCTACGGCGAACGCGCTGACAGCGAACCGGTCCAGGCCCGCCTCGACTACGAACTGAGCGTCATCCACCGCATGGGCTTCGACTCTTACTTCCTCATCGTCTGGGACCTATGCCGCCACGCCCGCGAGCGCGGCATCTGGTACAACACGCGCGGCTCCGGCGCCGGTTCGATCGTCGCCTACACCCTCTTCATCACGCTGATTGACCCCCTCCAGCATCACCTGCTCTTCGAGCGCTTCCTCAACCCCGACCGGGTATCCATGCCCGATATTGACCTCGACTTCCAGGACGACCGCCGCGCCGAAATGCTTGAATACGCCGTCCAGAAATACGGGCAGGACAAAGTGGCGCAAATCATCACCTTTGGCACCATGGGCGCACGCGCCGCCCTGCGGGATGTCGGCCGCGTCATGGACATTCCCCTGCCCGAAGTGGACCGCATTGCCAAGATGGTCCCCAACATCCCCGGTAAACCGGTCACGCTTCCCGAAGCCCTCGAACAGGTACCAGACCTGAAAGCCGCCTACCAGAGCGAGCCGCATCTGCGCGAACTCATCGACACCGCCGCGAGGATGGAAGGCGTGGTGCGCAGCGCCGGCACGCACGCCGCCGGTGTGGTGATCTCCGACAAGCCCATCATCGAATACCTGCCGCTGGCGCGCCCCACCAACGAGTCTGAAGAGACGCCCATCAAGACCATCACCCAGTTCGAAATGGGCATCCTCGAAAAACTCAAAATGCTCAAGGTGGACTTCCTCGGCCTGGCGACACTGACCGTCATGCAAAGAGCCTGCGCCCTCATCAAAGAGCGGCACGGCATCGAATACAACCTCAACAACATCCCCACCGACGACCCCGAAACCTACAAATTCCTCGGCAACGGCAACACCCTGGGCGTCTTCCAATTGGAAGGCACGGGCATGACCCGCTGGCTCGTGCAGATGAAACCCACCTCGCTGGAGCATGTCATCGCCATGGTGGCGCTTTTCCGCCCCGGCCCGATGGACTTCATCCCCGACTACATCAGCCGCATGCACGGCGAAGCCCAGGCCGAGTACCGTCACCCGGCCCTCGAACCGATTTTCGGCGACACCTACGGCATCCCCATCTACCAGGAACAAATCATGCGCGCCGCCGTCGAACTGGCGGGGTACAGCCCCTCGCAGTCTGACGACCTGCGTAAAGCCATCTCGAAGAAGAAAAAAGAAGAAATCGAGAAACATCACCTCAAGTTTGTCGAGGGCGCGGTCAAGAACGGCATCCCGCGCGAAACCGCCGAAGCCATCTTCGCCGACTGGGAGGAATTCGCCCGCTACGGGTTCAACAAATCCCACGCCGCCGACTACGGCTTCCTCGCCGTCCAGACCGGCTTCCTCAAGCGCCACTACCCCGCCGAATATATGACCGCCCTTCTGACCGTCTCCAAACACGAGACGGAAAAGGTCGCCCTCTACGTCAACGACGCCCGCCAGATGGGCGTGGACGTTCTCCCGCCCGACATCAACGCCAGCGACTGGGACTTCCGCATCGAAGAGCAGGAGGGCAAAGCCAAAATCCGCTTCGGGCTGGGCGCGGTCAAAAACGTCGGCCAGGCCGCCGTAGAACTCATCACCGCCGCCCGCGCCAAAGGCGGCCCCTTCCGCGACCTGAACGACTTCGCCGCCCGCGTCGACCTGCGCGCGGTGGGCAAGCGCGCCCTCGAATGCCTCATTAAAGTCGGCGCGCTCGACAAACTCGGCCCGCGCGCCGCCATGCTCGAAGGCCTCGACCAGATTGTCGCCGTCAGCGCCTCCCACTTCCGCGCCGAACAGGCCGGGCAGATGTCGCTCTTCGGCACGCACACCGGCGTCGTCGAAACCATCCGCCTGCCGGTCGTCCCCGAAGCCGACCGCCGCGAAAAACTCAACTGGGAGCGCGAACTGATGGGGATGTACGTCTCCGAACATCCCCTCACCCCCTACCTGAACGAAATCCGCCGCGTCGTCACCCACGATGCCGGCACCCTCAGCGAAGCCGCCCACGAAGAAAAGACCCGCGTCGCCGGCATGGTCACCGGCATCCGCCCGCACCAGACCAAAACCGGCAAGATGATGGCCTGGGTGACACTCGAAGACCTGACCGGCGTCATCGAACTCGTCCTCTTCCCGCGCGTCTGGGAACAGTACCAGTTTGCCCTGGAAATCGGCGGCGTGATTGTGGCCGAAGGCAAAGTGGACGCCCGCTCCACCCCCGCCAAAGTGCTGGTGGACAACATCCGCACGCAAATCAAACTAACCGAACCCGCCCAGAGCAAGGCCGAAGGACCGGCGCAGATACCGCTCCGGCCAGCCGCTCCGCCGCCGGACCCCGCGCCGGCCCCCGTCAAACCGGCCGCCGTCCCGCCCCGGCAAGTGAGCGAGTCCCGCCCGGCCTACCCGAAAGCCCCTTCACGCGGGAACAATGCCGCGCCGCGCGCCCATCCCGCCGAACCGCCCCCTCCCGAAGACCCGCCCGACTGGGAAAAGTACCTCGAACCCTACGGCCATTCTTCCGACTTCTCCGCCGCCGGGGCAGAGTTCGACATCCCCGACCTGATCCTGCACGAGGCCGACTTGCCCGCGGCGGTCTTCGATGAACAGCCGTCAGTCGTCAGTGGACAGCCGTTAGTTATCGGTGAGCAGTTGTCAGTGAGCAAGGAAGCGGCAGGTTTGCCAGAAACGCCGCCGGTCGCGGCTGTCGTCCCGACGCTCAAGACGCCGCCTGCCGCCCCCGCGCCGGGCGAGGAACGCGCCCCGCAGATGGCGACGGTGGTGCTGCGTCCGAGCGGCGACGCGGAGCGCGACATCCGCCGCATCCAGCGCCTGCACGGCCTGTTCATCTCCTACCCCGGCAAGGACCGCTTCCAGTTCCACATCTTCGAGGACGGCAAGGGCTACCTGATTGACTTCCCCAACGACAGCACACGCATCTGTGACGAATTGCTGCGCAAGGTGAAAGACCTGGCCGGCGAGGAAAACCTGCGCCTCGAGCCGATTCTGTATCAGTAGGCCAGCGGAGAAAATACCCTGCATAAAACAAAACGGGCAGTCGTCAGACCGCCCGTTTTTGGCGTCAAAACAAGGATTGATTGGCCTTCACCCACTCGAACAGCCTCGCCGCCCCTTCCTCTGCCCCCACCTTCGGCTTCCAGCCCAGGTCGCGCTCGGCCTTGCGGATATCGGCCACAAAGACGCGCTGGTCGCCTGGACGCCAGTCGCCACGCGCCACAGGAATGGGCTTGCCGAGCAGTTTTTCCAGGAGCGGGCCGAACTCGCTCCAAACGGCGATCGTGTTCGCCGGTCCGCCGCCGATGTTGTAGACCTGCCCGGCCGCAACATCAATACGCTCGATGGCCGCGTCATAGACATCCAGCAAGTCCTCCACGAAGAGAACATCGCGGATTTGTTTGCCGTCACCGTAGATGGTAATCTGCCGTCCGGTGAGGGCAGCGATGACCATCCAGGCCACCCAGCCCTGGTCTTCGATGCCGAACTGACGCGGCCCATAAATGCAAGACTGCCGGAAGACGACCGAGCGCAGGCCATAGATGCGGGCATAATCGCGCACATATTGGTCGCCGGTCCCTTTGGAACAGCCATACGGTGAGTGAAAATCGAGCGGCTGGGTTTCGGGACAGCCGAAGGGCAGGTTTTTATACTCCCAACGGCTGGCGCGTTCGACGACTTCGACATCCTCCATGCCGCCATAGACCTTGTTTGTGGAAGCGTAGAGAAGGAGGGGACGGCGCTCGTTGAGCCGCGCCGCCTCGACCACGTTGAACGTGCCGAGGGCGTTGATTTCGAAGTCTTCGCGCGGCCGCGTGACGGAGGTCGTCACCGCCACCTGCGCGGCCAGGTGGACAATCACGTCCGCCTGGCGGCTGGATTCGGTCAACAGGGCGGCATCGCGTACATCCCCGACGACGAGGCGGAAGGCGTCCTGACCGAATTCGACGCGCAGCCAGTCGAGGTTGCGCGCCGCTCCGGCGCGGGAGAGATTATCGTAAATGGTCACCTTCTCGCCGCGCTGGAGCAGGCGATGAACATAATTCGAGCCGATGAACCCGGCCCCGCCGGTGATGAAGTAATTTTTGGACATAAATGCTCCTTGCCAAAGGTGGTTTCGATACGAGGGCGGAAGAACACCGCCGTCTACTCAACCACCGGTTCTATTATGATGAGTTTCATGCTCCTGGTGGTTGAGTCGCCCGTGCTCTTCGGGCGTATCAAAACCACCGCTTCAGCCCGCGAAGTCATTGCACTTCGCTCTTTCTTTCCCGTAACTGCCGATAGACGCCCATCAGCGTCTCGCCTTCGCGGGAGAGAGCATAAAGGCCAATCAGCCCGCTGGCGAGATAATTGCCCAGGTGCGCCGCGAGCGCCGCGGCCAGAGCCGCCGATTCGTTCCCCGAAAGGAGGGTCAACGCCCCAGCCAGCGCCCCCTCGAAGGTGCCGATTGCGCCCGGCATGGAAGGGATGGCGTTGCCAAAAGCCACCGCCCCCAGCCCGAAGAGCGACCAGAGCGGCATCGCCTGCGGGAAGAAAGCCAGGATGAGCAGGTAAAACTGGCCGATAGCCAACAGCCAGTTGAGGGTCATCCAAAAGAGAAAGCGCAGAAAAAGGCCGGCGTCGGTCAGAATCGCCAGCCCGGAAAACAACGGCGCGAGGAACGATGTCTTGAAATTCTGTAAGCGCGGACGCCGCGCGGTGAGCCGGTCAAAGAGCGCCAGCGCCGACTGCTGATTGCGCGCCAGCAGGTAGAGGGCCGTCAGCCCCAGCATAATCAGCCCGGCGACCGTCAGGGCGGCGGTTTCGGCCCCTGCCGCGCCGGCCACGAAGGGAATGGCGCTCAGGAAGATGGCCGCCGAAAAGGCCAAATCCACCACGCGCTCGACGATGACGGTCGAGAAGACATCCACGAAACCGAGGCTGGCCTTGCGCCCCAGCAGGAAGGCACGCCCCACCTCCCCCAGCCGGAAGGGCAGGACATTGTTGAGCAGATAGCCCTCGCACAAGGTCAGGAACGTGTCGAGGTAAGCGGCGCGGCCGCGCAGTAACGTGCGCCAGACGACGGCGCGCACGGTCAGCCAGAGCAGGGAGACAAGGAAAAAGCCCCCCAACAGCCACAGGTTGGCCGTGCGGAAGGCTTCCAGAAAGCGTTTCAGGTCAACGAAATAGAGCAAGGCGGCGATGAGCGCCAGGCTGATGAGCGTCCCCGGCAGCCAGCGCCAGCGTCCGGGTTGCCGGTCGGATCTCGAAAAATCAGACATAAAAACCCTTCAACACAAAGAGCACCAAGGAAACACACAAAGGAAGTCTCTGTGAATCTTTTCCTCGACGCACCTTCGTATCCTTGTGTTAGAAATTACTCTTCTTCCAGACTCAACACCGCCATGAAGGCTTCCTGCGGGATTTCCACGTTGCCGACCATCTTCATGCGCTTCTTGCCCTTCTTCTGCTTTTCGAGCAATTTCTTCTTGCGGGTGATGTCGCCGCCGTAACACTTGGCCAGCACATCCTTGCGCAGCGGCTTGACGTTGGCGCGGCTGATGACCCGCCCGCCCGAAGAGGCCTGGATGGCCACCTCGAACAACTGGCGCGGAATCAAATCCTTGAGTTTGGTAATCATCCGCTGGCCCTTATGGTAGGCCTCCTGACTGTGGACAATGGTCGCCAGGGCGTCCACTGGCTCGCCGTTGACCAGAATCTCCAGTTTTTGCAGTTTGTCGGGGCGGTACTCAAGGAACTGGTAATCGAGCGAGGCGTAGCCGCGCGTGCGCGACTTCAACTCATCGAAGAAGTCCACGATGATTTCCGAGAGCGGAATCTCGTAATTCAACTGGACGCGGTGCGGAGCGGGATACTCCGGCCCCTTGAAGATGCCGCGGCGTTTGGTGACCAGTTCCATGATGGGGCCGTAATACTCGGTCGGGGTGATGATTTCGATGGTCATCCACGGCTCGCGGATTTCCTCGATGTCGCCCTCATCAGGCAGGTCGGCGGGAGTATCCACGATGCGGGTCGTGCCGTCGCGCAGCAAGACCTCGTAGGCCACCGTCGGAGCGGTGAAGACCACGTCCAGGTCGTACTCGCGCTCGATGCGTTCCTGGATGATTTCCATGTGGAACAGGCCCAGGAAACCGGCGCGGAAGCCGTAGCCGAGCGCCTGCGAGGTCTCCGGCTCGAAGACCAGCGAGGCGTCGTTCAACTGCAATTTTTCGAGCGCCTCGCGCAGGTCCTGGTAGTCGTCGGCTTCGGAGGGGTAAATGCCGGCGAAGACCATCGGCTTGGGGTGGCGGTAACCGGGCAGCGGGTCCGCGGCCGGACGGGCCGTGCTGGTAATCGTATCGCCGACGCGGGCCTCGTGGACAGTCTTCAGACCGGTGGCGATGTAGCCCACCTCCCCGGCGCGCAGTTCTGGCACCGGCTTCATCATCGGCGCAAAGACGCCCATCTCAATGGGCTTCACGTCCACGCCGGTGGACATCAGGTGGATGTTGTCGCCGGGGCCGAGCCGCCCATCCACCACGCGGACGTAGGTAATGACACCCTTGTACGAGTCGTAGTGCGAGTCGAAGACGAGGGCGCGCAGGGGCGCTTCGGGGTCGCCCCTCGGCGGCGGGACGCGGCGGACGATGGTCTCGAGGACCGTTTCGACATTCGTCCCGTCCTTGGCCGAGACGCGGATGACCGTCTCCGGCGGGACTCCGAGCAGACTGCCGATGTCTTCAGCCACTTCGTCCGGGCGGGCGGTGATGAGGTCTATCTTGTTGACGACGGGGATGATTTCGAGGTTCGCCTCGATGGCCTGGTAGAGATTGGCGAGCGTCTGCGCTTCGATACCCTGGGTGGCATCCACCACAAGGACCGCGCCTTCGCAGGCCGCCAGGGCGCGGCTGACCTCGTAGCCGAAGTCCACGTGGCCGGGGGTGTCTATCAGATTCAGCGCATAGGTCTGACCGTCGGCGGCGGTGTAGTTCATGCGCACTGCCGAAGCCTTGATGGTGACGCCCTTCTCACGCTCCAGGTCCATCGAGTCGAGAATCTGCTCGGTGGTGTCGCGGTCGGGGACGGCCCCGGTAAGATGGAGAAGACGGTCGGCCAGGGTGGACTTGCCGTGGTCCACATGAGCGATGATGCAGAAGTTGCGAATGTTTTCAGCCATAAGCGCCGAAAGTATACCCGATAAAAATTCAAACTCGAAGGGCAAAAGAACGTCTCGGATATTTTCAATCTCGGGTAAAAAAACTCACCCCAAAGCATTTTGGGGTGAGTGCCCTTCAGTTGCGGGGGGTGGATTTGAACCACCGACCTCCAGGTTATGAGCCTGACGAGCTGCCACTGCTCTACCCCGCGCCGTTACTCTGTTTGCATCTTCCAGAGCGAGCCGCAATTGTACACCTGCCAGGCAAGGGCGTCAAGGATTTAAATTGAGTTCCTGGCTATAGAGGTACATCGTGCCGGGAATGCGCTCATCGGGCTGGCTGACGGTCAGTCGGACGGGAGTGAAGGCTGAGACGCTGTATGAAAGAGTGACCGAAAAGGGAACATACAACCCATCCGGGTTGGGCTGGATGGGGACGAGTTGCGAGGCCAGGGGCATCCCGTCACGTCCGACCAGTGAGACTGTCAGGGGGAGGCTGTTGTAGGGGCGCATCCTAGCGGAGACCGAAATTGTCCCGCCCGAAATGCGTTTTCCAGCCGCCGGAGAGTCGATCACACAGCGCTCCGCAAGGTCTCCGGCAGGGTTGATAACCTTCAATCCTTCGGGAATGAGAATCAAGTGAACCGATTGGATGGCCGTCGGCCGCTCGTATTCGTCGCGGGTGGTCAGGGTCAGGCGCGCCAATTCGCCTGCGCCGCGCGGCTCAAAGGCCAGGCTCCAGTGGAAAAATGCCCATTTGTAGTCGGTGTTCAGTTGCAGGAGTTCGGAAGCCAGCAGGGAGCCGTCTTCGCCGAATAACTCGATGACGCCCTTGTTCTTGTAGCCGGGGATGGCGTAACCATAGAAAAGCACCGGCGAGGTGACCCGCGACATCGGCCCCGGCGCATAGAATTGTATCGCCGCCGAACCGGTCTGCGGCTGAGGGGGCGGCGTCGGCTGGGCAGTGGGCGGGGCCAGACTGGGCAGGGGCGGCGGGGGCGCGCTCGTCTCGGTGGAAGGCGGGGGCGGGCTGGAGGTCGGCTCCGGCGGCGGGGTGGAAGAAATGATTTCGGGGGTCGGGCTGGGGGTCGGCGCTGCGGGAGAGGAAGAAGCCAGGGAAACGGCGGACGGGCCCAGGGTCGGGGTGGAGGCGGCGGGACTCTGCGCGACGGGCAGACAGGCCGTCAGCGCGGCGAGCAGGCAACAGGTCAGAACGAAGCGGCGGTACATGCCGCTTATTATAAACAAGAGACGCCCCTTGCGGGGCGTCCGGGTTAGAGGGCATAGATTTCGCCGTATTTTTTGCGCAGGTAGCGCATGTAGGGGGCGGGGTCAATCTTCGATCCAACAACGCGCTGGACGAGTTCCTGGGGCATGAATTTGCGCCCATGGACGTGGATGTTCGTCCGCAGCCAGCCGAGAAGGGCATCGAATTGACCCTGGCGAATCTGGGCTTCGAGGTCGGGGATGTCGCGGTTGATTTTCTCCCACAGTTGAGCCGAGATGAGGTTGCCGAGGGCGTAGGTGGAGAAGTAGCCGAAGAGACCCCATGACCAGTGAATGTCCTGAAGGACGCCCTGGGCATCGTTGGACGGGGTGACGCCGAGGTATTCCTGCATCTTGGCGTTCCAGAATTCGGGCAGGTCTTTGACGGCCAGTTTGCCTTCGATGAGGGCGAGTTCGATTTCAAAGCGCAGCATGATGTGCAAGTTGTAGGTGGCTTCGTCGGCCTCGACGCGAATGAGGGAGGGCTGGACTTTGTTGATGCCTTTGTAGAAGGCCTCCAACGAAACGCTCGCCAGTTGGGGGAAGAGTTCCTGCAGGCGCGGGTAGAAGTGCTGCCAGAAGGGGAGGGAGCGCCCGACGAGGTTTTCCCACATGCGGCTCTGCGATTCGTGAACGGCGAGCGACGCGCCGCCGAGGAGGTTCGTGCGCACCAGGTTCTGACCCGTCCCTTGGTCGTACATGGCGTGGCCGGCTTCGTGCATGGTGCCAAAGAGCATGGTGTTGAGGAAGTTCGGCGCAACGCGCGTGGTGATGCGCACATCGTTGACGCCGGGGCCGCCGGTGAAGGGGTGAGCGGATTTGTCCTGACGGCCACGCTGCCAGTCGTAGCCAAACTTGGTGATGACTTCCACCCCGAAGTCCCACTGTTTCTGCTCATCGAAGGGCTGATGGAGGAAGGAGTCGTCCACTGGGGGCCGGGCGGCGATGGCCTGGATGAGTTCCACCTGCTGGGGGCGCAGGGCTTCAAAGATGGCTTTCACCTCTGCCGTTTTCATCTCCGGCTCGAAGGAGTCGAGCAGGATGTCGTAGGGATGGTCGGCAGGCGGGAAGAATCCTACATAGCGGTGGGTCAGTTCGATGACTTTTTCCAGGTGCGGGCGGAAGATGAAAAAGTCGGATTTAGCGCGCGCTTCGGCCCAGGCCTGGTTGGCCAGGGTGACCACCTGCGCCTGTTCCACGATGAAATCCGCGGGGACGCGCGTGGCGCGTTCATAGTCACGGATGGCAAACTTGATCAGGCGGGCATCGTCCGAATCCGGGTCGAGGGTCTCGGCGTAGGGGCGCAGTTCATCGAGCAGTTTGCCCAGTTCAGGCGACGTGCCGATCTCGTGCGCCAGCCTGTTGAGTGTAGCCGTCTGCTGGCCGCGCATTTCGGCCGCGCCGGGGGGCATATAGGTCTGCTGGTCCCAGCCCAGCAAAGCCGAGGCGCCGTTCAAGTCGGCGAGGGTAGCAATCGTCTCTTTGAGTTTGGCGAGTTTTTGTTCCACGGGGGTTCCTTTAGAAGGCAAAGTGGCTGTATTATAAATCGAATTCCTGTGAAACAAGAGAGCGGGATGGCATCCCGCCCTCTAAAGACAGAGTAACAAGGGACGACTTCAGCGTAAGCCCAGGTAAGTGTAGTAGAAGAAGTCCACGGTTGCCGAATCGCCGCCGCTGATGGTCACCGTCTGCGGGCCGGTGCGGTACGAGGACGGGGGATTGAAGGAGACGCAGTACGTTCCCGCGCCCACAGAGAAGGAGTATTTGCCAGAAACATTCGAAGTGGTGGAATCAACCACTCCGCCGGGGCTTCCGCAATCTCCGGAGCGCAAGGTAACGGGGATGCCGGCCTGAGGCGTGGAAACGCCGGGGACATAAGAGAGACCGCCGTTGATGCCGTTATAGTACACCGTGCCAGAAATCGTCCCGGGACCAACCGGCGGGGGAGGCGTGGGGGTGACCGGCTTGGGGCAGACGCCCGGCTCGCTCCCGCTGGGGGTAAAACCGACTCCCCAACGGCAGGTGTTGTCAAGTTCGGCGAGCGCTTTGATGGGATAATATTTTGTCTGTTCGGCCAGCGGAGAACCGACATCTTCGGGAGTGAAATGGTCGTTGTAGTCATACCATCCCGGCGTCAGAACGCTTCGCTCCGTCCATGCGCCCCAGGTGAAAACGCCATCGTTTTCGATAAGAGAGCGTTTGAAAGCCACCTGTACAACGGTCGGGTCGGAAGGAGAAATTCTGCCCCAGGCAAGGTCGGGATCGGAGCCGACGCCGGAGTCGAAGAGCAGCGTTTCATAGCCATCGCCTGGTTGGGTATCGGCCTGGGCCGGGGTCTTGCCGCCCACATCGTTGTTGTTGTCCGTCCAGACGCGCACGCCGTTGGTGGACCATTCTGCGCCGGGCGCGGTCGCCAGAATGAGAAAGTCGCCGCGGCCGTCCACATCGAGGTCGAATTCGAGACCGTAGGCCCCGCTCATGCCGCCGTCCGGGCTGGTTCCGGCCAGGCGCAGAATCAGGAACAGCCAGGTGTCATCGCGCTGTAAAGCGGCGCGAAGGATGTCCAGGTCCGGGAAATAGGTGTCCATCGTGTTCGCATTGAAGGGGCGCTCAAACAGATTACTGGCGAAGTTCTCGCCGCCGTTGGCGCGCCGTTCAGAAGCCGTAGCCGATGAGTCCCGGTCACTAATTTCGCTGATGATTTTGCCAGGCGGCTCGCCTGGGATGAGCAGGTGAACGATGGGGAGCGCTGTGCTGGTCGCCTGCTCGACAAAGACAGATTCCGTCGCCGTAGCAACCGGTACGGAGGTATCCGTGAGCGCTGGCTGAGCCTGTGGGAGGGAACAAGCCGGCAGAAGCGCCAAGCAAACCAGCAGAGCCAAAGGCCGAACAAGCCATTTGTAGGACATAAGAAAACCTCCGTATAAAAAAATGAGCGGTATTGCCTGGCAATGACGAATACCGCTGGTCATATTTTACGTTGTTTGCTTGTCCGGGAATATCACCCAAAAGGGGTGTATTTAGCTTACATGCGCCACCGCCCGAAAGGCCGCGCAGCCGAAACGGCGAATTTCCCCCAGGTGCGCCCCCATGCGTTGATAGAAACGGCAGGCAACGGACGCCGAAGCGGCTGGGGATGGTTTCCTATTCCGCCAGCCGCTCAAACCAACGTCAACAATCTCAATCATGGAGGCCTGCTACTCATAGCGCAGGGCTTCCACCGGCTCGAGGTTGGCGGCGCGGTTGGCCGGGTAAATGCCGAAGAACAAGCCGACCGCCGCCGAGAAGAGAGTCGCCAGGAGAATAGAGTCGAGACCAATGGAGGGAGTTAGTTGTGTCCCGGCCCCGGCAGCAATGCGGCCAACGACGAAGGCGATCAGCCAGCCGAAAGCAATGCCCACCAGCCCGCCAATCAGGCTCAGAAGCGAGGATTCGGTCAAAAACTGGATGAGGATGTCGCGTTTGCGCGCCCCAAGCGCCTTGCGCAGGCCGATTTCACGCGTCCGCTCGGTGACCGAGACGAGCATGATGTTCATGATGCCGATGCCGCCCACCAGCAGGGAAATGCCAGCAATGCCGCCCAGGAAGATGGTCAACACGTTGGTCACCGTTTTGGCGACAGAGATGAAATCCTGCTGGGAGAAGATAGTGAAATCATCCGCGCCGATGGGGGTGTTGTGACGCTGGCGCAAAATTTGGGAGATTTCATCGGTCGCCCGGGGAATGGCCTCCACGCTAACAGCCTGGACGAGAATCAGTCTCACCCGCTGGCGGTCGTTGCGCTGGAGGATGCGCGTCTGCGCCGTTTCGAGCGGCAGGATAACATCGGCGTCCTGACTGCCCATCATTCCGCCGCCGCGCGGCTCCAGCACGCCCAAAATGCGGAAAGGCTGGTTGTTGATGCGCAGGGTTTCGCCAATCAGACCGTCGCGGTGACCGAACAACTTATCGGCCACATCCGGGCCGATGACGACCACCGAGGCGTAACCGAGGCGGTCTTCTTCGGTGAAGAACTCCCCTTCCAGGAGGGTGTAATTGCGCATGATGAAGTATTCTGGCGTCGTACCGGTCACCGAGACCTGCATCTGCTCGCCGTTGGCGGTCAGGACTGCGCTGCCCTGCACAGCCGGAGCAACCGCCTCCACCGAAGGCGCCTGGAAGGGGTCGGCGATGGCGGCCGCGTCGCTGAGGGTGAGCGGCTTGGGGTTGCGGATGTCCTCGCTGCCGCCGGAGATGACGAAGAGCAGATTGGTACCGATGCCGCTGATGGAGCCGGTAATCGTATCCTGCGCGCCGCGTCCGACCCCCAGCATGGCAATCACCGCCGCCACGCCGATGACGATGCCCAGGATGGTCAGGCCAGAGCGAAGTTTATTGGCGTTTAAACTTTCGAGCGCCTCGAAAATGGATTGCGCCAGATTCATGCGTGCGCCTCCTGTCCGTTCGGTGACGGCTGAGCGTCCTCGATGAGACCGTCTTTGAGCCGGATAATACGCTCGGCCTGCGCGCCCACGTTTGGGTCGTGGGTGACGATAATCAGGGTCGTCCCAAAGTCGCGGTTTAAACTGAGCAGCAGGTTCATAATTTCCTTGCCTACCTTCGAGTCCAAGTTGCCGGTGGGTTCGTCGGCCATGATGATGGCCGGGTTGTTGACGAGAGCGCGGGCAATGGCCACCCGCTGCTGCTGTCCGCCGGAGAGTTCGGTCGGGCGGTGCAGGACCCGGTCGCCGAGGCCGACCGCCTCCAGTGCGGCGCGGGCGCGTTCGCGGCGTCCCTCCCGCAGACCGGCGTAGCGCAGGGGCAGTTCCACATTTGCCAGGGCAGTGGCGCGCGGCAGGAGGTTGAACGACTGAAAGACAAAGCCCACCTTGCGGTTGCGGATGCTTGCCAGTTGGTCGTCATTCAATTCTGAGACGGTTTCCCCGTCCAAAATGTATTTGCCGGAGGTGGGCTGGTCGAGACAGCCGAGGACGTTCATCAAGGTGGACTTGCCGGAACCCGAAGGCCCCATGATGGCTACCACTTCGCCGCGTTCGATTTGGAACGAGACGCCGTTCAGGGCGCGCACTTCCACATCGCCCATCTTGTAGATTTTGGTCAGGTTTTCAGCCTGAATCACCCAATCCATGCTTCACCTTCTAGGGACCGAAAAATCCAGGCCGGCCGTTGGGATTGGTCAGTTCCGCAGACGGGTTGAGGATAATCGTGTCGCCTTCCTGCAAGTCTCCGCCGACGACCTGGCTGTAGAAATCCGAGGAAGCGCCCAGGATAATCGCCACCGCCTGCGGCTGGCCGTTGCGGATGACATACACATAGCGTTTGCCTTCGATAAGCCGCACGGCGCGGTTGGGAACGAGGAGGACGTCTTCCAATTCCATAACATTGATGGTCACTGCGGCAGTCATGCCCGGTTTTACTTTCTCATCCGCGTCGGTCAGTTCGACCGTCACCGTGAAATTGACTACGCCCTGCGTCACCGTGCCGGCGCGCGCCACCTGCACCACCTTGCCGTGATATTCCTGGCCCAGCACGGCATCGAAGGTCAGCGTGACCGGCTGGCCGACCTGTACGCTGTTGATGTTCATCTCTGAAACCTGCACATCCACCAGCAGGTGCGAAAGGTTGTCCACGCGGAAGCCAACCGTGCCAGGACTGACCTGGTCGCCAGGGGCAGGATTGGCGAGCGTAACCACGCCGTCGAAGGGTGCAATCAACTGCGCCATGCGGACAGCGGCGCGGGCCGCGTCCACGCGCGCCTGTGCGGCCAGGACATCGTTCGGGTCGGGCCCGTTCTTCAGCCGTTCCCATTCCCGCTTGGCGTCTTCCAGTTGGGCTTCAGCCAAAGCCAGGTTGGCGCGCGCCTTTTCGATGTCATTGCCGGAAGGCACGAGCAGAAAGTAGTTCAGGTTGTTCTGCGCGCGCTCGGTGGCCAGTTGGGCGTTATACAACGAAGTATAGGCCTGCGCTTTTTGCGGGTCGTCATCGGGCCGGTCTTTGTACAGGTTATAGAGCGACTGCGCCTGTTTGAGATTGTTCTGCGCAATCGTCAGTTGAGCCTGGGCATTCAGGATGTCATCACTGGTGGCGCCGCGGTTGGAGGCCAGCAGACCGTTCAGCGTGGATTTGGCACTGTCGTACTTCTGTTGAGCCGTGACCAGCGCTAATTGCGCCTGGGCGCGAGGAGTGTTGGAAGCCAGCAAAGTCTCCAGATTGCGCTGCGCCGTCACCAGGTCGGCCTGCGCCAGGATGATATTCTGGGGCAGGGAGGATGCCTCGAGCGAGGCCAGAACATCCCCACCTTTCACTTCATCGCCGATGGAGACGTTCACCGCTTCCACCGTCCCACTCGTCTGCCAGGCGAGGATGGCCGTCTGATTGGCGCGCACGTTGCCGGTTGCGCCCACGCTGGCGATCAGCGTGCCACGCTGAATCTCGGCTGTCTGGTAGCCGCTCAACGCGTCCGCAGTCTGGTTGGCGCGGCGGACGGCAAAGAAGACGACCAGAGCCAGGACTGCCAAAATAATAAGCAGCAGTCCTTTTCGCTTGAGAATGGCCGCCCAGAACTTCTTCAGGCCTTCAAAAAACTTTTTCATGTTCACCTCCAAAAACACGCCGATTGTAACTCCGGCAGGATAGATTACCAATGTATTCCGCACCCTGTCATATACATCTTTTATAAAAAAATGCAACAACATTGTTAACGCATCTTGTCATTACTTTATTCGGAAACTCCCCGCGCTGGACGGGATTTTTTACATAAGTGACTTTGTGATGATTGTCGCTATCATTGGTGACATTTAAGCCTGTGTACGCAGGCCAAGTTTGAGTATTATGTATCGAAATGGTCAGAGTTAGCCGGTAGTTTTTGGAGGCACCTATGCAAAACATACCCAGCGAATATTTGGAAATCGACCGCAAAGCGCGCGTTTACACGCCTTATCAGGACCTGTCGCTGCGCCCCCCCACCGAACGCGTCTGCGACTTTGGCGACGTGGTCATCCCCCTCGACTCTGACCGCGCCATGCAGGAAGCCGCCCGCTGCATTCACTGCCCCGACCCGGCTCCCTGCATGCTGGCCTGTCCCTGCCATAACGACATTCCCTCGGCCATGTGGCTTATCGAACAGGGACGTTACATAGAGGCTGCGCAACTTTACCGTGAAACCAGTTCCCTGCCGGAAATCTGCTCCCGCGTCTGCCCGCACGACCAACTCTGCCAGGGATCTTGTGTGTTAAACAAAACCCACGAACCGGTGCTGTGCGGCCCGCTGGAAACTTTCGTCACCTGCTACGAGCGCAAGGTGGCCGGCGTTGCCATTCCGGTCGGCAAACCGACCGGCAAGAAAGTGGCCTTAATCGGTGCCGGCCCGGCCAGCCTGGGCTGCGCCGAGCAACTGCTCCAGATGGGCCATGCCGTCACCTTCTTCGACTCCAAGCCCGCCCCCGGCGGCCTGCTGGTATATGGCATCCCAAACTTCAAACTCGCCAAGGAAGTCTTCTTCTGCCGCTGGGGCGACTATGAAAAAGCCGGGGCCCAGTTCGTCGGCAACACCTACATCGGCAAGGACAAAACGATTGACGATCTGTTCAAGGAAGGCTTTGATGCCGTCTTCATCGGTGTTGGTGTAGGGATTGACGCCAAGATGGAAATCCCCGGCGAAGACCTGCCCGGCGTCTACGAGGCGACCGACTTTCTGATGCGCGCTAATACCGACCCGAATCTGCTCCCGCCCAATAAACGCGAAAAACCGGCCATCGGGAAGCGCGTCGTGGTCATCGGCGGCGGCGACACAGCCTCCGACTGTCTGCGCACGGCTTTGCGCATGGGCGCGGAAGAAGTCACCTGTCTCTACCGCCGCACCGAGAAAGAAATGCCCGGCGGCAAGAAAGACCGCCAGATGGCAAAAGAAGAAGGGGCGAAGTTCCGCTTCCTGACCCAGCCGGTGCGCTTCATCGCCGGGGAAGATGGCCGCTTGGCCGCCATCGAGTGCATCGAAATGCGCTTGGGCGAACCAGACGCCAAAGGCCGCCGCAAACCTGTGCCGGTGGAAGGCTCAAACTTCAGCGTCGCTGCCGACACTGCCATTAAGGCTCTCGGCTACTGGCCCGACCCCGTGCTTGGCGAGACGACCCCCGGCCTGGAAACCCACGACTGGGGCCTCATCACCGTCATCGACCGCGAAACCGGGGTCACCACCCGCGAGGGAGTCTTTGCCGGCGGGGATGTGGTCACCGGCCCTGACCTCGTGGTCACGGCGATGGTCAGCGGGCGCAAGGCCGCCCTGGCAATTGATGAATACCTGAAAAGGAAGTAAAAAGACGAAAAACGAACAAAAACAGCCGCTCTCGATGGGCGGCTGTTTCGTTTCTGGCAAGGGTAACTCAATACAGAAAATCAGGCACAATCTTTTCGGTAATCAACAACAGCATTGTACCAAGCAGGCAGACGGTAACCAGGAGCATGGAGGCCAGGATGAAACGCTGAAACGGCGTGGTGCCGGTGATCTGGTCGAAGGTGCGGCGGCGCTTGTAAACCGGCTTGGCCGCAGTGGGCTTTTTCTTGGGCGCATTGACCGGCGTTTCGGGAACCTCCGGTTCCTCGTCCTCGATAAATCCGGCTTCGTTACGCAAGTTCTCGAACATAACTCACCTCCGCAAAAAGTATATCACACAAGCGGACGCAGGTGAACTTCACCCACCGAAACCTGCCTGACCTCACCGTTGGCGAGACGCAGGCGCAAACCGCCATCGGCTTCCAACCCCTCCACCGTGCCGGAGAGGGGCGTTTCCCCCCCTAGAATTTGCACCTCCTGACCGCGGAAAGCCAGCCGCTCTTCCCAGGCTTGCAGGAAAGCATGCTCGGCCATCCGATCCCGCCAGCCAATCAGAGAACGCAGAATATCCGCCAAGAGACAAGGACGATTGACCCGCTTGCCGCTTTCCGTCTCTACGCTGGTCGCCGGAAAGGACAAACATTCCGCCGGAGGGACGGAGGCCGGCGTGACGTTCAGGCCAATGCCCAGAACCACGCAATCCAGCCTTTCGCCCAGCCAGACGGCCTCGGCCAAAATCCCGCAGACTTTGCGCCCGTTGAGCAAGACATCGTTTGGCCATTTGATTTGAGGAGACAAGCCCCGCCCTTCGAGCGCCTCGCAGACGGCCAGCGCCCCCAAACCAGAAAAACGGGACAAGGAGGGGATTTCCCGTTCATGCGGCCGCAGGAGAAGACTGAAGGCCAGCGCCGCGCCCGGCGGGGTGAACCATTGGCGCGCGCCGCGGCCGCGGCCGGAGGTCTGTTCCTCCGCGCAGACCAGGCTCAGGTCCGGTGCGCCGCCCGCTGCCCAAGCCAGGGCAATATCGTTCGTCGAGCCGGTACGCTCGAAGAAGCGTAATTCACCCAGCGGGAGGCGGGTGAGCGCACGGCGAATTTGCTCTTCGTTCATAGAAGGTCATCCAGGCCTGAAAAGCAACCTCCCGCCTGCGGCGGGAGGAAATTTTTCTACGGCGGAGGCAGCACGTACCATGGGTTGACAAAACCGCCATTAAGCCGCACTTCAAAGTGCAGGTGTGCGCCGAAGGAGTTGCCCGTGTTGCCCGCCAAGCCAATCAACTGCCCGGCCGAAACGCCCTGACAGGGAACAACGTTGATTTGGCTCAAGTGGCCGTAGAGAGTCACATAGCCGTTGTTGTGGTCAATCATGACCACATTGCCGTAGCCGTAGTTCCAGCCGCCTTGGGCCATCGTCACCGTGCCGGCGTCCGCCGCCCAGACGGGAGCGCCTTCCCCGGCGGCAATGTCAATCGCCAAGTGGCCAGACCAATAATCATTGCCCGAAACCCAATGCTGGCCGGTCGGCCAGATGAACGCGGTGCTGCCCACCGGTCCCGCGCCGCAGGCCGTGCCGCCCACCGAAGCCGTTCCGGAGCGTCCGGTTGCCACAGTGGGGATAATCCACTGCACAAATTCGCGCTGCCCGCCAGGGATCATGACGTACGTCCCCGGCTCGATTTGCGGGTTGGTCAGGTCAATAGAATTGCCGGGCCAGTTGAGGATGTCGTCCACGCTGACATCGAACTCATCGGCCACCGATTCGAGGCTGTCGCCCTCCCGCCACTGGTAATAGACGCCGTCAATGGGGGGAATGTTCAACACTTGACCGGCGCGGATGCTGTCGGGACTGTCCTGCAGGATATCGTAGTTTGCCCACAGGATCGTTTCCGGTTTCAGATTGAAGGCTTTGGCGATGGCAAAAACCGAGTCGCCGCGTTTGACTTTGTAGGTCTGAACTTTGTAGGTGATACTCGGGTCGAAGGAAGTCTGCAATTCCACTTTGCGGACGATGGCGGCTTCGCCCCCGGACGGTTGAAGCGAGTCTGTAACCGCCGGCGCACTGCCCGTCTCCTCGGGCGTAAAGGTGGGCAGAGGCGCGGGACGCGCCAGGACGGGCTGAATGCGCCAGAAGGCAAAGCCCAGCAAGCCGGCCACAATCAGCGTCGTCAGAGTCCAACTGACAATTCCAAACAGGCGCGGGGACTCGGAAATCGTACGGATAAATTTCATAGGCTGTCGGTAAGCGTATCCAAGAATTCTTGGTTGTTTTTTGTTTTTGCAAGGCGCTGAAGTATCGCCTCGGTGGCAACCGAGGGGTCCATGCCCGCGCCCTGCGGCGGCGGGGAGACCATCTGAATATACATGCGGCGCATCGTCCAGACACGCTGCAGGACATCCGGCGGCAGGAGCAGGTCTTCGCGGCGGGTAGAGGAGCGCTCGATGTCCACCGCCGGGAAGATGCGCCGCTCCTGTAGTTTGCGCGAGAGGTGCAATTCCATATTCCCGGTGCCTTTGAATTCTTCGTACACCACGTCATCGAGGCGGGAGCCGGTATCTACCAGACAGGTGGCGATGATGGTCAGCGAGCCGCCCTCCTCGAGGTTGCGCGCCGCGCCGAAGAAATGCTTGGGCGGATAGAGCGCCGAAGGGTCCATGCCGCCCGAAAGCGTGCGCCCGGAGGGGTTGACCACCAGGTTATAGGCACGCGCCAGACGGGTAATCGAATCCATCAGGATGACCACATGGCGACCGATTTCCACCAGCCGTTTGGCGCGGTCGAGAGCAATTTCTGCCGTGCGGACGTGCGAGGTGACCGGTTCGTCGAAGGTGGAGGCAATCACTTCGGCGTCCACCGAGCGGTCCATGTCGGTCACTTCTTCGGGGCGCTCGCCAATGAGCGCTACCATCAGATGAACATCGGGATACTGTTTGGAGATGCCGTTGGCAATCTGCTTCAGGATGGTGGTCTTGCCGGCCTTGGGCGGCGAGACGATGAGTCCGCGTTGGCCGCGTCCGATGGGAACAATCAGGTTAATGAGGCGGGTCGCCAGAATCTCGCGTTCGGTCTCGAGGTCGAAGCGTTTATCGGGGAAGATGGGCGTCTGGTCCTCGAAACGGGGACGGTGGCGCGCCTCTTCGGGGTCGAGGCCGTTGACGCTCTCGACCTTGATGAGTCCCCAGTGCCGCTCCGATTCGCGCGGCGGGCGCACATGACCGAGCACCAAGTCGCCGGAGCGCAATTCATAACGCCGAAGTTGCGCCTGCGAGACGTAGACATCGTCTTCGCTGACGCTGTAGCGCGCCGAACGCAGGAAGCCGATGCCCTCGCTCATAATTTCGAGAATACCGCCGCGCATTTCGATGCCCTGCTGGGCGGCTTCGGCCTGACAGAGAGCCAGAATGAGCGCTTCTTTCTTCAAACGATGCGCATTCGGCACGTTAAGTTCCTTGCCCATGGCGCGCAATTCGGCAAGCGGTTTGTTTTCGAGTTCGAGAATGTTCATAGGTTGTCTTTGTTCAATGGATTTGTGATGAATGGAGAGTGGGATGCAAAACCTCAACAAGCGCCCCCAGGGCAGGCTTGTTTACAAACTCGGGTTGTCAGGAGGCTGGGTAGAAGATCTCGCTCAATCAACTTGCCATCCAGTCAGGAAGGATGCAAGCGGCCAAAGTGTCAACGGCATTATAGCACGCAAACAAAGGCCATGCAAGCAGGATTCTCTACAAATTCTCATCCAAAATCCGCTGCTGCAAGGCATACATTTGCCGATACAAACCGCTCGCCCGCAACAAATCGGCATGGATGCCGCGCTCCACCACCCGACCGCCCTCGAGGACGAGAATCTCGTCCATCGCCTCCAGCCCAATGAGGCGGTGCGTAATCAACAGCAGGGAACGCCCTTCTGCCAGGGCAAAAATATTTTCCAGAATGCGCTGCTCGGTGAGTGGGTCGAGGTTGGCGGTCGGCTCATCGAGCAGAAGGATGGGAGAGGCGCGCAGGAGGGCACGCGCAATCGCCAGCCGCTGGCGCTCGCCGCCCGAAAGGCGCAGGCCGCGCTCGCCGGTCGGCGTCTCGTACCCTTGCGGCAGGCCGATGATGAAGTCGTGGATTCCGGCTAGCCGCGCCGCCTGCTCAATTTGCTCCTGCGTGGCCGAGGGATTGGCAAGCAACAGATTCTCGCGAATGGAAGCGTTGAACAGGTAGGTACGCTGGGAAATAACGCCAAAGGCCGCCCGCGCCGCTTCTTCCGGGACCTCGAGCAGGTCGCGGCCATCCAGCCGGATGCTCCCCGGCGGGGCATCCCAGAAGCGCAACAGAAGGCTGACCAGCGTGGACTTGCCCGCTCCGCTCGGCCCGACGATGGCCATCTTCTTACCCGGCGGCAGGTCGAAACTGACTTCCCGCAGGGCCGGTCTCTCCGCGCCAGGGTAAGCAAATGAGAGAGCAGAGATAGAGAGAGCAGAGAACCGTTTCTCTCCTCCCTTCTCGCTCTTCTCTTCTTTCTGTTCTCTCTTCTCTTCTCTTGCATCCACCATCTCAAACAAGCGCCGCGCCGAGGCCAGGCTGGAAGCGAGCATCTGCGCCGCCAGCGGCAGGGGCTGGACAGCCTCGAAACTGGCCTGCGCCATGAGCGCCAGCACCGCCAGCATCACCCCGTCCAAGCGGCCGGAGGAAACAAGCGGGATGGACAGCGCCAGCACCGACCACATTCCCAGGTTGGCAAGCAGCACCCCCGCCGCGCCGGACAAGCCTGTCACTTGCGCCATGTGCCGTTGGGCGCGTCCGTAGCCGCGTCCTGCATCTTGGAGTCGCGCCCGGTAATCGGCGCCGCGGCCAAAGGCAAGCAAATCGGGCAAACCTTGAATGTAGTCCACCGCCCGCACTCGCAGCGCTGCTCGCAGGTCGGTCAGCGCTGCGCCGGGCCTGCGGCTGACAAAGTGGGCGATGAAGGGCAGAATCCCTCCCAGCAAGAAGGCAAACCCGAAGTATATCCATCCCAGTTCAGGAGCATTCCCTCCCAGGAAAAGCGCCGTCCCCAAGACGATTACTACAGCCACCAACGGCGGAGCCACAGCGCGCACGTAGAAGTTTTCAAGCGTCTCCACATCGGCCACAATGCGGTTGAGCAGATCGCCGACTCGGTAGGTCATCAGCCGCGCCGGGGCAAGCGGCTCTAGTTTCTCGTAGAACCAGACGCGCAGGCGCGCCAGCAGGCGGAAGGTGACGCCGTGCGAGACCAGGCGCTCCAGGTAACGCGCTACGCCGCGCAGGATGCCGAAGAAACGCACGCCGACAATGGCAACCTGCAGCTCAGCAATGGAGGGATGCAGCGCAGCCATCGAAATCAGCCAGGACGAAGCGCCCATCAAGCCGACCGAGGCAGCAATCGTCACCGCGCCGAGGAGGACCGAGAGCGCCACCCCGCCCCACGCGCCGCGCAGGAAACCGAGCAGGCGGAGGAGGGTGGAGGATCGAGGGGAAATGGAGGATGGAGGATGAGAAATGGAGGCAGGTTCGGAGAGTTCAGAGTCGAAGATCGAAGAGCGGAAATCGAGAGCGAGTTTCGACTGTTGGCTTTCGGCTAAAACATCCCCCACCAGGCGGGCATAGAGGCCATGACGCGCCAGCAGGTCGCGGTGAGCGCCCATTTCCACAATGCGCCCTGCCTCCAAGACGACAATCTTATCGGCGCGGGCAACGGTGTTGAGGCGGTGGGCGATGGTAATGACGGTGCGTCCCTGCATCAGGCGGCGGGTGGATTCTTCGAGGGCGGCCTCCGTCTGCGGGTCGAGGCTGGAGGTGGGTTCATCGAGGATGAGAATGGGCGCGTTCTTCAGGAAGGCGCGCGCCAAGGCCAGCCGCTGAGCCTGTCCGCCGCTGAGGCGCGCCCCTTCTTCGCCGATGACCGTCTCGTAGCCCTGCGGCAGGGAGCGGATGAATTCCTCCAGATGCGCGGCGCGGGCGGCTGCCTCCAGTTCCTCTTGCGACGCATTGTCCTTTGCTATACGCAAGTTATTCGCAATCGTATCATGGAACAGGTAGGGCAATTGCGGCACCCAGGCAATTTCTTCGCCGGACGGTGGACGGTGGACGATGGAGTTTTCCCCGTAGTGGGTGAGTATTTCACCTGCATCCGGGCGGATAAAACCCAGCAGCAGCGAGACGAGAGTGGACTTCCCCGCCCCGCTCGGCCCCACCAGCGCCACATGCTCCCCGGCGCGAATTTCGAGGTGGATGTCCTTGAGGGTTGGCTCGGTATCGCCGGGGTAGGTATAAGAGAGAGCAAAGAAAGAGAGAGAAGAGAACTGTCCTGTTCTTCCTTTCGGTTCTCTACTCTCCACTCGCTCTTCTCTGATATCGAGAATCTCAAAAATACGCCGCGCTGCGGTTGTCCCGGCCATGCCGGCGTGGAAGCGCAGCCCGAGCATGCGCAGGGGAATGTAGAATTCCGGGGCCAGGATGAGCAGGAAGAGGGCTTTGTCGAAGGGCAGATGCCCGTAAAGCAGGCGCAGCCCGACCTCCACGGCAACGATCGCTGTGCTGAGGGTGGCGATGAGTTCCAGCGCCAATGCAGAGAGGAAGGTGACGCGCAGCACGCTGAGGGTCACGTCGCGGAAGCGGTTGCTGGCCTCGGCAATCGAGCGGACGTGCGCCTTCGAGCGTCCAAAGGTCTTGAGCGTGGTCAGCCCCTGCAGGCTGTCCAGAAAATGCGCCGAGAGGCGGCTGAGCGTTTCATATTGACGCTTGGTGACGGCCTCTGCGCCCTTGCCGATCAAAATCATGAAGAGCGGGATGAGCGGCGCGGTGACGAGCAGAACGAAGCCGGAAAGCGGATCAAGGGGAAAAACGAAGAGCAAAACGCTCAACGGCACCAGGGCGGTGATGACCAGTTGCGGCAGGTACTGACTGAAGTAGGCATCCAGCGCCTCGACGCCCTCGATGGCCGCCGCCGTCAGTTCGCCGGTGCGCTCGCCGCGCACGAAAGCCGGCCCGAGGGCTTCGATTTTGGCAAACAGACGGGCGCGCAGGTCGTCCTTGACGGCAACCGCGACCGCGTTGGCGCTGACCTCCGTCAGCCAGGCCAGCAGGGCGCGCCCCCCGATGAGAGCCAGCAAAACGAGGAGCAGGCCGCGCACATCCGCCCAGGTCTGCCCACCGAGGAAGACGCCGTCCACGATGAGGCTCAGGCCGCGCGCCTGGCCGATGGTCAGCCAGCCGGCCAGCAGGCCGGAAAGAATGGTGACCAGCAGCGGCAGGCGCGGTCCACGGGCAAGGGAGAGGAGACGGCGGTTCATGGCTTAAGTTTACCGCAAAGATGTCAATCTTTTGTGGTCTGCCTCTTCAAATACACCGGATAGCCAAAGAACACCAGCCCGGCGTAGAAGAACCATTGCAGGGCATAGCCCAGATGCGGGCCGTCACTCAGTTCCAGTTGTGGGAGCGCTTTGTAGGGCAGGGTCTGTTCCCCCTCCGGCGGGGCCTGCTGGAGATAGACCGGCAGCAGGGTGTAGGGTATCTGCGGGCGCAGGGACTCCAGGTCGAGGAAATTCCAGACGCGGCGCCTCTCGCCGGGGGCAGGCGTCGGGTCCGGGACGCCGCCGCCCATTTCGCCCTCCGTCAGCGGCAGGCGCAGGATGCCGGTCACGGAGGCGGCGGGCGCTTCGTCGAAGGCCGTCCAGTCCGCCGGGTCGGCGTAATTGGCGGGGATCCAGCCGCGATCAACGAGAACGGCGCGGCCGTCCTCCAGCACCAGCGGCGTGAGCAGGATGTAGCCGTACTCGGCCATGCCATCGGGATCGCCCCAGTATTGGTTGCGCAGGGCAATCTGATGCTCGAAGTCGTAGATACCGCCGGCGAAGGCGGCGCGGTACTCCATGCCGGTCAGCGCGGCGGGGTCGGCGACGGCGTTCAGGTCGAGGGGTTCGGCGGCCTGCATCAGGCGCACATGCTCGTTGAAGGCGCGGCGACCGGCCAGGCGATCGAGTTGCCAGAGGCCCAGGCGAATCATCACGCCGACCGCCAGGAGCATGAGCAGCGTCGTCCACCACCAGCGGCGCGAAAAGTAGAGACGCAACATCTTCCTTCTTCCTTCTCCCTTCTCACTCACTCCTTCCCCCTCCCCGGCCAGGCCACCAGCGCATACAGCGAGAGGAGAATGCCCAGCGGCACGCCCGCCATCAGAATGCCGCGCAGGCGCGTCCAGGCCGTCAGAGGCTCGCGCACATCGAAGTTGAAGGAGTTGGTGGATTGGAAGGAACAGGCGTCGGCGAAACTACCGGTCGTCTCGAGGGTCAGGCGCGCCTCGCTCCCGGCGGGAATCCAGAGCGGCCCCATCTGGTGCGCGGCGCTGTCCTGGTTGCGGATAAGCAGCACATCCCCGGCGACGAAGGTCATTGAGGCGGGAAGGGAGGGCGGCTGCTCGCCGCGCGCCACCATCTCTGCCGCGCCGGGCGGGATGACCAGTTCGATAGTCTGCGGCGGGCGCGAGGATTCGCGCAGCAGGACAAACGTGACCTCGTTGATGGCCGCGCCGATGACGAGGCCGATCAGCATCGCCCAGCCGATGCGCCGGAAAACCTCGCCCCGGCTCATGGCTCCCGCACGGTGACCGTAACGGTCAACTCGCCCGCCTGCTCGAAGACCAGCGTCAGGTCAAAGGTATCGCCGGCTTTCAAATCCTGCTTCAGGCCGATGAACATCACGTGCAGGCCGCCCGGCTCGAAGCGGGTCGGCCCGCCTGCCGGGATGGGAATCCCGTGCGCCATGTGCTGCATATGCATCTGGTCGCCTTCCATCTGCGTCTGATGCAGTTCCACCGCCTCGGCCACGTCGCTGGAGGCCGAGAGCAGGGTATCGTCCGCGCCGTAGTTCTCGATGACGAAATAGGCCGCCGAATTACCACCTGCCAGGCCGGGCCGCGCCCAGATGTCACCAACGGACAGGTCGGCAGAAGCCGGCGTGCAGGCCGCCAGCAAAACGAGCAGGGAAACAGCCAGCAACTTTCTCATTTCAACAACTCCTGAAGGTCATGCAAAATATCCTCCGGCGGTGTGCCGTAAGTGTACGAGAGAAACAATTGCCCCTGCGGGTCAATGAGATACAGACGGGTGGAATGGGTAACGAAATACCCGGCGGCGGAATCGGAGGCCGGCTCGATGACGCGTGTCACCCCGTAGTCGGCCCAGGTCTTTTCCAGGACCTCGAGACTGCCGCTCAACCCGATGAAAGCCGGGTCGAAGACCGAGACGTATTCCTGCACCCGGTCGGGGGTATCGCGGTCGGGGTCTACCGTCACGTAGAGGACCTGCAGCCTGCCCGCCGCGTCCCCCAGCCCGGCGCG
This sequence comes from Anaerolineales bacterium, assembly GCA_034436335.1. Lineage (GTDB taxonomy): Bacteria > Chloroflexota > Anaerolineae > Anaerolineales > Villigracilaceae > UBA877. The sequence goes on along the minus strand of DAOTVO010000032.1, from coordinate 20,788 downwards.
CACCTGACGCAGGATGGCCAGCGTCGTCGGGCAGACATCCGGGCAGGAGGTGTAGCCGAAGAAGAGCAGGACGACGCGTCCGCGGAAATCGCTCAGGCTGACTTCCTGCTCCCCAGCGGTGAGCAGGCTGAAATCGGGCGCCGGGACGGGCGGGTCGTACAGGAGGCCGCGGTAGGCGGGACGCCGTGTCAGCAGGACTCCGCCCACGGCCAGCGCCAGGACGAGCAGGATGCCCAATCCCACCCACAGAAAAGTTCGTTCGGAGGAAGGTTCAACAGACATTTTTTGTAGGACAGCCTATCCAGGCTGTCATTTAGGAATAGCCTTTCCGGCTTGTCATTCATTGTAGGACAGCCTTTCCAGGCTGTCATTTAGGAATAACCTTTCCAGGTTGTCATTCATTGTAGGACAGCCTTTCCAGGCCGTCATTTAGGAATAACCTTTTCGGGCTGTCATTCATTGTAGGACAGCCTTTCCGGGCTGTCATTTAGGAATAGCCTTTCCGGGCTGTCCATGCCAGGACAGACTGAAAGTCTGTTCTACACGATCACCGTCCCGACCAGATACAAGGCCGGGTAGAAAAAGACCCACACCACGTCCACGAAATGCCAGTAGATGGCGCAAGCCTCCACGCCCCAGTGTTTCTCCGGCGAGTAGCGACCGCGCAGCCCGTTGCGCAGGACGATGAACAGGAAGATGACGCCCGTCAGGACATGGAAGGCGTGGAAACCGGTCATCGAGTAGAAGACCGCGCCCTGGACGCCATCGCCGGGACCGAAGGGGGCAATCTGCCATTCGACGCCGACCACGCCGACCAGGAAGAGCAGGCCCAGGGTCAGGGTGACGGCCGTACTGGCGGCGAACTGCTTGCGGTCGCCGTGCGCCATGGCCGTCTCGGCGCGGTTCATGAAGAAGGACGAGATGAGCAGGATGGAGGTTACGGCCAGGCCGAGGAACTGATTCAACTCCGGGTGGGTCAGGCCGAGCAGGTTGATGCGGGCGATCATCAGGCCGCCGAAAATGAACGAATCCGAGATGAAGAACAGCCACAGTCCCATGCGGTTGGTGGCCAGTTTGTAGGCAAAGGACTCGTGATCGAGAGTCTTGTCGGTCTGGAACAGGCGGTAGATGTGCATGTAGTAATACAGCACCAGCCCGGCCTTGAGCACGGCGACCAGCAGGAGCAACTGCCAAACGTTGAGGAAGAGCGCCAGGCCGAACTCGACGCCGGTCAGCACGGCCAGCGCGCTGAAGACCATCAGCCCGAGGCGGAAGGCAGCAGATTTGGTGATGTGAGCCATGTTATGCCTCTCCCTCAAATTTGACGTAACGCGAGCCAGGCAAACCGTAATCGTAGGGTTCGCCCACCACCTCCAGTTCGCGGTCGTAGTTGTGAACCGGCATCGGCGAGGGCACCTGCCACTCCGGCGAGCGCGAGTTCCAGACGTTGCCCGTCGCCGGCTGTCCCTTACGGCGGGTGTAAATCAGGTTGATGAAGAAAACAAGGACACCCAGGGCGGTCAGGAAGGCCATGGTCGTCATCAGCACGTGGTAGAGGTCGAAGCCCAGCGCCGGGTCGTAATCGGCGATGCGGCGGCGCATGCCGAGCAAACCGACGCGCATCATCAACAGCGACATGACCGTGAAGGAGGGCGCCATCAGCCAGAATTGCAGTTTGCCGAGTTTCTCATTCAGGCGCTTGCCGGTCATCTTGGGATACCAGTAGAAGATGGCGGCAAAGAACGGGAAGATATAGCCGCCGTACATGGTATCGTGGAAGTGGCCGACGATGTAGTAGGTGTCGTGCAGGTGCAGGTCGGTCGAGATGGTGGCATTCGGAGGCCCGGAAAGACCGCCGAGCAGAAAGACGATGATTCCCGCCAGCAGGAAGAGCATCGGCGTATCGAAGGAAATCTTGCCGCGCCAGACCGTCGCCACCCAGGAGAAGAACTTGACCCCGGTCGGGACGGCGACCAGCAGGGTACTGTACATGAACGGGACGCGCAGGTACTCAGCCATGCCGGAGGTGAACATGTGGTGCGCCCAAACGAGGAAGCCCACCAGGGCGATCCCCAGCGAGGACATCGCCACCCAGCGGTAGCCGAAAAGCGGCTTGCGGACGAAGACCGGCAGCAGTTCGCTGATGATGCCCAGGCCGGGCAGAACGAAAACGTACACCGCCGGATGCGAGTAGAACCAGAACAGATGCTGGAAGAGAATCGGGTTGCCGCCCTTGGCCGGATCGAAGAAGCCCATGCCGAAGAGACGCTGAAGCATCACCATCTGGAACGACAGGCCAATCAACTGCGTGGCCGTCAGGCTGATGAGCGAGGTGGCCAGCGCCGCCCAGACGAAGATGGGCATCTTGAACGCTGCCATACTCTTCGCCCGCAGGCGGACGATGGTGACGATGATGTTCAGCCCGCCCAGGATGGACGAGAACCCCGCCAGCGAAACGCCCAGGAAGAACATCTGCATCCCCAACGGGGCGCGCGCCGAGAGCGGCGGGTAGCCGGTCCAGCCGGTGTCGAACCCGCCCAGGAACAGACTGGAAAGCAGGATGAGTCCCGCCGGGACGGCGATCCAAAACGAAAAGGAATTCAGCCGGGGGAAGGCCATGTCGCGCGCCCCGATCAGCATCGGGACCAGGTAATTCATGAAGGCCGCAATCCCCAGCAAGATGGAGACAATCATGACCATTCCATGCAGCGACATGAGCGTGTTGTAATGGTTCAGCGTCAGGAACTGCATCTGGGTCTGCGCCAGTTCGGTGCGGAAGATAAGGGCAAAGGTCCCGCCCACGGCCATTAGCAGCAGCGACAGCGCCAGGTACTGCACGCCGATGACCTTATGGTCGAGCGAGGGGCCAAAGTAGCGCCGCCAGCCGAGATGCGAATCGTCAAGGTGATCTTCGGTCTCCTCGCCAGCGGCCCACTTGAGCCAATCATCGAGAATGCCCACACCGTAAAGAAAGAACAACGCCCCGATGAGCGCCCCGAAGACGACCGCCGGCTCCGCTTTCCAGACTGGCAAGCCCATCAGCAGGCGGACGAGGGTCACGAAGCCGATACCGATGGCGGTGCCGAGGATTTCCCAGGCCAGGCCGCGCACAAGGCCAAGAGAAAAGATTTTCTTCATAAGTTCAGTTTCGCTCCTTGCTTTGAAATCGGGCAGTTTGTCTTGCAGGTCAGATTGGCCGTTCGACCTACTTGAGACTCTGAATATACGCCACCAGGTCTTCCACCTGAGTCTGGTCGAGGATGCTGGAGAAATTGGGCATCACATTGGGCTGATAACCGGCGACGATATGCAGATTGGGATTGACAATCGAGGCACGCAGATACTCGGCGTCGGCCAGGATGGTCGTCCCGTCCGAGAGCGGGACCTCGGAGTCGGCCAGCCCTTTCCAGGTCGGCCCCACCTTCTGGCTGCCGTCAATCGAGTGGCAAGCGACACAATACTGGTTGGCCAGTTTGCGGCCGCGCTGAACCGGATCGAGCACCACCTGCGAGGCCTGTTCCTCGATCCAGGCAGTGAATTCCTGCTGAGAGACAACATAGACTTTGGCTTCCATGTAAGCATGCGAGGCGCCGCACAGTTCGGCGCACAGCACCTTGTACTCGCCGGGCAGGGTGGGCGTGATGCGCAGTTCGGTCGTCTGACCCGGCACCAGGTCCTGCTTGACGCGGAACTCCGGCACCCAGAAGGAATGAATCACGTCCGCGCTGGTCATACGCAGGAGTACCTGCCGGTCAGCGGGAAGATAGAGTGTATCGGTTGTCACGCCGTAATCGGGATAGGTGAACGACCAGAACCACTGCCCGCCCAAGACTTCGACCTGGAGCGCGGTCGGGTCGACGCGGCGCGTCTCCCCCAGCGACTGCGCCCCCAAATAGGCCAGAAAGACGACCACAAAGAGCGGGATCATCGTCCAGAAGATTTCGAGTTTGGTATTCCCCTCGATATGCGCCCCCTCCCCCGTCTCCCCCTTTTTGCGCCGGAAGACGACCAGGCTGTAGAGCAGGGTGACGACAATCAGCGAAAAGAGAAACGAAATCAGCCAGATATGAACGTTGAGCAGCCGGTCAACCGCCGCCGCCTGAAGGCTGGCCTGCGCCGGCAGGAGCCCGATGCTATTCAGCCCCGTATACACGAGCAAGGTCGAGGCCGCCACGAGAATGGCAACGAGGATGAAGTGCTTCATACGTTCCCTCCGACATCACGAAAGCGAAATGAATGCGGGTCAAGTATAACACGTCTAGCAATTGATTTGGGTATTTTAGGTAAATGAAGTATAATTTCGCCATCTGTCACGATCCCCTGGCGGAGGAGAATGCGTATGAGGCTGCGGAATAATTTTGGCGTGCCTTTATTATTCATTTTGATCGGGCTTGCGCTGGCGCTCATCCCGGCCGCGCAGGCCGAGGGGGGAGCATCCCAGGAGGATGTCATCCGGGGAGCCATTCTGTACGACAACTGGTTTGCCGCCCTCGGCGTGGACGCCCCTCCCGGCGACATGCCCATCTGGTCGCGCCAGTCCACCAACACCCGCTCCGGACCCGATACCTGGCGCTGCGTGGAATGTCACGGCTGGGACTACCGCGGCGCGCTCGGCGCGTATGGCTCCGGCTCACACTACACCGGCTTCCCGGACGTGATGCTCCTGACCCAGGAAATGACCGAGGCCGACATCGTCGCCCACCTGCAAGGGAAAAACGACCCAGCGCACGACTTCTCCGCCTATCTCGATGAAACTTCCATGCGGCAACTGGCCGCCTTTCTGAAAAACGGCTTAATTGACGACAGTTTGTACATTGACTATGTTTCGCTGAAAGTCATCGGCGGGGATGTAGAGCATGGCCGGCGCCTGTACGAAAGCGTCTGCGCCTCCTGTCACGGCGAAGACGGGACGAAGATCGTCTTCCGCAGCGAGGGCGTGAACGAGTACCTCGGTACGATCGCCTACCGCGACCCCTGGCGCTTCCTGCATCGTACCCGCTTCGGCGTAGCCGAGACGGAGATGCCGGTCGGCGCGCGATTAGGCTGGCTGCCCTCCGATGGGCGCGATGTGCTCGCCTATGCTCAAACCCTGCCCACCGGCCTGGAAGAGGTCCCCCCCGCCCCGGCCTCCCAAGGCGCCCAACCGGCGCAGCAGGTCGGAGGTCCGGCCACGAACTGGTGGAGCGGGCTGCTGACCGGTCTGGGGTCGTTCCTCGGCGCGCTCGGTTATGCCCTTGTTTTCATCGGCGGATTTGTTCTCATTGGCTTCATCGTCGTCACCCTCCTGCGCAGGCGGAAATAGAGGAGTCTCCATGTTGCAACGCATCAAAGCATTGAACCTGCTCGAAAGACTCGGCGGGCTGGCGCGCAAACCGGCCTTCCTGATCGGGATAGGAGTCTTCTTTTTGCTGGTATTTGCCGCCGCCGGCTACGGCGTCTGGCGCATGCAGCAGGCGCCGCCCCAGCCGATTCAGTTCAATCACCAGGTGCACGTCGGGCTGGGGATACAATGCCTCTACTGCCACCCCGGCGCGTGGACACAGGCCTCGGCCGGGCTGCCGACCAGCGCCAAGTGCTGGGGCTGCCACCAACAGATGCCCAATACCAAGCCCGAACAGCAAAAACTGGTTGCCTACGTCGAAAGCGGTCAACCCATCCCCTGGGTGCCGGTCTTCATCCAGCCGGATTTTGTCTATTTCAACCACCGGCCGCACATCGCCGCGGGGGTCAACTGCGAGACCTGTCACGGCGAAATCAGCCGCATGAGCGTGCCGCCGCGCCCCATCCCGCGCCAAAACATGGGCTGGTGCCTCGACTGCCACCGTCAGAAGGCCGGGGCCGACCAGGAAAAGTTGACGCGCCTGACAGATTGCGCCACATGTCATCGCTAGTGTCACGGCGAGGCGGTGTTCTGCCGCCCAGCGCGAAGCGTGCCTTCGGCAAGCAGTCTCCCGGCATACGAGGAGATTGCTTCGGGAAAAGAACGCCCCCGCAATGACACAACACTCAAGGATTTTTATGACCGATAAACTCACCCGACGCGACTTTCTCAAACTGGCCGGAGCCGGGGCGGCAGCGACCGCCGTCCTGACCGGCTGCGGACCGGCCTCCCGCTACGTGGTGCGCGAGCCGTACACGCAGATGCCCGAATACACCTACAACGGCCAAAGCACCTACTATGCCACCACCTGCCGCGAATGTCCGGCGGGCTGCGGAATCATCGTCCGCACCCACCAGGGACGCGCCATCAAGGTGGAGGGCAACAAACTGCATCCCGTCAGCCAGGGCAAGACCTGCGCCCGCGCCCAGGCCGCCTTGCAGGGCCTCTACAACCCCGACCGGGTGCAGAATCCCGTCCGCCAGAACGGGCGCGGCTCCGGCAATTACGCCACGCTCACCTGGGACGACGCCGTGACGGTGGTGAAAGACGCCCTCACAGAGAACTCTCCCGGCGAGATTGCCTTCCTGCTCGGCCTGGCGCCCGACCACCTGGCCGACCTGGTCTCGGCCATCACCGCTGCCATCGGCGCGCCCGCCCCCGTCCGCTACGGGGCGTTTGGCATGTTCGAGGCGCGCAACACCCTGGCCGAAGCCGCCGGGCGCGTCTTCGGTCAGCGCAGTTTGCCGGTCTTCGACCTGGCCAATGCCGACCTAGTTTTCTCCTTCGGGGCCAATTTCCTCGAGACCTGGCTCTCGCCGGTGGCCTACACGCGCGGCTACGCCCGCATGCGCCGCCGCGACGAAAGCAGCCGCGGCTACTTCGTCCACTTCGAGGCGCGGCTCTCGCAGACCGCCTCCAAAGCCGACGAGTGGATTCCGTCCACCCCCGGCAGTGAGGGCCTGCTCGCCCTGGCGCTGGGGCGTCTCGTCGCCGAAGCGAAGGGCGGCGTCATTCCGCAGGCCTTCCTCGATGTGGACGTGCCCGCCATCGCCGCACAAACCGGCGTCGGCGAGGAGAGGCTGGCGCACCTGGCCGATTTACTCGTCCGCGCCAGGCGCCCGCTGGTCATCCCCGGTGGAGCAGCGCTGGCCGGAAGCAACGCTCTCGAAACGGCGCAGGCCATTCTGAGTCTCAACGTCCTGCTGGGCAACCCCGGACAGCCCGGCGGCGTCTTCCTGACCCCCGGCCTGCCCGTCTGGCCCGAGCAGAGCCGGCTGCCGAATACGCTCGCCGACGCCGCCGCGCTGGTCAAAAAGATGGCGGCGGGCAAGGTCAAAGTCCTCTTCGTGCATGGCGTCAACCCGCTCTTCGAGTTCCCCGCCGCGCTCGGCTTTGCCGCCGCGCTGGCAAACGTGCCGCTGGTCATCTCCTTCGCCTCCTTCCCCGATGAGACCGCCGCGCAGGCCGATTTCGTCTTCCCCGACCACACCCCCCTCGAATCGTGGGGCTACCAGTTCGCCGTCCCTGCCGCCGACCGACCTGTGCTCTCCGGTTCGCAGCCAGTAGTCGTTCCCTTCTACAACACCCGCGCCACGGCAGATGTCCTGCTGGCCGCCGTCCAGGCCATCGGCGGAGACCTGGCCGCTGCCCTGCCCTACCAGGACGAGGTGGAATTCCTCCAGCAGGCCGTGCTGGGGTTGGTGACGGAGAAGGGCGGATATTTCAACGCCCCCGAAATCAACACCTTCTGGGCGCAGTGGCAGCAATTCGGCGGCTGGTGGCCAAAAGAGGCCTCGTTACTCGCCCCGACAGGCGCCTCGTCCCTGACCCGCAGCCTGCGCCTGCCCGAAGCGCAGACCGACGGCGAGGGCGAGTTCCACCTGCACGTTTATCCCTCCCCGCTGATGGGCGACGGGACGGGCGCCAACCGCCCCTGGCTGCAGGAGACTGCCGACCCGATGACGACCGTGATGTGGAACTCATGGGTCGAAATCAACCCCAAAGTGGCCGAAGAACTCGGCCTGCACAATGACGACGTGGTACGCATCGTTTCGCCCTACGGGGAAATCGAAGCCTCCGTGTACCAGTATCCGGGTCTGCGGCCGGACGTGGTGGCGATTCCCTTCGGGCAGGGGCACGAAGCCCTGGGGCGCTACGCGGCCGGCCGCGGGTCCAACCCCGCCCGGCTGCTGGGTACGCAGACGAACGCGGCGGGCGATCTGGTCTTCGCCGGAGTGAAGGTCAAAATCGAAAAGACCGGCAAGAAACGAGAACTGGCGCGCAAGGAAAGCGTTTTAGGCGTCTATGGTGAGGAGTAACCGATGACAGAGAAGAAAATCCCCGAATTCAGCGCCGATTGGAGCGAGGCAGAAAAAGGCAAGTGGGGCCTGGTGGTGGACCAAGACCTGTGCACCGGCTGCCAGGCCTGCGTGACCGCCTGCGCCATGGAAAACAACATCCCCTTTGTGGGCGAAGAAGACGCCGCCTACGGACGGGCGATGCAGTGGATTCGCATCGAGCGCTTCTGGGAAGGGACTTTCCCGGAGGTCAAGGCAACGCCCTTCCAGCCGGTGATGTGCCAGCAGTGCGGCGCGGCGCCCTGCGAACCGGTTTGCCCGGTCTTCGCCTCGGTGCACAGCCAGGCCGAGCAACTCAACATCCAGGTCTATAACCGTTGCGTGGGGACGCGCTACTGCGCCAACAACTGCCCCTACGTGGCCCGCACCTTCAATTGGCGCGATTACGAACGCCCCGAGCCGCTGCCGAATCAACTCAACCCGGATGTGACCGTGCGGCGGCGCGGCATCATGGAGAAATGCACCTTCTGCGTCCAGCGCATCAAGCGCGCCGAAGACCGCGCCAAGGCCGAAGGGCGGGAGGTCTACGACGGCGAGGTGGAACCCGCTTGCCTGCAGGCCTGCCCGGCCGAGGCGCTCACTTTCGGGCGTCTCGATGACCCCGAAAGCGCGGTCAGCAAGAAGGCCAAAAGCGGCCGCGGCGTGAAACTACTCGAAGAACTCGGCACCTTGCCGCGCGTGACGTATCTCAAGGGAGGCGCGTGATGAGCGAGACATACGCACACGAACACGACCACGAACTGGAACATCTGCGCCGCGAACACCTGATGCTCGACCCCAAGCCGCGCGGCGAGATGAACGCGATGATTATGGAGGCCATGCGGACGACTTCCTGGAAATTCCGCATCGTCTTCGCGCTCATGGCCTTCATCGTAGTCACCTGCCTGTTCGGCGTCTGGGGCTACATGATTGCCGAGGGGTTGGGCGTGGCAGGCGTGACCACCCCTGTGTATTGGGGGATTTTCCTGGTCAACACCGTCTTCTGGATCGGCATCAGCCACGCCGGGACGTTCGTCTCGGCCCTGCTGCGGGTCTTCAAGGCCGAGTACCGCCGCCCGTTCACCCGCGCCGCCGAGTTGATGACCACCTTCGGGCTGGTGCAGGCTGGGCTGAGCATCTTCTTCCACATGGGGCGCGTCTGGCTCTCCTACTGGCTCTTCCCCTACCCCAACGAACGGCAGTTGTGGCCCAACTTCCACTCGCCGCTCTCGTGGGACTTCCTGGCCATCAACACCTACCTGATGGCTTCCACCATGTACCTGTTCCTGCCGCTCATCCCCGACCTGGCCATGGCGCGCGACCGCTCCACCGGCTGGCGCAAAACCTTCTACCGCATCCTGTCGCTGGGCTTCCGCGGCACCGAGGGCGAGTGGGCGCACCTGCGGATTGCGATGAACATCTTTGCCTTTGCCATCCTGCCGGTCATGTTCAGCGTCCACACCATCGTCTCGTGGGACTTCGCCGCCGCCATGCGCCCCGGCTGGAACTCGACCATCTTCGGGCCATACTTTGTCGTCGGGGCGCTGCAATCGGGACTCTCGGCAGTGGCCATGGTGCTGGTGGTGGTACGCGGCACGATGAAGAACATGAAATATTTCATCCGTGAAGAAGTCTTTGACGCCCTGGGCAAACTGATGCTGATCATCTCGATGGCCTGGGCCTACTTCTTCTTCAACGACTTCATGGTGCAGTGGTACGGCGGGGACAAATTCACCGATGCTCTGCTTCATTTCCACGAAGAGGGTCCCCTCGGCTGGATGTGGTTCGCCATGCTTATCCTGAATGTGGCCGTCCCCTGGCTGACGCTGTGGAACAAGAAAGTGCGCCGCACGCCATGGGCAATCTTTGCCATCGGGCTGGGCGTCAACGTAGCCATGTGGTTCGAACGCTACATCATCGTACCCGTCTCGCTGACCATCAACCGCATGCCGTTCACCTGGCGCGAATACGTCCCTGGGGTGGAAATCCCGCTCGGCATCGGCACGCTGGCTTTCTTCATCCTGCTCTACATGGCAGCCAGCAAACTCGTCCCGCTGGTGCCGGTCTGGGAGGTGCAGGAGGGCCAGTTGGCGCACACGCTGCGCAAAGTCGGTAAGGAAACCGTCATCAGCGTGGCGGATATGGAGTAGGAGGTCAACATGAGCGAAAAAATCTCCCTCCTGGCCGTCTTCGCGGATATTGACCCCGCCGCCCACGCGGTGGACGAACTGCGCCGCCTTGGATTGGAGGACGGCGACATCAACGTCATCTCCGGCATTCCCGTGACCGAAGCGATGCTCGGACGGCCGCGTCAGTGGTCGAACGTGCCGCGCCTGGCGCTGGGCGGCGCGGTGGGCGGCTTCCTCCTCGGAGCCTTCTTCGCCTTCGGGACGCCGAACCTGTATCCCATCCACGTGGGCGGGCAGCCGCTCCTGCCCGGCGCGCCCAGCATCGTCGTCCTATTTGAGATGACCATGCTGGGCATGCTGGCGGCCACCTTCCTGGGCGTCTTCCTCGACAGCCGCTTCCCGTCCTACACACCCAAACAATACGTGCCGGAAATCAGCGACGGCAAGGTCGCCGTCTTGTTCGAGTGCCCGGCAGAAAAGCAGCAGAAATTCAGCCAGGCGCTCGCCGCCATCGGTGCGGAATCGATTCAACCTGCGGAGGCGCAGAGACTATGAGCCTGACCAACCGTCTCCTCCTGATTGGCGCAGCCGCGCTGGTCGCCCTGGGCGCGCTGCTCCTCTTCACCTACGACATCCTCAAGATTGATTGGATTTCCTTCATGGAGATTCAGCCATCCTACAAGCCGATGGAAAATCCGCTGCCGGTGCCGGCGCAATCCATCCCCATCGAGGGCGCGGCCTACATCCCCGGCATGGGGGCGCCGGTCAACCCCATCGCAGCCGACGAAGTCTCGTTGGCGCGCGGGGCGCAGTTGTTCAACATCCACTGCTCGCACTGTCACGGGACCGGCGGCCTGGGCGATGGTCCGGTGGCCGCTTTCCTCGAAAAGCGCAAGCCTGCCAACCTGACCTCGGACGTGGTGCAGAACAAGAGCGATGGGGCGCTTTTCCTGACCATCTCCAACGGCATCCCCGGCAGCATGCCCGCCCTGAACGAGAACCTGAGCGTGCGCGAGCGCTGGGACGTGGTCAACTTCCTGCGAACGCTCAAGCCGTAGGTCGGATTGACAAATCCGACCTACAGGAGGAAATATGAAACGTGATTTCACCTTCTGGGTGCTCGTCCTTTTGTTTGGAATGCCGCTGCTCTTCCTGGCCTTCATCGCCGGGTTGTACTTCATCCCCTGCGGCTTCAACAACGACTGCTCGCAGGCCGCCCTGCCAGAGATCATCCACACGCCCATCCCGACCCTCATCCCGGCCTCCATGCCCATCGCCCAGACGGGCGGAGAATCGGCGGGCGCGAAGTGTGCCGTGCAAGCGATGAGCGTGTTGGAGGCGTGGGTCAACGCCGGGTACCCCGAAAGCGAACCATTCCAGTTCACCGACAGCAACGGCGCGGCCTGCCAGGCCACCTTCAGCGATGTGCAAGTGCTCTTCAGCGAGGGGAATCTCTGGTATGCGGGCGCGCCGGCCTGCATCACCTGTCATCACAGCAACATTGCCGCCGCCTCGGCCAACATGGACCTCTCCAGTTACGCGGGAATCGTGGCCGGGTCACGCCGCGTTTCGGCAGACGTGAAGGGCAACGACATCTTGGGCGGAGGCGTGTGGGCCAATGCCATGCTCAACGAAGTGCTGAACCTGCCCAGCGGCAACGCCCGCGCCATGCCGCTCGGACGCCCGCCGGAAGCCTTCCCGCCCGGCGGCCCCATCGTCTTGCTGGGGGAGCAGGTCGCAGGTCCGTGACGAGACAATTGACGGTCCTCCCTGCCGCGTGGAGCGAATTCGTTCGCTCCACGCTTGTTTTGGGGAAAAATCATGGTATAAAACCATAGTGGCTTTTCAAGCCAACAGAACGGAGGCTGTTGTGAATGTCGGCACGTGCATGAAACGCAAGGTGGTCTCCATCCCGCTGCATACCACCATTGAGGCTGCCGCGGCGCTGATGGTGGAAAAACATGTCGGCATCTTGCCGGTGGTGAATGAAAGCGGCAAACCGGTCGGCGTCATCCGCATGGGCGACCTGCTCACGCTGGAACTGCCCGATTTCGTCCACCTGGTGCAAGACTTGGATTTCGTCCATGACTTCGGCGCGGTGGAGACCACCCGCCCCAGCCGCCAGTTGCTGCTCCAGCCGGTGACAACGCTGATGAAACCCATCCAGGCCATCGAAGAAACCAGCGGCTTGCTGCGCGCCTATGCGCGCATGCTCCAAGATAACTTATACGACCTGCCGGTCGTGGATGCCACCGGCAAACTGGTGGGGGTTGTTTCGCGGGTCGACATCGGCGCAGCCGTTCTTTCCCTATGGTCTGCCAAAGAGAAAAAATGAGCCTTGCCGCCCTCCTCGCCACCATCATCTTCCTCGTCAGCCTGGTGCTGATTTTCACCGAGAAACTCCATCGCACCATCGTCGGCGTGGCCGGCGCGGTGCTGATGGTCCTCCTGGGCCGGATTCTCGGCTTCTACTCCGAGAGCGACGCCATTGCCGCTATTGACTTCAACACCCTCGGCCTGCTGCTCGGTATGATGATTCTGGTCGCCCTGCTCGAGCCGACCGGCTTCTTCCAGTACCTGGCCGTTTGGGCTGGCAGGATGTCGAAAGGCAAGCCGGTGCGCCTGCTCATCCTGCTCGGCACGGTGACCACGCTCGTCTCGATGTTCCTGGACAACGTCACCACCGTAGTGCTGATCGCACCGATCACGATACTCATCAGCGAAATCCTGGGGATCAGCCCGGCCCCGCTGCTGATGGCGGAGGCCATTCTCTCGGACACGGGCGGCGTGGCGACCCTGGTCGGCGACCCGCCCAACATGCTCATCGGTTCGGCGGCAGGACTGTCGTTCCTAGATTTCATCCTGTACGCCATGCCGGTCGTGCTGGTCTCCTGGCTGGTCGCGCTCCTCCTGCTGCGATTTCTTTTCCGCAGCGAACTGGCTGTGCGGCCAAAGAAAATCAAAGCCGTCATGCAACTGAACCCGTCCGAGGCGCTCACTGACCGCAAAACTGCTATTCGAGTATTGATTGTCCTGGGCGCGGCCATCCTGTTCTTCTTCGTTGAACATCTGCTGGAAATCAGCCCGGCCTTCGTGGCCCTGAGCGCGGCGGCGCTGGCGCTCGTCTGGGTGAAGCCAGATGTCAAGAAAATGCTGGAGCGCGTCGAGTGGAGCGTGCTGCTCTTCTTCGCCGCCCTGTTCGTGATGATCGGCGGATTGCAAGCCTCCGGCGCGTTGACCTCGGTCATCCGCCTGATCGAGAGCATTGACCAGTTGCCGCCCGTTCTGTTCGGTGTGCTGATCATCTGGCTCGTGGCCGGGCTCTCGGCAGTGGTGGACAACGTGCCCATCACCATCGCCATGATCCCGGTCATCCAGGGACTGGGCGCAGCCGGTGTGGAAATCACCCCGCTGTGGTGGGCGCTGGCCTTCGGGGCTGGCTTCGGCGGCAATGGCACCATCATCGGTTCGACGGCCAACATCGTCGTCGCCACGCTCTCCGAAAAGACGCACGTCCCCATCACCTCCAAACTCTGGAACAAGCGCGGCCTGCCGGTCATGCTGGCCACCTGCGCCGCGGCTTCGCTGCTGTACATTCTGGCCTATCCACTGTACCTGCGCTGAGCGAAAGGAGAAAACCATGTTCATGGTCTTGCTCGTCCTGGACAATCCCGATCAACTGGATGCCGTCCTGCAAGCCTGGGAAGCGGCCGGCATCCGCGGGGCGACCATCATCGAGAGTACCGGCATCCATCGGCATCTCAAACGGCTGATTCCCATGCGCTACCTCTTCCAAGCCCAGGGCGGCGAAGAGGAGGGACATCTCACCCTGCTCGCCATCGTCGAGGATCAGGCGCAGGTGGAGGCCTGTCTGCACGCCACCGAAAGCGTGACCGGCGACCTGGATGGGCCGAACACCGGCGTCTTTGCCGCCTGGCCGCTGACGACCGTCAAAGGACTGCCGCCGCAGGAGAGCTGACGATGGTCTGGCTGCAGTTCATCATCACGTCCGCCGTCATCGTCTATGCCGCCACGCAACTGGCCAAATACGGCGACGTCATCGCCCTCCGCACTCGGCTGGGCGGGATGTTCGTCGGCACGCTCCTGCTGGCAGGCGTGACCTCCCTGCCCGAGGTGCTGACCACCATCAGCGCCGTCTATCAGGGCGCGCCAAACCTGGCCGCCGGCAACCTGCTGGGGAGCAACATGTTCAACATGCTCCTGCTGGCCGTGCTGGACATCGTTCACCATAAGCATCGGCTGCTGCGCAAGGCGGCCTTCAAACACGCCCTTTCGGGCAGTCTGGCCATGTTCATGATCGGCTTGGTCGCCTTCTTCATCCTGGCCGACATTGACCTACGCATCGGCTGGGTGGGGGCCGACAGTCTGATTTTGCTCCTGGTCTATATCGCCGGAATCCGCCTGATTCAACGCAATCCGATGAGTGACATCGGCGCCGCCGAACAGGAAGAACTGCCGCCCAACATTCCCACGTTGCGGCGGGCGCTGATTGGCTTCGGCCTGGCTGCCGCGGCGCTGGTTATCGTCACCCCGCTGATGGTGAATAGCAGCGTGCGTATCGCCGACATCACCGGTTTGGGGACAACCTTCATCGGCACGGCGCTGGTTGCGCTGGTCACCTCGCTGCCCGAACTGGTCACCACCATCGCGGCGGCCAGATTCGGCGCCGACGATATGGCCATCGGCAACCTCTTCGGCAGCAATCTGTTCAACATGGCCGCCCTAGGGCTGACCGACCTGTTTTACCTGCAGGGCCGCTTCTTGAGCGCGGTGGACCCGGCCTTCGTGCTGGTTGGCTTGCTCGGCCTGATCATGACCGGCATGGGTCTCATCGGCAACTTGGCGCGCCTCGACCGCCGTCTGGGTTTTCTCGAACTTGACGCCCTGCTGCTCATCCTGGTCTATTTCGGCGGGATGTGGTTTCTCTACAGTCGTTGCGCCGCACCTTAGAATGACTGTTTGTCTTATCGGTTGAGCAAGGAGAAAAAAATGTCTAAAACTGTCGTCGCCGCCGCGCTGGGCGAATGCGTCCACGTGGCGGGCATCTCCAACTTCCTGCGCCTGGCCGAAGAGGCCGGCTGGCGGACGGTCTTCCTCGGCCCGGCCGTGCCCATCGAAGCAGTGCTGGCCGCCGCCGAACGGGAACAGGCCGATCTGGTGGGCGTCTCCTACCGCCTGACGCCCGAAACCGGCGAACGGCTGCTCGGTCAGTTTGCCGAGGCGGCCTCGGAACTGCACGAGCGCGGCGTGCGCTTCGTCTTTGGCGGGACGCCGCCCGTAGCCGAACGCGCCGCCCGCCTCGGCTTCTTTGAGCGCGTCTTCGACGGCAGCGAGATGACCGAGGACGTGCTGGCCTTCCTGCGCGGCGAAGCAGGCCGCGGGTCCGGCCCCGAAGCGTACCCCTCCAGCACCGTCGAACGCATCCGCTGGAAATCTCCCTACCCCATCCTGCGCCATCACTTCGGCCTGCCGACGATGGAGGCGACCCTCGCCGGCATCGAGCAAATCGCCGAGGCGCGCGTCCTGGACGTCATCTCGCTCGGCACCGACCAGGACGCCCAGGAGAACTTCTTCCACCCGGAGCGCCAAGACCCGCGCCGGCGCGGGGCCGGCGGCGTGCCGGTGCGCACCGCGGACGATTTCCGCGCCCTCTACCAGGCCGCCCAGCGCGGCAACTTCCCCCTGCTGCGCGCCTACTCCGGCACCGACGATTTCATCCGCTACGCCGAGGTGCTGACCGAGACGATCCACAACGCCTGGTGTGCCATCCCGCTCTTCTGGTTCAATCAAATGGACGGGCGCGGCCCCTGGGACCTGGAAGGTTCGATCCGTGAGCATCAGCAGGTGATGGCCTGGTACGGCGAACACGACATCCCGGTGGAACTCAACGAGCCGCATCACTGGGGCATGCGCGATGCCCCCGACGTCGTCTTTGTGGTCAGCGCCTTTCTCTCGGCCTACAACGCCCGCAAGTTCGGCGTGCGCGACTACATCGCCCAGATGATGTTCAACAGCCCGCCGGGGCTTTCGGACGCGATGGACCTGGCCAAGATGCTGGCCGTGCTGGAGATGATTGGGGACCTCACCTCTACCCCCCCATCCCCCCTTCCCCTCCCCTACGAGGGGAGGGGAAGGGGGGCGCAGGGGGGATGGGGTGAGGAGGTCTTCCACATCTGGAGACAGACCCGCATCGGGCTCCTCTCGCACCCGCTCGACCCCGACGCGGCGCGCGGCCACCTGGCAGCCAGCACCTATCTGCAGATGGCGCTCAAGCCGCACATTTATCACATCGTCGGTCACACCGAGGCGCATCACGCCGCCACTGCCGAAGACATCATCGAGGCGGCCAGAATCTGCCGCCGCGCCATCGAGAACGCCGTGCGCGGCGCCCCGGACATGACGCGTGACCCGGCCGTCCAGACGCGCAAGGAGGAACTCATCGCCGAGGCGCGCCTGACGCTGGAG
This sequence comes from Anaerolineales bacterium, assembly GCA_034436335.1. Classification (GTDB taxonomy): domain Bacteria; phylum Chloroflexota; class Anaerolineae; order Anaerolineales; family Villigracilaceae; genus UBA877. The sequence goes on along the minus strand of DAOTVO010000032.1, from coordinate 3,956 downwards.
GCCATCCGTGCCCTGGCCGCGCCGGGCGTGCCGGACCCCTGGGCCGACGCGGCCACCCTGGCGCGGGCGGTCACGACCGGCATCATGGACGCCCCGCAGTTGAAGAACAATCCCTTTGGGCGCGGGCAGGTGCGCACGCGCATCGTCAACGGCATGTGCCTGGCCGTGGACGAAGAAGGCCGTCCGCTGAGCGAGAAGGAGCGGCTGGCTGATTTGGTTTAAACACAAAGGACTCGAAGGGTACACAAAGGTTCACAAAGAAAAAAACAAAAACTCGTGTCCTTCGTGTTCCCTTTGTGCCCTTCGTGTTAAAACACAAGAAAGGAGCAAAAAATGACCCCCCCGGAACGTTACACCGTCATCGGCGCCGGACATGGCGGCAAGGCCATGGCCGCCCACCTCGCCCTGATGGGCTTCAAAGTGACCCTCTTCAACCGCACGCCCGACCACATCGCCATCCTCAAGAAACGCGGCGGCATCGAACTGGAAGGCGCGGAGGGCGTGCCGCATGGCTTCGGCAAATTGGCCAAAGCCACCTCCGATTACGGCGAGGCGGTCAAGAACGCTCAGGTCATCATGGTCGTCGTCCCGTCTTCGGCTCATGCGGACGTGGCCAAAGGCGTCGCCCGCCACTTGAAAAAGGGACAAATCATCCTCCTGCATCCCGGCCGGACGTGCGGCGCAATCGAATTCGCCAAAGTGCTGCGCGACGAAGGCTGCCAGGCCGACGTGACCATCGCCGAGGCCGAGACCTTTATCTACGCCAGCCGCTCCGACGGCCCGGCCGAGGCGCGCATCTTCCGCATTAAGGAAGCCGTGCCGCTGGCAGCGCTGCCGGCGACGCACACCGAGCAGGTCTTGAACGCCATCGAAGCAGCCTACCCGCAGTACATTGACGGCGGCAACGTGCTGCAGACCGGGCTGAACAACATGGGCGCCATCTTCCACCCGGCGCTGACCATCCTCAACTCCGGCTGGATCGAGGCCACGCACGGCGATTACCAGTTCTACATTGACGGCGTCACGCCCTCGGTGGCGCGCGTCCTGGAGGCCCTCGACCGCGAGCGGGTGACGGTCGCCTCCTCGCTCGGCATCCGCGCCCGCACGGCCCTCGAATGGCTGAAACTGGCCTACGACACCACCGGCGAAGACCTGCATGAGGCCATTCACAATCAGCCCGGCTACTACGGCATCAAGGCCCCGCCCACGCTCAATCACCGCTACATCTTCGAGGACGTGCCGATGAGCCTGGTGCCGATCGCCGCCCTGGGTCAGCGTTACGGCGTCTCGGTGCGCGGCATGGACAGCATCATCCGCCTGGCCTCCACCATCCACCGCACCGACTACTGGCGGCGCGGTCGCACGCTGGAGAAACTCGGCATTGACAACCTGAGCGTCGGCGAACTGACCCGCTACGTGACCGAAGGCGTGCTGGAGACGTAAGCATGGACACCGGCGCCTTCGACTGGAACGCCTGGGTCCTCCTGCCCATCCTGATTTTCCTGGCGCGGGTGATTGACGTCTCGCTCGGCACGCTGCGGATCATCTTTACTTCGCGCGGGCAGCGCCATCTGGCCCCACTCTTGGGCTTCATCGAGGTCTTCATCTGGGTAGCGGCGCTGGCGCAACTGGTCAAATCGGCGCAAAACATCGTCGCCTATTTAGGCTATGCGGCCGGGTTTGCAGCCGGCAACTATGTGGGCATCTGGCTGGAGGGGCGGCTGGCGCTCGGCACCTACCTGATTCGTCTCATCGTTCGCGATGACCCCGCCCCTCTGCTCCAGGCGCTGCACGACGCCGGTTTCGGCCTGACTCGGCTGGAGGGTCAGGGCAGCGCTGGGCCGGTCAGCGTCATCTACACCATCGTCCGCCGCCGCGACGTGGATCGGGTGCTGGGCATCATCCATCAAATCACCCCCCAGACGTTCATCTCTATCGAGGAGGTGCGCTCCACCGAACGCGGCTTCTTCCCGCCGCCGGAAAAATCCGGCGCTTTGGGGTTATTTGGGCGGAATAGATAAGAGAGGCCGGCGTTAGGCAACATGAGTTGCAAGCGAGCCGGTAACGAGGCCGATTAGCGATAACCGTTGGGATGGGAGGCGTGCCACTCCCAGGCAGAGGCAATGATGTCTTCCAAAGCAGGATGTTGGGGCTGCCAACCCAATTCGCGGCGGATCTTCTCAGAGGAAGCCACCAGGCGCGGGGCATCCCCCGGGCGGCGCGGCGCCTCGATAGCCGGGATCGGGCGTCCGGTCACGCGGCGGGCGGTTTCGATGACCTGGCGGACGGAGTAGCCGCTGCCGTTGCCGAGGTTGTAGATGAGCCGGTCGCGTTCGTCCAACGCATCCAGGGCGAGCAGGTGCGCCGAGATGAGATCGGCAATGTGGATGTAGTCGCGGATGCAGGTTCCGTCGGGCGTGGGGTAATCTGTGCCATAGATAAAGACGGCTTCGCGCTGGCCAAGGGCAGTTTTCAATACCAGTGGGATGAGATGCGATTCGGGCTGATGTGCCTCGCCGCGGCCGGGCAGCGCGCCGCAGGCGTTGAAGTAGCGCAGGGCGGCATAGCGCAGGCCGTAGATGCGGCGATACCATTCGAGCGCCTGTTCGATGACGAGTTTGGTGAAACCGTAGGCGTTGGCCGGGTCAATCGGCGAGTCTTCGCTCAGCGGCGTTTCGCTAGAGGCATAGACGGCGGCGGTGGAGGAGAGGACGAAACGGGTCACGCCGGCGCGGAAGGCGGCTTCGATGAGAGCGAGCGAGTTGGCCAGGTTGTTGTGAAAGAATTTGCCGGGGTCTTTCATGCTCTCGCCGGCCTCGATGAAGGCGGCAAAATGCATCACGGCGTCATACTTCTCGGCGGCAAGGGCTTTCTTCAGGGTCTCAGCGTCGGCCAGGTCGGCCCGGATGAAGCGCGCCGCTTCGGGAACGGCAGCGCGGTAACCGGTCACGAGCGAATCGTACACGGTAACAGAATGACCGGCTTTGAGAAGCAAGTCGGCGGCAGCAGAGCCGATGTAGCCGGCCCCGCCGGTAACGAAAATGTTCATGAGTTTCCTTTCGGCGTCAAAGAGTTAGGCTCGCCTATTATAGAACAAAAATTTGAATGACTCAGTAGTCAGTTAGTGACTGTTCCAAATTTGGTAAACCTGAAACCAAAGGGAACCAACCAGATAAAACGAGCGACGTTGCTTGCGGGTTAGGCAAACAACGGCGCCAAGTCTAGCCCGCGAGACAAGTGATTACCAGCGCGGGCAATCAATCGGCTCACATTGAGATCCGATCGCTCACGTTTGTACCCTCTCATCGAACGGCAGCGTTCTTTCACCCGCCAGCCGATCCTGCTTCGTCACTCACCTTTTGAACCTGTCCGCGTCCTCGCTGACCGAACCTCGGCCTGCACGGCTTCCAGGATGAGTTCCCGCCACTCCTGCAACGCTTCCGCTTCTTCGCCCCACAAGGCGTCAATGCTCAATGTCCACCCATTGACTGCATCCACGCTGATGCCCAACGGCAACCATTTCCCATTACAGCGCGCAGCGGTCACATCTGCGCCCACCCGCCAGCAATTCCTTGCGCTTTATGCCGGGTACCTTTTGCGCCGCCGCCTGCACGGTACGATAGACGCTGGTCTTGCCGAGTTTCAAATTGTCCCGGCTTCACGTCTGGTAAAAGCAGGTTCAGGTGTATATAATTCAAGTCCCTTTGTTTTTGTGGTTACGGGATGGTTCGCAGACCGTCCCAGCCCCCATTTTAACTACCCTTTTACCAACTGTGGAACAGCCACCACAGTCATAGGGCAATCGCATTTCAACCGCTCAACACCTTGAGCAAGTAATCTTCATTCCAACCGGCCTGTAGGCGTTTGGCTTGCATGCCACCTTTGGCAGTTTTCTCTTGTTTGAGCAGGTTCACCGCCATATGCCGCAGGATGGCAAAATTCTCCGGCGCATGATC
>DAOTVO010000031.1:0-100927 GCA_034436335.1 Anaerolineales bacterium | reverse complement strand
CGTCCTCGAAGACGGCACCTTCGTCCCCGCCGATGTGGTCGTCGCCAACGCCGACCTGCCCTACGTCTACGCCCATCTTCTGCCCGAGGACGGCAGCGCCGCCAAACTGGCGCGCAAGAAATACACCTCCTCGGCGCTGATGTTCTACTGGGGCGTGCAGGGCGAAAAATCGCCCGAAATCCTGCACCACAACGTCTTCCTGGCCGATGACGAGTACAAGCCCTCCTTCGACAAAATCTTCAAGGAACTGACCTTGCCGGAAACGCCCTCCTTCTACGTCAACGCCGCCTCGCGCACCGACCCCTCCTTTGCCCCGCCCGACGGCGACGGGCTGATGATTCTCGTGCCGGTCGGCCACCTGGACGAGAGCCGTCCGCAGGACTGGGCCGCCCTGCGCGAGCGCGCCCGCCGCTTCGTCATCGAACGCCTGGAGGGCATCGGCGTCAAAGATCTCGGCCGCCGCATCCTCTTCGAGGAGACGATCGGCCCGCCGGAGTATCTCCAGGCGCTCAACCTGGCGAAAGGTTCGGCCTTCGGCCTCAGCCACAACTTCCTGCAGGTCGGCTACCTGCGCCCGCACAACCGTCATCCCCGCTACGGCAACCTGTACTTTGCCGGCGCCTCCACCCACCCCGGCACCGGCCTGCCGATCGTCCTGCTCTCGGCCAAACTGACCACCGAACGCATTCTGAAGGAGCAGTAGGCCAACTGCTTGCAGTTGGCCGGATTTTGAAGCATGAAACCGCGCCGCTCCTTCCGCCGCCTGCTCATCACCGCTTTTTCCGCTCTTCTCTTACCGGTAGATCGTCCCTGGAGGTACACGATGACTTTGCAAACTGCCCTGCCCGGGGAAGCCCGCCTGGTTGACCTGGCGCACGAAGGCCTCAACGCCCTCTCTGCGCCTGCGACGACGACGGCAGACCCGGCTCTGCTGCGGCGGGCCTACCAAGCCTGCGCCGAGATCACCCGCCGTCACAGCCGGACCTTTTCCCTGGCCTCCGGTCTGCTGCCGAAGGACAAACGTCGGGCGGCGCGCGCCCTCTACGCCTTCTGCCGCGTCAGCGACGACATCGTGGACCGCAGTCTGCACGCCGGGCGGCCGGATGAACTCGACGCCTGGCGCCGCCGCGCCCTGGCCGTTCATCCCCCCGAGGCCGACCTGGTCGCCCTTGCCTGGGCCGATACTCGCGCCCGTTTTGCCATCCCGACCCGTTACGCCGAACAACTGCTCGACGGCGTCGCCTGCGACCTGTCCCAATCGCGCTACGAGACTTTTGACGAACTGGCGGCCTACGCCTACGCGGTCGCCTCCACCGTTGGCCTGATGGCGATGCACATCATCGGCTTTCGCGGCCCCGAGGCCGTGCCGTATGCCATCAAACTGGGCGTCGCCCTGCAGATGACCAACATCCTGCGCGATGTGGGCGAGGACTGGAAGAACGGCCGCCTCTACCTGCCGCAAGAAGACCTGCGGCGCTTCGGCCTGACGGAGGCCGACATCGCCTCCGCCAAAGTGACACCCGCCTGGCGCAGGTTCATGCGCTTTCAAATCGAGCGCGTCCGCCACCTGTATGCCGAATCCTGGCCGGGGATTGCCATGCTGGAGGCCGATGGCCGCTTCGCCATCGCCGCCGCCGCCGACCTCTACGAGGCCATCCTGGAGGACATCGAGGCGCACGATTACGACGTCTTCTCCCGCCGCGCCCATCTGAGCGCCTGGGGCAAAGTCCGCCGTCTGCCCGGCATCTGGCTCAAGGCCCAGGCGCTGGAAGATACTGTCATCTGGTATGATAAGTAGACTTTATCCGTAATAACCGCCAAGACGCGCAGGGCGCCAGGAATCTTCCTGAATTCGCCAAGAAAAGCCCTTGGCGGCTTGCAAATTCGCTTGGCGTCTTGGCGGTGAGAATAAAGTCAAATAAACATCTCCTCATCACCTTTTAAAAACTTGAGTTTAGAGCTCAAAGCGCCTTAACAAAAATGGAACTTGCTGGTAAAGTTTTTTTTGTGTACAAAAACAAAATCAGCGAGTTCCGAGAAGCAGTATACCAAACTTTTGTCAAACGGGCTGCCGCCTTGTTCAATTTGGTGGACGCCCTGACAGTCGCCGGTCATGTCAGTTCGCCTGTGGCGTTGAGCGAAGAAACGCCGTTTGAGCGGAAGTTTTCCAGCGTCTACGATGGTCTGGAAAACGGCGAGATGAACCTGGATGATCTCTTGGCCTTGTTGCCGCATTGCGTTCCAAGCGACAGCGAAACCATTGCGGGATACAAGGTGTACGCTGCGGATGCCACTGCGAATGAACGGAAACAGGCAGAAACCCTGCCGGATCGGGGGGTGTTGAAATCGAACCAAAAGGAGCCCGTGCGCTACGGGCACAAGTACTCTTGGCTGGTGCGCCTGGTGAACTTCGGCACTTCCTGGGCTGCGCCAGTGGATATTGAACGGATTGATACCCAATCTACCGATACCCAGGTGGCGGCGGTTCAGGTGACAGAATTGAACCAGCGCGATCCAGCCCCAAAGGTGGTAGTGGCCGATAGCCGCTATGCCGACCACCTGTTTTTGGGCATTTTTCAGTGGCTGCAGGGCGTTTTTGCACTGGTGCGGCTTGCCAGCAATCGGGTTTTGTATGAAAATCCCAAACCGAAGCCGCCCGGCGCGAAAGGCAGACCGCCCAAGCACGGCAAGCCCTTTTACTTGAACAAGGCTCATCGCGCTCCCGATCGGACGGAAACATTTGCGTTGGGCAAACAGACTGTACGCGTGTCCTTATGGAAGAACCTGCACTTCAAGAAGCTCGCCGAGTTGGTTGGCTCGCTGGTACAGGTGGAGTTTTTGAAGGAAGACGGCACGCCACGCTACAAACGTCCGATGTGGCTGTTTTGGACGGGGCCGGGATGACATTGCCTTATCTGACCTGTGCCGCATGTATGTGTGGCGTTTTGCCATCGAGCATCTATTCCGTTTCTTGAAGCAGCACATGGGTCTGGGCAGCAACCGCTCTCCCAATCTGGTCAGCGCTCAACACTGGATGTGGGTGTGCGCCCTCGCCTATTGGCAATTGCTTTTGACGCGGGACGAAGTCAAGGAAAACCGTCCCGCCTGGTATCTGCAGAAAAAGGAAACGGGCGCCAAACTCACGCCCTATCAGGTGCAACGCTCCATGCTGGCATTTTTGTTGAGGTTGGGCACACCGGCCCATAGTCCCAGACCTGCCGGAAAAGGCCTCGGCAGGCAAAAAAACTATCGGCCGTCCCCGCGACCTCGCTATCCGGTGGTTTTCAAGTCCAAAATCGCGCCAAAACCATCCGCTGCGCCTGCATAACTGGTATTTGCTTTTCTTGTTAAGGCTCAGATCGTTTCGCACGCGAAGCGTGCGCTATTCTGCTACTCTAAACTCAAGTTTGAAATATAAGGGAAAAACACCTGCTGTAAATATCCTTTGACTTCCAGGGCATCACGAAAAGCATTGGCCGCTTTCGGTTCTCCATGCACAAGGAAAATCCCCTTAAGCGTTTTGCCAATCGCTTTGGCATAGGTCAGCAAAAAATCCTGGCCGGCGTGGGCCGAGAGGCCGCCGATGGTCACCACTTCGGCGCGCCGAATGTAGGTCTCACCGAAGATGCGCACCTCCATCTGGCGCTCGGCCAGCCGCCTGCCCAACGTATCAGGGGCCTGCCAGCCGACAATCAGGATGGTATTCTTGGGGTCTTCGATGTTGTTCTTGAGGTGGTGCAAAATGCGCCCTGCTTCGGCCATGCCGGAAGCGGAGATGATGACCATGGGCTCGCGGCGCTCGTTGAGGGACTTGGATTCTTCCACGGTCTGGACGTATTTCAGCCCGTCGAAAGAAAGCGCTGGATGCTTGCCCAATCGGATGAACTGCAGGGTTTGCTCATCATAGCACTCTGGATGCCGCTCGAAAACCTGCGTGGCGTGCAAGGCCAGTGGGCTGTCCACGTACACCGGCACGCGCAGGGTTCCGGCGGCGTTCATCATGTGCAGACTGTAAACCAGTTCCTGGGTGCGGCCGACGGCAAAAGCGGGGATGATGACTTTTCCGCCGCGCCGCACCGTCCGCAGAACGGTTTCATGGAACTCCAGATGCGCCTGCATCGGGTCGCGGTGTGGCTTGTCGCCGTAGGTGCATTCCATCATCAGGTAATCGGCGTCGAAGGGAAGTACCGGGTCGCGCAGGAGGGGAAGGTCGCGGCGGCCGATGTCACCCGAAAACCACAGGCGCGTCGTGCGTCCGTTTTCGCGGACCTCGAGCCGGATGGCGGCAGAGCCGAGGATGTGTCCGGCGTCGAAGAATTGGGCCGTGATGCCCGGCGCGACCTCGAAGGGCTGCTCATAGGGCCGCGGGTGGAAAAGCGGCGCCACCTGGGCGGCGTCTTCTTCGGTGTAGAGCGGCTCAATGGGCGGTTCGCCGCGCTTGGCCCTGCGTTTGTTCAGATAGGCGGCGTCGGCTTCCTGGATGTGACCGGAGTCGCGCAGCATAATGTCTGCCAAATCGGCGGTGGCAGGGGTAGCGTAAATTGGGCCACTGAAGCCTTGTTTGACCAGGTTGGGCAGGTTGCCGCTATGGTCAATGTGCGCGTGGGAAAGAAGAACGGCATCCGGCGAGGTAGGGTCGAAACGGAAATTGAGGTTGCGTTCGTACGTCTCGGCGCGGCGGCCCTGAAAAAGGCCGCATTCGAGCAGAACCTTCGCGCCGTTGGCTTCCAGCAGATATTGTGAGCCGGTGACGGTTTGGGCAGCGCCGTTGAAGGTGATTCTCACAGCAGCCTCCACAGGGTCAGGGAATCTCCTTGATAACTTTCAGGATTTCAGGGCCGAATTTTTCCAGCCGCCAGGGAGAGTCGGGCATCAGAGCGGCAAGTTCTTCAAGTGTACGCGGGGCCTGTTCGGCGATGGTTTGCATCCAAACCCTGGGCAGGATGATGTCCGATTCGAGATGCAGTTTCTGGGCCTGGCGTTTGCGCCACTGACCGAGAGCGTTGGAGCGTTCAAGGAAGGCGGCGCCTGGGCGCGGGAAGCGTGCCCGGCGCGGCGGTGGAGTGTTCGAACTGCTTTCAGCAGCGCGTAGAATCTCCGCTCCGAACCGCCGCCGCTGGTAGTCGCTGAGCATCCCGTTCAGGTCGCCTGGCCGGGGAGGCGCGGCCATTGCAATCGCAATCAATCGTTTGTCGTCAATGACCTTGAAGGCTGGCCGGCCGAGGCGTTCTGCGGTCTGGTCTCGCCAGTCGCAAAGGGCTTTGAGCAGGGCCAATTGCCGATCATTGAGTTTTGCGCTTCGGCTGAGCCGCTCCCAGGAAGATGTTTCGGCGCGGCCGCTGCCTTCCAGTTTCGACAGGCGGACGAATTCTTCCTGCGCCAGCGGCCAGAGACCGGCGGCCTGGAGTTCGGCCTGCAAATCGTCTCGCAGTCGAACGAGGTAGCGTGTATCAAGACGGGCATAGTTGAGCATCTCGGAGGAAAGCGGCCGCTCGGCCCAGTTGGCTTTCTGGTAGCGCTTATTCAAATGCAGGCCATACTTGATGCCAAGCAGCGCATCCAGCCCTACCTGGGGGTAACGGAGAATGCGCGCGCTTTGCATGGTGTCGAAGATGTTGACCACCTGAAAACCGAAATCGCGTTTCAGGCAGATGAGATCGTATTCGGCGGCATGGAAGATTTTTTCGATGCCCGGATGGGCAAACAAGGGGGCAAGCGGGGAAAGGTCAGAGAGGCTCAGCGGGTCGAGCAGGTAATCGGCGGCAGGGGTGGAAAACTGGATGAGACAAACCTGTTCGCGGTAGGCGTGCAAGGAATTGGACTCGGTATCCACGGCCAGGCGCGGCTCGGCGAGCAATAGAGGAATGAGACGCTCCAGGTCTTCGGGGCGGTCTATCCAGAGGGGCGGCGGCAGAACGTCAGACATGCGGCGATTATAGTCCATCGGGATTGAATTTTTCCATGATTAGCGCGTCACCCCCGTCGTTGTAATAGCCGCGCCAAATGTCGGCGCGCTGATAGCCCTCTTGCTCATACATGTTGATTGCCTCAAAATTGTCGGTGCGGACGCACAGGCGGAAGCGGGAGGTTTTCATTTGGGCTTCACAGGCTCGCAGAAGCGCCCGCCCGATGCCGCGGCGGCGGTATTCTGGCAGGACGGCGATGGTGGCAATCCACCCCACCCCCTCGCTGCGGCGCAGGTCGCCGGCGATGAAGCCGACCATGCGGCCATCTATCACGGCTTTCAGGCGTACCACCTCCGGGTAGGTGAGGACGGCTATCAGGTCCAAAAGCGGCCAGGCGTCTTTGGGGAAAGAGACCTGTTCGATGCGGCGCAGGGATGGCAGGTCGCGCAGGGTGGCGGGGAGGATGTCCATAAAAGAGTAAGAAGCGAGAAGTAAGAAACCTCTCGCGTCATGCGAGAGGCCTCTATTTTACTCTTTACTTTTTATTTCTCGACTTCTCACTTATCTTTCCCCTTGACGAAATTCTCCAGTAGGCTGGTAAATTCCATCGGGAAGATGAACTTGGTGGCCGAGCCGGCGCCGAGCGCCTTGAGGGTCTCGAAGTATTGCAGGGTCATTGTCTTCTGGTCCACGCTCTTGGCGGCGGCGAAGATTTTCTCCAGCGCTTCGGCGAAGCCTTCCGCCTTCAACACTTGGGCCTGTTTCTGGCCTTCGGCTTCCAGGATGGCGGCCTGCTTCTGGCCCTCGGCTTTCAGGATAGCGGCCTGTTTCTCCCCTTCGGCGACGTTGATGGCCGCTTCGCGCGTACCGGTCGACTCGGTCACCACCGCGCGGCGGACGCGCTCGGCCGACATCTGGCGGTTCATGGCCTCCTGGACTTCGCGTGGCGGGATGATTTCGCGAATTTCAACATTCGTTACTTTCACACCCCAGCGCTCGGTCACTTCGTCCAGTTTGACGCGCAGGGTCTGATTGATGTGCTCGCGCTGGGAGAGAACGTCATCCAACATGATGCCGCCGATGACGGCGCGCAGGGTGGTGGTCGCCATACCCTGGGCGGCTACCTCGAAGTTCCCAACCTGCAGCACCGACTGAGACGGGTCGAGCACTTTGTAATACCAAAGGAAGTCAATCGAAATAGGTGCATTGTCTTTGGTGATCGAGGTCTGATGCGGGATTTCGCGCACCTGCTCGCGCAGGTCCACCTTGACGGCCTTATCAACGATGGGAATGAGCAAAATCAGGCCCGGCCCCTTTTGCCCGATACAGCGGCCAAGGCGGAAGACCACCAGGCGCTGGTACTCGGGGACGATACGGATAGCGTTCATCAAAAAGATGACGAACAAGATGAAGATAAAGGTAACGACGCACAAAATCAAGGTCCAGTCCATACGATTTTCCTCCTAAATAAGGTGGGTGAAATTTATTCGGCTTTTTCGATAATCAGGACGAAGCCTTCGCGTCCTATAACACGGACGGGCGCGCCCGCCGGGATTACTATTTCACTGCGGGCGGTCCACAATTCCCCGGCCACCTGCACCGAGCCGGTTTCATGGACCTCCGTTTTGGCCTCGCCTGTCTGACCGAGCAGCCTGTCTAGGTCATGGGCCGGGCGTGCCGCATGCGCCTTGACGGTTTTGCTGACCGTCAGCCAGATGAAGCCCCCTGTCAACGCCGAGACAATGAGCGCCAGGATGGGATTAACCTGTGGCAGCCACCCTTCGACATTGAACAGATAGAGAGAACTGATAAGCATGGCCGCCAGACTGATTGCCAGCCACACCTTGCGCCCCGGTTTGCGGATAGCATAGACGAAAGGCGCCAGGCTGAGCATCAATACAATGAGCGCCCAGGGATTGAACCCAACTTGATAAGCAGCATAGGCGGTTAGGGCAAGGCAGAAGAACGCCCCCACTTCCAGCATTCCGGTCCCCGGAGTCACGATTGCCAGCATAGTCAGCAGAAAGCCGACTACCAGCATCACATAGGCTATATTTGGATTTAAGAGAAATTCCATGTCAAATCCTTTCCAGGTAACCAGGATGATTATACAACAATCTTCGCTCTCTTTGCTTCTATTTACGCAACAGTCTCTTGCCGGTTTTACGCAAATCGGCCTTTGGGGTAGAATTAAATCTTGGCTTTTCTTTCCAAAAAACTAACTCGAAATCTTCGGCGCTACGGCCGAGAAAATCTGGAGTCACTGTGAAATTCAATAAAATCTGTATCATGGGGCTTGGCTACATCGGTTTGCCTACGGCGGCCATGTTTGCTGTCAATGGCGTTCAGGTCTTGGGCGTGGATGTCAACCCCCAAATCATCGAAACCTTGCAGCGCGGTGAACTGCACATTCAGGAGCCGGGGCTGCGTACTGCTGTCGAGGCGGCAGTCAAGTCTGGAAACCTGCGCGTCAGCACAAAGCCCGAAGAAGCCGATGCCTTCATCGTCGCTGTTCCAACGCCGTTTTACGAGGATAAATTCGGCGAATATAACGGCCGCAAATATAAATTGGCCGATATGCGCGCCGTCACCTCGGCCACGGAAGCAATCACTCCCTGGCTGCGCCGGGGCAATCTGGTGGTGCTTGAATCCACATCACCGCCGCGCACCACAGTTGACCTGGTTGCACCCATCCTGGAGAAATCCGGCCTGAAAGCAGGCGAAGATTTCTTCCTGGCCTACTCGCCCGAACGCGTCCTGCCGGGGCAAATTCTGCGTGAGTTAATCGAAAATGCCCGCGTGATCGGCGGGGTTACCCCCGAAAGCGCACAGGCGGGCCGGGACCTGTACTCTATCTTTGTCAAAGGCGAAATTGTCACCACCGACGCGACCACTGCGGAGATGGTCAAGTTGATGGAGAATACCTATCGTGATGTCAACATTGCCATTGCCAATGAATTTGCCCGTCTCGCTGACCGTTTCGGTGTCAATATTTGGGAAGCAATCTCTATCGCCAATTTGCATCCGCGTGTCAAAATATTGCGTCCGGGGCCGGGGGTGGGCGGTCACTGCATCAGCGTGGACCCCTGGTTCTTTGTCGAAACCGCTCCCGACCTGGCATCGCTCATCCACCAGGCCCGGCAGGTCAACGATGACCAGCCGCATTTTGCCCTCGAACTCGTCCGCCGTGCGGCCGGCAACTTGCAGGGCAAGAAAATCGCCGCCCTGGGGCTTTCGTTCAAAGAAGACGTGGACGATTTGCGCGAAAGTCCGGCGGTTGAACTGGCGTCCATGCTCCAGCGGGAAGGGGCGCAGGTGAAAGCCTTCGAGCCAAACAAACCTGCCGCCCGATTCGACGGCTTTGAGACCGTTCCTACCCTGGAAGAAGCCTGGCGTGACGCGGATGTGATTGTGCTCCTCGTCGGCCACACGGAATTCAAACGGCTGGAGGCGCGGCAGGCCGCCGGTCAGACCCCCGCCCGCACCATTGTGGATATGCGCGGCATCCTCAACCGCGAAGCCTGGCAGGCCGCCGGTTTCCGCATTTTCACCCTCGGTGTGGGTTCAACGCACTAACCGTTGAACACTGGTGATTGTCTATGCGCGTTCTTTCTGTTTTTGGCACCCGTCCCGAAGCCGTCAAAATGGCCCCCGTCGTCCATGCCCTGGCGCGCACGCCGGGCATTGAATCCGGCGTTTGCGTCACTGCCCAGCACCGGCAGATGCTCGACCAGGTTTTGGGCCTGTTCGAGATTACCCCTGACTATGACCTGGACCTGATGCGCGAAAACCAATCGCTGGCCGAACTCAGCGCCCGCATTTTTCGCGACCTCGACCCCGTCCTGGCCGAGTTCGCGCCGGATTGGGTGTTGGTGCAGGGCGATACCACCACGGTGGCTATCACGGCACTGTTGGCCTACTACCGGCGTATTCGGGTAGGGCACGTGGAAGCCGGTCTGCGCACGCATGACAAGTGGCAGCCCTTTCCCGAGGAAATCAACCGCCGCGTGGCAGGTGTGACCGCCGACCTGCACTTTGCCCCTACCGAGAGGGCGCGGCGCAATCTGCTGGCGGAGGGAGTTCCCGATTCGGCCATCGCCGTCACCGGCAACCCGGTCATTGATGCCCTGCATGTGGTCGCCGACCAGCCTGCTCCGAGGGAAGCCGCAGACTTGCTGGAAGATTTGAAAATCGAACCCGGCGGACAGCGTTTGCTCCTTGTTACGGCTCACCGGCGGGAAAATTTCGGCCGGCCGCTGGAAGATATCTGCGTTGCGTTGAAGGAACTTGCCGGCCGCGGCGACGTGGAAATCGTCTACCCCGTGCATCTCAACCCGAATGTTCAGGAACCGGTCAGGCGCATCCTGGGCGGTGTTCCGCATGTGACGCTTCTGCCGCCGCTCGATTACTTGCCGCTTGTGCACCTGATGAAACGCGCGGCCCTTGTGCTGACCGATTCGGGCGGTATCCAGGAGGAGGCGCCGGCGTTTGGCATCCCCGTGCTGGTGCTGCGTGAAGTGACCGAACGGCCGGAGGGGGTGGAGGCAGGGGTATTGAAACTCGTTGGAACAGATACCGGCCGCATTGTCGGCGAGGCGAACCGCCTTCTGGATGACACCTCGGCGTACGCGGCGATGGCAAAAGCCGTCAATCCCTTTGGGGATGGCCGCGCGGCCGTTCGCATTGTGGAAAGATTGAAATCTTTCGGGGTTGTTTAACGGTTTTAGCAACAAAAGAATATTGTTTTCGCTTTTTTGCCAGAGTATAATAAACTTGTGAATCTCGTTGGTCGAACCTGTGGACTTCTGATTCTTCTGAGCCTGCTCGTTCCTTTTGCCGCGCCTGTAGCGGCGCAGCAGCAAGGCGGCCAGTATTTTCCACAGACCGGTCACAACGTCATTGGAGAGTTTTGGGCTTTCTATCAGAGCGTTTCTGACGCAGCGCTGGTGTTTGGCGCGCCGATTACCGAGCAGTTCACGGTCTCAGATGGATCGGGCAAGACCATTCAATACTTCGAGCGGGCGCGTTTCGAACTCGACCCGTCCAAACCGGCCGGCCAGCGCGTGCAGACTACGGCGCTGGGGACCTTACTCTACAAGCCGGGGCTGCCCTCGGTAAACCTGACTACGCCGGGAGCCTGCCGAGTTTTTCCCAATGGTTTTGGCGTTTGCTATGATTTTTTGAAATTCTATGACCAGCATGGGGGGATGGAGCGTTTTGGCAATCCCATCTCGGCATTTGAATTTCAACAGGACGGGCGCATCATCCAATATTTCGAGAAAGCGCGCTTCGAATATTATCCAGAACGGGGCGCGGGGAACACCGTCCGCCTTGCCGATGTGGGGCGGTTGTACTTCAACCTTGTGGAAGACCCCGCCTTGCTGAATGCCGTTCTTCCTTCCAGCAACATTCCCCGTTCGGGCGTCTCGGTGACCTCTATCAAAGTGACCGCCTTCGTCTGGAGGGCCGTTACCTTGCCCAGCGACTCGCAAAAAGTCTATGTGGTAGTTCTGGACCAGGCGCTCAAGCCGGTCAACGGGGCGACAGGCACGGTCATTGTCCATCTCACTGGCGGACAGGATTTGAGTTATCCCTTTACCACCAACGCGAGCGGCATAGCCATTCTCTCCGACATTCAATTTTCCAACCAGAAGCCCGGCAGTTTGATTCAGGTGGATGTCCGCGTTACTTATCAAGGAGTGGAAGCGAGCACATCAACCTCGTTTCGTATCTGGCGTTAAACAGCCTATTGGGTCACGGGCGGAGTGCTTTCCGCCTTTTTTTTTATTTCCGGTATAATCTGGCTCAGGAGTTACTTTTTTACAGGAGGTTGTTATGAACTTGGAAGATGTCGTTAAGGGCGCGGCCACACTTGCCTGGCTGGTAACCATTGGTCTGATTATCCTGGCGGGAGTCAATGCCAGCCGCCAGCGCCCTATCAAGCGTGGCGGCGCGCTGGTGATTGCCATGCTTGGTGTTTCTGTCCTGCTCACCATTCTCGGCGCAGGTCTGGTCTTTCTGCAGCCCCAGGAACGCGGCATTGTCATCTCCCCGTATGTCGCTCAAGGCTACCGCTTGACCGTCCTGGACTCGGGCCTGCACTGGATTATCCCCGGCGAGTCGGTGCGGCGTTATTCGATTGCTCGCCAGACGTATACCATGTCCATAGCGGCCGATGAGGGACAACTCTACGGCGACGACTCGGTGGCCGCCCGCACCTCGGACGGGCAGGAAATCTTCGTGGACGCCTCGGTCATCTACTCGATTGACCCCACGCGTGTGATTGACGTCCACATCGCCTGGCAGGACCGCTATACCGAAGAACTCGTCCGCCCTCAGGTGCGCGGCATCATCCGCAACGCGGTCTCGCAGTACAGCGTCGAGCAGGTCGTTTCGACGAAGCGTTTTGAATTGCTTGGTGAAATTACCGAAACTCTGCGTCAAAAACTCGATGAAAACGGCATCATTCTGGTTGACTTCGTGTTACGCAACATCACCTTCACGCCGGAATATGCGAATTCGATCGAACAGAAACAAATTGCCGAACAACAGGCGCTTCAGGCACAGTTCGTTGTCGAGCAGAAGAAACAGGAAGCCGAGCAGGCGCGCCAGATCGCCCAGGGTCAGGCTGATGCAGCCGTCATCCAGGCCAAAGGCGCGGCCGAAGCGCGCATCATCGAGGCCGAGGCCGAAGCCGAAGCCCTCCGGCTGATCGCGGCTGTCCTTGCCGATCATCCGGAACTGCTCCAATACCAGTACATTACCAAATTGGCCCCGAGCGTCAAAGTCATCCTGATGCCCAACGGTTCTCAATTCATCCTCCCGCCGGAGTTGATTGCGCCCTGATATGTCCGAAGTTCACCCCAGCGGACGCCAGATCCGCCTGACCAGCCTCTCCAGTTGCGCCGGTTGAGCGTCGAAACTCAACGCGGAGACGCTGGCGCAGGTGCTGCGCCCGGTTCATTCCCTCTTTGAGGCCGATTCGTTCCCGGACCTCCTGGTCGGCCTCGGCGGCGCCGACGACGCTGCCGTCTGGAGGCTGGATTCGACGCGCGCCCTCGTCATCACCACCGACTTCTTCACCCCGGTGGTGGATGATCCCTACGACTACGGCGCGATTGCCGCCGCCAACAGCCTCTCGGACGTGTATGCCATGGGCGGGCGGCCCTTCCTGGCCCTCAACGTGGCCGCCCTGCCGCCCGACCTGCCGCCGGAAGTCAACGGCGAAATCCTGCGCGGCGGCGCCGAAAAATGCCGCGAGGCCGGGGTGGTCATCGCCGGCGGGCACACCGTCCAGGATAAGGAGCCGAAATATGGCCTGGTGGTGCTGGGCTTTGTCCACCCGCAGAAATATCTCTCCAAAGGCGGCGCCCAGGCGGGAGATGTCCTCGTCCTGACCAAACCCTTGGGCTTCGGCGTGACCACCACCGCTCTCAAACGCGAAAAAGCCGCCCCCGAAGATGTGGTCGAAGTGGTCGGCTGGATGAAACGGCTCAACGATAAGGCGGCCGAGTTGGCGGTGGAATTCGGCCTGCGCAGCGGCACCGACATCACCGGTTTCAGCCTGCTCGGTCACGGTCTGGAAATGGCCGAGGCCTCCGGTGTGGGTCTGCGCTTGGAGATGGCGCGCATCCCCTTCGTCTCCTGCGCCCAAAAATATGCCGAGATGTGGACCTTCCCCGGCGGGAGCGCCGACAACCGCCTCTATTTCGGGCCGCGCGTCCGCTTTGCCGACGGCATCTCCGAAGAGCGGCAAATGCTGCTCTTTGACGCACAGACCAGCGGCGGGCTGCTGCTGGCCGTCCCGAGGTCCGAAGCCGCCGCGTTCCTGGCGCGGGCGCAGGAGATAAGTCAACCGGCCTGGATCATCGGCGAGGTCGTCGAAGGCGAAGGGATTGAGGTGGTTTGATAGGACCGTGGACGGTAGACGGTAGACAGTGGACGGTTGTCTGCCGGAAAGTAGTGTATGGACACAGCCTGGAACGAAATTCTTGTTATCTTCCTCCTGATTGTTTTCAACGGAATCTTGGCTATGTCGGAGGCGGCCATGCTCGCGGCGCGCAAGGCGCGCTTGCAGCAGCGTGTAAATGAAGGCAAGCGCGGTGCCCAGATGGCCCTCAGACTGGTCGAAGCGCCCAATCAATTTCTCTCCACCATTCAAATCGGCATCACCGTCACCGACATTCTGACCGGCGCCATCACCGGCGCGCTGGCAGCGCGGCTCTCGATGAACTGGCTCTCTCGTCTCCCGGCGCTGGCGGCCTTCAGCACCACCCTCGGCGTGGCGATCGGCGTCCTTGTCACGTCCTACTTCTCCATCGTTCTGGGCGAACTGGTGCCCAAGCGGCTGGCCCTCCAGAATCCCGAACGCCTAGCCTCGGTCATCGCCGCGCCGATGCTGTTCATCTCCAAACTGTTCACTCCCTTTGTCTGGCTGTTGAGCAAATCTACCGACCTGATCCTGCGCCTGCTGGGCGCCCGGCAGGTGACCGAGGTGCCGGTCACCGAAGAAGAACTCCTGGTGCAACTCGACCAGGGCACGCAGGCGGGCGTCTTCGAGGAGACCGAGCAAGATATGGTCGAGGGCGTCTTCTCGCTCTCCGACCAGCGCGTCAACGCCCTGATGACGCCGCGCAACGAAATCGTCTGGCTGGATGTGAACGACACGGCCGAGGAAATCCGCCGCAAGATGGCTGAAAGCCCCTACTCGCGCTTCCCGGTCGGCGAGGACAGCCTCGACCATCCCATCGGCGTCGTCAAGGCCAAGGATGTCCTGCTGGCGAATATCCGCAGCGGCAAGGACTTGAAGAAACTGGCGCGTCTGCCGATTTTCATCCCCGAAACCGCCTTTGGTTCGCGCGCCCTGGAAATGTTCCGTGAAACCCAGCGCGACCTGATGCTGGTGGTGGACGAATTCGGCGTGGTGCAGGGCCTGATCACCCTGGCCGACATCCTCGAAGAAATCGTCGGCGAATTCGGGGGCGAGCCGCAGGCTACCCAGCGTCAGGACGGATCCTGGCTGCTGGACGGCATGATTTCCAACGAAGATTTCAAGGAAATTTTCAACCTGCATCATCTGCCCGCCGAGGAAGAGTATGAAACGCTGGGCGGCTTCATCATGACCCACCTGGGGCGGATCCCAAAGGCCGCCGACCGCTTCGAGTGGGGCGGCCTGCGCTTCGAGGTGATGGACATGGACGGCAACCGCGTCGATAAGGTGCTGGTGACGACGCTGCCGTCGTCACAGGAGGAATAAACGTAAAATCCGATATTGATGTAAGTCCTGTGATTATTCCATGAACAAAAAAATCTTCTTCAAATTTGTTCGACCCCAAGGTTTTTCTCTGTTTGTTGCCGGCTTGGCTTTTTTTATCTTCCTCGCCGGTCTTTTGATTTCCATCTTGGCCACCTTGGATCCTGTCGGAGGATTGGAAGTCAGCATCGAACTGCTGGGATTGTTCTTCATTCCACTCACCGGTATTCTTTTGTTCGTCGCCGCCTTAGTCTCACGGCGAGCCGGCCCGCGCTTCGCGCTTGGTGTGGTGGTTTTGTTTCTCATGTTGGTCGAGTCGATCGCCTTTAGCGTTGCAGTGTATATCTTTGAACCAGATAAAGCGAGTCTGCTGGCAATATTTGCTTTTGTGCTCTTTTTGTTTTGCCCGGGATTTTTGATTGCGTTGATTCCACTTTTTATTGCTCTTCCCAAACTACCTGCCGAGCTTAAAGCCGCTATTTTCGAAGGACGCTGTGAATACGCCCTTGATTTTCTGAGTTGCCAGGATGACGTTGTCACCTACAGAGACCTCGCGCACTACCTCAAAACATCAGAATCGGAAGTGCAGCGAGTGCTGATCGCTTTGTTGGAACGCGGCCAAATCAAAGGCACGCCTTACCCACAATACGGTTTATATTTAGAGCCATGGGTGGTGCGGAGAAAACTCAGGGAGTTAAAAGCCCTTGTTGCCTTGCGTGGTCAAGTCTCTTTTGCTGACTTAGCCGGAGAATTTAGGGTTCCCCCGGAAATCGTCGAAGATTGGCTTGCCGATGCGGCCGCAGAAGGGGAGTTTCCCGGCTATGTGCATTGGGAAGAGAAAACTCTCTATTCCGAAGAAGCCGAAACGCTGCGCGATTTTGGGCATTGCCCCAAGTGCGGCGGTGAATTGCGCTTGGCCGGAAAAGGTGTTATCCATTGCACCTATTGCGGCTATGACATCTTTCTAAAAAAACCGGCCTCGAACAAAAACGCCAAAAAACGTTCTGCCCCCAAACCGCCCAAGGACGATACCACGCCTCAGACCTGATCCTTTGCCACATCCTCGCGAGACGAAATGCCCGAATTCCTCTATCCCTCCCGCCGTTCGCCCGTCATGGGACGGGGCGGCATGGCGGCTTCCTCTCAGCCGCTGGCGACCGCCGCCGGGCTGGAGATTCTCGCCCAGGGCGGCAACGCGGCCGATGCAGCCGTGGCCGTCGCCGCGGCGCTCAACGTCACCGAGCCGACCTCCACCGGCCTCGGCGGCGACATGTTCGCCCTCTACTACGAGGCCGCGACGGGGCAAATCACCGCCCTCAACGGTTCCGGCCGCGCCCCGGCTGCCTTGACCCTCGACCGGCTGCGCCGCGAGGGGCTGACCGAACTGCCCGCCTATCATCCATACACCGTCACCGTCCCCGGCGCCTGCGCCGGCTGGTGCGACCTGCTCGCCCGTCACGGGACCCTCGGCCTGCCCGTCGTCCTCGCTCCGGCCATCCGCTTGGCCGAGGAGGGCTTCCCGGTGGCGCCGGTCACGGCGTACTTCTGGCAACGCGGCGCCGAACGCCAGTTGCAGAGCGCCCTCTACGGCCGCGAAATGACCCTCGACGGGCGCGGCCCCAAGCCCGGTGAAATCTTCCGCAACCCCGGCCTGGCGCGCACCCTGCGCGCGGTGGCCGAGGGCGGCAAGCGAGCCTTCTACCAGGGCGAGATTGCCGAGGCCATCGTCGCCACCCTGCGGCAGGCGGGCGGCTGCATGACGCTCGACGACCTCGCCGCCCACACCTCCACCTGGGACGAGCCCATCTCGGTCGCTTACGGCGGCCTGCGCCTGTGGGAATGCCCGCCCAACGGGCAGGGCCTCACCGCCCTGCTGGCCTTGAACCTGCTGGAGGGCTTCGACCTGCCCGCCGACCCGCTCCATCCCGACCGCCTGCATCTGGAAATCGAAGCCCTGCGCCTGGCCTTTGCCGATACGCGCTGGTACGTGGCCGACCCGCGCTGCCAGCCTTGCGAAGGTTCCGAACCTTCGCAAGGATATGCCTGGCTGCTCTCCAAAGCCTACGCTGCCGAGCGCCGCCGCCTGCTCGACCCGCGTCGGGCGACCCTCGACCAGCAGCGCGGCGTCCCGGTAACCGCTTCGGACACGGTCTATTTCTGCGTGGTGGACCGCTGGGGCAATGCCTGCTCGTTCATCAACAGCAACTACATGGGCTTCGGCACGGGCATCGTCCCCAAAGGCTGGGGCTTCACCCTGCAGAACCGCGGCCACAACTTCAGCCTCGACCCGGCGCACCCCAACGCCCTCGCCCCCGGCAAGCGGCCCTATCACACGATTATCCCGGCGCTCATCACCCGCCAGGCCGATGGTTCGCTCGTCGGCCCGATGGGCGTCATGGGCGGGTTCATGCAGCCGCAGGGACATGTGCAGGTCTTCCTCGCCCTGGCCCAGGGCCTCGACCCGCAGACGGCCCTCGACCTGCCGCGCTTCTGCATCGAGGACGGCACGGCAGGCGGGACCGTTGCGCTGGAGGAGGGCATCCCGGAGACGACTCTGGCCGATTTAGCGGGACGCGGCCATCCGGTCCGGCGCGTGACCGGCTGGGAGCGGGCGCTCTTCGGGCGCGGACAGGTCATCCTGCGCGACCCGGCGACGGGCGTCCTCATCGGCGGCTCCGATCCCCGCGCCGACGGCTGTGCCATGCCGTTGATCTAGCCTTCTCATGTTTGCAGCAAAGTGCGCAGGTCGGCTTGCAATCCGACCTACTTCGGTTTTGTTGTGCCGCGATGTGATATTTGTCACCTGAGATGGTGACAAATGGCGCTTGAACGACAGGAACGAATGTTTACAATGTTAGTAAACGTTTACCGATTTGGTAAGAATAAAATGTTCCGCGTCAACCGTCAAACCGATTACGCCATTCGCATTGTGCTGGCTTTGGCCAAACAGCCGCCGGGAACGCGTCTCTCTTCTGCACAGATTGGGAAGGAGATGCTCATCCCGACGGCCTTTTTGCCGCGCATCGTGGCGCAATTGGCTCAGGCCGGGCTGGTGACGACCTTTCCCGGCCGTGACGGTGGGCTGGAACTGGGCCGCCCGGCTGAAGAAATCAACCTGCGCGAGATCGTCAAACTGATGGAGGGGCCGTTCTTGCTCTCAGAATGCATGTTGGGAGAACGTGCCTGTCCGTTCGAGCATCGCTGCCCGGTGCGCACGCGCTGGGATCGCTTGCAGTTGACGATTCTGGAAGAACTCGGCAAAACCACATTTTCTGAGTTGGCACAGGAGGCAAAAGAGCAAAAAACATATCCTTTTTTTCCCCATATCTCCACCAAATCTTGATTTTTTTAAGGAGGTGCTATGAATGCCCTTGCTCTTGCACGCTGGCAATTTGCCATTACCACCATCTATCACTTCTTCTTCGTCCCGCTGACGCTGGGGCTCTCGATTTTCGTCGCCATTTTGGAGACGAAATACGTCCGCAGCGGGGACGAACGCTTCAAAAAGATGGCGAAATTCTGGGGGACGGTGTTTCTCATCAACTTTGCCATGGGCGTCGTCACGGGTATCGTCCAAGAATTCCAGTTCGGCTTGAACTGGTCGGAGTACAGCCGCTTCATGGGCGATATCTTCGGCGCGCCGTTGGCCATTGAGGCCTTGCTGGCCTTCTACATGGAGTCCACCTTCATCGGCGTCTGGCTGTTTGGGTGGGAGAAACTCTCCAAGAAAGCGCACCTGGCGGCGGCTTGGCTGGTGGCCATTGGCTCCAACGTTTCGGCGCTGTGGATTCTGATTGCCAATTCGTTCATGCAGAACCCGGTCGGCTACGCGATCGAGGGCGGACGCGCCACGATGCAGAATTTCTTCGCGCTGCTGGGCAATCCGAACGTGTGGTATCAGTTCCCGCACGTTCTGACCGCCGGGATAGCAATGGCCGGTTTCGTCGTCATGGCCTTCAGCGCCTGGCACATCCTGCGCAAGCATGACGTCACCATTTTCCGCCCTTCGTTCCAGTGGGCGGCGGTCTATGCCTTGATCGGCGCGGTACTGGTGGGCGTCATCGGTCACTTCCAGGGGCAGTTCCTCGTCCAACATCAGCCGCTGAAGATGGCCGCTGCCGAGGCGCTCTGGGAGACCGAGCAGCCGGCTGGTTTTGCGCTCGTGGCCGGGATTGATGAGCAGAATCAGGCCAACACGTTTGAGTGGAAAATTCCGGGCGTTTTGTCTTTCTTTTCCTACAACAACTTCACCGGCGAGGTAAAGGGGATTAAAGACCTGCAGGCCGCTGCGGAAGCGAAATACGGCGCGGGCGACTACATCCCGCCGGTGGCGCTCAACTTCTGGTCGTTCCGCATCATGGTGGGCGCAGGAACGCTGATGGTTTTGCTGGCCTTGCTGGCCGTCCTGTGGAGCAATGGCCAGCGCGAAATTGACGGCAAGAAAGGCTTCCTGAAGGTTATCCAGTGGGCGGTTGTCTTGCCGTATCTGGCCTCGACCTTGGGCTGGGTGATGGCTGAGACCGGCCGCTGGCCGTGGATTGTCTTCGGCTTGCAGAAGATCGAGGACGCGGTTTCGCCCAATGTCCCGGCCTGGAACATCGGCTTCTCGCTGATCGCCCTCGGCGTGCTTTACGGCGTGCTGGCGGTGGTCGCTTTCAACCTGGCCGTCAAATATGGCACCGCAGATGTCAAAGTCCGCGAAGCCGAGCCTGCGGCCGCAGACTGAGAGGAGGAAGACATGGTACTGCAAACTGTCTGGTTCATCCTGGTAACGATTTTGTTCATCGGCTTCTTCTTCCTGGAAGGCTTTGACTACGGGGTAGGGATGTGGCTGCCCTTCCTGGCGAAGAAGGATGAAGAACGCCGCGTCGTCCTGAACACCTTTGGGCCGTTCTGGAACAGCAACGAGGTCTGGATGTTGACCGCCGGCGGGGCGATGTTTGCCTCCTTCCCGCACGTGTATGCCACCTTGTTCAGCGGTTTCTACCTGGCGCTTGTCCTGATGCTGGTGGCGCTCATCCTGCGCGGCGTGGCGATTGAATACCGCTCGAAGCGCGAATCGGCTAAGTGGCGCGCGACGTGGGATTGGATGATCTTCATCGGCTCGGCGCTGCCGGCCCTCTTGTGGGGCGTGGCGGTGGGCAACCTGATGCGCGGCTTCCCGATTGACGAAAACATGAACTACTGGGGCGGGCTGCTGCCGCTGCTCAACCCCTACTCCCTTCTCGGCGGGCTGGTCTTTGTGGCGCTCTTCCTGATGCACGGCGCCAACTTCCTGGCCCTCAAACTGGAAGGGGAGATGGCCGAGCGCGCCCGCAAGGTCGGCTTCCAGACTTGGATTGCCGCCACCGTGCTGACGGTCGCGTTCGTCGTCTGGACCTTCTTTGCCACCGACATCCTGACCAAGCCGGGCGTCAACGGGTTGATTCCGGCTGCGCTGGCGGCGGTGGCGCTCCTGCTGGTGGGCTACTTCCGCAACGCCAAGAAGGACGGCCTGGCCTTCGTGATGGGTTCGCTGACGGTCGTCTTTGCCACCATCATGGTCTTTGCCGGTCTGTACCCGCGCATCCTGATTTCCAGCCTCAAGCCGGAGTATAGCCTGACGATTGCTAACGCCTCGTCCACGCCTTACACGCTGACGGTCATGACCATCGTAGCGGTGGTCTTCGTCCCTATCGTGCTGGCTTACGTGGGCTGGACCTATTGGGTCTTCCGCAAGCGAGTTGGGCTTGAGAAGAAAGCCCTCGTGTACTAAACGACTTCCCCCCAGGACAACCTGGGGGGTTGTTGTAAATTTCACGAATAGGAGCTACAGATATGGCAAAAATCGTCGTTGCTGGGGCCGGTTTTGCCGGTCACACAGCCGCTCTCTACCTGGGGCACTATCTGGGGAAAAAACACGAAATTACGGTTGTCAACCGTTTTCCTTACTTCGGCTTCGTCCCTTCTTGGGTGTGGGTAGGCGTTGGGCATATGAAGCCGGAAAAGACCACCATTGCTTTGGAGCCGGTGTATCGGCGCAAGAATGTCCATTTTCTACAAGGAGCGGTGACCGAGGTTCATCCTGAGACTGGCGACCAATATGTGATAGTTGAGAAAAACGAGAACAATCATCAGGAACAGGTGCGTTTGGATTACGATTACCTGGTGATTGCTACCGGCCCAAAATTGAATTTCGAAGGGACGCCGGGCTTAGGTCCGGGGGCGGGTTATACTCACTCGATTTGCTCGCTTCCCCATGCAATTCAGACGCGGGATGCCTACCTGGAACTGGTCAAGCGCCTGGAGAAAGGCGAGCGGGTCAAAATGGTGGTCGGCACCGGTCATTCGGGGGCAACTTGCCAGGGAGCGGCGGTTGAATTTATTTCCAATATTCATAAAGACCTGGTGAAGCGCGGCTTGCGCGAAAAAGCCGACTTGCTTTATCTTTCCAACGAACCGGCTTTGGGCGATTTCGGCATTGGGGGCGTCCAGGCGCGCTATCGTGGCCGCTTGCTTTCCAGTGAAGAATTCATGCAGGCCATTTTTGAGGACTTTGGCATCCGTTGGCAGGTGCGGACGGCCGTCCACAAAGTAGAACCGGGTAAAATTTTTTGGGAAAATGCTGAGGGCCAGTATGGGGAAACCGACTTCGACTTTGCCATGCTCATCCCTCAGTTTCGCGGCCAGGCGATTCGCTATATCGGCAAAAATGGGGAAGATCTGTCTTCCAAGTTGACCAATCCAGCAGGTTTTGTCTTAGTGGATGGCATTTACGGTCTCTCGTATGAGGTGCTCAAGCGCAACCCGGATGCTTGGCCCTCGGTCTATCAAAATCCCGACTATCCGAACATCTTTGCCGCAGGGATTGCTTTTGCTCCACCCGGCCCGATTTCTCAGCCTATGATGACGCCAAATGGGACAAGTATCATCCCCGCCCCGCCGCGCACCGGCATGGTCTCCGGAATTATGGGGCGTCTGGTGGCGCTGAACATCGTTGACCTGGTTGAGAAGGGACGGATGACACACTCCGAACGCATGTCGGAGATGTTCGCCGCTTGCATTGCCTCGATGGGCGATTCGCTCTGGGATGGACAGGCGGCGGTCATCGTTGTTCAGCCGGTTGTCCCCGATCGTCGTCGTTACCCCAACGAGGCCGGCCGAGATCTCTTCTCTACCCACATGGAAGTCGGCTTGAGCGGAGCGTGGATGAAATTGCTCATCCATCATACCTTCATGTACAAGTTCCACGGTTGGCCTTTATGGCGTGTGATCCCTGAATAGGAGGCGGAGATGAAAATCACTCCTCGTGACCGTTTCTGGATGTCCTTTAAACTCTATCAACTTTGGCGTTTTATCGTCTTGAATCTCAAAATTCTTAAGGCGGTGGACCACAGCAAACGCTCTTGAATACGAGAAAGATTTCCCCAGCATTTGCTGTTGGCAAGGTGCTTGCACCGAGTATGGGCTGGCAGTCTCCTTGCTGTTGCGAGGAGATTGCCGCCCTACACTTTGCTTGCCTTGGAGACTCCTCCCTGCGGGCTTGCAATGGGGTCAAGCCTTATAATGATGATGAAGTTCTGAGACACCGTTGGATTTGGGCTGCCAAACGGTTTTTATTTTGGAATGATTAGAAGGTCTTAATTCTCCGTTTTTTGGCTTGACATTCGACTTAAACATTCGTAAACTACCTGTGTGTATTGTTTCACAAATCAGTTGATTCGGGAGGTTGTATGGATCCTGTTGTCCTTTCTCGGTTGCAATTTGCGGCTACAACAATTTACCATTTCTTCTTCGTCCCGCTGACACTGGGCTTGGTCTGGGTGGTAGCGGTCATGCACACCCTGTATTACCGCACCGGCGAGGAGAAGTGGAAGCGCATGACCAAGTTTTGGGGCAAACTCTTCCTCATCAACTTTGCCATGGGCGTGGTGACCGGTATTGTCCAGGAATTCCAGTTTGGCATGAACTGGTCGGAATACTCCCGCTTCGTAGGCGATATCTTTGGCGCGCCGTTGGCCATCGAGGCCCTGCTAGCATTCTTCATGGAATCCACCTTCCTGGGCATATGGATTTTCGGCTGGGAGCGCGCCCCCAAGAAACTGCATCTGGCCTCCATTTGGCTGGTGGCCATCGGTTCCAACCTGTCGGCGTTGTGGATTTTGATTGCCAATTCCTTCATGCAGCACCCGGTTGGCTATGACCCGGCCAGTGTGGAAACCGGACGGCTGGTGCTGAATGACTTTGGCGCCCTGGTCTTCAACCGCAAAGCCTGGCTGGCTTTCCCGCATACGATCCTGGCCGGGTTGACCACGGCAGCCTTCTTCATGGCAGGCATCAGCGCCTGGCATCTCGTCCGCAAGCAAAATGTGGACATCTTCAAGAAATCCTTCCAGATTGCCGTTGTGCTGGGTCTGATCTCCGTCACCCTCACCGGCCTCATCGGCCACTCGCAGGGCATCGAAGTCATGGAGACTCAGCCAATGAAGATGGCTTCCATCGAGGCCATTTGGGAGAATGACCCCAACGAGCCCGGCTCGCCGTTTTCCATTCTCACCATCGGCGACCTGACCGGCAAACGTAAGGTCTGGGCATTAGAAATCCCGCGCCTGCTCAGCCTGATTTCCTGTAACAATCTGGATTGTGAAGTCCCCGGCGTGTATCAGGTGCAAGCGCAATACGAGCAAATGTACGGTCCCGGCGATTACATCCCACTGATGGTCTTCACTTACTGGGGCTTCCGCTTTATGTTCTACTCGGCGCTCCTGATGCTTGCCCTGGCCGGTCTGGGGGTACTGGCCGTGATGCGCAACCGCGTCGAGCAGATGAAATTGCTCAAGTGGTTCCCGCTGGCGATAACTTTGCCCTATTTTGCTAACACCGGCGGCTGGATCGTGACCGAGATGGGGCGTCAGCCGTGGATCGTGCAGGGGCTGCTGAAGACACAGGATGCCATGTCGCCGAACCTGACCTCGGGCATGGTACTCCTCACCCTGATCGGCTTCGTGGCCATTTATGCCGCCCTGATGGCGGCCGATGTGTACCTCTTGACCCGTTTCGCCAAGGCCGGCCCCGACGCCACCGACAAGGGCGTCATCGGCGAACCGGTAGCGGTGGAGAACTAGGAGGCTGTCATGTTCGACCTCAATACCCTTTGGTTCATTCTGATTGCTGTCCTGTGGATTGGCTTCTTCTTCCTGGAAGGCTTCGATTTTGGCGTGGGTATGCTCCTGCCTTTCATCGGGGAAAAAGATGAGGAGCGCCGCGCTGTCATCAACACGATTGGCCCGCACTGGGACGGCAACGAGGTCTGGCTGATTGCCGCCGGCGGAGCGACTTTTGCCGCCTTCCCGCAGTGGTACGCGACCCTGTTCAGCGGCTTCTACCTGGCCTTTTTCGTGCTTCTGCTCGGCCTCATCGTGCGCGGCGTGGCCTTTGAATTCCGCTCGAAGGATTACAACCCGAAATGGCGCGCCTTCTGGGACTGGGCCATCTTCGGTGGGTCGCTCGTCCCGGCGTTGCTGTTGGGGGTGGCGTTTGCCAATCTAGCCAAGGGCCTGCCGATTGACGGCAACATGATGTTTACCGGCAACCTGTTTACCCTGCTCAACCCCTACGGCCTGCTCGGCGGTCTGACCTCCCTCTCGGTCTTCCTGCTGCACGGGGCGATTTTCCTGGCCCTGAAAGCCGACGGGGAAATCCGCTCGCGCGCCGAGGCCTGGGCCAAGAAACTCTGGCTGCCGGCGGTCGTCATCGTTGTTCTGCTGGCCATCGCCACGTTTTTCTACACCGACCTGGTGGCGCGGCGCGGCATTGACCCGGGCATCTTCCCGCTGGGGGCTGTGGTCACCCTCCTGCTGGCGGGTTGGTTTGTCCAACGCAAGCAGAGCGGTTGGGCGTTTGCCATGACCGGCCTGCACCTCGTCCTGACGCAAATCAGTTTCTTCGTCATCCTCTTCCCGCGCGTCATGATCTCCAGCATTGACCCGGCCTTCAGCCTCGACATCTGGAATGCGGCCTCCTCCCCCTACACGCTCAAGGTGATGACCATCATGGCCCTCATCTTTGTGCCGATTGTGCTGGCCTATCAGGGCTATACCTACTGGGTCTTCCGTCAGCGGGTAACGACGGACAAGAAAAAACTCGTCTATTAGCCTGCGCGCTTTTCTTAATCGGGCGGAATGCAAATCCCGCCCGATTTTTGTTTCTTCACCCTGGAAATAAACTAGAAATTTATCATAAATATTGACATTTTTCTTCCGCTTTGCTATAATCCTGCTGCCCGAAAAATAAGGAGAAGTTATGTCTGAATTAGTCGTCAAAAATCTGCATGTCAGCATCGAAGGCAAGGAAATTCTCAAAGGCCTCAATTTGACCGTCCGGCAGGGAGAAGTTCATGCCATCATGGGCCCCAACGGAACGGGCAAGTCTACCCTAGCGTATACCCTCATGGGGCATCCCTCCTACACGGTCACGGAGGGGGAGGTCTGGTTCAAGGGGCAGAACATCCTCGAACTGGAAGCAGACGAACGGTCCCGCCTCGGCCTTTTTCTGGCGTTTCAGTACCCGGTGGCGATTCCCGGCGTGACGGTCGCCAATTTCCTGCGCACTGCCCTCAATGCCCGCCGCCGGGCGATTGACCCCGAAGACAAGGGCATTCCCATCCCGGAGTTTCGCAAGATGCTCAAGGAGAAGATGGACTTGCTCAAGATGGAGGCGAGTTTTGCCGGGCGTTACCTGAACGATGGCTTCTCTGGCGGCGAGAAGAAACGCGCCGAAATCCTGCAGATGGCTACTCTCAGACCCGAAATTGCTATTTTGGACGAAACCGACTCCGGTTTGGATATCGACGCGCTTCGCATTGTTTCGGAGGGCGTGAATGCTCTCTCTGGTCCCGACCTGGGGGTGCTGGTCATCACGCATTACCAGCGCCTGCTGAATTACATCAAGCCGCAATTCGTCCACATCATGCTGGATGGACGCATTGTCGAATCCGGCGGCCCTGACCTGGCCCTGCATCTCGAAGAGCATGGCTACGAGTGGGTGCGTGAGAAATACGAGAACGGCGTCACGGCCTGATTGACTGTTCGACTTTAGAGGTGACTTATGAGCGAAGATGCCCGCTTGTTGGAAGAGATAGGACAGTACAAATACGGCTTTAAAGACCCCGAAAATTACGTTTTCAAGTCGCGCAAAGGTCTCGACCGCGAGGTGGTGGAGCAGATTTCGGCCATGAAAGGCGAGCCAGAGTGGATGCTGGAATTTCGCTTGAAGGCGCTCGACCACTTTCTCAGCCGGCCGATGCCCAAATGGGGCGCCGACATTTCAGGCCTAGACCTGAACGACATCTACTACTACGTCAAGCCGACCGAGAAACAGGAAAAATCCTGGGACGATGTGCCGGATACTATCAAGAACACTTTCGATAAATTGGGCATCCCGGAAGCCGAGCGCAAGTTCCTGGCTGGGCTGGGCGCGCAGTATGAATCGGAGATGGTCTATCACTCCATCCAGGAACATCTGGAAAAGCAGGGCGTCATCTTCCTCTCGATTGAGGACGGTCTGCGCCAACACCCGGACTTGTTCCGCGAGTACTTTGGCACGGTCGTCCCCATCGAAGACAACAAATTTGCTGCGCTCAATTCGGCGGTCTGGTCGGGCGGCTCGTTCGTCTATGTTCCGCCGGGCGTCAAAGTGGATTTGCCGCTCCAGGCCTACTTCCGCCTGAATACGGCCAATGTCGGCCAGTTCGAGCGCTCGCTCATCATCGTGGATGAGGGTGCGCAGGTACACTATGTCGAGGGCTGCACTGCGCCCCAGTACACTACCGATTCCTTCCACAGCGGCGTCATCGAAATTGTGGTCAAGCGCGGCGCCCGCTCGCGTTACTCCACCATCCAGAACTGGAGTCACAACGTCTATAACCTCGTCACCCAGCGCGCCAAAGTCTACGCCGATGCCACCCACGAATGGGTGGACGCCAACCTGGGCAGCAAGGTCACGATGAAGTATCCCTCCTGCTACCTGATGGAACCCGGCGCGCACGGCGAAATGCTCTCCATGGCCTTTGCCGGCCCCGGCCAGCATCAGGATGCCGGCTCCAAGATGGTTCACTTTGCCCCGCATACCTCCAGCAAGGTGACTTCCAAGTCCATCTCGAAGGGCGGCGGACGTTCCTCCTACCGCGGCCTGCTCAAGGTCTACAAAGGCGCGACCGGCGTCAAGTCCAACGTCGTCTGCGACGCGCTGCTGCTCGACCCGCAGTCGCGCACCGACACCTACCCCTCCATCGAGATTGACGAGGACGATGTCACCATCGGCCACGAGGCTTCGGTCTCAAAGGTGGGCGAGGAGCAACTCTTCTACCTGATGAGCCGCGGCCTCTCAGAAGAGGAAGCCACCACAATGGTCGTCTCCGGCTTCATCGAACCGCTCGTCAAGGAACTACCGATGGAATATGCCGTCGAAATGAACCGCCTCATCCAACTCCAGATGGAAGGCTCAATCGGTTAGCACGTTACCGCTTACCAACGTGCCAACTTGTAAACGTGCCAACGGATAAACCATGCAGGAAAAACCCAAAGTAACGATTTCGAGAACGCGGCAGCCTGTCTCTGCCGTTCAAGACTTTTCTTTCACCGCCGAAATGCTCCCCTCCGGCGGCGCGCTGGAAGGTTTCCGCCGCCGCGCTTGGGAAGTGTACAAAAGCCTCCCGCTCCCGACTGTGAACGAGGAGGCCTGGCGGCGCACCGACCTGCGCGCCCTGCCCGCGGCGGACTTTCGCCTGCCTGCGCCCGAAGCGTACCGCGACCTGACGCCTGTCCCGGCCGAACTGCTCAAGCCTCTCACTGCCGACCAGCACGGTGGACAGATTATCCTGCTCCCGGGCGGCGCGCGCCTAGACCTCGATCCGGCGCTTGCCAAACAAGGCATCCTCTTCACCGACCTGCTGACCGCCGAGCGCGAACACCCCGAACTGCTCGCCCGTCTTGCCGGTCAGATTGTCCGCCCGGAGGAAGGAAAATTTGCCGCGCTGGCCTCCGCTTTCTCGCAAAACGGCATTCTCCTCTACGTCCCCAAGGGCATAACCGTCGAACAGCCCCTACACAGCATTCTTTGGGGGCCGGGCGGCGGGCTGGCGCACATTGCGCATATCCTCGTCTGGGTGGATGACGGTGCCTCCGTCACGTACGTCCACGAGACGGCCTCGCCGGACGAAGCGAACGCATCCATGCACGCCGGCAGCCTCGAGGTCCGCGTGGGGGACGGCGCAACGCTCAAATTTGTCGAGTTGCAGTCGTGGGGGCGGCACGTCTGGAATTTCACCCATGCCCGTGTCCAGGTCGAGCGCGGCGGCAATCTGGAGTGGATTTACGGCGCGGTCGGTTCCAAACTGACCAAGACCTTCGCCGAATTGGAACTGGCCGGCGAGGGCGCGTCTGGCCGCATGTCCGGCTTCTACTTTGCCGATGGCAGTCAGCACCTTGACCTGGATACCCAGCAAAACCACCTGGCCCCGCACACCACCTCAGACTTTCTCTACAAGGGCGCGCTGAAAGGGAACAGCCGCACGGTCTGGCAAGGGATGATTTACGTCGCCCCCGGCGCGCAGAAGACGGACGGTTACCAGGCCAACCGCAACCTTCTGCTCAGCCCGGCGGCGCGCGCCGACAGCATCCCCGGTCTCGAAATCCTGGCCGACGATGTGCGCTGTACGCACGGCGCGACGGTCAGCAAACTGGAGGCCGAGCCGCTCTTTTATCTCAAGTCGCGCGGCATTCCGCAGGCCGAGGCCGAGCAGTTGATGGTCGAGGGCTTTTTCGACCCCATTATGCAGCGTATCCCCTTCGAGGGTGTGCGTGAGCGCTTCCAGCAGGTGATTCTCGACAAGATGAGCGCGGCATAATTCGGCAAAAACCTTGATTTTTGAGCCGTTTGGCGCGAGAATAGGCCGCCTTATAGCAGTACTGTATGAAAACTACGCCCATCGCGGAGATTTTGTAAGTCGGCTTGCCAATCCGACCTACGGGTTGCGGCTTGCCGCACTATGAATTTTTATACAAATCAGGATGGTGATTTTATGGCAGTTTCCTTCATGCGCCCCCCGGCTCCCGAACACGCTTTTGAAGTGGGCGACATCGTTGAAGCCTTTTGCGACCACGAACGCGACAAAGACCGCATTCGCGGTTGGATTAAAGGCATTGTCGTTCAGATTGACAACAAAATGATTGCCGTCCAGTTCCGTTCCAACGTATTTCTCACCGACGGCTGGATGGTTCCCGACCACATCCTTTGGTTCCCGTTGAACTCCGAACATTTGCGCCCTGCCGGAACGGGACGCAAGGGCAGCAAGAAAGACATCCCGGATTTCTAGGCCATGACCCTTGACCTGTTCCGCCTGCGACAGGATTTTCCCACGCTGAGCCGCGAAGTGCGTCCCGGCGTGCCGCTGGTGTACCTGGATTCCACGGCTACCACCCAGAAGCCGCTGGCCGTCTTGCGGGCCATGGACGATTTCTACCGCCGCTCGAATGCTAACATTCACCGCGGCGTGCATACCCTGGCCGAGGAGGCCACTGCCCTGTATGAGCAGGCGCGTGCGAAAGTTGTGCGCTTCATCAACGCGCCGGGTGCGGAGCAGGTCATTTTCACCCGCAATACGACCGAATCCATCAACCTGGTCGCTTACACCTGGGGGCGTGCGAACTTGAAAGCGGGCGACCTGGTCCTGCTGACCGAGATGGAGCATCACTCCAACCTCGTCCCCTGGCAGATGCTGGCGGCCGAGCGCGGCGTGGACCTGGCCTTTGTACCCGTTACCCCAGACGGATTGCTCGACCTGGACGTTTACCGTTCGCTCCTGGCGCGCACTCCCCGCCTGGTTGCGTTTACGCACATGTCCAACGTTCTCGGCACGATTAACCCGGTTGCCGAGATGACGCGCCTGGCGCATGAGGCAGGGGCGCTCGTCCTCGTGGACGGGGCGCAGTCTGTTCCGCATCTGCCGGTGGACGTGCAGGCCCTAGATGTGGATTTTCTCGCCTTCTCGGCGCACAAGATGCTCGGTCCGACCGGCATCGGCGTGTTGTATGGCAGGAAGTCTCTGCTCGAAGCCATGCCTCCCTTCCTCGGCGGCGGTGACATGATTAAGGCCGTTCATTTGAGCGGTTTCACCCCCAATTCCCTCCCGCACAAATTCGAGGCCGGGACGCCCGCCATTGCCGAAGCAATCGGTTTCGGTGCGGCAGTGGACTACCTTGCCGCCATTGGCATGGACGCTGTGGCCGCCCACGAGCAGGAAATCATCACCCATGCCCTGGAGCGGCTGGAGGAGATTCCCGGCCTGAAAGTCTTCGGCCCGCCGGCGGAGAAAAAGGGCGGGGTGGCTGCCTTCACGCTGGAGGGCGTCCACCCGCACGATGTGGCCCAAATTCTGGATAGCGTCGGGGTCGCGGTGCGCGCCGGTCACCATTGCGCCCAGCCCCTGCACGAGAAGTTCAACATCCCTGCCACCACTCGTGCCAGTTTCTATCTCTACTCAACGAAAGAAGAAGTGGATAAACTGGTGGAAGGTATTTATCAGGTCAAGAAAATCTTTGGTTAATTCTGCGCCAATCTGTGTCATCTATGGCTGATTTTTATGGAAGACCTCTACCGCGAACTCATCATTGACCACTACAAAAACCCGCGCTACCGCGGCCACCTCGACCCGCATGACATCCACTTCGAGGATGACAATCCCCTGTGCGGCGACCACATCGAGGTGACCCTGCGCGTGGACGAACAGGGCCGGGTGACCGACGCCCGCTTCGATGGCAAGGGCTGCGCCATCTCGCAGGCCTCGGCGGATTTGCTGATTGAATCCATCATCGGAAAATCGCTCGAAGAAGTCAAGAAACTGACCAGACAGGATATTCTCGACATGCTCGGTATCGAACTGGGGCCTGTCCGCCTGAAGTGCGCCCTTCTGTCGCTGAAGGTGCTCAAGGCCGGCGTCTATGGCCTGGGCGAGGCCAGCGATGAGTTAGTCGAATAGTTTGATGGCGGTCGTGAAATGTTCAATTACACTCGATACAACGAATCACAGGCAGAATTTATCGAAGTTGTCCCGATGAGTGAACTCCCTGCCGGAGAACGGCTTTTTCTCGAAATCGAAGGCCGGCCGATTGTGCTGTTCAACATTGCCGGGCAGGTGTTTGCCATTGGCGATGTCTGTACCCACGACAACGGGCCGCTGGGAGACGGCGAGGTGGAGGAACATGAGGTCATTTGTCCCCGTCACGGCGCGCGCTTTGACCTGCGCACCGGTAAGGCCAACAGTCTGCCCGCGGTGGAAGACATCCCCGCCTATCCGGTCCGCGTGGTGGATGGCATGATCCAGGTCGGGATTCCAAAAACCTAACGGGTTGTCAAATCGAGAATACAAAAGCGGAGGCCTTCCATCGCCTCCGCTTTTTCTTCTGATTACCTTCTTTCTCCTACTTACCTTCTCCCTTATCACTTTTCCCTAATTTCCCGCCTCTGCCAGTTTGCGCTCCCCGTCCCGATAAACGACCGCCGCGAGCGAAAAATGGATCACACTCGTCAAGAACGCCACCACGCACAGCGCCAGCGGCGTCAAGATGCAAAGAACGATACTCAAGTAGAACAGATAGGCTACCCACACCAATCCTGTTGAGACGCCGTGCAGGATGAGCAGGGTAAGCAGGTAGCCGCTGAAGTTGGCCTTGAAGACCGGCCACCACTCCCGGAAGCGGAAGGCGGCGCCGAATTCGCCTTTCGTAAAAAAGTGACCCAGCGCCGGGAAAGCCAGAAGAGTCCCCGCTCCTGCAAAAACAATACCGATGAAGATAATCAGCAGCCCCACCCAAATCACACCCATATTGACAAAGAAATATTCGGGCGAGATTTTACTGGTGTAGGAGGGAAACGGGAAAATGAAGTTGCTAATCAAAATCATCAGGTAACCGATGACTATGGTCAACGCGCCGGGCAGGCCAAAAATCAGCGAGATGCCGAATGCTTTGATGCCATCTGAGAAGAACAGCTCCCAGTCGCTCCAGTCCGGCAGGGCCGGGTCTTCATCGCTCTGAAGGACGCGCTTGCCGATTTGCGCTGCGTAGCCGTAGAGCGGGATGAGTGGGACAAGTGGAATGACAAAGTTTGCCAGCACCAGCGCCGAGCCAATCAACCACTTTGTTCCCCAGTTTTTGCTCTTGAAGGGGAAAAAGACCACCTTTTTAAGGCTTTCGAGACTTGCTGTAGATGACATTTTGCCCTCCGGATTTGAATTGCAAGCGATTATAACCGAAGTTCAGATTTAAGTTCGCACATTCGTGTTTTCAGCCGCGGATTGCACGGATTCTCGCGGAAAGGGCGGGAAATAAATCTGCGCTACTCTGTTGCAAATGCTTGTGATATTGTCACTGCGAGCGCAGGTCACCCTGCTGGCAGGGTAGGTAGTTATGAAACCTGCCAGAATTTCGTCCTGTTTTGCAACACATGCTTAATTTCGGATAAAGATAGTCGAATTATATTGCGCCAGCAGCCCATGCCAAGGAAAATGAACCCATATCGCCCAAACTTTGGGGTGAAAATTCCCCCCTGGAAATTCGATGCCTATCCTCTTGCCAGCGAGAGGAAGACATCCTCCAGCGTCGGCTCGCCGCGTTCGAAGCGCGGCGCGGTCAGACCTCGCGCCTGCACCGCCCGCCGCAGCGACTCGGCCCCCAGGCCGCGCCGCGCGATGACGCGCAAATGGTCGCCGCTCAGCCCGACCCGCAGCACGCCCTCCGCCTCGCGCAGCGCCTCCAGCCCGGCCTCCAGCGGGTGGAGGTGCGCCTCCCACACCTCGCCGGGGAGGGCCGAGGCTTTCAGCGCCGCGGGTGTGTCCAGCGCCAGCAGTTTGCCGTCGCGCATGATGCCCACCCGCCCGCAGTATTCGGCCTCGTCCATGTAGTGGGTGGTGACCAGCACCGTGACGCCCTCTTCGGCCAGTTGATAAATCAGGTCCCAGAAGGCGCGCCGAGCGGTCGGGTCAACGCCTGAGGTGGGTTCATCGAGGAAGAGGAGTTTCGGCTGATGGACGAGGGCAATCGCCAGTGCCAGGCGCTGACGGAAGCCGGCCGAAAGGCCGCGGGTCAGGTCGCGCTCGCAGCCGCGCAGGCCGACCAGGTCGAGGGTCTCCTCCAGGCGGCGGCGCTGGCGCAGGCCGTAGACTCCGGCGTAGAAGGTCAGATTTTCCAGCACGGTCAGGTCATCGTAGAGGGCAAACTTCTGCGACATGTAGCCGGCGCGGGCGCGCACTTCCTCCGACTGGCGAAAGGCGTCGAAGCCCAGCACGGTGGCGCGGCCCTCGCTCGGTTCCAGCAACCCGAGCAGCATGCGGATGGTGGTCGTCTTGCCGCTGCCGTTGGGGCCGAGGGAACCGACGATTTCCCCGGCCTGGACGGAGAAGGTCACGTGATCCACGGCGGTAAAGTTGCCAAAGCGGCGGGTCAGGTTTTCGGCGGCGATGATGGGAGTTGTCATACCTCTCCAACACAAAGTACAGAAAGTTTCACAAAGAAACACAAAGGATTTTTTGTTTCTTCGGCGTTCCCTTTGTCTCCGTTGTGTTAATCGCTTTTCTCTGCAAGCATGATGAAGACATCCTCCAGCGTCGGGGGGATGAGACGCGCTTCGAACGGCGAACCGGTGCGGGCGGGGAAAGCGTCCGACAGCGCGGCGAGGACGGATTCGGCCCGGGCCGAGGCGACGCGCAGGTGCAGACGATCGCCAAACGGGCGGACATCTTCCACGCCTTCGATGGCAGCGGCCCGGCGGCGCAGTTCGGGGAGCGGGCTGCCGCGCACCTCGAGGATGCGGCCTTGCAGGGCGGCGCGCAGGTCGGAGGGCTTTCCCTCGGCCAGAATCCGCCCGCCGCGCAGGAAGCCGAGGCGGTGACAGCGGGAGGCCTCGTCCATGTAGGGGGTGGTCAGGAGGACGGCCACATCCCCGGCGGCTGCGATGCGGATGATGAGTTGCCAGAAGTCCTGGCGGGTGACCGGGTCCACGCCGGTGGTGGGTTCGTCGAGCAGCAGGACTTTGGGGCGGGAGACGAGCGCCGAGGCCAGGCCGAGTTTCTGCTTCATGCCGCCCGAAAGTTGCCCGGCGCGGCGCTCTTTGAATGCGGCCAGGCCGACGAAGTCGAGGATTTCGAGGCAGCGCGGCAGCCATTCGTCGCGCTGCAGGCCGCGCAGTTCGGCAAAGAAGCGGATGTTTTCCAGCACGGTCAGGTCTTCGTAGAGCGAGAAGCGCTGGGAAAGGTATCCGATTTGCGCCCGCGCCTGCTCGCCCTGCCGAGGCAGGTGGTAGCCGCAGATGGAGATCTCGCCTGCGTCCGCTTTGAGCGCGCCAACCAATAATCGGAGCGTGGTGGTCTTGCCGGCCCCGTCCGAGCCGACCAGGCCGTAGATTTCGCCCGCCGTGACCGACAGACTGACATTCTGAACAGCGGGCGTGGAGCCAAAAGATTTGAAGAGGTGGGTGGCGTGGATCATGTTTGGTTGGAACGTTCAAACGTTTCAACGCTCTAACGTGTAAACGTAACATCCGCAGGCATGCCGGGCTTCAACTTCCCGTCCGGGTCCTGGACCTGGAGCCTGATTGCGTAGACGGTGCTGGAACGGCCCTCGACCGTCTGGACGTTGCGCGGGGTGAACTCGGCCTGATCGGCGATGTGGACGATGGCGGCCTCGAAGGTCTGGCCGGGGAAGGAATCAACCGTCACGGTCGCGGCCTGACCGAGGAAGAGTTCGCCGTAGCGGTCTTCGGGGACGTAAACGGTGATGGTCAGGTCGTTGAGGCGACCGAGTTTGAGCGCCGCGGCCCCAGCCGGGACGACCTCGCCGGGCTGGATGCTGCGGGTCAGGATGACGCCGTCGGCCGGGGCGGTGACGGTCAGTTTGGCGATTTGGGTGTCAACGAGCGCCAGGCTGGCCTCGGCCTGGGCGACGGCCGATTGCGCCTGGGCGGCGGCAGCCTCGGCCTGACGGACGGCGGCTTGGGCAGCGCTGAGACGCGGCGAGTAGAGGCCGGTCTGCAGCAGGAGCAGGCGGTCTTGCGCCGACTGGTATCGTTCCTCGGCAACGGTCAGGGCGGCGCGGGCTTCCAGGACGGTGCGGGCGGCGTCGCTCGTTTTCAGGTCGTCATAGGCAGACTGGGCGTCGTCCAGTTCGGCGCGGGCGGCGTCGTAGGCCGATTGGGCGGCGTCGCGCAGGTCGGCGTTGGGGGAGAGGGCGGCGCGGCGCAGGACGTCCTGGGCGACGGCAAAGGCGGCGCGGGCCTGGAGAAGACGCGCTTCGGCGGCGACGAAATCGGCGGCCTCGGGCGCGGCCAGGGCCGAGTCGAGCGTCTCTTGCGCGGCGTCGCGTGCCTGCTCGGCAGCCTGCACTTCGGCCTGGGCGGCGGCGATTTCCTCGGCCTGCGGGATGGAAGCCGCGAAAAGATTGTTCCAGTCGGCGGTGCGGGTGGCGGCGGCTTCGGCGCGGACGGCGTCCAGGGTCAGGTCGTAGTTGGCGCGCGCCGCCTCGAGCGAGGCCTCGGCCGTTTGGGCGGCGGCACGCGCCAGGTCGAGGTTGGCCGCCGCGACGGCGCGCTGCGCCTGCAGCAGGCTGTCATCCAGGCGGAAGAGCCGGTCGCCGGCGCGGACGGTCTCGCCCTCGTCCACGTAGACTTCCACCACCTTGCCGCCGATTTCGGGCGAGATGACGACCGTCACCGCTTCGATGGTGCCGGAGGCGGTCAGGGCGCCGTTCGTTTTCTCGGTCAGCAGGGCGCGCAGGCCGAAATAACCGCCGGTCAGCAGGGCAAGCACGAGCAGGATGATGACAGGAAGAGGAGGGCGTTTGTGGGGCATATTTGACTCCTAAAAATCCAAAATCTGAAATCGTCAATCGAAAATCGTCAATCCAATCGTTTGCGGAAGCGGGCGGCAGCGGCGCTCAGGATGAGCAGGCCAAAGACGGCCAGCGCCAGGGTCTCGGGCCAGATGGCCGCCAGCCCGACGCCTTTGATGAGCAGGGCGCGGATGATGACCAGATAGTAGCGCAGCGGCACAATGTATGAAATTCCCTGCAGGACTTTGGGCATGGCCTCCAGGGGGAAGAAGAAGCCGGAAAGGAAGATGCTCGGCAGGAGCGTCATCCAGACCGTCAGCATAGCCTCCTGCTGGGTGTTGGCGATGGTCGAGGCAAAAAGACCGATGCCCAGCCCGGAAAGGAGCAGCAGGCCGGAGCAGGCCAGGATGAGCGTCAGGTCGCCGCGCACCGGCACGCCGAACCACCAGTGACCGATGGCCAGCACTTCGAGCGTGTCCACGAAGGCCAGCAGGACGTAGGGGATGATTTTACCGACCACTAATTCCCAGGGGCGGATGGGGGTGACGATGAGTTGCTCGATGGTGCCGCGCTCGCGCTCGCGCACGATGGCCGAGGCGGTCAGAACGGCGGTGATGGCGAACAGAATCATGCCGATCACGCCGGGGATCATGAAGTGGGAACTGACCAGGTCGGGGTTGTACCAGACGCGGGTGCGCACTTCGAGCGGCGGCTGGAGGGCTTCGGTGTTTAGGCCGGAACGCTCCAGTTTTTCGAGCATCAGGGAGGTAGCATGCTGCTGGCCGATGAGGATGGCCGCCGAGAGCGCCGTGGATCCGGCGGCGGCGTCGGAGCCGTCCAGGACGAAGGCGGCCTGCGCCTCGCCGCGCGCCAGGGCGGTGTTGTAGTCGGGCGGGATGATGATCCCGGCGCGGGCGTCGCCGCGCTCGATCAGGGCGCGCAGTTCGGCTTCCGATTGCACGCTGTAGGCCAGGCGGAAGTAATCAGCGGCGCGGTAGGCATCCAGCAGGGCGCGGCTTTCGGGGCAGCGACATTGGTCGAGGACGGCCAGCGGCACGTTGCGGATGTCGGTGGTGGCCGAGTATCCCAGCAGGAACAACTGCATGATGGGGATGACGAGGATGATGACCAGCGTGCGCTTGTCGCGCCTGATCTGGATGAATTCCTTGCGGATGATGGAGGCGAGGCGGGTCATAATAATATAGTCTTATAGTCTGATAGTCGAATAGTCGAGGAGGCGGTTAGTTGGATCGTCTCATCGTTGGCAAGAGGGAACACAAAAACACGCTTTGGAATCCTTTGTGAATCCTTTGTGTGTATCCTTCGTGACCTTTGTGTTTAACTTCCTCCCGCCGGGGATTTCAGGATGCCGTGCAGGAAGATTTCCACAAAGTGGTCGAGGGCCTCGGGCTGGGTGACGGCAAACGGCGTGCCGGCGATCATCAGTTCGGTCATGTAGTAGGAGAAGAACAGGCCGATAAAAGCGCGGAAAAGGATAGCGGGCGGAATATCGCGCAGGAGTCCTTGCTGCGAGTTAAACTTCTCGATGATGGGCAGCGCTTCCGGCAGGATGTGGGTGGCGATTTGGGGCAGGTTGCGCCCGCTGAACTCGACGATCTCGATGAATATCAACTTGATGAAGTCCGGGCGGCGGTCCAGTTCGGCGACCATCGCCCGCGCCGCGGTGCGGACGAAGGCTTCGGGGTCGTCGGCGGGCGTTTCCCGCAGGATAGGCAGCACCTGGCGGTAGGGATGACGGTCGAGGATAAGTTCACCGAAGATGGCTTCCTTGTTGGAAAAATGATTGTAGATTCCGCCCAGCGCCAGACCGGCGCGCTCGGCAATCTGACGCATCGAGGTCGCCGCGTAGCCCTGCTCGAGGAACAGTTCGTAGGCGGCTTCGAGAATCGCCTGCCGGGTGCGTTCGCCTTTGGAGAGAGAAGGAGCATCCATTCTGTTGATTTCCAAACAAAAATGAACGAACGTTCGTATTTATTTTACCGCGTTTTGCAAGACCGTCAAGGCTGCGCCCAATTCCTCGAAAGTGATAGAATAGCAGCGTGTCCGAACTTCAACAGGCGATCCAGAAAAATCTAAAACATAATCTGCTGGTCAACCTGCTCGACGGCGCTTTCTTCGGTCTGGGTTGGGGATTCGGCTCGCTGGGGACGATCGTGCCGCTGTTTGTGGCCCGCATGACCGACTCGGCCCTGCTCATCGGCCTGATCCCGGCCATTCACGGGGTGGCCTGGCAATTGCCGCAATTGTTCCTGGCCAACGCGGTCGCTCGCAAGCGGATTTACAAGCCGATGGTGATGGGACTCACCCTCCATGAGCGCGTCCCGTACATCGGATTGGCGCTGGTGGGAATCTTCCTCGCCGGTCTGGGAAAACCGCTCGCCCTGATCCTGACCTTTGCGCTGATCCTCTGGCAGGGACTGGGGGCAGGCTTCACGGCCAACCCCTGGCAGAGCATGGTCGCCAAAATCATCCCGTCCGACTGGCGCGGAACCTTCTTCGGGCTGCAGGCTGGCCTGGCCAACGTGCTGATGAGCGGCGCAGCCATCGCAGCCGGCTATCTGCTGGACACCGTCAGCGACCGCTGGGACTTCGCCCTGTGTTTTCTGCTGACTCTCGTCGGCATGGGGCTCTCATTTCTCTTTCTGGGCCTAACGCGCGAACCGGAGGACACAGAGAAGTCGCTCCCCGAAAAACAGCCCCTGCCCTGGCGCGAATGGCTGGATATCCTGCGCCATGACCGCAACTTCAGCGCCTTCCTGCTGGTGCGCTTCCTCTCCAGTTTCGCCACGATGGGGTTTGCCTTCTACATCGTCTATGGCCTGCACCGCTTCGGGATGGACGAGGTCACCGCCGGTTTTCTGACCGCCGCCCTGATGATCACCTCGACAGTCGCCAATGCAGTCATGGGCTGGCTGGGCGACCGCCTCGGTCACCGCGCCATGCTCATCGCCGGATCGCTGGCCGTTACGCTCAGTTCGCTGCTGGCCTGGGGCGGGCCGACCATAGCCTGGCTCTATCCCGTCTTCGTCCTGGCCGGGCTGGCGAACGTGGCCTACTGGACGATTGGCATGGCCATCACCACCCAGTTCGGCAGCGAGGAGACGCGTCCAACTTACATCGGTCTCTCGAACACCCTCGTCGCCCCGGCGACCATCCTGGCCCCCTTGCTGGGCGGCTGGATCGCCGACGCGGTCAGTTTTCAGGCCACGTTCATGGCCTCGGCGGTCGGCGGGCTGGTGATTGCGGCACTGCTCTTCTGGCTGGTGCGCGACCCGCGCCCGCATTGAAATCGCTGGTTGACATCCTCTTTCGGCGTACAATCCGCTCCATCCGAATCGTAAGGAGAATGCCAATGTCCGACTTTCGCACCGAGGAATTTCGCGTCAGTGGCGAGGAACTGCTCGCCAAAGTTAAGCAACTCATCCATGAGGGCAACCTCCGTCGCGTCATCATCAAGGACAGGGACGGCAAGGTGCTGATGGAATTTCCGCTTACCTTTGGTATGGTGGGCCTTGTTCTGGCCCCGACCCTGGCGGCGGTGGGGGCGATTGCCGCGCTGGTCGCCGAAGCGACGGTGGTGGTCGAAAAAGAAGCCTGAAACCGGCGATAACCGGAGATGAGCGGAGATGAAGACAAACGAAAATAAATCTGGTTTGCTTTGTTGCGAGCATGTCATTGCGAGCCGCTGTAGGCGGCGAAGCCCTGGCCTGATGCAGGACAGGCAATCTCCTCGCAGGCTAAGAGACTGCTTCGCTCGGTCTTGATACGCTGCGCTACTCGACCATCGCTCGCAGCGACAATATCAAAAGCGTTTGCAGCAAAGCAAATCCTGTTTATATCTGTTTATCTATGTTTATTTCTGGTTCGCATCGGCCATGAAACGCCTCCGTCCTGCCCGTTTGCTGTTCCTTCTGGCTGTCGCGCTCCAGATAACCTGGTATGCGGCGCTGATGACGGCCTACGTCCGCATGCCCGGCAAACTGGAAGGGGCGGATTTCCTGACCTATTACTCGGTCGGGCGCGTGGCGGCCGAACACGGCCTGAGCCGCGTCTAT
Organism: Anaerolineales bacterium; assembly: GCA_034436335.1. Lineage (GTDB taxonomy): Bacteria > Chloroflexota > Anaerolineae > Anaerolineales > Villigracilaceae > UBA877. The sequence continues at coordinate 60,834 of DAOTVO010000031.1, read as the reverse complement.
GACCTCGACCTGGCGGCGGCCGCGCAGGCCGAGACGGCGGGCGTCCCTCCCGGCGCGCAGCAGGTTTTGCCGCCCAACCATCCCCCGTTTCTTTATCCTTTCCTGGCGCTCCTGGCGCGCTTGCCTTACCGGGCGGCTTACTTTGGTTATGCCTTGCTGCTCTATGCCTTGGCTTTCGCTGCTCTGCCTGCCCTCGCCCGTGCGCTAAAGCAAAGCGGCTGGCTGCCTGTGCACGTTGGCGCGACGGTGATGGGCATCCTGCTCTTTGAGCCGTTCTTCATGAGCGTGCTGAAAGGCCAGGATAGCGCCCTCTTGTTGCTCGGCGGTCTCCTGTGGTTGTCCGGTTTTGTGCGCGAGAACGATCGCTTGGCCGGTTTGGGCCTGGCGCTGACGCTCATCCGCCCGCAGATTGCCTTGCTGTTGGCGGCGCTCTTTCTCTTTCGCAGGCGAGAGATTTTCGGCTGGTTTCTTGTGGGAGCGATTACTCTGGGCCTGTACAGTTTCCTGCAAGTCGGGCTGCAGGGGGCGTTGGATTATCTCCACATCCTGACTCTCTCGGCGGGCGGCGAAGGTTACGGGATGGAGGAGACGGCCATGTTCAACCTGGTCGGCCTGCTGCGCCGTCTGGCTGCGGGGCCGGACCCGCAGACCGTCCGCGCCCTCGGCTGGGGAGTCTACGCTGCTGCGCTGCTGGGGGTCACCGCCCTGGGTGCAGTGGTGAGGGAGATGCGCCTGCGTCATTTGGCACTGACGGTTTCTTTGGCTTTGTTTGCCGTTCCCCACTTGCATTACCACGACTTGACGCTGTTGCTTGTTCCCCTCCTGGGGGTGGGCATGGCCGGTTTAACGGCGGGCAGGCTGCGGGTCGCCGCGGCCGCAGCCCTGCCGATGGGAGTCTCGCTCCTGCTGCTGTTCGCCGAACTTTGGGACCCGGCGCGTTACACCTTTCCGTATCTGCTGATGGCGATTCTGCCGCTTGTCGTCTGGCGCTATGAAACGCGTTGACTTCCGCCGCATTTTCCTCGTGACGGGATTAGCGTCACTGCTTATCGTTTATGCTGTGTTGTGGGTGCGCATGTTCACCAACCATGCGGAGCGCACCGGCTCGGATTTCATTTCGGCCTACACGGCGGGGAGGGTGGCTCGGCTGTGGGGCGGGGAGCATGTCTATGACCTGGCGCTGCAGCAGACGGTGCAGGCGCAGGTGGTGGGCTTTGACCTGGCGCCGGGGCAGGTGCTGATGTTCAATCATCCCCCGTACCTGGTGCCGCTTCTGGCCGCGTTGATGGACGGCGATTATCAGGCTTCGCTGGTGCGCTATGCCCTGGTCATGGTGGCGCTCTATGGCGGTACGTTGGCGTTGGCCGGGCGTCTCCTGCGCCGCGCAGGGTGGGGGAAGAACGAAATCGCCCTGGCCCTGGCCGGCATGGCGACTTTTTATCCGCTTTTTGTCAGCCTGCTGAACACGCAGGACACGGCGCTGATGGCGCTGGGCGCGGCGTTGTGGCTCTTTGGCTTGCTGACCGGGCGCGATTGGTTGGCCGGGTTGGGGCTGGCGCTGACCTCCGTCCGCCCGCATGTGACCGTTGTGCTGGCCGCACCGTTCCTCTTCCGGCGGCGGGCGGTCTTTGGCTGGTTCGCTCTCGGGGGGGCGGCGCTGGGGCTGGTCGCTCTGCTGGCGGTGGGCGTGGAGGGGCTGAAAGCGTATGCCGGGATTTTGTTGACGGCGGCGGGCGGCGAGTTCTACGGGATGCAGGAGGCGGCGATGGTCAATTTGGTGGGGCTTCTCTGGCGCGTTGCGCCGGGGCTGGGCGGGGAAACCATCCGTTTGACCGGCTGGATTGTCTATGGGCTGGCGATTGCGGCGTTGTGCCTGCTGTGGCGGCGCAGTCTGCAGGTGGAAGAGAAGCGCGCCGCGCTGGCGGCGGCGCTGGCAATCTTTGCCGCGCCGCACTTGCATTATCATGACCTGACTCTTTTGCTCATTCCGCTCTTGAGTCTTCTGATGGTGAGCGTGCGCGGCGGATTCTGGCGCGCACGAGATGCCGGTCTGGCCCCGCTGGCGGCTTCGCTGGCGCTGCTGTTTGGCAGTCTTGTCCCGGGATTGAAATATAATCTTCCTTACTTGCTGATGCTTTTGCTGGTTCTGGCAATCTGGTTGCCGGAGAAAATCCTGGCCTGGAGGAAACATGAAATCGTATCGTAAAGAACTGTGGTTCAACATTCCCACGCGGCGGGCGTTTGTGAACATCACGCCGGAAGTGGAAAAGGCTTTGGCCGAAAGCGGCATTCGCGAGGGGTTGTGCTTGGTCAATGCCATGCACATCACGGCCTCGGTCTTCATCAATGATGACGAGTCCGGTCTGCACCACGATTACGATGAATGGCTGGAAAGCCTGGCCCCACATGAGCCGGTGAGCAAGTACTGGCACAATCGCACCGGGGAAGATAACGCCGATGCGCATCTGAAACGTCAGGTGATGGGGCGCGAGGTGGTGGTTGCGGTGACGAACGGTCGGCTGGATTTTGGCCCTTGGGAACAGATTTTCTACGGGGAGTTCGATGGTCGCCGCCGCAAGCGGGTGTTGATCAAGATCATCGGCGAGTAAGCGGTTGGTGATGAAACACGCCAAGGGGCTGACCTGGCTGCTCTTGGCGCTGGCACTGGTGTTCGGCGTCTATGCGCGTCTGGCTGCGCCGGTGCAGGCGAGTTTCCCGCTGCTGGACGGGGGGCTGTTCTACAGCATGGCTGCCGACCTGGCGGAGAACGGTCTGCGCTTGCCGCTGTTTACTTCGTATAACCACCTCGATATTCCGTTTGCTTATCCGCCCCTGGGGATTTTGCTGGCTGCTCTTTTGCACCGCGCCACCCACTGGGACCTGCTGGAGATTGTCCGCTGGCTGCCGGCCTTTTTTAGCCTGCTCACCCTGCCGATGTTTTTCCTGCTGGCGCGCCAGGTGCTAGACTCTCCTGATCAGGCGGCGTTGGCTACTTTGTTCTACGCCACGTTGCCGCGCGCTTATGAATGGCTCATCATGGGGGGAGGCATTCCCCGCGCCCCCGGCACGCTGTTCTATCTGGCCTTTGCTTGGGCGGCGTATGGCGCCTTTGCGCGACGGGAGTGGCGCATGGCCCTGTGGGCGGCTCTCTTTGGCGGGCTGACCCTGCTCAGCCACCCGGAACGCGCCTTACACGCTGCTGTCACAGGGCTGCTGTTTTGGCTCTGGCTTGATCGCTCGTGGGGTGGGGTGGGGCGGGCCTTGCTGATCGGCGGCGGGACTCTACTGGTCGGTGCGCCCTGGTGGACGCTCGTCCTCGCCCGCTACGGGGCCGGGACGCTTCTCTTGGCGGCCCACGCCGGAGGCGCACGCCCACTCTTTTGGACGCCGCTGCTCTTGTTCGATTTTACCGATGAGACGGTGCCGCTGACGGCGCTCTTATCCGTCTTCGGCCTGTTTTTGGCCTGGAAGAACGGGCCGCGTCTGCTCTCGCTGTGGTTCTTGTTCGTTTTTCTGACCGACCCGCGCAGCGCGCCGCATCTGATCGGCGTGCAGGCCTCTTTGCTGGCGGCGATTGCTCTCAGCCGTAGTGTCTTTCCTTCCTTGTGCAAAGAGCCGGAGTGGACAACGCTGCTTGCACAACGGTTGGGCAAGACGGCGTTTGCCTATTTTGTCGTCTTGCTGGTTTTCAATGTCCAGTCGAATCTCTTGACCTTGCAGCGCCGATACGTTCTGCCCGAAGCCGACCGTCAGGCCTTGGCCTGGATCGCGGCGCATACCCCTGCGGAGGGGCGCTTTTTGGCCCTGGGATGGGAGAGAATGCCCACCCTTTCCCCGCTTTTGGAGTGGTTTCCGGCCTTGAGCGGGCGGATGAACATTGTTACCCTCCAGGGACGGGAGTGGCTGCCCGGCAAGGCCAATTTCAATTTCCGGTTGGAGACCTTCCCCGACCTCTACGCCTGCCTCGACCGCGACGCTGCTTGCCTGGAGGCTTGGGCGGCGCAAAACGAGGAGACGTTTGAGTACGTTTATCTCTCGCTCAACGTTCCGGGCGGGGGGACGCGTCTCAGCCGGCTCTCTGATTCCCTGCGCACCTCGCCGGAGTATCGTCTGGTCTACGAGACGCCTGCCGCGCTGATTTTTGAACGCCGACGAGTTTCTCTTGTTCGCCCATGTGTTTCAAACACCAACCTTGGCCTGCCGGATGGGTTTTTCGCTTTCTCTTGCTGGTTTTGCCGGCCGTCTTGGCTTTCTGCCTGGCCTTCTTTTGGTAGACCCTGTCAATCATCCGAACAGCGACTTCTTCTCTTTCTGGCTGGCAAGCCTCCTGCTGGAATGTTCCCGCTGACTGTGGGGATATTTTTGGGGAGAACGGCGCTGGAGATTCCCCCGACGCCCGCGCTTTGCTCCTTCCCAAGAGCCAAGTTAGAATAGAGCAGCCTGATATTTTTGCTGGAGAGCGCATGAAACGTCTGCACTGGTATGACTTCATCACCATCAATCTGTTCTGGCTGGGACTGAACGTCCGCAACACGGCGGTCGGTTCGGTCTTTACGCCCTACCTGATTGCCCTCTTCGTGCCCGAAGGACGCCAGAACTCGGCGCTGGGCCTCATTAGCACAGCGGGGCTGATAATCGCCATGCTCGTTCAACCGGCGGCGGGTCTGCTTAGCGACCGTTCGACCTCCCGCTTTGGCAGGCGGCGGCCATTCATTTTAGTTGGCAGTCTCTTCGACCTCCTCTTTCTGGCGTTGATTGCTCTCTCCGGCAATTTCGCCATGCTGCTGGCCGCCACGCTGCTCATTCAGTTCTCGTCCAACGTCTCGCACGGTCCGTTGCAGGGATTGATTCCCGACCTCGTCCCGCCTGAGCAGCGCGGCCGCGCCTCGGCGGTCAAGGCGGTGATGGAACTCATCTCCATCGTGCTGGTCGGCTTCACGATTGCCCAACTGGTCGGGGCGGGGAAACTCGGCTGGGCGGTCTTCGCGACCGGAGCGGTCATCCTGATAACCATGCTCCTGACGACGGTCTTCGTCCGCGAAGAGCCGCTGAAAGAGAAACCGGCCGTCTCGTTCAAGATTCCCATGCTGCGCGTGCTGGGCATGCTGGCCGGGATTCTGATTGGCGCGCTGGCGGGGCTGGCGAGCGGCGGCGCGGTCGGTGGGCTGATTGGGCTGGCGGCCTGGCCCTTCGCTGGAAAAGCCGCCGCCCTGGCGGTGATGGTCGGCGTCGGCGGGGTGATGGCGATGGTTGTGGCGGTCGCGGCAGGCGTCTGGTCCGGGACGCTCGCCGTGCTGGGACAGGAGGCGCACCGCCATGCCTCGTTCACCTGGTGGGTGGTCAACCGCCTGTTCTTCCTGGCGGCGGCCACTTCCTTCCAGGGCTTTCTGCCGTTCTTCCTGATGTACGCCTTCGGGATGACCGCCGAGCAGGCCGCTTCGGCTAATGGGACGCTGATGACGGTTATCGGTCTGTTCATCATCGCTTCGGCGCTGGGCGGCGGCTGGCTGACTGACCGCTTCGGAAAACGTCACGTCTCCTTTTGGAGCGGAATCGTCGCCGCGCTGGGCGCCTGCCTGACTCTGGCGACCATCTGGCTGCCGCAAATGTGGGTGCTTTACGTGGCCGGCATTTTCATCGGCCTCGGCACGGGCTGTTTTATGACCTCCAATTGGGCGCTCGGCGCGGACCTTGTGCCGGCGGAGGAGGCCGGCCGCTACCTCGGCGTCTCGAACCTGGCCGGGGCCGGCGCGGGGATGATTGGCAAGGGAATTGGCGGCCTGATGGCCGACTATCTCAACGCTTCTCTGCCCGGTCTGGGCTATTTTGCCATCTTTGCTGCCTATGCCGTTCTGTTTGCCATGAGCGCCCTCAGTTTGAAGTGGGTACGCAAGAATTAGGATGGTTGTGTAGTGCAGGCGGGGCGTTTTTCATCCTGCTTTGCCTGTGTGTGCTCAACTTCTCTCTTTTCTTTGGCTTTGGAAAAGAGTATGATTGAGAGGAAAGCATTTATCTGGTATTAGTGTTGGCAGGAGCGAAGAGAAATTTGGAGACAAATGATCTGCTCGGTCATCTCTCACAACGCCTGGAGCAGCAGGGCTTTTCACAAGAGACCATCACGCGACTTCAAGAATTGCTGAATGCTATCATGACCACCGCCGATCTCAACGAACCTGCCAATCAGGCCTTGCTTGCTCGCCTGGTTGAGGTTTTTTCCAAAAATGGCAAACTGCTCTCCATCATTCAGCAACAGGCCGCCGAACTGGATGCTCTCAAACGCATTGCGCTCAATCTGACTTCTAGCCTGGAGGTGCAGGTAGTGCTGGAAAGTGTCGTCAAGGAGGCCATGCGCCTGGTGGAAGATGCCGAGGATGCCCACATCTACCTTTACCAGGATGGGAAAATCTCCTTTGGCGCTTCGCTCGCCGCCGATGGGAGGAAAAACGAGCAATTTGCCGAACCCCGCCCCCATGGGCTGACCTACAAGGTGGCGCAAACCGGCCAACTCATCGTCGTTGAAGACATGACCAACCATCCCCTGTTTCAGGATGCTCCTTCGGCGTGGGACGGCTCCATTATCGGCATCCCCATCCGCATGGGACAGCGCGTTCTGGGGGTGATGAATCTGGCACGGCGCCAAGCCGGGCCTTTTGAACGTTCGCAGATTCGCCTGCTCTCTTTGCTCGCCGACCAAGCCGCCATTGCCATCATCAACGCCCGCCTTCACCAGGCGGTCAGTCGTCAAGCACACAGCGACACGCTGACCGGCTTGCCCAACCGCCGCGCCCTCGATGAATATCTCGACCGCCAACTGAAACATTGTGCGGCCAATGGCGGGCATTTCTGCGTGGTCATGATGGACCTGGACGGATTCAAACAAATCAACGACACCTGCGGCCACGATGTGGGCGATGCTGTGCTCCGCAGGGTGGCAGAATCTCTCCCACAGGCCCTGCGTAGCAGCGACTTCCTTGCCCGCTATGGCGGCGATGAAATGACCCTCGTCCTGCCCGAAACCGATCTCCTTCAAGCACAGTCGGTTGTCCAGAAAATTAGGGCGATGATGACCAAATTAGACCTCTATGTGGGCACAGGACACAGGGTCCACCTGGGAATTTCCGGCGGCATTGCCGAATATCCTCGGCATGGTCGAACTTCTGCGGCGTTGCTGCGCGCCTCCGATGAGGCGCTCTACCAAGCCAAACGCGAGGGGGGCGGTCGTTTTGTCCCGGCGCGAGAGAACCATGCCTAATCTGTGCGCTTCCCTGCAAAAATTCGATCTCGGACATCTGCGCGCTGTTGCCAGCCTGTGGGGGGTAGAACTGACCAAAACCGAGAGCGAAGCGGCTCTTGCCGAACTGTGCGCGGCGTTGCTCGACCCGCAACTAGGGCGCGAGATTTTTGAAACACTTCCTGCCGAGGCCAAGGTGGCGCTTGAGGCCCTGGCCAACTCGGGGGGAAAAATGCCTTGGGCGGCCTTTATTCGCCGCTTTGGCGAAGTGCGCGAAGTCGGCCCCGCTCGCCGCGACCGTGAGCAGGTATACCTGAACCCGATTTCTCCTGCCGAGATACTTTTTTACCGCGCCCTCTTGGCGCGGGCTTTCTTCGATACTCCTGTCGGCCCCCAGGAATTTGCCTACATTCCGGACGATTTTTTGCCTTTAATAGCCGGTAGTTCCGCGCCTGGAGAAATGCCTTCAACCCGACAAGTCAATCCGACAGGCGGGGCTCTCTCCGACGAGCAGGCGCGGCCTTTGGGGCCTGCTCTTGTCCTCGGACGCCCGGCCTCCCCCAAAGAGCGAGAAATGCCCTTGCCGGCCACCGATCACCTGCTCGATGATGCCGTCACCTTTCTTGCAGCGTTGCGCATGAACCTTGGCCCCCCGCCCCTCGGGCTCCCGCTTGAGGCGCTGCGCGCCCTGCTTCAGGCAGGAGGGGTACTGGTCGGGGGGGAGCCGGCGCCTGAAAAAGTACGTCTCTTCCTCGAAACGCCTCGTTCCCAGGCGTTGGCTCTGCTCTTCGAAGCCTGGAAGGAGAGCGAGACCTTCAACGAACTGCGCCTGATGACCGAATTGGTCTGCGAGGGAGAGTGGACGAACCGCCCCCTGGCCGCGCGACGATTCCTGCTTGACCTGTTGGATGCTCTGCCGAAAGAGAAGTGGTGGAGTTTACCGGCCTTCCTGCGCGCCGTCAAAGAGCAGTTCCCCGATTTCCAGCGCCCGGCCGGGGACTACGACTCGTGGTTCATCAAGCGCACCGCCGACGGTGTGTACCTGCGCGGCTTCGAGCATTGGGACGAGGTGGACGGCGCCTTGATCCGTTTCCTCATCACCGGGCCACTTCATTGGCTGGGACGCGTTGACCTCGCCTGCGCCGAGGCCGGGGGCGCGGCGACGGCTTTCAAGGTCAATGAACGATTCCCGACGACGGAGGAAAGCGGCAAATTGTTCGTCACTTCCGACGGGCGCATCCGCGTCCCCCGCAACGTCCCGCGCGTGACCCGTTACCTGCTGGCGCGTTTCTGCGCGTGGGAGGAAGCCCGCGCGGACGACTACCGCTACCGCGTCACGCCGCGCTCGCTCAAAGCCGCCCAGAAACAGGGACTCAAGGTCGGCCAGTTGCTCAGCCTGTTGGCAAAGAACGCCGCGGGCGAGATTCCGCCGGCCTTTGTGAAGGCGCTCAAACGCTGGGAGAGGAACGGCTCTGAAGCGCGGGTGGAAGTGCAAACCATTTTACGCCTCAGCCGGCCGGAAGTCCTCGAAGAACTGCGCCGCTCGAAAGCGGGACGTTTCCTGGGCGATTTGCTTGGCCCGACGGCGGTCGTCATCAAGCGTGGGGCGCTTCCCAAAGTCTTGGCCGCGCTGGCCGAAATGGGGTTGCTGGCCGAAGAGGCGGCGACTGAGGAAGACAGCCGGGAACGCTGAAAAGTTAAGGCGGTTGTCATCAGGAAAAGGTGACAACCGTTTTATTTCAACTCGCTATAATAGAAAGTGTACCCTGGGATTGATCCCGCAGCCAAACCGCAGGAAACCACAAGGAGAAACCATGTCCAAAATTGACTGGATTACCGAGGAACTCGAGGCGCTGAAGAATGCCGGCCTCTACAATCGCATCCGCACCATTGGCTCGCCGCAAGGCGCCTGGCTGATGGTGGACGGGAAGCGGGTGCTCAACTTCTGCTCGAATAATTACCTCGGCCTGGCGAACCATCCGGCACTGGTGGCGGCGGCCAAGAAGGCGCTCGATGAAATGGGCGCCGGCCCCGCCGCCGTCCGCACGATTGCGGGGACGACCACCCTGCATGTCGAACTGGAAAAGCGCCTGGCGGCCTTCAAGGGCGTGGAGGCGGCCATCACCTTCCAGAGCGGGTTCACCGCCAACCTGGCGACCATCCCCGCGCTGGTGGGCAAGGAGGATGTCATCTTCTCCGACCGACTCAACCACGCCAGTATCATTGACGGCTGCCGCCTTTCGGGAGCGAAAATCATCGCCTATGACCACTGCGACGTGGCTTCGCTTGAAAAGGCCATTCAGGAGAATCAGGGACAATACCGCCGCGCCCTCATCGTCACCGACGGTGTCTTCAGCATGGACGGCGATGTGGCTCCCCTGTCGGATATCTACGAAGTGGCGAAGAAGTACGACCTGCTCCTGATGGTGGACGATGCGCATGGCGAGGGCGTGCTGGGCAAGGGCGGACGCGGCATCGTGGACCACTTCGGTCTGCACGGCAAGGTGGACGTGGAAGTCGGCACGCTATCGAAAGCCTTTGGCGTGGTCGGCGGCGTGGTGGCCGGGAACGCGACGATTGTCGAGTGGTTGCGTCAGCGCGGCCGCCCGTTCCTGTTCTCCTCTGCCGTTACCCCGCCGGACGCGGCCGCCTGCATCGCCGCGCTCGACCTGCTCGAATCGTCCACCGAACTGGTAGACCGGCTGTGGGAAAATGCCCGCTACTTCAAGGCCGAGATGAAGGCGCTCGGCTTTGATACAGGTGTCAGCACAACGCCGATTACCCCTATCATGCTCGGCGAAGCGCCGCTGGCCCAGCAGTTCAGCCGCGACCTGTTCGATGCGGGCGTCTTTGCGATGGCCATCGGCTACCCGACCGTGCCGCAGGGCAAGGCGCGCATCCGCGTCATGATTTCTGCCGCGCACGCCAAAGAAGACCTGGATATGGGTCTGGAGGCGTTTGCGAAGGTGGGCAGGAAGTTGGGTGTGATTCAGTAATCGGTGTTCAGTGTTCAGTCAGCAGAAGCGGGTGCGTCGGAAGGCGCATCCGCTTTTCATTCCCCCACCATCTGCACCACCAGTTCGCGGCGGCGCGGACGGATGTCGAAGTCAATGTAAACGATTTGCTGCCAGGTCCCCAGAGTGAGCGTTTTCTCGACGAAGGGGATGGTCAGCGATGGCCCCAGCAAGGAGGCGCGCATGTGCGAGTGGCCGTTGCCGTCGTCCCAGGTTGCGTTGTGGGCGTAGTCGCGGCCGGAGGGGATGAGTTCCTCGAACAGGCGTTTCAGATCCGAGACCGCCCCCGGCTCGTACTCGACCGTCGTCAGGCCGCTGGTGGAGGAGGGGCAGAAGACAGTCACGGTCCCGTTGCGCAGGCCGGATTGTTCCACCAGCCGCGCCACCTCGCGGGTGATGTCAATGATGTCGCTGTGGCCGCGCGTGTTGAGGGTCAAAGAACCGGTTTTCACGCTCATGGTCTCAAGCCTTTCTTCTTCACATCGTTGCGCACTTCCTGACAGCGCTCGCAGTCTTCGTCGCGGCACAACAGGGCCAGCGGGTCCTGGCGCAGGCGCGCTGTCACGGCGCGGAAGAGCATCTTCAGCGGCAAAGCCTGGACGAAGGCGCTGCCGATTTGCACCGAGCGGGTGTAGCGTTCCACATCCGGGCGGATGGTCTCGAAGCCGGCCGAACAGCCGGGGAAGTTGGGGCATTCCACCACGCCGCGCGTCGTCAGTGCCCAGCGGATGAAAGTTTTGCGCCCGGCCAGCCTTTCGGCGTAGTGGATGCTGGTGTTGACGGTGTGATTGACGCCCATCAGCACCACCCAGCCGCCGGCCTGCTCCAGCGCGCCGAGGGGGGCGAACGGTTCGGCGAGCGTCTGCGCGGCCAGGAAGGGGTCGGCGCGCAGCCCGGCGAAGGAGAGGATGGGGTGATTCGAGCGGCGTGCCCCGTTGAGATGGCGCACAGCTTCGGGAACGGCGCCGATGAGCCGGTCCACCGGCATGCGCGGGGTGAAGAATTCGGCCATGCGGTTTTGGTCTTTGCCCAGGCCGTAGATCATGCCGTTATCGGGCGGGCCGACGAGGGGAATGACCATGGTCTTGTAGGTGAAGGCCGGCACCAGCAGGCTTTGAAAGACCCTTGCCAACGCCATGGCGACCGTCTCTGCGCCGCCTTCCACCTCGCCGAAGGCGGAGAGCGAGGCGTGAACGATGACCGGGGCCTCGCCCAGGCCCAATTCGCGCAGCCCCAGCAGCAGGTCTCGTAACCGCACCGTCATCGGCAGGTCTCCAGGGCAGCTTCGGCGGAGTCTACCAGGTAGACCTGCACGCCGAAGGGGGAAAATTCCTCGCTTGCCGCGCGGACGAACGCTTCCAACCCGGCTTTGGCGGCAAAGTAGGCAGCGCGGCGTTCCTGACCTTTGGGTCGCTTGCCGAGATGGACGATGATACCGCCCCCCTGCGCTTTCATGATGCGCCCGGCGGATTGGGTGAGCAGGAAGGCGGCGGTGAGATTCACGTCTAGGGTGTGTGCCCAGTCCCACTCGTCCATCTCCAGGACGGCTTTTTGCGGTTCGACCTCGGCGCAGTTGACCAGGATGTCGAGGCGGCCAAAGTCATCCAGAACCTGATTGAGCAGTCCCTGAATGGGCAGTTTCTTGGCGATGTCGGCGATATAGGGCTTGACCTGTCCGCCGGCGGCGCGGATTTTGGCGGCGGTCTCGTCAAGGTTGACGGGGGTCACGTCGGCAGCGGTGACGAGCGCTCCCTGCGCGGCAAAGAGTTGGGCAGCGGCGCGCCCGTTTCCCTTTCCTGCGCCGGTGATGAGGACGATTTTGCCTGTGAGTTTGTCCATGTTTAGCCTTTTATTGCTCGCAGACGATGACTTCATCTGGCGCGGTTTTGGCGTTGAGCGGCAGGCCGAAGTAGGGCGAAGGGTCGAGAGTGTTCTGGATTTTCAATTCATTCAGGAACTTGCCGTCTTCATCGCTCAGCACGATGGAAAAATGCAGATGGACGCCGGAGGGATTGACCGGGTCGCCGGTGTAATTGCCCTGATAGCCGAGGAAGGTCCCGGCTTCGACGAATTTCTCGGTCGTTCCGGGGGGAAATGCGGATGAGATGAACGAGCGGCCCTGCGGGTCGGCCATGTGCGTATAGTATAACCAAATTTGGCGTCCGGGCTGGAGCGGGTCAGAGGGGAGGCGCATGATGACTGCCGATTTCCACTCCGGCAGACGCCACAGGTAGCCGGGGTAGGCGGCAACGACGGGGGTCGTGCCCACGTCTGTCCCGCCGAAGATGTCCAGGCCGGTGTGCCGGTGGCCGGGACGGAAGGAGTCGTCCCAAAGGTAGCCGATTAAACCGTCGGTGGGCATTACGAAGGGGGCGTTGGGGGCGCAGCGGGTCCCGGCGCGGACGGCCCAGCCGGGGTGCTTTTCCGGATGGCGAATCCATTCGAGGACGCGTCCCGACCGTCCGGTGGTGGGGAGCAGAGTCGTGACCAGAGAATAGGCCATTCCTGTCAGCGCGCCGAGGGTAATCACTACCAGCAAAAGACGTTGATTGCGCTGTTTCATGCGCCGGATTATACCCTCCTGCTCTTACAAAAAATCTATTTTCTTTTGTCCTGTTTCTTACATATGGCGGCTATGATATGGGCATCTTCAACTGCAAACAAAGGAGATTCCCTATGACTTACTTAATTGCCCCTTACCCGTACCGCATGGCCCGCCGCTGGGCGCGTCTGACCGACTGTGAACAGCCTGAAGATTCGCATCGCTACACACTCTCTGTTGACCTGCACGAGCAGGAGGACGCCTATGTTCTCAACGCGCTCGTCCCCGGCCTTAAGGCCGAAGACCTGAACATCCAGGTGCTGGAAGACGTGGTCACCATCGAGGGTGAATTCAAGGGCGAGGAGAACGATTACCTCCTGCGCGAACTGCCGCACGGTTCGTTCCGCCGCACCCTGCGCCTGCCGGCCTCTCTGGACGCCTCGAAGGCCGAAGCCCGCATCCGCGACGGCGTGCTGACTCTCACTCTGCCCAAGGCTGAGTCTGCCCGCCCGAAGAACATCAAGATTACCGTCAAATAAGGTTGCATCCTCCTCTGGGTTTGTCAGGAGCAGTCAAAGGACTGCTCCTGACGCTTTATTACCTGCCTTCGAGCGGAGTTCCAATCTGACTTATTTTGTCTGATATAGCGCTCTCCTCGCCGTTTCGCCCCCGTTTTCAGGTAAAATACCGGCATTCTCTTTTCTGGAGCCTTGTGTGCGTACCCGATTGTTCCTCGTCTCAATCGTACTTGTCCTGCTTGCTGCCTGTTCCGGGGCCGCGACCCCCGAACCGCTCCTGCCGACGGCCACGGCTGTCCTGCCGCCCACGGCGACTCCCATCTCCAAGCCGCTGGTGATTCTCATCCTGCCGGCCGATATGCCGCAGGAAGAGTCTCAACAGTATCAGGCTCTCGTCTATACCCTGGCGCAGGAAAACGGGATGCGCTTTCAGGTGCGCAATACGCTGACGGTAGAGGAATTGCGGGCCGAACTGCCGGCGCTGCAGGTCGTCATTGCGCTGCCGCCGGACCCGGGTCTGGCCATGCTCGCTGCTGCCGCGCCGGAGGTGCAGTTCCTGGCAGTGGACATCCCCGGCTTGACGGCAGGCGGCAATCTGTCTGTCATCGGCGGCTCTGACCATCCGGTGGATAAACAAGCATTCCTGGCCGGTTACATCGCGGCGATGATCGCTCCGGAGTGGCGGGCGGGCATTCTTTCGCAGCGCGAGACCCCTGGCGGCGAGTCGGCGCGTACCGCTTTTACCAACGGGTACCGTTTCTATTGCGGCTATTGCCGCAGCCCCAATTTTACCCAGCCTGCCTATGACTATCCGATTGTAGTGCGCATCCCAACTGACGCGCTGGAAGGCGAATACATCGGCTATGCCGCCGCCCTGCTCGATTACATGGTTAAGGCCGCCTATATCTACCCTGAGGTGGCGACGCCGGACGTCATCGGCTATATGGCGCAATACGGCGTGCTGATGGTCGGACAGGAACTTCCCAGCGAAGAAGTCCGCCCTTACTGGATTGCCAGCATCCAGCCGAATGTCGTCCCAGCCATCCGCAGTGCGTTTGCAGACCTTTTGGCCGGCCGCGGCGGACAGGCCATTCCCACCCCGTTGTATCTCACCGATGTCAACCCTAATCTGCTGACGGAGGGCAAACTGCGTCTGGCGCAGGAAGTGCTCGATGGTCTGCAAAATGGGACGATCGGAACGGGCGTTACCCCGTGAGAGTTAGCCGGAGGTTTCTCTTGCTCCGGGCTGCGATGAGGTCGGTTTCCTGCTTTGCTGCCGAAAGGTAATGGTTGACTGTGAATTTCTGTAACTGTCTACCCTGGTCTCGGAAATTATGCGCAGATGTCGCAGATTACGCAGATTGGGAGAAAATCGGCAACATCGTCCCCACAGGGGAAATCTGCGCAATCTGCGGATAAAGTTAGCGTATTTTGCTGCGATTAACCATCCTGGCCTCATTGGCTAGACAGTTACGAATTTCTTCGATTTCGTATCCTTATGAAAACTCGACTCTACACCAACCGCCGTTATCTGGATGCCCTGGCCGAGCGCGTGCTCATCTTCGATGGAGCCATGGGCACCAGTTTGCAAAGGCAAAATCTGACCGCCGAACACTTCGGCGGCGAGCAATATAACGGCTGCAACGATTATCTGGTCATTTCTTACCCCGCAGCGGTCGAAAAAGTGCACCGCTCGTTTCTGGAAGTGGGGGTGGATGTCATCGAGACGAACACCTTCCGCTCGAACCGCATTACCCTGGCCGAGTACGGCCTGGCCGACCGCGTCCTCGAAATCAACACAGCCGCGGCGCAATTGG
Source organism: Anaerolineales bacterium (assembly GCA_034436335.1). GTDB lineage: Bacteria > Chloroflexota > Anaerolineae > Anaerolineales > Villigracilaceae > UBA877. Next base: position 45,712 of record DAOTVO010000031.1, on the reverse strand, counting down.
CCAGGCGACTGGCGGATGAATATAGTCAGCCATCATCCCCAACCCTTCCCTCTAAGGGGGAAGGGGGCAACCATCCCTCTCTCCCACAGGGAGAGGGGGTAGGGGGGAGGGAGCGTTTTGTGGCCGGCTCCATCGGCCCCAGCGGCAAACTCCCCTCTGCCGACGACCCGGAACTCTCCAATATCTCCTTTGACGAACTGGCAGATGTCTTCCGCGAGCAGGCGGTGGGGTTAATTCGCGGCGGGGTGGACCTCTTGCTCATCGAAACCTCGCAAGACATCCTGGAAGTGAAAGCCGCCGTTCATGGCATCCTGCGCGCCTTTGAGGAGACGGGCGTTTGGCTGCCCATTCAGGCGCAGGTAACGCTCGATACCAGTGGACGTATGTTGCTCGGCACCGACATCGAGGCCGCCTTGGCCATCCTGGAGGGCCTGCCGATTGACGTCATCGGCTTGAACTGCTCCACCGGCCCCGAACACATGCGCGAACCGATTCGCATTCTGGGCGAAACGGCGCGCCTGCCGGTCTCGTGCATCCCGAATGCCGGGCTGCCGCTCAACGTGGACGGGCAAGCCGTTTACCCGCTCGAACCTGATCCCTTTGCCGAGGCGCTCTACGAGTTTGTCACCAAGCACAACATCTCGGTGGTGGGCGGTTGCTGCGGCACGACCCCGGCGCACTTGCAGCGGCTGGTGGAAAAACTGCGCGGCCATCCCCGCCCGCCGCGTCCTATCTTGAACCTGCCGCGCCTGGCATCGGGTGTGCGCGCCTACGAGATGCGTCAGGACCCGCCGCCCTTCCTCATCGGCGAGCGGCTCAACGCCCAGGGCAGCCGCGCCTTCAAGCGTCTCTTGCTGGCCGAAGATTGGGACGCCATCCTGACCATCGCCCAAGATCAGATTGCCAACGGCGCGCACGGGCTGGATATTTCCGTCGCCGTCACCGAGCGCGGCGATGAAGCCTATCTCATGCGTCAGGTGGTGCGCAAACTGGTGACGGCGGGCATCGAACTGCCGCTGGTGATTGATACCACCGAGCCGGACGTGCTCGAGGTGGCGCTCAAGACCGCGCCGGGGCGCTGTCTCATCAACTCGACGCACTTCGAGGGCGGACGCGCCAAGGCCGATCGCGTCTTTCGGCTGGCCAAAGAACACAACGCCGCGGTCATCATCCTGACGATTGACGAACAGGGCATGGCCAAGACGCGCGAGCGAAAATTGGAGGTGGCCAAGCGCATTTACGATGTGGCGGTGAACGAACACGGTCTGGCGCCCTCCGACCTGGTCTTCGATGCCCTGACCTTCACCCTGGCCACCGGCGACGCGGAGTTTGCCAATTCGGCCATCGAGACTATCGAGGGGATTCGGCTCATCAAGCAGCGCTTGCCGGGCGTGTTGACCTCGCTGGGCGTCTCGAACCTCTCTTTTGGCCTGGCGCCCCACGCCCGCCCAACGCTCAACTCGGTCATGCTCTATCACTGCGTGCAGGCCGGACTGGATATGGCCATCGTCAACCCGGCGCACGTCACGCCCTATGCCGAAATCTCTGCCGAAGAGCGCGAACTGGCCGAGGACCTCATCTTCAACCGCCGGCCAGACGCCCTTCAGCGGTACATCGAGTATTTCGAGGGGCGCAAGGGCGAGACGCAAAAACAGCAGGCTGATCCCACCGAAGGGATGAGCGCAGCGCAGCGCATTCACTGGCGCATCGTAGCGCGGCACAAAGAAAATATCGAGGCGGATATTGATGCGTTGATTGGGGAGTTGACCCTCACCCCTGGCCCCTCTCTCGCAGGGAGAGGGGGACTCCCTTCCTCCTTTGGGGGAAGGGCTGGGGATGAGGAAAAACCCCGCCACTACAACCCCCGTCTCCCGGACGAACTCAAAGCCCGTATCCGTAAAATGCGCCACAACGCTACCAATGCTGAAGCCCTGCTATGGAAGATTCTGCGCAACTGCGGCTTTCATGGCGCTAAATTCCGCAGGCAGCATCCCGTAGGCGGATATATCCTGGACTTTTATTGCCATGAAGCCAAACTCGCTATTGAACTTGATGGCAGACAACATGCTCAGGATGAACAGGCCCGATACGACGAAGAGCGTACTCAAATTTTACGAGAACAGCATGGTATTGATGTCATTCGCTTTTGGAACAGCGACTTGCTCAATGACACAGAGAAAGTACTCAACACCCTTTGGGATGTGCTTGATGAGCGACTTGCCTCCTCACCCCTCGCTCCTCTCCCGAAGGGAGAGGAGGACTCCCTTCCCCCTTCGGGGGAAGGGTTGGGGATGAGGGCGCTCCCCCCCTCTCCCGATGGGAGAGGGGACGGGGGTGAGGGCCACCCTCTCCCCCCAGGGGGTGAGGGCCGGGGTGAGGGCCTCCCCATGACCAAACACCAGGCCGCCGTCCACATCCTCAATACCGTCCTATTGCCTGCCATGAAAGAGGTCGGCGATAAATTTGGCGCCGGCGAGTTGATTCTGCCCTTCGTGCTGCAATCTGCCGAAGTGATGAAGAAAGCCGTCGCCCACCTGGAAAACTACCTGGAGAAAGTTGAAGGCGTCACCAAAGGCACGGTCGTCCTGGCCACCGTCTATGGCGACGTGCATGACATTGGCAAGAACCTGGTCAAGACCATCCTGGTCAACAATGGCTACACGGTGGTTGATTTGGGCAAGCAAGTGCCTGCCGAGACGATTATCGGCAAAGCCGTCGAAGTGGATGCCACCGCCATCGGCCTCTCGGCGCTTTTGGTCAGCACCTCGAAGCAGATGCCGCTCATTGTCAACGAACTGCACCGCCGCGGGCTGAAATTCCCCGTCCTGGTGGGCGGCGCGGCCATCAACCGCCGCTTCGGGCGTCGCATCCTGCAAACTGAGAGTGGCGAATATTACGAACCGGGCGTGTTCTATTGCAAAGACGCCTTCGAAGGCCTGGAGACGATGGACATCCTGATAGACGCCACCAAACACCCGGCCTTGGTGGAAAAAATCCGCCAGGAAGCCGATATGGAACTGGGACGGGCGGCGACCGGCAAACCGGAAAGCCCAACGACCAGACAGCGCTCGAACGTGGCCCCGCAGCCGATTTCCCTGCCGCCGGGCGTCTCCTTTGGCTGGAAAGTCGTCCGCGCCATGCCGCTCGAAATCGTCTTCCAGCATTTGAACCTCAACGAACTCTACCGCCTCTCGTGGGGCGCCAAGAACGCGCATGGGGCCGAATGGGAGAAACTCAAAGCCGAGTTCGACGCCCGCCTGGAGCGGATGAAACGTGAAGCCTTGAAGACCGGCTGGCTCAAACCGCAGGGCGTCTACGGCTACTTCCCCTGCCAGGCGGATGGCGATGACCTCATTATTTACTTCCCTCTCCCTGTGGGAGAGGGAAAGGGTGAGGGCCTCCCTGTGGGAGAGGGAAAGGGTGAGGGCCTCCCCGTGGGAGAGGGAAAGGGTGAGGGTCTCCCTGTGGGAGAGGGAAAGGGTGAGGGCCTCCCCGTGGGAGAGGGAAAGGGCATGAAGGAACTAACCCGCTTCTCCTTCCCCCGCCAGCCCTACGACGAAAATCTCTGCCTGGCCGATTACTTCGCGCCGGTCGAGTCGGGACAGTTCGACGTGGTCGCCTTCCAGGTCGTCACCGTTGGGCAGGCGGCCACCGAACGATTCGACGCCCTTCAGGCCGCCAACGACTACACCGAAGCCTACTTCACCCACGGCCTGGCCGTGCAGACCGCCGAAGCCACCGCCGAATACCTGCACCGCCACATCCGCCGCGAGTTAGGCTTGGCCGAGGGGCAGGGCAAACGCTACTCGTGGGGCTACCCGGCCATCCCCGACCTGGAAGACCACCGCAAAGTCTTCGACCTGCTCCCCGCCGAGCGGGAACTGGGGATGCGCCTCAGCCCGGCTTATCAACTCATCCCCGAGCAATCCACTGCTGCGATTATTGTCCACCACCCGCAGGCGAAGTATTACTCGGTGGGGGAGAGCCGCGTGGAACAATTGATTAGGTAGGACGAGAGAATATCTTGTCTTACCTGGAGCAATATGAACACTTTCCTTTCCCTTCTCTCCTCCTCTCCTCCCCTCCTCGCCGATGGCGCGATGGGGACGTTTCTGCACGCGCACGGCATCGCCCATACCCATTGCTTCGATGAACTCAACCTGACCGACCCTGCCAAAGTCGCCGATATTCACCGTCAATACATCGAGGCCGGGGCGCAAATCATCCTCACCAACACCTTCGGCGCGAACCGCTACAAACTGCGCAAGCATGGCCTGGAAGACAAACTGACCGAAATCAACCGCGCCGGGGTCGAATTGGCGCGCCGCGTGGTAGAAGCCTCGTTCAGACGCGTCTTTATTGCCGGCGATGTCGGACCGCTTGGCGTGCGCATGGCTCCCTACGGGCGCGTCCAACCGAACGAGGCGCGCCAGGCCTTTGCTGAACAGATAAAGGTTTTGACAGATTCCGGCGTTGATCTGATTGTCATCGAAACCATGACCGATGTCCTGGAGACGGTCGAGGCTGTTCGGGGGGCGAAAACGGTCGCGACCGTTCCGGTGGTTGCGACCATGACCTTCACCCGCGATGACCGCACCCTGCTCGGCGATGACCCGGCTAAAGTGGCAAAAGCCCTGGCCGAAGCCGGGGCGGATGTCATCGGCGTCAACTGTTCCAGCGGCCCGGCACAACTCCTGCGCATCCTGCGGCAGATGCGCCGCGCCGCGCCGGAGGCGCGTTTCTGGGTCAAGCCCAACGCCGGCTGGCCCGAACATGTCGGCGGGCGGGTGATGTATGCCGCTGCGCCCGAATACTTCTACGATTACGCCCTGGAGTTCTGGAAGGCCGGGGCCAGCGTCATCGGCGGCTGCTGCGGCACCACCCCGGAACATATCGCCGCCATGCGCAAGGCGCTCGATTCCGCTTCCGCGGTGACGGTCGAACCCGTGCAGATTTCAGGCGTCTTGAAGACAGCCGAAGTCTCCACCGAACCGCCCTCCGAACTGGCGCAAAAACTCTCTGCCGGAAAATTCGTGATCGCCGTCGAACTCGACCCGCCGCGCGGCCTGGCGACCCAAAAACTGGTCGCCGCTGCCTCTCTCTTCAAAGAGGCCGGAGCGGACGTGATTGACGTGGCCGATACGCCGATGGCGCGCATGAGGATGTCTGCCTGGGCAGTGTGCGATGTTATCCAGCGGCAGGTCGGCGTCGAAACGACCCTCCACTTCCCCACCCGCGGGCGCAACCTGTTGCGCGTCCAGGGCGACCTGCTTGCCGCGCACGCCCTCGGTATCCGCAACGTCTTCGTCGTCATGGGCGACCCGACCTCCATCGGCGATTACCCCGAAGCCGCCGACAACTACGACCTCGTCCCCTCCGGTCTCATCCAACTCATCAAGCAGGGTTTCAACGCCGGCGTGGACCATGCCGGGGTGTCCATCGGCCAGCCGACGGCCTTCTTCGTTGGGGCAGCACTCAACCTTTGCCCGCCCGACCCGGCAAGCGAAATCAAGAACCTGAAGCGCAAACTCAAAGCCGGGGCCGATTTCTTCCTTACCCAGCCTATCTACGACCCGCACAAGGCCAAAGCCTTTCTCGATAGGTTTGCGGAGGCCGTCGGCGTGTCGCTCGACAAGCCGGTGCTGGTCGGCATCTTGCCCCTCGTCAGCGTAAAACACGCCAACTTCCTGCACAACGAAGTGCCGGGCATCGTCATCCCCGAGGAGACGCGTCGGCGGATGGAACAGGCTGGGGAAAACGGAGGCAGGGAAGGGGTCCGGATTGCGACCGAACTCATCGAGCAGATTAAACCTTGGGCGGCAGGCGTCTACCTCATGCCGCAATTTAATCGTTTTGACCTCGTGGCGGAAATCATAGAAGCGGTAAAATAGAGGACGGATGATGACCCACAGACGATAGTCGCCCACTACCTGCCGTCCACCGCCTATCGCCTATCGTCTATCGTCCACGCTCTGCTATGCTTCTCACCCTTGACCTCGGTAACACCAACCTGACCATCGGCCTCTACGACGGCGAGACGTTGGCCTATCACTGGCGGCTGGCGACCGATCACGCCCGCATGCCCGATGAATACGGCCTGCAACTGCTCGGCCTGCTGAGCCACGCCGGGCAGAACCTCGCCGACCTGACCGGCGTGGCACTTTCCTCGGTCGTCCCGCCCCTGACCGGACGCGTGACCCAGGCTTGCCGCGAATACCTCCGCCAGGAGCCGCTCGTGGTGGATACGGGCGTCAAGACCGGAATCCGCATCCGCTACGAGGACCCGCGCGCGGTCGGCGCGGACCGGGTGTGCGACGCGGTGGCCGTCATGCATCGCTACGGTGGGCCGGCCTGCATCATTGACTTTGGCACGGCCACCACGTTCAATGCCCTGACCAAAGAAGGCGATTATCTCGGCGGCGCGATTACTGCCGGGGTGAATCTGGCTGCCGATGCCCTCTTTGCCCGCGCCGCCAAACTGCCGCGCATTGACCTTCAGCGCCCCCCCAGCGTGATTGGGCGCAATACCGTCCATGCCATGCAGTCCGGCCTGCTGTTTGGTTACGTCAGTATGGTCGAGGGGATGGTAGAACGCTTCCGCGTCGAACTCGGCCCGAAGATGAAAGTCATCGCCACCGGCGGGCTGGCCGAATTGATTGCGCGCGAAACCAGCGTGATTGACCATCTCGACCCCTGGCTGACGCTGGACGGCTTGCGGATAATTTGGGAACTCAACCGAAGCGTTTAAGGCGGGGTTCATTCTGCTATCATACAATGTGTCATCATCTGGTATATTGCTGCCGAAATCTCAAGGAGAAGATATGAAACGCTATTTGTCCATTTTGTTTTTGCTGCTCGTCTTTCTGCTCACGGCTTGCGGCGCGAAACCAACGCCGACCGCCGCGCCTTCGGATGGCAAGACCGGCATCAAAGGGCAGGTCTTCCTGGCCGAATGTCAGGGGTCGGAAGTCGCCACCGATTGCTTCAGTCAGGAACCCTATCAGGCAACCTTGGTTGTCTATAACGCCAAATTCGAAGAAGTTGCCAAAATCCTGACCAAAACAGATGGCACCTTCGAGTTCGAAATCGAGACGGGGGTTTATTTCATTCATCCCTACAGCCCATCCCAATACCCGATAGCCCCTGATTATAAAGTGGTGGTGACGGAAGGGCAGATGACCGAACTGACCGTCATCTACGACAGCGGCGCTCGTTAACCGGCGTCGCTGAAACTGACTCCTTCTTTTTTAAAGGGCTGATTTGGGAAAGTCAGCTTAAGGCTTTTAGGACAGCCCTTCTCTCTCCTCCCAAATCGCCCCCTTGACAGCCGCCCAAAACTGCGGATAATAACCAGCAATTCATCGTTCCAACGGCCATGACGGAGGAAAGTAAGTCAGCAGAGGACGACAGGGAGGCCGGGGCGCAGACTGAGACCCCTGCCCGCCGCGAACCTGACCGAAGTTCCCTCTCGAGCCGCTCCGGGGAAAGCGCGTCTTCGTGTCAAGTGTTCCGGTGTCAAGTCCTTCGGTGTCACGTGATACAGGAATACAAAAACACATGGCGCACCAGGTAGTCGGAGCCGCAGCCCCAGCGTTAGCGGGGGAGCCGATGTCCGTCGGCGTGAGTGGACTGCGCGAGCAGCCAAATTGGGTGGTACCGCGGGAACTCCCTCCCGTCCCAGTGTGGACGGGAGGTTTCGTTATGGAGAAAAGAGAGAAGAGAGAAGAGAAAAGTAAGGAGATTGCTGCTTCTCTCTGCTCTCTCTACAAACAGGAGGCAACATGCTCGACAAATTGAAGGAAATCGAAACCACTGCCCTCGCCGCGCTCGAAAGCGTCCAGGACGAGGCCGCCCTCGAGACCTGGCGCGTGGCGCACCTGGGACGCTCCTCTCCCCTCATGCAGGTCTTCAGCGGATTGGGTGCGCTGGCAAAGGAGGAGCGCCCGCTCGTCGGGCAGAAGGCCAACGAAGTGAAAAAAGCCCTCGAGGCCGCCTTTGGCGCCAGGTCCGAAACGCTGCGGCAGGCGGCGCTGGCGCGCGCCCTGGCCGAGGAGCGGCTGGATGTCACCCTGCCGGGGCGTCCCCTCGCCCGCGGCCGTCTGCATCCAGATACCCAAATCCTGCGCGAACTGTATCAGATTTTCCGCGAGATGGGCTTCCAAATCTACCGCTCGCGCGAGGTCGAGACCGACGAGTACAATTTCCAACTGCTCAACTTCCCGGTCGGCCACCCGGCGCGTGACATGCAAGACACCTATTTCCTTGCCGTCGAAGGGCGCGGCGACAACCCCCTCCTGCTGCGCACGCACACCTCCCCTGGCCAGATTCATGCCATGCGCGAGATTGCCGCCCTCGATCCCGACAACCCGCCGCCGGTGCGCATCATCCTGCCCGGCATGGTCTATCGCTACGAGCAGGTGGACGCCCGCCACGAGACGCAGTTCGACCAACTGGAGGGACTGGCGGTCGGTCCCGGCATCACCTTCAGCGACCTGAAGGGGACGCTGGCCGACATGGCGCGGCGGCTGTTTGGACCTCAGGCGCGCACCCGCTTCCGCGCTTCGTTCTTCCCCTTCACCGAGCCGAGCGCCGAGTTCGACATCCAGTGCTTCCAGTGCGGCGGCAAGGGCTGCCCGGTTTGCGGCAGCGGCTGGCTGGAAATCGGCGGCAGCGGCATGGTGCATCCCGTCGTCCTGCGTAACGGCGGCTACGACCCGGCGCGCTACACCGGTTTCGCCTTCGGCTTCGGCGTCCAGCGCATCGCCATGCTCAAGTACGGCATCCCAGACATCCGCTATTTCTGGGAGAACGATTTGCGCTTTTTGGAGCAGTTTTAGGAGACCTTATGAAAGCCCCTCTATCTTGGTTACAAGACTTCGTTGACATTGACCTGTCCATCCCCGAGCTCGCCCGGCTGATCACCATGGCTGGCATGGAGGTCGAAGCCATCCAGATTATCGGCCTGCCCATGCCCGCCCCCGGCAGCGTGGACGCGCCCGTCAGCGGCATCGAATGGGACCGCGAGAAGATTGTCGTCGCGGCCATCGCTGAGGTCATGCCGCATCCCAACGCCGATCGGCTGGTGCTGTGCAAACTCAACGATGGCCAGCAGGAACACATCGTCCTCACCGGCGCGCCGAATCTCTTCGAGTACAAGGGCATCGGCCCCCTGCCTAAGCCGCTCAAGGTTGCCTATGCCAAAGAGGGCGCCCAGATTTTTGACGGCCACCAGGAAGGCCAGGTGTTGACCACCCTCAAGCGCGCCAAGATTCGCGGGGTCGAGTCTTACTCGATGGTCTGCTCGGAGAAGGAACTCGGCATCTCGGATGAGCATGAGGGCATCATGATTCTGCCCGACGACGCCGTCCCCGGCACGCCGCTGGCCGATTACATGGGCGATGCCGTCTTTGACATCAAACTCCTTCCTAGTTATGCCCGCTGCGCTTCCATGCTCGGCCTGGCGCGTGAGATCGCGGCGATGACGGGAAAGACGCTGAAACAGTCGTCAGTCAGCAGTCGTCAGTTGCCAATTGTCAGTAATCGGCCAACGGTGGAGAAAGGCGATTTTGCTGAAATCGAAATCACCAACCCGGAACTGAACCCGCGCTTCGTGCTCGGCCTCCTCCGCGACGTGAGCATCGGCCCCAGCCCGGAGTGGGTGCAGCGCCGCCTGAAACTGGCCGGCATGCGCCCCATCAACAATATCGTGGACGCTACCAACTACGTCATGCTCGAAATCGGCGAGCCGCTCCATGCCTTCGATTATGATGTGCTCCTCCGCCGCGCTGGCGGCAAAAAGGTCAAAATCATCACCCGCACCGCCCGCCCCGGCGAAAAACTGACCACCCTCGACGGCGTCGAGCGCACGCTGGACGAGACCACCGTCCTGGTCTGTGACGAGGCCGGGCCGCTCTCCATCGCCGGTGTCATGGGCGGACTCGAGTCCGAGGTCAGCGCGGCGACCCGCAACGTCTTGCTCGAAGGCGCGGCCTGGAACTTCATCAACATCCGCAAGACGGCCCGCGCCCAGCAGTTGCCATCTGAAGCCTCCTATCGCTTCTCGCGCGGTGTCCACCCGGCGATGGCCGAACGCGGCGTCCGCCGCTGCCTCGACCTGATGGCGGCCTGGGCCGGCGGGAGCGTCGCGCCCGCTCTGGTGGACAACTACCCCCTCCCGCCCCGCACTCCCACCATCGAACTGACCGCCGCCGACGTGAAGCGCTGGCTGGGCATCGAACTCTCCCTCGAGCAAATCCGCTCTATGCTGGAACGCCTCGAGTTCACCTGCTCACTGACCACTGAACACTGTCCACCGAACACTGAACACTGTTTACTGGTCACCGCCCCCGACCACCGCCTCGACATCGGCGAAGGTGTCATCGGCAAAGCCGATCTCATCGAGGAGATCGCCCGCATCTACGGCTACGATAACTTGCCCGAAACGCGCTTGGCCGACCTGCTGCCGCCACAGTTGGGCAACCCGTCCCTGGAGAAAGAAGAGCGCATTCGCGACCTGCTTGTTACGCTTGGCCTGACCGAAATCGTCAGTTACCGCTGGACGACGCCCGAACGTGAAGCGCGCCTCTTCCCTCCTGGCGCGCCGCCCGATGAGCGTCCCTACATTCGCATTGCCAACCCGCTGGCCTACGAAAAAGCCTTCCTGCGCCACAGCGTCCTCGCCAGCGTGCTGGATACCGCCGAACGCAACGCCCGCGTGCGCGAACGGCTGGCTCTCTTTGAAATCGGCCCCCAATTCATCCCCGGTGATGATCCTACCGGCTTGCCCCAAGAACAAACGCATCTGGCCATCGTCCTCTCCGGGCCGCGCGCCTTGGCAGGGTGGCAGCCTGCCGACACGACCCCGATGGACTTCTACGACCTTAAGGGCGTGCTGACCGCCCTGCTCGACGGCCTGCGCCTGCCCGAGGTCCGCGTGGAACCGGCCCGGCACCCCACCTTCCATCCGGGGAAATGCGCCTGGCTTCTCGCCGGCGGAACGCAAATCGGCCTCTTTGGAGAACTCCATCCCCAGGTGCGCGCCCGCTACGACTGGCCCGCCGCATTTCGGACCCCCGTCCTGGCCGCGGACCTCGACCTGGCTGCCCTGCTGCCGCGCATCCCGGCTATTCGCACCACCGCAGCCGTCCCCACCCTTCCCCCTGTGCTCGAAGATTTGGCCGTTGTTGTGGATGAGGACATCCCCGCCGAGCGCGTCGAGACGCTCATCCGCCAGACCGGCGGACGGATTGTCACCAACGTGCGCTTGTTCGATGTCTATCGCGGCGAGAAAATCGGCGCCGGCAAGAAGAGCCTGGCTTATAGCATCACCTACCAGGCGATTGACAAGACCCTCTCCGACCGCGACGTGGCCGGTTTCCGCGCCCGCATCCTCAAGCGGCTGGAGCAGGAAGTGGGCGCCAAGTTGCGGGCTTAATGGGAAATAAGAAGCATGACTTCCGAGGCCCCGGCTTCGGAAGTTTTCTTTTCCCTGCGTTATAATCCAGCCCGTCAGATGAACGACGAACCACCAACCACTGCCCCTTTCTCCCTCATCCCTGCCCCTGCCTCATGCGTATCCTCACCGTCCTCACCTACTACCGCCCTCACACTTCCGGCCTGACCATTTACGCCGAGCGGCTGGCGCGCGCCTTTGCCCGCCGCGGTCATCAGGTCACGGTCATGACCACGCAGTACGACAAACGCCTGCCGCGCGAAGAGACGATGGACGGCGTGCGCGTTGTCCGCGTGCCGGTGGCGGTGCGCGTCAGCAAGGGCGTCCTCGCCCCGACCTTCGGCCTGGTGGCCACCAAACTGGTCTGGGAGCACGACGTGGTGCAACTGCACCTCCCGCAGTTCGACGCCCCTGGCGTGGCCTTCCGCGCCCGGCTCTTTGGCAAGCCCGCCGTCCTGACCTATCACTGCGACCTCGATCTGCCGCCCGGTCTCTTCAACCGCTTCGTCAATCTGGTGGTGCATTTCCAGAATCACATGGCCGGTCTGCTGGCCAATCACATTGTCACCTACACCCAGGACTACGCCGACCACTCGCCTTACCTGGCGCGCTTCAAACACAAATTGAGCGCTTTCCTCCCGCCGGTGGAATTGCCCGCCCCCCTCCCCGGCGCGGCGGAGGCTTTCGCGGTGGCGCACGCGACCGGCGAACGGCGTCCGGTCATCGGCATGGCTGCCCGTTTCGCCGCCGAGAAGGGGGTGGAGGTGCTGCTCGACGCCCTGCCAAAGGTGCTGGAAAAATACCCCAACGCCCAGGTGCTCTTTGCCGGTCAATACGAGAACGTCCTCGGCGAGCAGGCCTACTACGAGCGCCTCATGCCGCGCATTCGCGAGTACCAGGCGCGCGGTCAATGGACGTTCCTGGGCGTCCTTTCCCCCCAAGAGATGACTGCCTTCTACCCCAACCTGGATGTTCTCGTCGTCCCCTCGCTCAATTCCACCGAGGCCTTTGGGCTGGTGCAAATCGAAGCGATGATGCACAACGTCCCCTGCGTGGCTTCGGCCCTGCCGGGCGTGCGCCGTCCGGTGCAGATGCACCACATGGGCAAAGTGGCGCCGATCGGCGATTCCGCTGCCCTGGCGCAGGCGCTGCTGGAGATTTTTGCCGAACGGGAAAAATATCGCTGCGATACCGCCACCCTGGCGAATCTCTATGACCCCGATACGGTGGCGCAGGAGTATGAAAAGTTGTTCGAGGCGCTGAGGTAGGTCGGATTGTCAATCCGACCTATGGCATCACCTGGAATCCCTGATTGTGGAAATGCTCGTCGAAGGTGAAGACCGTCTCCACGCCTGCGCGGCGCATCGTCTCGAAGGCGGAGCAGTCCACCAGGCTCAACCCCCGGCGATTGGCGGAAAGAAGATGGTTAACTGCCGCCTGATGCGTCTCTTCGTCCACCCATTCAACTTGCAGAAAGGGCGCAAGTTTTTCAAGGAAAGTTCGTACCTTATCCAATCCAAAGCGATTCTGGAACAGCGCGATGCTTTCTACCAGAACGTAGTTGTTGGTTATCAGTTCATGCCCTTGCATGAGCAATTGCTCCCAGGCGCGGACGGCTTCTTCATAGTGGCTGTCCTCGCCGCAGGAAAGAGCGTAGAGGGCCGAGGTATCCACAAAAATCACCATTGTCCGTAAATCTCCGCCAGGTATTTGTCATGATTTTCGGAAACATCCTTTGCGCCATCCTTATCGTGAAACGGCTCGCGTTTCATCATTTCGATAAACTCCAGCGCGCGGCGGCGTTTTTCCTCCCGCTCGGCCTCTTTGTCTGTGGTAACAACATACTGCGCCACCGACTCGCGCACCAGGCGGGCGACGGACGTTTTCCTCGTCTTCGCCAGCCGTTTCAGCGCCTCGACCTGCTCTTCGGTCAGTTGAACCATCACGCGTTTCATGGCTGTGCTCCAGGTGCTATCACTTTTTGAGAAACTGCTATCATTATATCATGCCTGACAAAGATTTTCTCTCCCTTCATCTGCGCGACCTGCCCTACTTCCGCGCCCTGATTCGGGCGGTGGAAGCCTCGTTTTACCAGACCCTCGACCTGCCTGCCCCGACCCTGGACGTGGGCTGCGGCGACGGGCATTTCGCCTCGCTGACCTTCGACCGCCCGATCGAAGTCGGCCTTGACCCCTGGCATGCGCCGATTCACGAAGCGAGGCGCCGCCGCGCCTACCGTCTGCTCGTCGAAGCCGACGCGGCTGCCGCTCCCTTCCCGACGGGGTACTTTGCCTCGGCCTTCAGCAACTCGGTGCTGGAGCACATCCCCCACATTGACGCCGTGCTGGCCGATGTGGCGCGCGTCCTGCGCCCCGGCGCGCCGTTCTACTTTTGCGTGCCGAACGAACGCTATCTTTCCGAGCTATCTATTGCGCGTTTATTGCGCTTTGGCAAGGCGGCATCGAATCTGCCGTTTCCCTCTTCCCTGGCAGGGAAGGGGGGCTGGGGGGATAGGTACACCGAATGGTTCCGGCGCATCTCGCGCGTGGAGCATGCCGATGGACCGGAGGCCTGGCAGGCGCGGCTGGAGCGCGCCGGCTTTCGCCTGGAACGTTGGTGGCATTACTTTTCCCCGTCTGCGATGCGCGTGTTAGAATGGGGGCATTACTTCGGCCTGCCCTCGCTGGTGGCCAAAAAACTGACCGGCCGCTGGATCCTCGCCCCGGCGAAGTGGAATCTCTGGCTGACCGAGCGCTTCGTCCGCCGCTACGCCTCCGCAGAGCCCCTGGAAGATGGTGTGTTTACGTTCTATGTCGCCCGCAAACCTATCTCCTGATCGCCGACTAACCTGTCTCTTTGGCATCTAATCGCCCAACTGTTCGCTCGCGACTATCCCACTATCAGACTCTCAACTATCAGACTCCCGACTATCAGACTCCCGACTATTTGCCCCCCATGCCCTTCGACGAATCCTACTTCTCCACCCACACCTACAAAGACGTCTCCTTTGCCCGCTTCAGCCAGTACTGGTGGTCGAACCGCTTTTACGCCGCCCTGGCGCGGCGCTACGGACAACGCGGCGCGCGCCTGCTCGAAATCGGCTCCGGGCTGGGACACCTCGTCGGGCAGTTGGAAGGCTATTTCGAAACCTTTGCGGCGGATGTCAATCCCTGGGCGCTGCGACAATCGTTGCAGGTTGCACGTTGCACGTTGCATGTTGCTTCTTCCGCCGAGGAACTTCCTTTTGCGGATGAATCCTTTGGCGTGGTCATCATCAAACATGTCGTCGAGCACCTCCCGCACCCGGAGCGCGCTATTGCCGAGATCGGCCGCGTCACCGCCCCGGGCGGGATTCTGCTCCTTGCCACGCCCAATCTCGCCTCCCTGCTCAAGCCGTGGAAAGGCGAGCGCTGGATCGGCTACCAGGACCCGACCCACATCTCGCTCAAGCCGCCGGAGGAGTGGCTGGCGCTGATTCAGGGCGCGGGCTTTCGTCTATTGCGCCTCTTCTCGGATGGCTTCTGGGACGCGCCCTACATCCCGCTCATTCCGAGGCAAATCCAGAAATTGTTTTTCGGTTCCCTGGGCGGCTTGCAGGCCGTTCTCACTTTGCCTTTTTTGCCGCTAAAATGGGGCGAAAGCATGATTGTCATCGCCCGCAAAAACGGGTAAACTTCCCAACTCGCGAACGTTCAAACGTTTTAACCTGTCAACGTGAAATCATGGAAGAGCCAAGCGTTCTTGATTATCTGAAATCGAAACTGAAGTTCTGGGAAAAAGGCCCCAAGATTGAGATTCCCCCCGAGCCGGCCGCAGAGACGGAGGGGGAGGCATCCGCTGCGCTGGCCGAGCCGAGACCTGTCCCGGCTGCGCCGCCCAAAGCGGAAGAACCGCCCCGCCCGCCGCGTCCGCCCTTCGAGTGGAAGAAATTCCCCTGGCGCGCCCTCCTGGCGCTGATCTTCATCCTTCTTGCCCAGCGGACCTTCGAACCTTCTCCCAACCGCACCCCCGGCTCTGGCCTGTTCCTGTACGCCATCGGCTTGGCCTGGCTGGCGTTGGCCTTTCTGCGCGGGGAGTGGAAACTGGCCGATTTGGCGGAGGCCGGCGCGGGGTCCGATGCGCTCGGTGTGCGCGCCCTGCCCTTGGCGCTGGCGGGCGTCTTTTCCGTTGCCGCGTTTGCCTTTTTCAGCAAGAACACATTCACTGCCTTGAACGTCACGCTCTGGCTGGCAGCGCTGGCCTGTTTCCTCTGGGCGTTCTGGATTCCGGACCCGCAGGCCGTCCCGCTCTGGAAGCGCTTGGCAGACTTCCTCCGGCGCGAGTCATGGACGATTTCCATTCGCCGTTGGACTCTGCTCGTGTTGCTTGTGAGCGGAGTGGTGATTTTCTTCCGTTTCTACAACCTCGGCGGCGTGCCGTCTGAGCCGTTCAGCGACCATGCCGAGAAAATTTTGGATGTGTACGACATCACCCAGGGGCAGACGAAGATTTTCTTCGAGCGCAATACCGGCCGCGAGGCCATCCAGATGTACCTGACCGTGGCGGTGGCGTGGTTGTTCGGGACGGGGCTGTCGTTCCTGAGCCTGAAAATCGGCACGGTGTTGTGCGGCCTGGCCACCCTGCCTTACCTGTACCTGCTTGGCCGAGAACTCGGCGGCAGACGGGTGGGCCTGCTGGCGCTCTTTTTCGCCGGCATCGCCTACTGGCCGAACGTCATCAGCCGGGTGGGACTGCGCTTCCCGCTCTATCCGCTCTTTGTTGCGCCGACGCTCTTTTATCTGCTGCGCGGCCTGCAGACTCGCAACCGCAACGATTTCATCCTCTCCGGCATTGCCCTCGGCATCGGTCTGCACGGTTATAGCCCCATCCGCATCCTGCCGTTTGTGGTGGTGATTGCCATTGCCCTGTACCTGCTTCATCGCCAGTCGCAGGGAGCGCGCAAGCAGGCGCTGGCCTGGCTGGTCATTCTGGCTTCGGCTGCGCTGGTGATCTTCCTGCCGCTCCTGCGCTACTGGCTGGAGTACCCCGACCTGTTCGGCTACCGGGCGTTTTCGCGCCTCGGCAGCGTTGACACGCCGCTCCCCGGCCCGGCCTGGCAGGTTTTCTTCTCGAATCTGTGGAACGGC
This sequence comes from Anaerolineales bacterium, assembly GCA_034436335.1. Classification (GTDB taxonomy): domain Bacteria; phylum Chloroflexota; class Anaerolineae; order Anaerolineales; family Villigracilaceae; genus UBA877. The sequence continues at coordinate 29,134 of DAOTVO010000031.1, read as the reverse complement.
CTGCGGATGTTCAACTGGGACGACGGCGAGATTTGGGTGCACTCGGTGACGCACCGCCCGGCGCTCGACGTGGTCAGCGGGGCGCTGTTCCTGGCGGGCGTCGTCCTGCTGCTTGTTCGCTACGTCCGCACCCGCAACTGGAGTGACCTGTTCCTCCTGCTCTCCGTGCCGCTGCTGCAACTGCCGTCTATTCTCTCGCTGGCTTTCCCTGCCGAGAACCCGGCCCTGAACCGGGCGGGTGGGGCGCTGGTGCCGACCTTCGTCATCGTGGCGCTGGCGCTGGATGGCCTGTGGGCCGGCCTCCGCTCCAGGCTGACAGGCCGCGGTGGTGCAGTGTTGACCTGGAGCCTGACCCTCGTTCTGGTGGCCGTTTCCTCGATCCAGAACTACGACCTGGTCTTCAACCAGTTCGCCAGACAGTTCGACGGCGGAGCCTGGAACTCGTCTGAGATGGGCGCGGTCATCGAGCAGTTCGGCCTGACCTACGGCCAGACGGACACGGTCTGGATCGTGCCGTATCCCCACTGGGTGGACACGCGCCTGCCGGGGGTCTGGGCAGGCATCCCCAATCGCGATTTCGGCGTTTGGCCGGAGCAGTTGGAGATCACGCTGGAGGCGCAGGGGCCGAAACTTTTTATCGTCAACGTAGCGGACGAGACTGGCCAGGCGCGCCTGGAAGAACTTTATCCGCAGGGGACGTGGAGTCGTTTTGCTTCCAAAACCGGACTGGAAGGCAAGGATTTTTTGATTTACTTTGTCCCGCCGGAAGAATAACTACAGGTGAACGCGGATACTTATGGAGAAACCCAAAGAAAAACTTCCCTGGCTGTATGACATTTTGCTCCTCATGGTGCTGGTCGTAGCCGCCTGGTTGCGTTTTACCGGCAGCGACTGGGGCGAACTCGAGCATCAGCACCCGGACGAGTTGTTTCTGACCTCGGTGACCTATAACATTGGCCTGCCTGGCACCGACCCGGCTGTGCTGGGCGTGCCGCCGAACTCGACAGACCGTCCCTGGCGGGCCTCGTACCCGAGCGTGTACCACGATTGCGCAGCATGGGGCGGCTACTTCGATACCGCCTGTTCGCCGCTCAACCCGCACAATCGCGGCGATGCTTTTTACACTTATGGGACTTTGCCCATTTTCATGGTGCGGACGCTGGCCGAATGGACCGGCCACCTGAATAACCTGAAACTCTTCGGGCGGCAGATGTCGGCGGCGATGGACCTGCTCACCGTCTTCCTGCTCTACCTGATTGCGGCGCGGCTCTACAACCGGCGCGTGGCCCTGCTGGCGGCGGCTTTCTCGGCCTTGGCCGTGATGCAGATTCAGCAGTCGCATTTCTATACCACCGACAACTTTGCCGTCACCTTCATGACCCTGGCGGCGTACTTTGCCGTTCTGATTGTGACTGAGAAAGAACCGGCCAATTCTCCCGACGCCTCCCTTCTCTTTTCTCCCTTCTCCCTCTTACGCCTCGCACTCCGTACCCGCCTCTTCTGGTTCAGCATCTTCTTTGGCGTTGCCTTTGGCATGGCGCTGGCCTGCAAGATTAACGCCGCGCCGCTGGCTCTGCTCCTGCCGCTGGCCTTCTTCCTCCGCTCCTGGAAGCGCGGCGAACCCCTCTCCCCGCAGCAGTGGACCTCCATCCTGGTTTCCTTGCTGGCGGGCGGATTCTTTGCCCTTTTGTCATTCCGCGTCTTCCAACCCTACGCTTTCGACGGCCTCGGCCTCAACCCGGCCTGGATTGCCAATATCCGCGAGCAGCGCGCCCAGGCCACGCCCAACTCTGATCTGCCCTGGAATTTGCAATGGGCGCGGCGCACGCATCTCTACTCCTTCCAGAACCTGACCGTTTGGGGGCTTGGCCTGCCGCTCGGCATCCTGGCCTGGGTCGGCTTCCTGGCCATGGCCTGGTGGATGGTCAGGGGCGAGTGGCGTCAACACCTCCTGCTCTGGTCGTGGACGGCGGCCTACTTCGGCTGGCAGTCGCTGCAATACAACCCAACTATGCGCTATCAGTTGCCTATCTACCCTTTCTTGGCGATGATGGCGGCCTGGTTCGTTTTCAGGTTGGCAGGTTGGAACGTTAGAGCGTTTAAACGTTCTAACGTGTCAACGGTCCTTGCAGCGATGGTGGGCGTTGGCGTACTTTTGTTGACGGCCGTCTGGGCTTTCTCTTTCGTATCCATTTACACCCGCGATGAGCCGCGCATTGCCGCCTCGAAGTGGATTTACCAGAACGTTCCCGCCCCCATCAACCTGCAAATTCAGACTTCCGAAAGCGGCACCTATCAGCAGCCGCTGCCCTTCTTCAGCGGGATGCAGATTCAGCCGGGCATCCCTTACCAGGCGGCCTTCGCCGCCTACGCCGACGGCGCGTTGACCTCCGTCCTGCTGCCGCATGTGGCCGATTTCTCTCTCGCCGGGCCACAGACGCTTACCCTGCGCGTTGCCTCCGCTCCCGACCCGCTGCCGGAACAGGTGCTTGCCTCCGCCTCCGTGACCGCCGACTTCGCCCCCCGCGCCGACCCGCGCGGCGAAGCCGTCAGCCTGGTCTTCGCCGTCCCGCCCGTCCTTATCAATGGGCAGACGTATTTCTTCATCATTGAGACCTCCGGCGGCTCGCTGACCCTCTCCGGCTCGGCAGTGATCAACGAGACCGATTACGACTTCACCCTCCCCTTCCGTGTTGGCGGCTACGACGGCTTCGGCGGCCTCTACCGCGGCGACCTGAACCTGCAAGTCTATTGGCCCGACAACACCGACAAACTGGCGCGCTTTCAAACCATCCTTGACCAGGGCGATTACATTTTCATTCCTACCAATCACCAATACGGGCAGATTACGCGCCTGCCGGAGCGTTACCCGCTGACGACTGCCTACTACCGCGCCCTGCTCGGCTGCCCGGCAGACCGCGACATCATCGAGTGTTACCGCGTCGCCGAGCCGGGCATGTTCCAGGGACAGTTGGGTTACGACCTGGTGGCCGTCTTCACCAACTACCCGGCGCTCGGCCCGCTGGTCATCAACGACCAGGCGGCGGAGGAGGCCTTCACCTTCTACGACCACCCGAAGGTACTCATCTTCAAGAAAAGCGCCGACTACGACCCGGCGCGAGTGCAGGCCATCCTCGGCGCGGTGGATTTGAGCAAGGCCGTCCAACTCCTGCCCGGCCAGTTCGATGATTACAAAGACCTGATGCTCTCCGACAAGCAGGCCGCCATCCAGCAGGCGGGCGGCACGTGGTCGGACCTCTTCAACCGCGACGCCCTGCTAAACAAGTACCCCGGCCTGGGGCTGGTCGTCTGGTACCTGCTTATTTTCCTCGTCGGGCTGTTTGCCTTCCCGTTGCTGCGTGCTTCCCTGCCCGGCCTGGCCGATGGCGGCTACCCGCTGGCGCGCGCTGCCGGTCTATTGCTGTGGGCCTGGCTGGCCTGGCTGGCTGGCTCGGCGGGACTTCCCTACAGTAAGCCGACCATCGCGGTCGCCCTCGGCGCGGTGGCGCTCCTCGGGGCGTGGCAGGCCTGGCGTCAGCGCGCCGCCCTGAAGGCCGAATGGGGCCGCCGCTGGAAGTTTTACCTCTTCATCGAGTTACTCTTCCTGGCTTTCTTCCTGCTCGACCTGTTCCTCCGCCTCGCCAATCCCGACCTGTGGCATCCCTCCAAGGGCGGCGAGCGCCCAATGAACTTTGCCCAGTTCAACGCCGTGCTGAAAAGCACCATCTTCCCGCCCTACGACGCCTGGTTCGCAGGCGGCTACATCAACTACTATTACTTCGGCACGGTCATCGTTGCCACGCCGGTCAAACTGCTGGGTATTGTGCCTTCGATTGCCTTCAACTTCATCCTGCCGACCTTGTTTGCCATTGTCGCGGTTTCGGCCTTTTCGATTGGCTACAACCTGCTCAAGCCCCGCCGCGCGGACCTGGAAACCTGGTCGCCCAAAACCGACCAGCATCCCCTGCTGACGGGACTCAGCGCCTCGGCGGCGATGGTTCTGCTCGGCAACCTTGGCGTGGCACGCCTGTTCCTGCTGGGTTTCCAGCGCAACGGCGCGCCGGGCGGCGTCATCGAAGGGGCGAACTTGTTCGAGAAAATCTGGTGGACGCTCAAGGGCTTCTTCCTGACCCTGGCCGGTCTGCCTCTGCCGTATGCGCGCGGCGACTGGTACTGGTTTGCCAGCCGCATCTTCCCCTACCCGCACGATACTTTCTACGAGTTCCCGGCTTTCTCTTTCCTCTATTCCGACTTGCATGCTCACGTCATCGCCTACATGCTGACCCTGCTGGTTATTGCCTGGGTGCTTTCGCTCCTGCATGCTAAGGCGCAGTGGCAAAGCCGCCTAGACGCCGCGGCGGGTCTCTTCCTCGGCGCGCTGGTCATCGGCTCGCTCAAACCGGCCAACACCTGGGATTTCTACACGTACTTCGTCTTTGGCATGGTCGGTCTGTTCTACGCGCTGCTCCGGTATGCCAGAGCGGACAGACTCCCGCTCCGCCTGCCGCAGAACGCCAAACGCTGGCTTCTGGCTGGCGGGACGGTCGTGCTGGTCGCTCTCCTGGCGCAGTTGTTCTTCCAGCCCTTCTCGCACTGGTTTGGACAGGCCTATTCGTCCATCAGCAAATGGCCCGGTCTGCGCACCCCGCTGACCTCTTATCTCGTTCAGTGGGGTATGCTCCTGTTCTTCATCACCGCCTGGATGGCCTGGGAGACGCGTCAATGGCTGGCCGAGACGCCCGTTTCTGCCCTGCGTAAAGTGCGTCCCTACCGCGAACTCATCCTGGCCGCGTTGTTGCTCATCCTGCTGGCGCTGGCCGTTCAGCAGGTCTGGGTCGGCCTCCCCACTCAGACCCCGCCCTGGAAGGGGATGACCATCCTCTGGCTGGCCCTGCCGCTGGCGCTCTGGGCCGGGATTCTGCTCTTCCGCCCCGGCCTTTCGGACGCCAAACGGCTGGTTCTCTTCATGACCGGCACCGGCCTCGTCCTGACCATGTTCGCCGAACTCTTCACCATCGCCGGCGACGTGGGACGTATGAACACGCTCTACAAGTTCGGCGTTCAGACCTGGGTCCTGCTGGCGCTCAGCGCGGCGGCATCCTTCGGCTGGCTGTTGACCGAATTCCGTAAGTGGCTTCCCGGCTGGCGCGCCTTCTACCAGGTGACGGCCACCCTGCTCGTCACCGGCGGGGCGCTCTTCCTGCTCATCGCCGGGCTGGACAAGGCCCGCGACCGCTGGATTCCCGAAGCGCCGCACAGCCTCGACAGCATGGCATACATGCAATATGCCACCTATGCCGAGTTCGGGCGCACCTTCAGCACCGCCGAGGATTACCGCGCCATCGTCTGGATGCAGGAAAACGTGCCGGGCTCGCCGGTCATTGTCGAGGCCGCCCCGGCCGGCATTCAGTACACCTGGTTCTCGCGCTACTCCATCTACACCGGCCTGCCGGCAGTGGTCGGCTGGCAGTGGCACGAACAGCAGCAGCGCGTCTACTTCCAGGGGCAGGTCATCGGACGCGGGGCCGAAGTGGATGCCTTCTACACCATCACCGACATTGACGCCGCGCGGGCCTTCCTGCAAAAATACAACGTGCGCTACATTATTGTCGGCCAGTTGGAGCGCGCCAAATACGCCCCCGGCGCGCCCGGCGGCCCTGTCCCGTCCGAAGGCCCGGACGGATTGCTCAAGTTCGAGCAGTACAACGGTCTCTACTGGAACGAAGTCTATCGCGACGGTGAGACGGTCATCTACGAAGTGCTCCCGGTTGCCGGAGAGAGGCCGTGAGCGAATTCATCTATCACATCACCGAGCGCGCTTCTTGGTCGGCGGCGCAAGCACGCGGCTTTTACAGCGCCCCTTCGTTGGAGGAGGAGGGCTTCATCCATTGCTCCAGGGTGGAGCAGGTGCTGCGCGTAGCCAATATGTTTTATCGCGCTCAGCGCGGCCTCGTGCTGCTGGAGATTGATTTAACGGCGCTCCGGCCCGAGGTCCGCTGGGAGCCGGGCACCGACAAGTCCGATGAGTTGTTCCCACACATTTACGGCGCACTCAACCTGGACGCCGTCTGCCGCGTGCTCGATTTCGAACCGGATTCTTCCGGCGCTTTTTCCCTGCCCCCGCTCCCAAGTCTCGGATACTGACCACTGACCACTGAACACTGAACACTGAATACTGATGACCGCCTTCCTTTCCTGGTATCTCCTCCTCACCCTCCTCGGCTGGCTGACCTTTCCCTTGGCCTGGCGGCTCTTCCCGGCCCTGGCCGACCGCGGCTTCAGCCTGGCGCGCGCCCTTGGCCTCCTGCTGTGGGGGTATCTGTTCTGGATGCTGACCTCCCTGGGCGTGACCCGCAACGACGGCGGCGGCTTGTTGCTGACCTTCCTGCTGGTTGCCGGGGCAGGCGCCGCTGCTTTGTGGGGAGGAGGCCGTTCCACGGTCAACGAATGGGCGTCCATGCTCGCCTGGCTGAAAGCGAACCGCCGCCTGCTTATTGCCATCGAGAGCCTGTTTTTTCTCGCCTTTGCTACCTGGGCTTTTGTGCGTGCTTGCAACCCGAACATCGAAACGGCGGGCGGCGAGAAGACGATGGAACTGGCCTTCATCAATTCCATCCTGCGCTCGCCGACCTTCCCGCCGCGCGATCCTTGGCTTTCGGGTTACGCCATCTCGTATTACTATTTCGGCTATGTGATGACTGCCATGCTGGCCAAGGCCACAGCCACGCCCGGCGCGGTGGCGCATAACCTGATGCTGGCGCTCGTCTTTGCCCTCAGCGCAGTTGGGGCCTATGGCATTCTCTACAACTTGCTGTCCGCCCGGCGTAACCGCTCCTCCTCACTTCTCCCTTCTCACTCCTCCCTTCTCTCTCCCCTCCTTGGCCCGCTCTTCCTGCTCTTCGTCTCCAACGCGGCCGGCTTTCTCGAAGTCCTCCACCGCCGCGGCATCTTCTGGAGCGGCCAGCCCGGCGACTCGAACTTGTGGACGGTTTTGGGGCGTCTTGTGCGCCCGAATTTACAGGCCTACAATTTCTGGACCTGGCTCGACATCAACCATCTCAACATTCCGCCCCTTCAGCCGCCTGCCTGGGTCCCCGACCGCTACATCTGGTGGTGGCAGGATTCGCGCGTCATTCAGGATTACGACCTGGCGGGTAATTTCCGCGAAATCATAGACGAATTTCCGGCCTTCTCCTACCTGCTCGGCGACCTGCACCCGCACGTCCTGGCGATGCCCTTTGGCCTGCTGGTCATTGCCGCCGCCCTCAACCTGTTCCTCGGCGGCTGGAAGGGCAGCCTCGACTTGCGCTTCGTCCGCCTGCCGCTCGCTCCCCTGCATCTCTTTGCCGGCGCGCTCCTGCTCGGCGGGATGGCCTTCCTAAACACCTGGGACATCCTCTTTGGCTTTGCTCTGATCACCGCTGCCTACGTCCTTTCCCGCGCCCTCGCCTCCGGCTGGACCTGGGAGCGGCTGACCGATCTCCTGCTCTTCAGCCTTCCGCTTGGATTGCTCGCCATCCTGCTCTACCTGCCGTTCTATCTTGGCTTCTCCTCGCAGGCGGGTGGCATCCTCCCCAACCTGGATTCGCCGACGCGCGGCGCGCATTTGTGGGTCATGTTTGGCCCGCTCTTCCTCCCGTTGTTTGCCTGGTTGATTTTCCTGCGTCGTGGCGAACGTGTTCCGGCGCGCTGGAACACTGCTTTTTCCCTAGGCCTCGGTTTGACTTTCTTCTTGTGGGGCTTCTCTTGGCTGTTGGGGATGCTGGCGAAATTCAAGATGCCCGACTTCGCGGCCATGTATCTGCAGACTCAGGGTTTCCCTGGTCTGGCGCTCTTTTTCGGCGCGGCCACGTTGAGGCGCCTCGCTTTCCTCCCCGGCTTGTTGACTCTCTTGGCTTTGCTCATTCCGGCTATTGCCTTCCTTGCCCACCCGCGCCCCATCCCCAAGGATGAAACGCAGCAGGAAGTCAGCCCATCCGCATCCCCTGCTAACTTTTCTCTTCTGCTTCTGCTCCTCGGCGCGCTGCTCGTCCTGGCCCCGGAGTTCGTCTTTCTGCGCGATCTCTTCGGCAACCGCATGAACACCATCTTCAAGTTCTACTTCCAGGCCTGGCAGTTGTGGAGCCTGGCGGCGGCCTTTGGCGCGACGGTGATGCTTCAAGAGTTGCGCCGTGCGTGGAAGTGGGCCTATTCGCTCGCCCTGGCGTTGATGCTCCTCGTCGGGCTGGCCTTCCCGGTCTTTGCCCTGCCCAACAAGACCGCAAACTTCCAGATCCCGGCCTTCCGTCAACTCCTTGCCGCAGCGCGGGCAGCGGGCGACTCTGCCCCCCTGCGCACTGCCGCCTCGGTCTGGACCCTGGACGGCGCGCAGTTGTTCCACCGCCAGTATCCCGATGACGCCGCTGCTGCCGATTGGCTGGCCACCGCTCCTGATGGGGTCATCGCCGAAGCGGTCGGCGGTCAATACAGCGACTACGCCCGCATGTCGGCTTACAGCGGACTGCCGGCGGTAGTTGGCTGGATCGGTCATGAAGACCAGTGGCGCGGCACTTTCGACGAACAGCGTCAGCGTGGCGAGCGGGACATCCCCCGCCTTTACCAGACCAACAACTGGGACGAGGCACGTGCAATCATCGAGAAGTACAACATCCGCTACCTCGTCGTCGGCACGCTGGAGCGGCGTACTTACCGGCTAAACGAACTTAATTTCCAACATAACCTGGTGGAGGTCTTCCGTTCGGGCGATGTGGTCATCTATCAGGTGCCTTGAGCAGACGTGAATTAAAACGATGATCCTCCTCACCGGCGCTACCGGCTTTATTGGACGTTCCCTCACCCGTCACCTGGTGGAGGCGGGGCAGCGTGTTCGCATCCTCTTGCGACCTTCGCCGCGTACCCCGAACCTGCCGCCTGGCGTCCCGGTCGAAGTGGCGGTCACCAGCCTGGCCGACCCGCGTGGCCTGCGCGCCGCCCTGCGCGGCGTGCAGACGGTCTATCACCTGGCGGGCGGCGAAGCGGGCGGCGGCCGCGCCGACCTGCAATCGGTAGATATCGAAGGAACGCGCAACCTGGTCAAGGCCGCGCTCGATGCTGGCGTGGAGCGCATTTTCTATCTCAGCCACCTCGACGCCGACCGCGCCTCCGCGTTCCCGGTGCTGAAAGCCAAAGGCATTGCCGAGGAATTCATCCGCAAGTCCGGCCTGCCCTATACCATTTTGCGCGCCTCGCTCCTCTTCGGCCCGGGCGATCTCTTCACCACTGGCTTGGCGATGCTGTTGGCGCTTGCTCCCGGCATTCTGCCGCTCCCCGCCGGGGGCAAAACGCTGGTGCAGCCGCTCTGGGTGGAAGATTTGGCCGTGTGTATGACCTGGGCGCTCGACCTGCCCGAGACCATCAACCAGACCTACGAAATCGGCGGCAGCGAGACGATGACATTGCGTCAGATGGTGGAGACAATCATGAGCGTGACCCATCAACGGCGCTTGCTCTTCCCTGCTGGGGTGCCGTTCATGCGTGCCCTGACCGTGACCATGGAAACCTCTTTCCCGTATTTCCCCGCTTCGGTTTTTTGGATTGATTATCTCGCCGTAGACCGCACCTGCCCGGTAGATACCTTGCCGCGCGTTTTTGGCCTGATGCCGGCGCGTTTTTCTTCTCGCCTGGAGCATTTGCGCGGCGTCCGCTGGGGGCGCGAAGCCTTCCGCCGCCTATTCTTGCGCAGCGCACAGGAGTAGGAGAAGCAAGCAAGGCTGTGTCCCCGCTTTGGCAATAAATTATCCCCGTTCCTCCTCGTTCAAGTTTTCAAGCCGTTCTTTTAGGAACAACGCCGTCAGCGAGGCGGCCAGAGTCAGGCCGGCGGTCATCAGGAAGACCGGCGGGAAGCCGCGCGTATCTGCCAGCGGGCCGGAGAGTAGCGTGCCGAGCGCCCCGGCCGAGAACATGAATCCCAGCGTCAAGCCGGAGGCCAGCGCCATGCCTCCCTTTAACAAACGCTGCGCCAAGACGACGATGATGCTGTGCACTGCGCCTGTCAATGCGCCGGCAAGCGGCACGAGCAGATAGAGCCAGAGTGTCCAGCCGGCGAGGGCGATGGCCGTCAACGGCAAGCCTGCCAGCGCCAGCATGATCACCGCCACGCGGCGGCGTCCGAAGCGGTCGGCCAGGCTGCCGCCCAGGACGTTACCCAGGGCCGAGCCGCCCATGAAGAGACCGGTCATCAGGCCATAGACACCAGGAGTCTGCCCCAGGTCGCTCAGATACTTGGGCAGGAAGGTGTTCATGTTCTGTTGCGCCCAGGATTGCAGCCCGGCGACGATGACCAGCGCCAGGGCAAAGCCGAACCTCCCCGTGCCGCGGCTTGACCCTGAGCCTGCCGCGCCCAAATCAACGCGCCGCGCGGCCCGCGCCAGGTCCGCGCCCGCTCCGCAGGCCTTGGCCGGGGCCCGCAGCCGCCAGGCGGCGTTCAATCCAATCGCCAGCGCCGGGACTGCCAGCAGGAGCAATCCGCCCGGTCCGAAACGCTGAAGCAGGGGGCCGCCGAGGATGGGCCCCATGAAGTAGCCGAACTGTCCGAAGAGGAAGAACCACGAGGTGGAGGTGGTCTCACGCCCGGCCAGGAGACTGCGGCCACGCAGGGTGGCCTGCGCGGCGCCCGAAGGGTGGAAGGCTGCCGAGCCGAGCGAGCCGAGGATGAGGCAGGGGATGGCCCAGCCGACAGGCAGAAAGAGCGCCAGGGCGAAGAAGCCGCTCATCCAAAGGATGCCTCCGGCGGCCATCAGGCGCGTTTTGCCGAAGCGATCGGTAATCCAGCCGAAGAGGGGTTGAGAGAGCGATGCCACCCAGACGTAGATGGTGCTGACCAGCGCCAGCCAGGCGTTGCTGAGACCGAGTTGCTGGCTCCAATAAGTGAGCAGCACGGAACGCTGTCCGTTGAGGACATCCACAATGAAGTGACCGTAGGCCACGGAGTTGAAGAGGGCGTCGAGAAGCAGAGACATTGGATTGACAATTGATGATTTACGATTGACGATTTGCAATTGCGGGATGGGCAGTGACCCTTGCAAAGGTTATTTTCCCGCCAGGGTTGCGGCGGGGCAAGGTGTGATCTTCGGAAAGCAAGGGTTGGGCAAGGCAGAACCTTTGCGAGGAGGGATTGTCATGGGGATTGGTAGAGACGCTGTTCCCGGATGTAAGCGGCGACGGCGGGGGGGACGAGGTGCTCGAAAGCGTCGCCGCGGTGGACGCGGGCGCGGATGTCACTCGCTGAAATGTTCACCGGGGGCGCCTCGATGAAGCGGACTTTGGCCGTCAGGCCGGGCAAAACTTGTTCGAGGGCGGGCAGGTCGGGGGTCTCGCCGGGGCGGCGCATGACGCCGAAATAACGGAGGGCAGAGAGCAGGTCCGCGGGACGGCGCCAGGCGGGCAGGTCGTTGAGCGAATCGCTGCCCATCAGGTAGAGCAGGTCTGCGCCGGGGTTCTGTTCGGCCAGCAGGCGCACGGTCTCGTAGGCGTAGTGGGGGGGCGGGCGGTCAATGTCCACCCGTGAGAGTTCGAAGGGTTCGCCCTGCAGGGCGAGTTCGACCATGGCGAGGCGGTGGGGCAGGGGGGTGATGCGGCGGCTGCGCTTGTGCGGGGGATTGGGAGTCAGCACCCACAGCAGGCGGTCGGGACGCAGCGCGGCCAGGGCGGCGTGGCAGAGCGCCAGATGTCCGAGATGGGGCGGGTCGAAGGTGCCGCCGAAGAGGGCGAGGAGCATACTCGAAGTATATCACCCCTCAAATGACCGCTCTAGGCTCTTGGATGGCGGTGTCCACGCAAAAGGACAACTCAGGGTGTTTTCCTACAAAGCCGTGCTGCCCACCACTTTTAAGTGCACACGAACGGCGTTTCGTCCGCGTCTGACTCAGCATCAAAAAAGCGCAGTTGATGGGGATCGTGCCGCTTTGGAAGCGAAGGAGGGGGAATATTCCGTGTCCAACGGTGAGCACGCAGATATTTTTCAAGAAATTGGCGGTTCTCTTGGTCTTGTTGGATGAACTCCTCCATGAGTTTTATTTCCTCTTTGACCCAATCAGCAGGTTCTCCAGGCTGCCAGGCGTCTTCAAGGAAAGACCAGTCTATTCTCGGAGGGGATGACTCCTGTTGTAAGGGCGGAAGAGTGCGAGAGAGAAGATTGGCCAAGGATGGATCAATGCTCGGCTTGTACTTTGTCATGCGCTTGAGGTGGTTTTCGCTGCGAATCTGTGCAATGAGTTCTTGGGTGGTTGGCGCTTGTGGGTCAATGATTTTTATGATACGGTCATACCGCGAACCATCGCCGGGGGGTGGAAGCCAGGGGATTCGGTGGGCGTTCTCGCGCCACCAAATAACTTCTGCCAGCAGGCGACGCGCCTGACCGTTATTGAAACGCAGACACAATTCGCCGAGCACTTCTGCCGCGTCTGCAAAGAAACCCAGTTTGGCGTATTGTTTTCCAATCCACAGGAGAGTCGCTTCTGGTTGACGGGTTGTTTCTAGTGCTTTGGTAAAGATCGTCCAGGCGTAATCGGTACACTCATCGTCTCCCAAACAATAGGCATGGAGTAATTCCATTTTGCCATCATCCAGAAGAGCAGCGACATCCAGACAATTTTCCTGATATTGGCTGTCCTCTTCTGCGTCGTCTTCGTTTTCCCAACCTTCCCACCGACTTAAGAAGTCAAACGAGAGGGCAAGACGGCGGCGCTGTTGAAAGGGGCGATCGTCCCACTCTTCGATATGCTGCTGAATCGCAACACGCATATCGTAAATGAGCCAGGGATCGCAAAAGAGTTCATAGACGAGTTCGCCGGCTTCTCGACAATCGGGGAAGAGAGCCAACATGTCGAAACATAAGGCAGCCGCTTCTGCTTGACCGGCATACCATTGACCGAGAGTGCGAGCGCGGGCCAGCGTTTGGGAGAGATAGTTTGGATACTCAGACATCAGGCCTCGAATTTCTAGCGGAGCAAGTCTGAAAAAGCGAGGGCAGAAATGCCCGGTGCATTCTTCGGATTGTCCAGGATTTGTAAGACGATCAAGTGAGTCGTGGCCGGAACTTATACCCGTAAATGAGCATTCCACGCTCATCGCCATCGGAGCGCAGGCGGCGGACGACCATTTCGACCGGCATGCCGATTTCCGCTTTGGTCTCGCCCAGGTCGGTCAGTTGGGCGGTGACGAGCGGGCCTTCTTCTAGCCGCACCAGGGCGACGGTGTAGGGCGCCTGCTCCTCGTAGCCGGTGGGAACCTCGTAAATCGTGGTGAAAGAATACACCTCGCCGAGTCCGCTAAAGGGGAAAGGGGCGCTTGTTTCGGCGCCGCACTTGGGGCAGACCTGACGCGGCGGGAAGGATTTCTCGCCGCATTGTTCACACCGGCTGCCGGTTAGATTATATCGTTGTTCTTTCAAACGCCAGTGGCGGGCAATTTCCATAAGAACCTCCAGAGAAGAGTGAGAAGTGAGCAGGGAGAAGGGAAAGAAGTGAGAGGAGAACAATAGCGTTCTCTTTTCTCTACTCTCTTTTCTCTACCTTCTCCAAAATATGGGTCACTGCAACAGACGCCGGGCCGGCCAGCGATTGAATCATGGCGACCTTCGCGCCTTCGATTTGCCCGTTTCCGGCCTGACCTCGCAACTGCAACACTGCTTCGACGGCCTGATATACGCCTGTCGCGCCGAGGGGATTGCCGCGCGCTTTCAGTCCACCCAGTGTGGCGCAGGGAATTTGACCGCTTCGGGCGATAACGCCCTCGGCGGCCAGTTTCCAGCCCTGGCCGCGCGGCGCAAAGCCGGCGGCTTCCAGCGAGAGGGCGGCGTAGATGGAGAAGGCATCGAAATACTCGAAGAGGTCAATCTGCTCGCGGCTGATTCCGGCTTTTTCCAGAGCCGCTTCCACGGATTTCTGCGCGGTGGTAAAAGTCAGCGGGTCAGGGCGGTCGTGCAGCGCGAGTGAATCGCTGACCGATGTGGAGGCGGCGATTCGCACGATGGGATGAGAAAAACCCTCCGGCAGCCGGTCGCGGCGGGTCAACACCAGCGCCGCCGCGCCGTCGCCGTTGGGGGCAATGTCGAACAGGTTGAGCGGGTCGCAGACCATTTCCGCTTTGCGGTAGGTCTCTGCCGAGACGCCGTTGCGGTACATGGCGTTCTTGTTCGCCGAGGCGTTGAGATGCGCCGTGAGCGGAAAACCGGCCAGCCCGTCGGCAGGGACGTTGAACTCATGCAGGTAGCGGCGGGCGAGGAGAGCGGCCTGGGCGGCGGGCGTCAGCCCGTGAACGGCCTCGTACTCGCTGTCGGTCTGGGTGGCGGTGGCCGTTTCCACGTCTGCGCCGAGCGCATCGGTGAATTTTTCCACGCCGACGACCAGCACCGTGTCCAACAGCCCGCTTTTGACGGCCAAATAGGCCTGTCGCAGGGCTGCGCCCCCGGAGGCGCCTCCTGCTTCAAAGGCGGCTGCCTCGATGATGGTCAGGCCGGCGTAATCGGCCAGCAACGTCCCCACATGGGCCTGATGGGAGAGATTGGGCGCCAGCACGTTGGCGGCATAAAGCGCCTGCGGCTTCAGCCCGCCCGAATCGGCGAGCGCCGCGCGAATCGCCTGAACGGCCAGCGAGCGCAGGGGAGTTTCCCAATGCTCGCCGACCGGGGTTTGTCCAATTCCAGCAACGATAACTTCGGTCATACCGTCTCCAAAAGTCGCCTGATCATTTCAGAGCGATCTTGCCGCGCAGGCGCACGTACATGGCGTAGTCAATTTCTGTGCGGCGGGCGATGTAATCTTGCGTCTTGGGCGCCTTATCGCGGCGCTCAAGCAGTTTTTCGGTGACGGTGAGGTCGAAGGCGTCGGAGCCGGCACCGGAGCCGAACGAGACCATCAGGATACGATCGCCCGGTTTGGCCCCGTCCAGTGTGGCGGTCAGGCCGATGATGGCGGCGCCGGCGTAGGTATTGCCGATCACCGGTGAGAGGAGGCCGGGGGCAATCTGCTCTGCGGTGAATCCGAGCAGGGAGGCGGCGCGCTGGGGGAACTTGGTGTTGGGCTGGTGGAAAATCGCCCAGGTGTAGTCGGCTGCTGTTGTTTGCATCGCTTCCATCAAAGTTTTTCCGGCCGAGAGAATGTGCTGGAAGTAAGCCGGTTCACCCGTGAAACGGCTGCCATGCTCCGGATAACGCTGGTATTCACGCCGCCAGAAATCGGGCGTGTCGGTGACGTAGGAGTAGGCGCCGTTGATGACTGCCAGCGATTCCTCGGCCGGGCCGATGACGAAGACCGCTCCCCCGGCTGCGGCGGTGTACTCCAGTGCATCGCCCGGCTTGCCTTGGGCGGTGTCGAGACCACCGGCGATAGCATAACGCCCCATGCCGGAGCCGACCATGCCCATGGCCATGACCATGGCTTCCGTCCCGGCTTTGCAGGCGAATTCCATGTCTGCCGCCTGGACGTGCGGCGCAGCCCCAATAGCCTCGGCGACAATTGTCGAAGTCGGCTTGACCGCGTAAGGGTGCGATTCGGACCCGAACCAGACGGCGCGAATCTCGCTCGGATTCACCTCGGCACGTTTCATAGCGTTACGTGTTGCTTCGAGTGCCATGGTGGCCACGTCTTCATCCAGCCCGGGCACAGATTTTTCCCGGATCGGCAGGCCGGCGGTGCGGCCGCCGACCCAAACGCGGGCTACCTCCCGCACCGGCAGGCGATAGCGCGGCACATACGCGCCGTAGCCAACGATACCGACGGGGCGGGAGGGTTTGAGTGGGGTTTTGTTTTCGGTCATGGTTACTCCTGGAAGAATGATTGCGATTCTGTGGCAAGCAGGATTGAATTCCATCTACTGTTGCAGCAGGCGGGAATGGAATCCCGCCCTACTGCTTTCTACCTGTTTGCCTGATGCCTGATACCCGTTTAGCCGACGATCGCCTTCAAGATTTCCTCAGCGCGGTCAATTCTCACTGTGTTCTCCGCCACTATTTGCGCGGCGACTTTTTCAATCATCTCATTGGTTGCTCCGGCGGCAATGGCCACCTGCCGGGCGTGCAGGGACATGTGCCCGCGCTGGATGCCTTCGGTGGCGAGGGCGCGCAAGGCGGCCAGATTTTGCGCCAACCCAACCGAGACGATGATTTCGGCCAGTTCGGCGGCGGTTTTGACGCCCATCAGTTTAAGCGCCGTTTTTGCGGCGGGATGCACCTTGGTCGCTCCTCCGACGATGCCGACGGCCATCGGCATTTCCAGCGTACCGACGAGGTTGCCCTCGGCGTCTTTTCCCCATGTGGAAAGGCTGGTGTAGCGTCCGCTGCGGGCGGCGTAGGCATGCGCCCCGGCCTCGATGGCGCGCCAGTCGTTGCCGGTGGCGATGACCACCGCGTCTACGCCGTTCATGATGCCCTTGTTGTGTGTGGCGGCGCGGTAGGGGTCGGCGGCGGCGAAGGCCCAAGCCTCGATGATGCCGTCCCGCACGCGCTCGCCGGAGAAGTTGTCGAAAGCGAGTTCTTGGACCGGAATGGTGCAGCGAACACGGGCCAGACGCCGGTCGGCCAGGTTGGAAAGGATGCGCAGGTGAACGCGTCCGCCGGTAATCTGTTCGATGCGCGGGGCGAGTTTCTCGCAGGCGGTGTTGACGGCATTGGCGCCCATGGCATCGCGCACGTCGTAGATGAGATGCACGACCAGGAACGCGCCGATGGGCGACTCGGCGAGGAGACGTACTTCCAGGTCACGCGCCCCGCCGCCGAACTTCTTTAGCAGGGGGTCAATTTCGTCCGCCGCGGCGAGCAGTTCGGCTTTGTGTTCGAGCAGGGCCAGCCGCGCCGCCTCCACGTTGACCACGTCCAGCACCTGCATTTGCCCGATCATGTGCGGCTCGCTTGTGGAGGCGATGAATCCGCCGCCGGCGCGCGCCAGTTTCGCCATGAACGAGGCGCCGGCCACCACCGACGGCTCCTCGATGGCCATCGGGACGAGGACTTCGCGTCCGTTGACAATGAAATTCAGCCCGATTCCGAGCGGCAGGCCAAAGGTCCCGGCAGCGTTTTCGACCATGTGGTCAGCCTGGTCAGGGGTCAGGCCGCCGTTCTGGAGGGAAGCGAGTTCCTCGGGGGAAAGACCGGCCGCAGCGGCCAGTTTCTTGATCCGCTCGCCGAGGGGCAGGTTGTAGAATCCGGGAATACGTGAGGTCATCATGCGGTCAATTCTATGCCCGAAGTCTGGCAAAACCTATCAAACTTGCAACTGCCTGCCCTGGTCTCGGAAATCATCCGCAGATGTCGCAGATTGGGAAAAATCGGCGACATCGTACCCACAGGGTAAATCTGTGCAATCTGCGGAGAAAGTTAGCCTTTTTTGCTGCGATAACCATCCCGGCTTCATTGGGTAGTTAGTTCCTCAAACTTGGCGAATTCGGACATCTAGAGTAGAATTACTGCCGAGGTGCTCTGATGCTGTTGACGCGCGAAGAACTCCAGGAGAGGCTCATTGCTCTCCATCATGCAAGTTTGGAACTGGTTCGCAACATCTCCCTGGAAACGCTTCTCGAGCGAATTGCTTCGCTGGCATGTGAGCAGGCTGGGGCGCGTTATGCCGCGCTGGGGGTGCTGAACGAAAAGGGCGAACTGAGCCGTTTTATCACCCATGGCATGAAACCGGAGGAAGTCAAGCGCATCCCGCATCCGCCGCGCGGGCGCGGGCTGATTGGCGCGCTGATGCGTGGCGATAGCGGCAACATCCGCATTCCCGAAATTTCTGCCGACCCGCGCAGTGTGGGCTTCCCGCCCGGTCATCCGCGCATGCACAGCATGTTGGGTGTTCCCATCCGGCTGGGTGAGCGGCAGTTGGGTCAGATTTACCTGACGGACAAGGAGAATGGCCGCGAGTTTACTGCCGCTGATGAGATGATCATCGAGATGCTGGCGGCGTATGCGGCGGCGGCCATCGAGAATGCCCGTCTTTATGAACGCTTGCAGGAGAATGAGCGCGAAATGAGCCGGCGCAACGCCGAACTGGCTTTGAGCAACGAAATCAGCCGCGCCCTCGGCGCTTCGCTTGAACTGGATGAGATTTTGCACAAGACTCTTACCCTGCTCATGCAGCATTTCAAGGTGGAAGCAGGGGAAATCTTCCTCAAGGAAGAAGACGGCGAGACTCTGCGCCTGACCCTGCATCGCGGCGAGGCGGCCGAGGCGTTCTGGACCCGCAATCGCTTCAAACTCGGCGAGGGGATGATCGGCCGGGCGGCGGCGGCGCGCACGCCGGTCATCAGCAGTCATCTGGAGCGCGATGACCCGGAAGTGCGCCGCGCTGTGGTGGAGGCGGGATTCCAACAGATTGCCTGCATCCCTCTGCTGGCGCGCGGCGAGGTGGTGGGTGTGTTGACCATCGCCACCCGCAGCCGCCGGGCGCTTTCGCGGCCTCAGGTGCAGATGCTGGTCTCGATTGGCAATCTCGCCGGAGTGGCTATCGAAAATGCCCGCCTGCATTACAATGTGCGCCGCCTGGCCGTGCTGGAGGAGCGTGAGCGGATTGGCATGGACCTGCATGACGGCGTTATCCAGTCCATTTACGGCGTTGGGCTTTCGCTGGAGAATGCCCGCCAAATTTTGAGCGAAGACCCCGCTGCGGCCGCCGAGCGCCTGTCGAAAGCGATGGAAGACATCAACCGCACTATTCGCGATATCCGCAACTACATCCTCGACCTGCGTCCGCGCCAGTTGCAGAACGAAAATTTGATGAGCGGCCTGGAGAGGCTGGTCGCCGAATTCCGCCAGAACACCGGCGTGGAGGTGACCCTTTCCGGCCCGAAGAGCGAGTCGTTGCTCGACCTGCCGCCTGCCACCGCTCTGACGCTTTTCCTCATCTGTCAGGAGAGTCTTGCCAACATCGCCAAACATGCCAACGCCAGTAAAGTCATGGTGGACCTGTGGATGACGCCCGAGCGTGTCCTGCTGGAGGTGAGCGACAACGGACGCGGTTTCGACCCCGAGACGACCAATCGGGCAGTCGGTCACGGGCTCGCCAATATGCACACGCGCGCCGCCAACGCCGGCGGCGACATCGAGATTACCTCCACGCCCGGCGAGGGGACGACCATTCTCGCCTGGGCGCCGCGCACCGCTTCGAGAAAATCGTCCTGAGCCGAACAAATCCATCTGGCGAAACGCAAAAATAAGAGTTTCACATTTGCAAAAACGCGGCTTCCTTGACATCTTCTTTTTTTAAGATCCAAGACCTTAAGTTTAGTTGAGCGGCAAGTGCAATTCTATCCCCCCATATATGGGGGTACTGTTTTCGAGCGAGCAAACAAATTGAGATGCCGCACGATGCAGAACGCGAATAGAACACAGATTCTAGATTCGTATTTTTTAAGGTTAGGCGAGCCTTAAAAATTTGCAAGTTTTTAGGCGAGCGTAGGTTTTGTGTATGGATGAAACTTCTCCTTTCTGCTAGAATGGGGGCAACGTGAGATACATCACGTAACCCCGCAGGAGACCAGACAACCCATCAATTTATGTTCCCGCTGTGAGAACAGCGGGTTTCTGTCCCTGCATCCCTATACTGAAACACAACACCGAACGATGAGGAGAAGAAGTATGGATGCCGCACAAGCCTGGCAGTCGGCCCTCGGTCAACTCCAGATGGAGATGCCAAAAGCGTCTTTCGATACGTGGGTGCGCGATACCCGCGTGCTCCGCTTCGAAGCGGGGGTGATGACCATCGGCGTGCGCAACGCCTACGCACGCGATTGGCTGGAAACCCGCTTGCTGGAGACGGTCACGCGTCTTCTTGCTGCTCTGATGGGCGCGCCGGTGGAGGTTCGCTTCGTCGTCGCTACCGAAGCCGAGGAAGCGGCGGTCGTTTCCCCGTCCGCGCCCGAAGCGAAGGCGGAATCGCTTCCCGCCGCGCCGGCTCCCCGGCCGCGCGTCGCCAGCCTCAATCCGCGTTACACCTTCGATAATTTCGTCGTCGGGCCGAACAACCGTCTGGCGCATGCCGCTGCGCAGGCGGTGGCCGAAAATCCGGCTACCGCCTACAATCCGCTCTTTCTCTATGGAGGGGTGGGGCTAGGCAAGACGCATCTCCTGCACGCCATCGGCAACGCCTGCCAGGAGCGCGGGCTGTATGTGCTGTATGTTTCGTCTGAAGAGTTCACCAACGATCTCATCAATGCTATCCGCACGCATACCACCCCGGCTTTCCGCGAGAAGTATCGCTCGGCCGACCTGCTCCTGATTGATGATATTCAGTTCATCGCCGGCAAGGAATCCACGCAGGAGGAATTTTTCCACACCTTCAACACCCTGCACGGACAGAACAAGCAGGTTATTCTCTCTTCCGACCGGCCGCCCAAAGCGCTGGTGACGCTGGAAGAGCGACTGCGCTCGCGTTTCGAGTGGGGGCTGACCGCCGACATCCAGCCGCCCGATTTTGAGACCCGGCTGGCTATCCTGCGTGCCAAGGCCGAGCGCCAGGGACGCGCCGTGCCGGCGGACATCCTGGAGTTTATTGCCCGCCGCGTGCAGTCCAACATCCGCGAACTGGAGGGGGCGCTCAACCGCATCGTGGCCTTTGCCGATTTAAGCGGCATGGCGCTCAGCCTGCAACTGGCCGATTCGGCGCTGGCCGACCTGCTGCCTCAGCGCGCCGACATCCGCCCCGACGCGGTGGTGGACGTGGTGGCGCGCACATTCAACCTTTCTGTGGATCGTCTGCTCTCCTCTGAGCGCTCACGCGAGGTGGCTCTGCCGCGTCAGATTGCCATGTATCTGATGCGCGAGACGAACATTTCCCTGCCGCAAATCGGGCAGGCGCTGGGCGGGCGCGACCACACAACGGTCATGTATGCCTGCGAGAAAGTTGCCGACCTGCTGGAGCGCGATGATAAAATCCGCCGTCAGGTGGTGCAGATGCGCAATATTCTCTACGGCGCTTCGGCAGCGATGTGAATGGCGCCGAAAAAGAAAGCCGCCGCTCCGCAAATTGCCGGGCGGCGGCTTTTTGTTCTACAGCGTTCCCTTGTACATGCCCCCGTCCACCGTCAGCATGACGCCGGTGATGTAAGCGGCGGCGGGGGAAACGAGAAAGACCGCCGCGTTGGCGAACTCCTCTGGCGTGCCCATCCGCCCCAGCGGACTTTCCTTCGATTGCTTGGCAATCTCCTCCTCGACCGTTGTGCCGTTCTGTTTGGCGCGGAAGGTCATCAGTTCGATGACGCGCTCGGTCTCCGTCCAGGCGGGCAGGATGGAGTTGAAGCGGATGCCCGCCGCACCCAGTTCGAGCGCCAGGCTCTTCGTCAGGCCGACCGTGGCGGCGCGGACGCTGTTCGACAGCACCAGGTTGGGGATGGGCTGTTTGACCGAGTAGGAGGTCACGGTCAACACGCTGGCGGCTTTGGATTGTTTGAGATGCGGCAGGGCGGCGCGGATGAGCCGCACGTGGCTCATAAAGGAGAGTTCAACCGCTTTCTGCCAGGCGGCCTCGTCGAAGGACTCGAAAGCTCCGGCGGGCGGCCCGCCAGCGTTGGTGACCAGGATATCCAGCCCGCCGAGGACGCGGACGGTCTCTTCCACCAGCCGCGCCGGGACGGCCGGGTCGCTCACGTCCCCTGCCATTCCTGATACCTGTGTCCCTGTTTCCCGGCTGATTTTTTCCGCCGCGGCGGTGATTTTTGCCTCCTCGCGGCTGTTGACCGCCACGCGGCAGCCCTCCCGCGCCAGACCGAGGGCGACGGCATATCCCAATCCGCGCGAAGCGCCGGTGACAAGAGCGCGTTTGTCTTTCAAGTGTAAGTCCATAAAAAGCCTCCTGAGAGCAATCTAGAACAAAGCAGGTTGGATTGATCATCTGACTCGCGACGGTCTGTGTGCAAAATTTTTTGCCGGTGGTCGAGTAGGCGGCGGGGTCTCGATACATCCTTCGGATGACTCGACCGCCGCCGTATCGAGGCCACAATTAAATTTACAAACACACCTTAGAAGACCTCGATTTTTGCTTTCAGCACATCGCCGTCCGTCCAGTGTGCCTCGGCCCAGCGGCGCACCGTCTCCAGCGCGGCCTGCAAGTGCGCCGCGTTATTGCCGAGCATGGCGCAGGCGATGACGGCTTCGCTCCACCTGTCCTGCAGGTCCATCTCCGCTGCCGAGACGTTGAACTCGCGCCGCAGGCGGTGCAGGAACGGTTTCAGCCGCCCGCGCTTTTCCTTCAGCGAGGTGCAGGCCGGCAGATGCAGGTGGAGGGTGAGTATGGCAACCATTCCGTTTTACGCTTTACGCTTTACGCGTTACGTTTTACAATCCCTTCTCGTATGGATACCGAAACCGCTTACAACCTTGCTCTCGATTATCTCTACTCTTTTATTGATTATAGCCTGAAAAAAGAAACCGACCTTGCCCAGGCCGAGTTCAAACTGGAGCGGATGCACAATCTGCTGGCGCGGCTCGGCGACCCGCACCGCAAGTACCACGTCCTGCACGTCGCCGGGACGAAGGGCAAAGGCTCCACCTCGGCGCTGATGGCCTCGGCCCTGACCGCCGCAGGCTACAAGACCGGTCTCTACACTTCGCCGCACTTGCAGGATTACGCCGAGCGTATTCAACTGGACGGCCTCCCGATTCCGCATGAACGCCTGCCGGCATTGGTGGAAGAGATCAAGCCACACGTGGCTCAAATTGAGAAACTGACCACCTTCGAGATTACCACCGCGATTGCTTTTCTCTACTTCGCACAGGAAAAAGCCGACGCGGCGGTCATCGAAGTCGGTTTGGGCGGGCGACTGGACGCGACCAACGTTGTCAGCCCGATTGTCTCGGTCATCACTTCGATTTCGTATGACCACACCTTCATTCTGGGCGAGACGCTGACGTTGATTGCCGGCGAGAAGGGCGGCATCATCAAACCCGGCGCGCCGGTGGTCTCCTCGCCGCAGAAGGACGAGGCGCTCCGGACCCTGGAACGGCTGGCGCGTGAACGCGGCTGTCCGCTCACCCTCGTCGGCCGCGACGTGACCTTCGAGATGGGAGAACACTCCCTGGACGGGCAGACTTTTTCGGTCAGCAATCATCAATCGAAAACCGAAAATCCTGTTATACTCCGCATCCCACTGCTTGGCGCGCACCAGGTGGAAAACGCCGCAACCGCTTACGCGGCGCTCAAAACCTGCGGTCTGTCCGTTTCTGATGATGCCATCCGGCAGGGATTTGCCGCGGTCAAGTGGCCCTGCCGCTTCGAGATCGCCCGCCGTGAACCGCCGTTGATTTTCGATTCGGCGCACAACCAGGACTCGTTCCTGCGCTTGCGCCAGACGCTGGACGACTATTACCCCGGCCGCCCCGTCATCCTGGTCATGGGCGCTTCGCGGGACAAGCGTTTCCCAGCCATGCTGGAGGAGATTTCCCCGCGTCTGCGGCTGGTCATTGCGACGCAATCTACCCATCCGCGCGCCCTCGAGCCGGAGACGATTGTCGAAACGGCGGCCCGCTTCGGGGTCCGCGCCGAGGCGGCGACGCCGGCGGGCGAGGCTCTGCGCCGCGCGTTGGAACTGTCTGCTGAGAGCGGGGACATCGTCCTCGTCGCCGGGAGCATGTTCGCCACTGCCGAAGTCAAAACGGCCTGGCAGACATATGCCCGGGGCTGAACCGAACCTGCCAACCTGTAAACTTGCTAACTTTAACCTGCTAACCGTAACGAGTAAACGTGCAAACGAGGAATTTATGACGCAAAACAACTGGTCTTACGATGATGAAGAAGAATTCGGCGGAGTCTTTTCCCAGCGCACCGATGAACTTTACCGCGTGCCAAACGCTGTGCCGGACGATGACGGCTGTATTGAGGCGCTCGTCCTGCCCCTGCGGGATGTGATCGTCTTTCCGCACATGGTCACGCCGATTTTTTTGGGACGCGAGGCTTCCCTGCTTGCCATTCAGGAAGCGCATGAACGCAACCGCACCGTTATTGGCCTGACCCAGCGCGATCCAGACGTCGAAACCCCCGGCCCGGCGGATTTTCTGCCCGTTGGGGTGGAATTGGCCGTTGGCCGCCTGCTTTCCATGCCCGACGGCTCTTCCTCGGCGCTGGTGCAGGGACGCCGCCGCGTGGAAGTGGTCGAATTCACCCGCTTGAAGCCGGTGCTGAAGGTGCGCGCCCGTGTCATCGAAGAACCCATCCCGACCGACCGCACGACCCAGGCGCTGATGCGCAACGCACTCGACCTTTTCGAGCGCTGTGTGCAACTCGACCGTTCCATCCCCGAAGAAGCCCATCTCTTTGCCATGAATATCGCCGAGCCGGGCTGGCTGGCTGACATGATTGCCACGGCGGTCTCTCTCAACCTGACCGAGCGCCAACAATTGCTTTTGACGAAGGACCCTCTCCAGCGTCTCCAGCGCATCAACACCCTGCTGGCCCAGGAATTGGATGTGCTGGAACTGGAAGATGAGATTCACACCCGCGTCCAGAGCGAGGTGGATAAGAGTCAGCGCGAGTTTTACCTGCGCGAGCAGATGCGTCAGATTCAAAACGAATTAGGCGAGGGCGACGTATTCAGCCGCGACCTGCGCGACCTTAAAACGCGTATTGAGCAGGCGGCGCTGCCCGACCTGGCGCGTGAAACGGCCCTCAAGGAACTTGAACGTTTGAACCAGATGCCGCCCATGGCGCCCGAAGTGGGCATCATTCGCACCTACATTGACTGGATTCTCGACCTGCCCTGGCAGGTCTATACCGAAGATAACCTGGATGTCAAACATGCCGCTCGCGTCCTCGACCGCGACCACTACGGGCTGAAGAAGGCCAAAGACCGCATTCTGGAGTACATTGCCGTCCGTTCGCTCAAGCCGAAGAAGGAGCGCCAGCCCATTCTCTGCTTCGTTGGCCCGCCGGGGACGGGCAAGACCTCGCTGGGTAAGTCCATCGCCGACGCGCTGGGGCGCAAGTTCGTGCGCGTCTCGCTCGGCGGCGTGCGCGACGAGGCCGAGATTCGCGGCCACCGCCGCACCTACATCGGTGCGTTGCCGGGCCGCATCCTGCAGACGATGAAACGCGCCGGCACGGCCAATCCGCTCTTCATGCTCGATGAGATTGACAAACTCGGCCAGGATTTTCGCGGCGACCCCTCTTCGGCACTGCTCGAAGTGCTCGACCCGGAGCAGAATCACGCCTTCAGCGACCATTACCTCGAACTGGACTTCGACCTCTCGAAGGTCATGTTCATCACCACCGCCAACACGCTGATGACCATCCCGCCTGCCCTGCTCGACCGGCTGGAGGTCATCGAGTTCCCCGGCTACATCGAGGAGGAGAAACTTATTATCGCCGAGCGCTATCTCATCCCGCGTCAGTTAGAAGAGAGCGGTATCGAGGGGATTGGCCTCCAGTTCCAGACCGAGGCGTTGCAGCGCATCATCCGCGAGTACACCTACGAGGCCGGCGTCCGCAATCTGGAGCGCGAGATTGGGCGCATTTGCCGCAAGGTGGCGCGCCTGAAGGCCGAAGAGAAGCGTTACCCGACCGTCATCACGCCTGACCTGGTGGAGAAATTCCTCGGCCCGCAGCAATTCTTCCAGACCGAGGCCGAACGTCAGGATGAAGTGGGCGTGGCGACCAGCCTGGCCTGGACGGAAAACGGCGGCGAAATCATGCCGGTCGAAGCGGCCGTGCTGGATGGCAAGGGCAACTTGCAGATGACCGGTCAGATCGGGGAAATCATGCAGGAATCCGGTCAGGCCGCGCTGACCTATATCAAGTCGCGCTCCGAGCGTTTTGGCATTGATTGGGAAGTCTTCGAACGCATGGATATCCATGTTCACCTGCCGGAGGGCGCCATTCCCAAGGACGGTCCCTCGGCAGGCATTACCTTGGCGACAGCAATGATTTCGGCGCTGACGGGGCATCCGGTTTACAAAGAAGTCGGCATGACCGGCGAAATCACCCTGCGTGGGCGTGTCTTGCCCATCGGCGGGGTGCGTGAGAAGGTGCTGGCGGCGCATCGCGCCGGCTTGAAGGTGGTCATCTTGCCCGAAAAGAATCTCAAAGACCTGGTGGATGTGCCCAAGAAAGTGCGCGAAGATTTGAAGATCATCCCAGTCACCCACATGGACCAGGTCATCGAAATCGCCATTTCTCCTGAGCAGGTCATCGAAGCGCCCCGCCCCCGCCGCAGGACGGAGGAGCAGCCGCAGGAAGAGGAGTGAGAAGGGAGAAGTAAAAGAAGCAAAAAGTGAGAAGTAAGGAGCGAGGAGTAAGAAGTGAAAAGGCTGGAAGGTAAAGTTGTTCTGATTACCGGCGCGTCGTCCGGCTTTGGTGCCGACGCGGCGCGGCTGTTTGCCCGCCAGGGCTGCCGGGTCGTCCTGGCGGCGCGCCGCCTCGACCGGCTGCAGGCGTTGACGGAGGAGATTCGGGCCGCCGGCGGCGAGGCCCTCGCCGTGCCGGTAGATGTCACCCGCCGCGAGGAAGTGGAGGCGATGGTCAAGACCGTGCTGGATGTGTACGGTCAGATTGACATCCTCTTCAACAACGCCGGCTTTGGCCGCCTCGACTGGCTGGAGAACCTGGAGCCGGCGCGCGACATCGAGACGCAGATCGCCGTCAACCTGACCGGCCTGATTCTGGTGACGCGCGCCGTCCTGCCGCACATGCTGGCGCGGCGCAGCGGTCACATCCTCCACATGTCCTCGGTGGCCGGCTGGATTGCCGCGCCGCTCTACAGCGTCTATGCGGCGACCAAGTTCGGCGTGCGCGCCTTCACTGACGCGTTGCGCCGCGAGGTGGCGCCCTTTGGCGTGCGCGTCTCCGGCATCTACCCCGGCCCGGCGGCGACCGAGTTCGGTCAGCACAGCGGCTCGGCGCTGAAGGAATTCAAGACCCCTGCCTTCCTGCGCATGTCGTCCGAAACGGTCGCCCGCCGCGTCGTCTGGCTGGCGGCGCATCCCCGCCGGGCGGTGATTCTGCCCTGGTATTACCGCCCAGTCTTCTTCTTCGATGCCCTTCTCCCCGGCTTGGTGGACTGGGTCATCAAGACGGCCTTTGTGTGGCGTTTTCATAAAGTTGGTTAGGAGAACCCCATGAATCCCTCCCGCCTCGAAAAACTTTCCGCTTCGCTGCGGACCTCGGGCCTGGATGCCCTGGCCCTGAATCCCTGCCCCTCGCTGGTCTATCTGACCGGCCTGCATTTCCACCTGATGGAGCGGCCGGTGGTGGTCGTCTTCACGCCCGAGGCGCCGCCTGCCCTCATCCTGCCGGAACTGGAAATGCTCAAGGTGGAGGGCTTGCCCGTGCGCGCCTTCCCTTACGGGGAGAATCCGACTACCTGGGAGGCGATCTTCCGCGCTGCGCTCGAGTCGCTGGGGCTGGAGGGCAAGCGCATCGGCGTCGAGCCGCGCGCCCTGCGCCTGCTGGAATTCAACTACCTGCGGGCGGGCGCCCCCGCGGCGGAGTTCCCCGACGCCTCGGAGGTGGTCAACCGGCTGCGGGTGCGCAAAGATGCGGACGAAATCGCCGCCATGCGCCGCGCTGTGCAGATTGCCCAATCGGCGCTGGAGGCGGCGCTTCCGCTGGTCAAAATCGGCATGACCGAGCAGGAACTGGCCGCCGAACTGGTGATGCAACTCCTGCGGCACGGCTCGCAGTCCGAGATGCCCTTCGCCCCGATTGTCTCGGCCGGGCCGAACAGCGCCAACCCGCACGCCGCCCCGAGCGACCGTCGGCTGCAGCCCGGCGACCTGCTGGTGGTGGACTGGGGCGCGGCCTGCGACGGCTACATCTCCGACCTGACGCGCACCTTTGCCGTAGGGGCGGTGGAGGCCGAAGAGGCCCGGATTCACCGCCTAGTGCAGGAGGCCAACGCGGCCGGGCGCGCCGCGGCCAGGCCGGGCGTCCCGTGCGCCGAGGTGGACCGCGCCGCGCGAGCGGTCATCGAGCGGGCCGGCTACGGGGCATATTTCACCCACCGCACCGGTCACGGCATCGGCATGGAGGGCCACGAGGAGCCCTACATCCGCGGCGACAACGAGCAGATTCTGGAGCCGGGCATGGCCTTCACCGTCGAGCCGGGCATCTACCTGCCGGGCCGCAACGGCGTGCGCATCGAGGACAACGTGGTCATCACCGAGAGCGGGGCGGAGTGTTTGAGCGATATGCCGCGCGAGTTGCGTGTGGTGGGCTGATAACCGGAGATGAACCAGGGATGAACGGAGATGAACGGAGATGAACCAGGGATGAACGGGGATGAACGGAGATGAACGGAGATGAACGGGGATGAACGGAGATGAACCAGGGATGAACGGAGATGAACGGGGATAAACAGAGATAAACCAGGGATGAACAGAAACATAGATTTTAGGTGAGCAGTCGTTTTTGAACCGTTCAAATTCTGTTGGGATAACTCATGGAGTTGTCCCATTTTTTGTATGACCGAAGGACGAGCGCCTGCTGCTGGCGTGATAAAATCAACGAGAAGAGCATCGTCCGTTCGCTGTTATTTTATGGAGGCCACCATGAGCGACCCCTCCCAACTCATCCCGCAACTCGTTTCCTTCCTCGCCCCCTTCCTGCCCTATCTGCTTAAGGTGGGCGAGCAAGCCGCCGAAGAGGCCGGCAAGCGCCTCGGCGCGGACGCCTGGGAGCGCGCCAAAGCCCTGTGGGGCAAACTGCGCCCCAAGGTGGAAAGCAAGCCCGCCCTGCAGGAAGCCATACAGGATGCCGCCGCTGCCCCGCAGGACGAAGACGCCCTCGCCGCCCTGCGCCAGCAACTGAAGAAACTGCTTGCCGAAGACCAAACCCTCGCCGCCGAAATCGCCCGCCTGTGGAGCGAGGCCGGAGCCGCCGGGGTGACCGTCACTGCCCGCGGCAGCCGCTCGGTGGCGGTCGGCGGGAATGTGACGGGGAGCGTGATTGTGACCGGGGATGGGAATACCGTACAGTAGCAGCGCAGAGGAGTGCATCGTTATTAAACGATAGCCCAATTTCGTTTAATAACTCACCTTACGCAGTTTTGAGTAAACTTGAGGCATGAAAAACGGTAAACTCCTCGATCTATACAGCGATTATTTGATATGTGCCTTCGGGCAAACTACCGCGACTGGCATGTCTGCTCTCTTGAATGGAGAAGTCAGTCACGACCAAGTACAACG
>DAOTVO010000030.1:0-39040 GCA_034436335.1 Anaerolineales bacterium | reverse complement strand
GCTGACCGCGCCGACGCTCCTCTCGCCCGCCGACGGTTCTTCCGTCGCGCCGGACCCGCTGCTGGCCTGGTCCTACCCCGATGCGGCTTGTCATCCCCATAGTTACCGAATCGACATTTCCGAAGATGCCTCGTTTTCCGACACGAGCCTGGGATTTGGCACGCTGGATTACAACGAAACCAGCCGCTCCTGGCCGCTGCCGCCCGGCAAATGCTATTCCTGGCGCGTCATGGCTTATGTGCCAGACGCCACCGGCCCGGCTTCCCCTGCCTGGCGTTTTTGTATAGAAGGCACGGCAGCCGCCCCTTCGTTCACGCTTACCCAAAACGCCCATTGCCGCCTCGGACCCGGCACAGCCTATGACTCGGTGGATGTGTTGACGCAAGGCGTAACCGTCACTATCGAGGGTCGTAACGCGGAAACCACCTGGCTGTGGGTGAAGAAACCCAGCGGCAGCGGGCATTGCTGGATTTCTGCGGTCACCGGCCAGGCTGTGGGAGACCTGAGCGGGTTACCAGTCGTCAGCGCGCCGCCGCTCCCGACCCAACCGCCTGCCGATACCACTCCGCCTGAGATTACCAACATCAATGTGACCCCGGCTTCGATACAGCAAGCAGGCTGCGGACAGCCCTCCACAGCGCTTGTCACTGCCACCGTCACAGACGCGGGGGGCGTCAGCCGCGTCATCGCCCGCATCCCCGGCGTCGGAGAAATCGAAATGACGCATGTCGGCGGCGGCGTTTACCAGGCCACTGTTGGTCCTTTTGACAGCACGGGCGAAATCTCCATTTTCATTCTTGCCTGGGATAACGCCGGGAACGCAGCCCAGTCGGCCCCCATAACCGTCACGGTCGTGTGCATCGGATAAGGCCGCGTTTCAGACTGACTTCCGAAGTCTTAAGGGACTTTGGAAGTCTGGTCTGCTGAGAGGAGTAATCATGAAAAACCAATCCGGTTGCGCCAAATGGGGTCTTGCCCTGGGTTTATTCTTCGGCCTGCTTGCACTTGTCCTGGCTGCCGCCGTTATCTTTCTGGTTTACTTGCCAAACCGGCAGGAGGCTGCGCGCGCGCGATACGCCCCACCCCTGGTGAGCATCACCGCGCCCGAAGACGGACTCCAAGCGGCGGCGGGCAGTTATTTGCCCCTGGCTGGCACAATTTTCTTTTCGCCGCAAGCACCTGTGGAGAATATCGAATGGTGGCTGGACGGAACACGGCTGGAAAGCCAGTTTATTCAGGCGGGGGCGGGCGAGACCGTGTTTTACGCGCACTATGATTTGCTCGTGCCGACGGAAGGGCGTCACCTGCTCTTCCTGAGGGCGGTCAACTCGCTTGGCGTGGCCGGCAACAGCCAGCCGATTACCTTTGAAAGCACGCCTAAAGGAGAAGCCTACTACAACATGACATTGACGGAGGGAGAGACGCTGGAGAATCTCGCCGCGAACTACGGAACCGACGCCGCCACGCTTCAAGCCCTGAACCCGGGGCTGGGCAGCGCTCCGGCAGCGGGCACGTCCCTCAAGGTTCCTGTCCCGCCGGAGGATGAACCTGCCGCTCCCGCGCAGACGCCCGCAGAAAGCGTGACAACGCTTGTTCCAATCGCGCCAATGTTGAAGGCAGTCGAAAATCCTGCGTCGTTCCTATCGTTTTTTGCAGTCAAGCCGCCAGATGCACCCACCGACCTGCAGGGCGAAGTGAAGGATTGCAAAGTGAAACTCATCTGGCAGGACAATGCCGCAAACGAGAGCGGCTATGAGGTCTGGATGGCTGCGGGCGGGTCTGCATTGACCAAACTGGCGAAATTACAACCGGCCTCGGGCGGGGCTGCCTGGTTCGAGTTCCAGGCGCCCGGCCCCGGTTATTGGCTGTTCTGGGTCGAGGCGGTCAATTCGATTGGCGCGCAGGGCAGCAATATCATTTCCCTCAACGTGGATGCGGGCTGCCCGGCCGGCGCGCCCACTCACTTGCAGGCGGAGATATTGGACATGACCGTCAGCGCGGCGGCGGAGCGCGTTTATTGTTACGTCTCCTTCGAGAATACGTCCGAAGTGCGCCTGCCGGCTATGGATGGAGACTTCATCGCCGTGCAGAATGGTCACGGCGACCTGGCTCCCTGGCCGCACATCTTCGCCGTGCCGTTCCCGCAGGATGGGACGCTCGACCTCAGCGGCGAATGCTGGGGATGGGCAGGAAATCATTTGAGCAAGTTGGGGAATTTCAATGTCGGCGCGGGCAGCGAGACCTGGAACGGCTCGCCTATTCTGGCGCACAGCAGCGCCTTCGACGTGAGCCTGTCCCTGAAGTCGGCAAGTCAATCCATGTCTGAGATGAGATATATTTCCTCCAACTCATCTGCGGGCGTTCCTTATAACCTGCGCCTGGTGCGCGAAGAAGACCCAAACTGGTCGGGTTGTGAGCATGGCTGTTGGGCGCTCGAATGGGACTTCGACATTGAGCCTGGCAAGACAGCAGCGGACTATTATTTTCGTCTCTTTTGGAGGAGCAAGAAAAGTAATGATGCGCCGCGGGAACTAGGACATGGAACGCCGGGCTATTCGCGCGCTCAGGTGATAGATTACACCGGCACACAGGAGGCGTTGATTAAACTTTTTGGCTGTAACACACATGTTATCTTCGAAGTCACCACCGGATTGGATGTGGGATTAGGCCCGACCGGCTATCTTACCTACAAATTACCCCAATGCCCGGCCTCGCTCACCGTCACATTCGATACGCTGGAATTGCCCTGGACCGGCGACGGCTGGAATGCGGGCCCTTGCGACCATATTGACGTGTATTACACTCTGATGGTCAATGACCAAAAGAAAAGTTTTTGGGGCGGATGCTCTTTTGGAGTGGGATGCTTCCTGCAACCCGTACAATGCGGCACATATACTTTCAAGCAACTCGCCTCTCCCACCAGCGACCCCTATCCAGACCAGATTACCGTGCCTGCTTACGACGAGGCGGTGTTTCTGAAAATTGTGACCTTGTTCTATGACCATGATTGGGGCAGCGGCGACGATATCTTTGCGCCTTATATCATCGAACATCAATGGCCGACGCGCGCCGCCGCCGAGGCGGAACTGGGCTGCAACGGCAAATCGTATGTGACAGACAAATACGTCAACGACACCGCCGATTCCATCCTGCACTACACCATCAGCATCTTGCCCAATCCCTGCCAGCCATACCAGCCATAGGATTGTCTTGGAATGGCTTCAATGAAAGCAAAATTGCATGGGGTTTTCCTCTTGTTTTGCGCGCTCCTCCTCGCTGCGCTGGCTTGCGGGAAGACAGCCGTTACATCCTCATCCCCTTCTACGGAAACGACAACGGAAACGACAGCCGCCTCTCCGCCCCTCGGCGATTCGGAACACACGCTGACCGTCGGCGGGCTGGAACGCTCCTACGTCCTGCACCTCCCGCCGGGATACGACGCCTCGCGTCCCGCGCCCCTTGTGCTGGACTTCCACGGCATCACGCTGGATGCCTGCGAAATGATGCGCATCAGCGGCCTGAACGCCCAGTCCGACGCGGCCGGGTTCATCGTCGTTTACCCTAACGCCTACGGCGAGCAGAGGTCGTGGAACGGTGGTCACTGCTGCGGAGAGGCCGCTCGTGAAAATACAGACGATGTCGACTTTGCCGAGAACGTTAAAGGCTCGCTGGAGCCCGGCAAGTTCGCCGACGTGATCGTCTGGCACGACAATCCCTACACCGCCGCCGCGGAGGACATCGTCAACCTGACCATTGACCTGACGATCGTTGACGGGAAGGTGGTCTATCAGGCATAAAAGGAAAGTAAAAGTAGGTCGGACTGACACTCCGACCTACTACACCATCAACCTGAGCGGCTCTTCCAGGTACTTGGCCAACGCCTGCATAAACTGGGCCGCCTCGGCCCCGTCGCTGACGCGGTGATCCACCGAAAGGGTGGCCTTCATCCGCCAACCGACCTTGATTTGTCCGTCCTCGACCACCGGCACCTGGCGCGCCGAGCCGACGGCCAGAATCGCCGCCTCGGGCGGGTTGATGATGGCGGCGAAGTTCTCCACCTCGAACATGCCCAAGTTGGAAATCGAAAAGGTCGAGCCTTCGATGTCTTCGGGCCGGACTTTGCCCTGCCGCGCCGCAGCCGCCATGCGCTTGACCTCCGCCGCGATCTGGCGCAGGGACTTGGCATCCGCCCCCTTGCAGACCACCGTCAGCAGGCCGCCCTCCACCGCCACCGCCACGCCCACGTTGACCGCGCCATGCCGCGCGACCGTCTCCCCGGCAAAGGAGGCATTCAGATTGGGGAACTCGCGCAGCGCCAGCGCCGCCGCCTTGACGATGAAGTCGTTGACCGAAATCTTCTCCTCTTCCGGCAGATACCCGTTGACCTGCGCCCGCAGCGCCAGCAGGGCGTCCATCTTGTACTCGTGCGTCACGTAGAAGTGCGGCACGCTGGCCTTGGCCTCGGCCATGCGGCGGGCAATCGCCTGGCGCAGTTTGGTCAGGGGCACGGCTTCCCCCTCCACAGACGGCGGATGAGAAACGACGGACGGCTGACCGCTGAACGCCGACTGCTCACTGCTCACGGATAACTGTTCACTCATCACTCTCTCAATATCCCGCCGCACAATCCGCCCGCCGGGGCCGCTGCCCTGGACGCGGCTCAGGTCGAGGCCGCGCTTGCGAGCAACGCGCTTGGCCAGGGGCGAGGCCTTCACGATTGACGATTGAGGAGTGACGATTGACGATTGGACGTCACCGGCCGGCGTCAGCGCAGTTTTTTCGCCGACGGCTGACGGCTGACCACCGACGACTGACAACTGTTCACTATCACTACTCACTGATAACTGTTCACTGCTCACTGAGATCTGCTCATCCGCCGCGCCGACGATGGCGATCGGCGTGTTGACCGGCACGATCGCGCCCTCGTCCACCAGCAGTTTGCGCACCACGCCCGCCGCCGAGGATTCCACCTCCACGGTCGCCTTGTCGGTCTCAATTTCAGCCAGCACGTCGCCCTTGGCCACCGTCTCGCCCTCTTTTTTGAGCCAGCGGACGAGCGTGCCTTCGGCCATGTCGAAGCCCAGTTTGGGCATGTTGATGGTCTCGGCCATTACTTCAACACCTCCTTGACCGCCGCCACGATGTCCGGCACCTGCGGCAGGGCGGCCTGTTCGAGCGTCCGGTTGTAGGGCAGCGGCACTTCCTTCTGGGCGACGCGCAGGATGGGCGCGTCGGCGTAGTCGAAGGCCTCCTCGTAGATGCGGGCGGCGACCTCCGCCCCGACCCCGTAGGAGCGCCAGCCTTCCTCGACGATGACAGCGCGGTTGGTCTTCTTGAATGATTCCAGCACCGGGACCATGTCGAGCGGGCGCAGGGTGCGCAGGTCCACGATTTCGACCTCGATGCCCTCTTTGGCGAGTTCGTCAGCGGCCTTGAGCGAGAGTTCCAGCCCCTTGGCGTAGGTGACCACCGTCACGTCCCGCCCCGGACGCTGGACTTTGGACTGGCCGATGGGGAGAAGATACTCGCCCTCGGGGACTTCGCCGCGCACTTGGTACATGGTGGCGTGTTCAAGAAACAGCACCGGGTCATCGGAGCGGATGGCCGTTTTCAGCAGGCCCTTGGCGTCCTCCGGCGTGCCGGGCGAGACGACCTTCAGGCCGGGGAAGTGGGCGAAGACGGCGTCCGGCGTCTGCGAGTGGGTGGCGCCCAACTGACGCCCGCCCCCGCCGACAGCGCGGATGACCAGCGGGACTTTGAACTGTCCGCCGAACATGTAGCGCAGTTTGGGGGCCTGGTTGACGACGTAGTCCATGGCCGAGAAGGCGAAGTTGATGGTCATCAACTCGGCCACCGGGCGCAGGCCGACCAGCGCCGCGCCGATGGCTGCGCCCAGGATGGCGTTCTCGGCGATGGGCGTATCCTTGACCCGCTCCGGCCCGAAGTGGTCGTAGAAGCCTTTGGTGACGGCATACGTCCCGCCCCAGACTCCGACCTCTTCGCCGAGGATGAAGACGGATGGGTCTCGTTCCATTTCTTCCCAGAGCGCCTGGGAAATGGCTTCGCGCATGGTAATTCTTGGCATAATGATTCCTTTTTTTTAACACAAAGGGCACTGTTTTAACACAAAAGACAAGAAGGGAACACAAAGGTCACAAGGGTTTTTGTTTTGGTTTTAACACAAAGGACAAGAAGGAAACACAAAGGTCTCAAAGGTTTTTGTTTTGGTTTCAACACAAAGGACACCAGGGAAACACAAAGGATTCACAAAGAGATTTGGTTTGGTTTCAACATAAAGGGCACCAAGTCTCTCAAAGGAATCTCAAAGTTTTTTTATTCTTCGTGTCCTTTGTGCCACCCTTTGCATCCTTTGTGTTTAATCCTTTGTGTTTAATCCTCTACATAAACATCCCGGAACAACTCTTCCATACCCGGTTCGGGGCTGGCTTCGGCAAACTCGACCGCTTTCTGCGTATCGGCTTCGGCGCGGGCTTCAATTTCGTCCAGTTCGGCGGCAGTAATGTTCTTCTTTTTGAGCAGCGCGGCGCGGAAGATGCCGATAGGATCGTTATCCTGCCACTTTTTGACTTCCTCCTGCGTGCGATAACGCTCCGGGTCGCCCATCGAGTGGCCGCGGAAGCGGTAGGTGACCGCCTCCAACAGGTAGGGGCTGCT
Organism: Anaerolineales bacterium; assembly: GCA_034436335.1. Classification (GTDB taxonomy): domain Bacteria; phylum Chloroflexota; class Anaerolineae; order Anaerolineales; family Villigracilaceae; genus UBA877. Next base: position 32,365 of record DAOTVO010000030.1, on the reverse strand, counting down.
CTCGCGGCGGACGTAGTCAATCGCTTCTTTCGCCGCCTCGTAGACGGCGAGAACATCCATCCCGTCGACGCGCCCGTTCTTCATCCCGTAGCCCTCGGCCTTCTGACGGATTTCATCCACCGCCGAGGCGCGCTCCACCGCCGTCCCCATGCCGTACTGGTTGTTCTCGCAGACCCACAGGACGCGCAGATTCCAGGCCATCGAGAGGTTGAGCGCCTCGTGGAAATAGCCGATGTTGGTTGCCCCGTCGCCGAACATGCAGATGGTGACGTTGTCGTTGCCCTGGTACTGGTCGCCCAGGGCCAGGCCGGAGGCGATGGGCAGGTGTCCGCCAACGATGGCATGCCCGCCCCACATGTTCTTCTCAACCGAGGCCATGTGCATTGAGCCGCCCTTGCCCTTCGAGGTACCGGTCACCTTGCCGAGCAATTCGGCCATGACTTCATTGGCCGAAATGCCGCAGTTGAGCGCCACGCCGTGATCGCGATAGGCGGTGATGACGCGGTCGCGCGGCTCGCGGGCGGCGATGAGACCGGTCGAGACGGCCTCCTGGCCGATGTACAGGTGCATGAACCCGCCGATCTTCCCGGCCTGATACAGTTCAGCGCCGCGTTCTTCCACGCGGCGGATCAGCACCATCTCATAGTACATTTGCAGTAGTTTTTGTTTGTCCATGAACACTCCAAAATAGCGGACAAATTATATCTGATTTTTTATCAAAATTGTGTAAGAAATTTCTGGCAAAAAGAACGGCGCATCCTTTTGGAATGCACCGTTTTTTCCTACACCCGCCGTCCGCCCTTGAGTTCGTCCTGGAGTCTCTGCAAGCCTTCCATGTCGCCTTTTGCGGCCAGTTTGGCCTGTTCGATCCAGCCGGCCGGGTTCATCATCTGCAGACCGGCAGCGTTCAGGACTTCCTGAACCTTGGCCGGGTCGGCTTGCGCCAGGGCGGCAAAGGTGGTGATGCCAGCCTCCTTGAGCACCTGCGCCACCTTCGGGCCGATACCCTCCAGGCTGACCAAGTCATCTTCGGCAGCGTGTTCCTCGTGATGCTCGTGGAGCGGCTCGGCTTCCGGCGTCTTGTTGCGGCTCACCAGCCAACCGACGAGCACCATCAGGAAGAAGAAGCCCAGCGCCACCCACAAGAGCCAGGTCAGGTTCGAACCGCCGTGCGTTTCTGCAAGAAGAGCGATCGTGAACATAATTTCCTCCGCGAATATGAGATTGCCCAAACTATAAGCGAAGAACGGGGAACTGTCAAAGAGACATCCAACATCGGACGATTTCCGAGCAAGCCGCGCCTACCGCTTGCCTGCTGCCTTGACCATTTCCAGCAACCGCTCCACTTGGAAGATTTCCAGCCCGGCATGACGGCCAACGCCTTCGAAAAGCGCGCCGCCGCGCCGGTCAGACAGACGCACCCGGACGCGCGCCGACAGGCTTTCGTCCACCCGCGCACCCATATCACGCTTGGTCGGCCCCTTGAGCGGAATGCCCTCAGCGCGTTCGGCGGTCAGTTCGAGGCGCAGAGCGCGGCTGCTCAGGGTGAGAAGCAAGTGCTCGGGGGTGATTTCGAAAGCTTCGAGGCGCGCCCCCGTATAAGTGGCAAACCGGTACAACTTCCCGTCCAGCCAAAAGCCGACGATAAAGCCAGGAAACGCCGAGCCCCGCCAGGGGATCACCGCCACCGAGGCGACCAGGGAAATCCCCGGCCGGCCAAAGTGGTTGGTCTGCATCCAGACGTAGCCTTCCGGGAAAGATGCGCCCCAATCCTTTTCGAGATAACCGCGCCCACCGCCAAAATCCACCATCTGCCCGTCAAAAGTCAACGCCCCCGACAAAGCATGGTCCAGGCTCAGGACGCCGTGATAGCACTCCATAGCCGGGACCCAGGCGTACCAGCCCATGATGCCGGGCGAGAGAAGCGTCACCGGCCAGGGGCGCGTTTCGTGCAGGCGAACCTGACCCGTCACCGCCGTACCCGTCTCGGAGCGCAGGTTGAGCGAAAAACCATCGAGTGTAAACACGTTGTCGGCGATGCGGACCTCGAAATCCTTTTCCGAAGCCCAAAATTCCGACAACGGGAAGGAATAATAATCCATCCGGGAGCGGACGCCGTCCACGACCTGAATGAAGGCGTGCCCCTGTGTCCCAAGGATGACGGCGGGGATGACCGCGCAGCGAACGCTTTCATCTGCCGAGACGAGTTTGTAATACCAGCCCTCGAAGAAGGGCGGGCGTTTGCCGTGGCCATGATACATAGCCGGGCGCATGAGTGTGTAGAAGGAAGAGGCCATACCGCTCCAACTCAGGAATAATTTCTCCAGAATATAATAAGGCGCGGCGAGTCAAAGGTGAGTATAATTGCGCCCAGAAAGGGCTGCCTCATGAGCGAACCGAAACCCGAAGAAAAGAAACCCGAAGAGAAGAAGCCCGAACCGAAGGACAATCTGGTCGAGACCAAACACAAGGTGGTCATCGGCGGGCAGGAGGTGGCCTACACCGTCATCGCCGGGACGATGGTGCTGAAGGAGGAAACCCCCGACCGAGAGAAGGAATCCGAGGGCGAGAAACCCAAAGCCTCCTTCTTCTTTGTTGCCTATACGAAAGATGACGTCGAGGACAAATCCAAGCGCCCGCTGACCTTCTCCTTCAACGGCGGCCCCGGCTCCTCTTCCGTCTGGCTGCACCTCGGCCTGCTCGGACCCCGGCGCGTGGTCATGGGCGACGCCGGCGCGCTCCTGCCCCCGCCCTACGGCCTGACCGACAACGAATTCTCGCTGCTCGATGTCACCGACCTGGTCTTCATTGACCCGGTCAGCACCGGTTACTCGCGCCCGGTGGAAGGGCAGAAGGCCAAAGAGTTCCACGACTTCAAGAAAGACATCGAGTCGGTCGGCGATTTCATCCGCCTATTCACCACCCGCTACGGGCGCTGGCTCTCGCCCAAGTTCCTGATCGGCGAATCCTACGGCACGACGCGCGCTGCCGGTCTCTCCGGCTATTTGCAGGAACGGCACGGTCTGTACCTGAACGGCCTGATGCTCGTCTCGGCCGTGTTGGATTTCAGCACATTGGAGTTCGAGCCGGGCAACGACCTGCCCTACGTCCTCTTCCTGCCCACCTACGCCGCCACGGCGCGCTACCACGGCAAAATCCGCAGCCGCCGGCCGCTCAAAGCCTTCCTGGCCGAAGTGGAGAAATTCGCCCTCGGCGAATATGCCGCCGCCCTCTCGAAGGGCGCGACGCTCAGCAAGCGCCAGCAGGCGCTCCTCGCCGAAAAACTGGCCCGCTACACCGGTCTGCGCCGCGCCTACCTCGAGCAGACCAACCTGCGGCCGGTCATCTACCGCTTCTGCAAGGAACTGCTGCGCGACCGCCGCCGCACCGTCGGCCGCCTCGACAGCCGCTTCCTGGGCATGGACCGCGACGCCGCCGGCGAGTTCTGCGAATCCGATCCCAGCATGGACGCCATCATGGGCCCCTACACTGCCGCCCTCTACGATTACGTCCGCAACGAACTGAAGTTCGAGTCCGACCTGCCCTACGAGATTCTCAACCCCAAGGTCTGGCCCTGGTCGTATGCCGATCATCAAAACCGCTACGTCAACGTCGCCGAGACGCTGCGCCACGCCATGTGCGTCAACCCGCATCTCAAAGTCCACGTCGCCAACGGCTACTACGACCTGGCCACGCCCTATCTGGCCACCGAATACACCTTCAACCGCCTCGAACTGGAGCCGGAACTGCGCGGCAACGTCAGCATGAGTTACTACGAGGCCGGGCACATGATGTACCTGCACAGGCCCTCGCTGGAGAAATTGAAGGGAGAACTAGCCCAATTCATCCGCGCCGCCATTCCATGACCACGCCGCAGGCCGCCGAGACTGTTTTTACTCACAGAACCTGGGCAATTCCCCGTAGGACAGGCTTTTTAGCCCGTCCCCGCCAGAAGTTCCGCTCACTTAGACGGCCTGGAAAGGCTGTCCCACCTGGCAGTGCGTATTAAACGCCACACAATTGTCATTGCGCCGACGGGAAAGACGTTGTATAGTTGATTTACTCACCGGCCTCACCCAAGACAGGCAGCCATGAAAACCCGCTTTTTATTCTTTGTTTTGGCTTTTGCTCTACTCCTCGTCTCTTGCGGCCCCAGCCCCGAAAAACAAGCCACCCAGACCGCCACTGCTCAAACTGCCACCGCCGCCGCTTGGACGCGCACCTTCACCGCTACGCGGACGTTCACCGCCACGCGCACCTTCACCCCCACCGTCACCGATACCCCCACCATCACCTTCACGCCGACCATCACGTTCACGCCCACCTACAACTTCCCCAAAGTGCGCGTCAAGGTCGCCAACCTCTCCTGCCGCTACGGGCCGCATGTAGCCTACCTGCATGCCCGTGACCTGCACGAAGGCGACACCGGCGTCGTCTGGGGGCGGCACGCCAACAGCGTCTGGCTCTACGTCAAGATGGACAACCAGCCCATCCCCTGCTGGGTGCATCCCTTCTACCTGGAAATCGAAGGCGATGTGACCAAACTGCTCTACCAGCAGGTGAACCTTCCCATCACCAATGCCCTCTACGGCCCGCCGCAATGGGTAGAGACTTACCGAGATGGCAACCTCGTCACCGTCACCTGGCAGGAAGTCTGGATGACCGAAGATGACGACCGCGGCTACTTCCTCGACGTGTGGGTCTGCCAGGGCGGCAACTACGTCTGGATGCCCGTCTCCACGCCCAACCAGTACCAAACACAGGCCACCTTTATTGACGAACCCGGCTGTTCCTTGCCCTCCGGCGGCAAACTCTACACCGTCGAAAAACACGGCTATACCTCGCCGGTCAATATCCCCTGGCCGCCCTACGAAGAAAACGCCCCTTCCCCCACCCCCCAACCGTAACGAGGCAAAATGACCATCATCCAAGAAAAATCTCGTCAGGCCGCTCAAATCTTGCAAGAAAAAGAGATTGACCTCTGGCTGACCTTCGTCCGAGAAACCAGCGCCGTCCCCGACCCCGTCCTGCCGCTCATCTATGGCGCGACGCTCACCTGGACCTCGGCGCTGATATTCACCCGCTCCGGGCGGCGGATTGCGATTGTTGGACGCTACGAAGCCGAAACCGCCAAACGCACCGGCGCGTATGACGAGGTGATCGCCTACGACCAGTCCATCCGCCCCGACCTTCTGCAGACCCTCGACCTGCTCGCCCCGCAGCAGATTGCCGTCAACACCTCGGCCAGCGACCCCGCCGCCGACGGCCTGACGCACGGCATGTACGAAATCCTGAGCGGCTATCTCAAAGGCACGCCCCACGCCGGGAAACTCGTCTCCGCCGAGCCGGTCATCGCCGCCCTGCGCGGCCGCAAGACCCCGGCCGAGGTGGAGCGCATCCGCGCCGCCATCGCAACCACCGAAGAAATTTACCGCCGCGCCTTCCAGTACCTCCGCCCCGGCCAAACCGAGCGCGAACTCTCCGATTTCATGCACCGTCAAATGCAGGAAATGGGCGTCGCCGAAGCCTGGGACTACGACAACTGTCCGGCGGTCAACTCCGGGCCCGATTCGCCCGTCGGGCACGCCGCGCCGACCGACATCGTCATCCGGCGCGGACACCTCCTGCACTTCGATTTCGGCGTCCGTCAGCAGGAATACTGCTCCGATATTCAGCGCATGGTGTACCTGTTGCGCCCCGGCGAAAAACAGCCGCCGGAAGAAGTGCGCCGCGGCTTCGAGACGGTGGTGCGCGCCATTCGGGAGGCAGCGAGCGTTCTGCGCCCCGGCGTGAAGGGCGTGGAGGTGGACGAAGCCGCCCGCGGCGTCGTCACCGCCGCCGGTTACCCGGAATACCAGTACGCCACCGGCCACCAGTTGGGACGCAGCGCCCACGACGGCGGCGCGCTGCTCGGTCCGCGCTGGGAGCGCTACGGCAATTCGCCCGATATGCTCGTCGAGGCCGGGCAGGTCTACACCCTCGAGCCGGGGCTGGCCGTGCCGGGCTATGGATACGTTGGCTTGGAAGAAGATGTGCTCGTCACCCAAACCGGCGCACAGTTCCTGAGCACACCGCAGACGGAATTGATAGTCATATAATTCACTTCACGGTCACATTTAGAACGCTGTATAAACGCCTTAAAAAACATGCGGCGGCTGCCAAGTTCGGTAGCCGCCGCGGCTTGTCTTCAGCCTTGGACAATTTATTCGAGCAAATCCTTGAGCGCCGCGAAGGGGGATTCATCCTCCCCCAGCCGGTGGCCGCAATCCACGTGATTCAAATTCTCGCCGCACACCGGGCACAGCCCTTTGCAATCCGGCCGGCAAAGAGGTTGGATGGGAATTTCCAGCAAGGCATACTCGCGCAAGAGAGAGGCCAGGTCAATCTGACCGTCTTCCGGCACAAGCAGATTGGACTCCGAAAGAGAGCGCCTGTCAAAAGCATACAGGTCGGTAAAGGTAAAACTGACCGTCTGCAAGTATTCATCCAGACAGCGAACGCATTCCAGCGTCATCTTGAGCATGAAAGCGCCCTGCAGCAACAGGCCCTGTTGCGTGCGCGAAAAAGTGGCCGTGCCGGAGAAATCGAACACCGTCAGGTCATCGCCAAGACGCAATTTCGCAAAGTCAAACGAGAAGTCACGGCTGAACCCCACCGAGGCGCTAATCAGGAAACCGACATTGAGACGCAAGGGAAATCGAGGGTTGGTCATAGCATATTCTGGCAAAAAATTTTCCGGGTCATTCTAGCATACCCGACCAGGCAAGTCAAATCGGAGAAGAAGAGGTACAATTTGACCATTCGCCGACGTAATCTGGTTGGTTCTCTTGCTCATCAGATACCGCCGAGAGGCGCTATATTGCTTATGCGAAAGACAGCAAAAAATTTCCTCTTTCTGACGACTCTGCTCCTCGCCGCCTGCGGCGCGGACCCGACGCCTGCCGCGCCCCAACCAGACCTGGTCGCCACCGCCGTCGCCGCCGCGCTGACCGCCGCACCCCAGGCCGCCCCGCCCACCCCCTACCCCACCTACACTCCCTACCCGACCGCCGATTTGAGCGGCCTGTTCTGCGAGTATGAATTCTGTCTCGGACATCCCGCCCACTTTCCCCTCTTCGACCTGGAAGCAGCCAACAACTATGCAACGAATCGCAGCGACTACAGCCAGGGCAACTTGATTGGTTTCAACGACCAGTTGTATATCTTTTTCATCTGGAACCAATTCAGCGGGCAATTCGACCCCTACGTCGCGTTAAATTTTGTGCTTGGCCAGGATTTGCCCGAAAACACCCTGCTCAGCGAAGACATCAACGGGCGGGTGGTGACCTACGTCAGCCTGGCTTCCACCCCCTCGGCCGTTGTCCCTTACGGACTGGCAGCCGTCTGGCAGTGCGGCGAGCGCTGGTTCGGCTGGAAAGTTTACAGCGCCCAGGACGGGCAAGCGCTCAATCTGCTCTGGCAAGCGGTGGGACGTTTTTCCTGCCAATATTGAAAGAAAAATCGGGAAACCAATTCAGAGCCTCAAGTCTAATTCTTCCTTACCGCCCAGTTTTTCCTTGATGCGCTCCACGACCACCTCCAAAGCCATCGGCTGGTGGACGTAGTCCAGGTCATCGGTGCGGATGGTGAGAACAGGACACAGGTCGAAGACGTTGAGCCACTCGTCATAGAAATTGTCGAGCAAAGAGAGATAATCGGCAGAGATGCCGGTCTCGATGTTGCGGGCGCGGCGGCGAATGCGCTCCATCAGCACCGGCACGGGGCATTTGAGATAGATGAGCAGGTTGGGGCTTGGCAGGGAATCGACTACCAGGTCGAAGAGTTTGCGATAGGCCAGGTAATCGCGTTCGGCCAGGTTGCCCATGTGATGCAGAGCGCGGGCAAAGATGTAGGCGTCCTCGTAGATGCTGCGGTCGAGGATGGCCGAACGCGGGTCGCTGGCGGCCGCCAGGTACTGGTCGGCGCGGTGGCCGAGGAAGTAGATTTGCAGGTGGAACGACCAGGCGCGCATGTCGGCATAGAAATCCGGCAGATAGGGGTTGTCGGCCACCGATTCGTAATCGGTGCGCCAGCCAAGCCGCGCGCCGATGCGCTCGGTGAGGGAGGTCTTGCCTGCGCCAATGTTACCAGCGACAACAACCAGACGTTTGCTCATACATCCTTCCTTTCGAGGATGAGTTTATTTTACACGAATTGAGCAAAAGGGCGGGATTGGAATCCCGCCCTACGGTGTACCATTTGGGGGCAGAGGCAGGATAGAATCCCGCCCTACGGTGTACCCCTTGGGGGGCAGAGGCAGGATAGAATCCCGCCCTACGATTTAGCACTCGCTATAGCCGCAGGAGTAACACTTGCGGCAGCCCTCCTCGTTGACCATAGAGGCTTCGCCGCACTCCGGGCAAAGGTCACCCATCGCCAGGGGTGATTGGAGCGCCGAGGGCGCAGTCTGCACCGGCTGGGAGGCGGTCTCCAAAACGGGAGCAGGCTTCAGGTCCGGGGACGTTTCGGCAGAGACGGAGCGATGCGTGTTGACGCCGTTCAGGTATTCATCCAGCGCCTGTCCCACGCCGTCCGGCAGGGAGCGGACGCGGTTGGGGCCGAATCCGAGGGAGCGGCTGCCGCCGATGCCCGAAAGTTGCCGAACCACTTCGGACAGGCGTTCACGCGGCGGAATCGGGGAGGCCAGCCTCAAGATGTAAGAAATGAGCCGTCCGATGGCCTCGGAAACGGCAGCGGTTTCGGAACCGGCCTTGGCCGTGTTGATGAAGACCTCGAAGGGTTGTCCGCCGCCGTTTTCGTTGACGGTGACAAAGGCTTTGCCGAGCGGCGTCTCGACCCGATAGGTGCTGCCGGTCAACTGGCGCGGACGCGGCTTTTTGCTGGCCTGCCAGGCCGCCAGTTGGGCGGCAATTTCGGTTTCAGACACCGGCCTTGCCTCGGCTTTGCCGCCAAAGGGCAGGACAACGGTCGAGGCGGGAGCAGGAGCCGGCGCGGGGGTCTGTTGTTTCTTTTCGGCAGTGGCTTTGGTTTCCAGAACGACTTTTTCGCGCGAGCCGGTGACGTAGACCGTGATGCCTTTGCAGCCGAGTTCCCAGGCCAGCAGGTAGGCGCGGGCCACGTCTTCCACACCGGCGCCGGGCGGGAAGTTGATGGTCTTGGAGAGGGAATTGTCCACAAACGCCTGCAGGGCGGCCTGCATGCGGACATGTTCTTCGGCAGGGATGTCGCCGGCGACGACGAAGACATTGCGGATGGCCTCCGGCACTTCGGGAATGTCCTGGCAGGTGCCATGCTGCATGACGCGCTCGAAGATTTCCTGGCGTTTCTTGCTTTCGATGCCGGCCTTTTCGAGCGCCTGCTCGAAGCGCGGGCTGGCGTAGGTTAATTGCAGGTCTTTACCTTTGTCGTTGACGTGGCGGATGTAGGCCAGCGCGAAGACCGGCTCACAACCATAGCCTTCACAGCCGGCCACGGTGGCAATCGTGCCGGTCGGCGCGACGGTAGTTTGCGCTGCGTTGCGGATGCCGTATTGACGGATGCCGTCCACAATTTCGTTCCAATCCACGGGCGGGCGTCCCCAATCGCGGGTGTAGGGGACGATGGATTGGGGCGGTCGCCAGGTGAGATTTTCGGGGTCGTAAATACTGCCCTTGATGGCCGGGAAAGCGCCACGCTCGCGCGCCAGGCGGATGCTTGTCTGCATGGCGTGGTAGCGGACGAATTCCATGACCTGTGCGCCGAATTCCTGCCCCTCGGGCGAGCCGTAGCGGACGCCGGCATGATACATCAGGTCGGCCAGGCCCATGACGCCCAGTCCGATGCGGCGGGCGCGGTGCGCCGACTCTTTCAGTTGCGGCACAGCGGGGACATAGGCATTGACTTCGACCACGTTATCGAGAAAATGCACGGCCAGTTCCACGCTCTGGCGCAAGCCTTCCCAATCCACCCGGCCGTCGGGAGCGCAATGTTCAGACAGATTGACCGAGCCAAGACAGCAATTTTCATAAGGGCCGAGCCACTGTTCGCCGCAGGGGTTGGTCGCTTCGAGTTGATACAGGTGCGGGAGGGGATTGGAGCGGTTGGCGGCGTCGAGGAACAGGACGCCCGGTTCGCCGTTGTGGTGCGCCTGGCGGACGATTTTGTCAAACAGGTCGCGGGCGCGCCCTTTTTTGTAGACGCGGATGGGGATGCCGGCTGCTTCGGCCTGTTCGAGCGTGCCGCGAAAGTTGCGGTATTGGGGGGAACTGACATCCGGGAAACGCAGTTCCCATTCAGCATCCTGCTGAACGGCGCGCATGAAGGCATCGGTGATGCCGACCGAGATGTTGAAGTTGCTGATACTGCCTTCCTGGTCTTTGCAAGTGATGAATTCTTCGATGTCGGGATGGTCAACGCGCAGAACGGCCATATTGGCGCCGCGGCGCGTGCCGCCCTGGGCGATCTCGCCGAAGGCATGGTCATACACCCGCAGGAATCCCACCGGACCAGTGGCCTGTCCAGCAGAAGATTTGACGAGCGCGCCCTGGGGCCGCAGCCGCGAAAACGAGAAGCCATTCCCGCCGCCGGTTTGCTGAATGAGCGCCGCATCCCGCAAAGTCTGGAAGATTCCGGATGTATCACGCCCCATGTCGTCGTTGATGGGCAGAACAAAGCAGGCCGCCAGTTGGCCGAGCGGCGTCCCTGCGCCGGTGAAAGTCGGAGAATTGGGGAAAAACTTGCGCGTGGTCAGGAGAACATAGAATTGGCGCGCCAGCGCCAAGACATCGCCCTGCCAGTTCTCATCGGCCAGTGCGATGTGGTAAGCAACCCGCCAGAACATCTCTTCAGGCGTCTCCACCGGCTGACCGTCGTCGCCGCGGCGGACGTAGCGGCGAATCAGCACCTGGCGGGCGTTTTCGGTCAGAACTACCGGCGGCAAATCGGCGGGCAGGGGCGGGGTGAAGGACATTTCTGAAGCGGGTTTTGAAGATGCAGGTTTCATAATATCACTCCTAAAGCCGGAATATCTTGTGAGATGCAAACAAGGACGCCAGTATACTCCCATTGAAAAGGAGCCGCGTCCTTGTTGGTTATTTTTTCTCTAGCAACAGACGGTCTATTTCATCGCGAAGAGCATGTAAATCGTCGAGGCGCAAATATACGATGGCATAGCGAATATAGGCAATTTGGTCGAGTTCCTTCAGCCCTTTGATGACCAAATCGCCAACCACGCGCGAGGAAACTTCGGCTTTTCCCAAACGCTGTAACTCGGCCTCCACCTGTCCCACCAGCCGCTCGATGTCTTCGGCCGAGACCGGGCGCTTGGCGCACGAGATACGGATGCCGCGCTCCAGTTTCTGGCGGTCGAATTCTTCGCGCGCGCCATCCTGTTTGACAATCAGCGGCGTCGCCAGAATAGGACGCTCATAACTGCTGAAACGCTGTTTGCAGTGCAGGCATTCCCGCCGCCGGCGAATTCCGCCATGACTATCATGTGTCGTGTCAATCACTTTTGAGTCTTCGTGTTGACAATAAGGGCAACGCATTTACACCTCTTTGCGAAATATAGAACAAATGTAGCCGCCAGATATAGCGATAAAACACAATAATCCCCCTAAATATGGCGACCTTGCGCCCAGATTCTAACATAAGTGATAGATGAGAACAAGGGGATAGATGGGGGATCTTACCTTAAAATATTTTGGTTCTGGGAACACTTTGTTGCTTTCGTTTCCAAAATACGTTATATTAATCTCATACAACTTGTATACACTTCGTCGGCCCATCATTTTTTCTTCTGTTATTATTATTTCAGAAATCGCAATCGCCGATGAAGAGTCTCAACTTTTTTGCCAGATTACGCAAATTAGCCACACTGTATCTGGAAGAGGGGCATGAAAAGCGCCATTCAGTAATGGTGGTTTATGTAATTATCATTTTACTGATTGCCTCCTCCCCGCTCATTGCAGCCTGTATTTTCCGGCAGCATTATCAAGCGCTGTACGGCATCTTAGTCGCGGATGCCTTTCTTTTCTTCAGTCTGTTGCTTACAATTCGGGGGTATTCTAACTTTGTTTCATACATCCTTCCTCCCGTTTTAATGCTTGCCTCGACTTATGCCGCGTACCACGGGCAGGGCATCCATGATGTCGCCCTTCTTGTCCTGCCCATGGCTGTAGCCCTAGGAGGCCTTGTTCAAAAAAAGCATGGAGCATTGATACTGGCAGGATTGGGAACGTTATGCTACGGTTTCATCTACTTTGCTGAAGTCAACGGCCTAATCGCGCAGGCCCATCTTTTTAGAGAAATCTCCACATTCGATGATGCTCTAGTATTGGCTCTTCTACTTTGGACAACAGCGGTGTTCATTTACTTCTCAACCAGCAGCCTTACACACAGTTTGGAATCGGCAAATGTGTATGCAGCCATGCTGGAAAAGCGAACCCAGCAATTGCTGACCGGCGCCCGCGTGTCACGCGCGGCCACCAGTATTCTTGACCCTTACGAACTCAGTCAACAGGTCGCCGAAACAGTCTGCGAGCGATTCGGGTTGTACTATGTCGGCTTGTTTCTGGTGGACGAAACAAAGAAATGGGCGGTTCTGCGCGCCGGCACAGGAGAGGCCGGCAAACAAATGCTCGAGGCGGGCCACCGCTTGCGCATCGGGAATACCTCCATGATTGGATGGTGTATCGCCAATCGAAAAGCGCGCATTGCTTTGGACGTAGGGAAAGACGCCGTCCGATTCGAAAATCCGCTCCTTCCCAAAACTCGTTCTGAGTTAGCATTACCTCTCATCAGCCGGGGGGAAGTCATTGGCGCACTCAGCATCCAGAGCGACCAGGAAGCAGCCTTCAGCGACGAGGATATCGTTTCCTTTGAAACAATGAGCGACCAACTTGCCAACGCCATCCGCAACGCGTATCTCTATGACCGTCTTCAGCGCGAACTCAAGCAGCGACAGCGCGCAGAACGGGAGGTGCGCAAACTGAATCGGGAACTCGAAAAGCGTGTAGCGGAACGAACCAAAGAATTACAGGCGGCGAACGAACGTCTCACCGCCCTCAGCCACTTAAAGGATGAATTCATCGCCAACGTCTCACACGAACTGCGCACCCCCATCACCAGCATCATGCTCTACCACAGCCTGATAGAACGAAAGCCGGACAAGGCCAATCTGTACATTTCCTCTCTCAAGCGCGAAACCCAGCGCCTGGCACACCTCATCGAAGACCTTCTGTATCTTTCTCGCATCGAACAGGGGCGCGTCAACTTTAACCCCTCTGAGATTGACCTGAACAAGGTATTGCATGATTACGTCACCGACCGGACGCCGCTGGCAGGCGAACGGAAATTAGATCTGGTGCTGGAAACCGATTCCACCCTCCCGACCGTGCAGGCGGATGAACAGATGATTGGTCAGGTGGTCAGCATTTTGTTGACGAACGCCATGAATTACACCCCTTCGCCGGGCAAAGTCACCGTCCGCGCCCTGGTGGCAGAACAAGAGGAAAAGCGATGGGCCGGCTTCATGGTTCAGGATACCGGGCGGGGGCTGACGCCGGAAGACCGGGAACGCATCTTTGAGCGTTTCTACCGCGGCCACGCCAGCCGCGAATCGGCCGCTCCCGGGACGGGGCTGGGACTCGCCATCGCCAGAGAAATTATCGAGAGACACCGCGGCCGCATCGAGGTCGAAAGCGAAGGGCCGGGCAGGGGCGCGACCTTCAAGGTCTGGCTACCGGTTGCCGGTTGATTTACAGCCGTTTGGCTTCCTGCCAGAGGGATTCCATTTCTTCCAGGGTCATTTCAGACAATTTCACATTTCGTTTGCGGGCCGTCTGCTCGATGTGAGCGAAGCGCCGCTTGAAACGGACGTTCGTCTCCCGCAGGGCCGATTCGGCGTCCACTTTCTTCCAGCGCGCCAGGTTGACCAGTGCAAACAACAAATCTCCGAGTTCGGCAGAGAGTTCCTCTCTGTTGGAGGCGCGGCGGACTTCTTCGATTTCCTCGGCGATTTTCTCCAGCACGCCGCCGATTTCGGGCCAATCGAAGCCAACGCGGGCGGCGCGGGCCTGGTATTCCTGCGCCTGAGTGAGAGCCGGCAAAGCCAGCGGCACGCCGTCCAGCAGACCTTTTTCCGGTTCGCCGTTATCGGCGCGTTCGGCTTCCTTGAGTTTTTCCCAGTTCTTCAGCACACCCGAAACGCCGTCCACTTTCAGGTCACCAAAAACATGGGGGTGACGGCGCACGATTTTATCGTGAATGCCCTTAAGAACATCGGCCATGGTGAAATCGCCCTCTTCGGCGGCAATCTGGGCATTCAGGACAATCTGAAGCAGTAAATCGCCAAATTCTTCCTGCATTTTGAGCGGGTCGCCCGAGTCGAGCGCCGCCAGTGCTTCATACGATTCTTCCAGCAAATGCGGGCGCAAAGAGGCGTGAGTCTGCTCCCTATCCCAGGGGCAGCCGTCGGGAGCGCGCAAATGAGCGACGATTTCCTGAAAGGCCTCAAAGGAAGTCCCCTTTTCCAGCGGAGGCACATAGAGAACGGTCAGCAGGCCGATGCGTTTGGAACGGTCTATTTCGTAGAGAGGGATGTCTTCCACTACTTCTTCGGTAGTTCCGGCGGCGTGGATGAGTCGAACAGGATGTTCATCGGGATAAACCGTATTGAGCGTCATCTTGACCTCGGCGGCGACAATCTGCGAGTAGAGTTGCGCCACCAGCGCCGGCCTGTCGGGCGGAAAGTCGGCCACATGCGCCTGGCTGAGTTCGATGGCGTCCACCAGCGAGAGGCGCGGGTAGGGGTCGAGGCCGAGGGCAGCGAAGACCGGTTCGAGAAAGGAGACGCCGTTGATGATTCGCACGGATAGGCCAAGGGTCCGGGCGCGCTCGGCAATGGCCGGAGAGGTTGCCTCGGCGATGAAAGGGTCGCCCGGTACAGCATAAATCACCCCTTGCGGACGTTTTCCCAGTTCCAGCACCTTCTCCACGATGGCCGAGTAAACCTCCTCGAAGGTTTGGCCGGTTTCGTAGAGGGCATCGAAGGAATGAACCTGAAGACGCGGTGGAAGGCCAGCAACAATGGGATGTTGATTTGTCCGCAGCCAGACTTCCTCCGCGGTGGAAAGCGTCTCCCAGGCTTCGCGGGTCAGTTTGGCGGGGTCACCGGGGCCGAGTCCGAGGAGAGTAATGCCAGACATAGGCGCTCCTGTTAAAAGCGTAATGCGTGAAACGTAAGACGTAAGGAGCTCACGTTTACGCCGCACGCATTACGATAGGATTTGGTGGAGGCCAAACGCTCTAGCGCTTGGTGTAGGTCGGAGCCTTGCGGGCGCGTTTGAGACCGGGCTTCTTGCGTTCCTTGGCGCGGGCGTCGCGGGTCAGCAAGCCAAATTTGCGCAAAGCGGGGCTCAGGTTGGGGTCCATTTTGGCCAGGGCGCGCGCCAGACCGAGTTGCACCGCATCGGTCTGACCGGTCACGCCGCCGCCGCGGACGACAACCGTCACATCGAAGGCTTTGTTTTCCTGACCAATTGCCTTGAAGGGCATCAAAATGGTATCCATATCGCCCAGGCGGGTGAAGTAAGCGGGGGCTTCCTTGTCATTGACCAGGAAACGGCCCGAGCCGGGCATGATGCGCACACGCGCTACGGCTTCCTTGCGGCGTCCAACGCCTTCAAAATACTGAACAGACATATTTTTCCTGCTCCTTTATGCAACCTGCTGCGGCTTCTGCGCCTCGTGTGGATGTTCGGCGCCGGCATATACCTTGAGATTCTTGAGGATATGGCGGCCCATGCGATTGTGCGGCAACATGCCCCAGACTGCGGCGCGAATCACGCGGTCGGGGCGGTTCTGTAGTTGGTCGCGCAGGCTGACGGATTTCAAACCGCCGGGATAGCCAGAGTGATGGTAATACTTCTTGGTGGTCAATTTGGTGCTGGTCTTGGTGCCGGTCACGGTGACTTTCTGGGCATTGATGACGATGACGTAATCGCCCAGGTCCACGCCGGGGGTGAAGGAGGGCTTGTGCTTGCCAAGCAAAAGCGAGGCCACTTTGGTCGCCAGGCGGCCCAGATTCTGGCCTTCGGCGTCCACCACAAGCCACTTGCGTTCAATATCAGCAGCCTTAGGATAGTAGGATTTGTACACTTTCTTCTCTCCAAACGTTCAGACTTATTCAACCAGATTATCGTACTTGACTTCGACCAGCGTCAGGCCGTTGGGCGGCGCCAGACCGCCGGGGAATTTCCGTTTCGCTTCCTGCCGGAGCTCGGGACGGTCTGCCAGTCCTTTGGCGAGGGCCTCGGCGGGTAAACGTCCCTGCCCGACCGCTACCTGCAAGAAGACCAGCCGCCGTACCATGCGGTAGAGAAAGGCATTGGCCTCGATTTCAAAAGTCCACTCATCGCCGTCTGCCTGCCAGTGAGCGGCATAGACCGTGCGCACGGTGCTGCCTCTGGGAACGGTCGGGGAACCGAAGGCGGCGAAATCGTGCACGCCGAGCCATAGGGCGGTGAGCGAGTCCAATCCGCTCACGGGCGGCCAGACCCGCCAGGCGTAACGTTCCCGCAGCGGGTCTCGATTTGCATCGCAGAAAAGACGGTAGCGGTAACGGCGCGAGCGGGCATCGAAGCGCGGGTGAAAATCATCGGCAGCCAGGCTGAGGCAGCGGATGGCCAGGTCACGGGGCAGACCGGCATTGAGGGCGTTTTGGAGGTCCTCCAGGCTGTGAGACCAGGGGAGGTCGAAAGCCGCTGTCTGTCCGCTGGCATGGACGCCTGTGTCGGTGCGTCCGGCCAGGAGGATGGATTTTCCCGTCCAGCCAATCTTGCGCAAGGCTTTTTCGAGTTCGCCTTGGACGGTGCGCGCTTTGCCCTGGCGCTGACTTCCGGAAAAGTCAGTGCCGTCGTAAGCAAGGATAATCTGGTAACGTGCCATTTCAGCAATCAGCCTTCAGCAGTTGGCTTGATACGCTGATTACTTCTTGTGAAGATTACTCTTCCACGAGTTCGAGCAGCACCATTTCGGCCTTGTCGCCGTAGCGGGGGCCGAGTTTCAGGGTGCGGGTATAACCGCCGTTGCGCCCGGCAAAGCGAGGGGCAATTTCGTCGAACAGTTTCTTGATGACCTTGTTGCTGTTGTTGCCGAGTTGGGCGGCAACCAGGCGGCGCGCGGCCACCTTGGCAGCATCGTCGGCCTCGGCCGCGTTGCGGGCGATGGTAATCATCCGCTCGGCCGCGCCGCGAATGGCGGCGGCTTTAGCATCGGTGGTGCGGATGCGCTCGTGGGTGAAGAATTGTTTGATCAAGTTGCGGCGCAGGGCGATGCGCGCAGACTTGGTGCGGTTGAGTTTGTATCCTGCTACTTGGTGTCGCATTGCTAAATTACTCCGACTCTTTCTTGATATCGTCTTTCAGATAGCCCTTTTCGCGCATGCGGGCGCGCAGTTCATCCAGGCTCTTTTCGCCGAAATTGCGGATGGACATGACGGCATTATCGCCCTTCTCGAGCAGTTCCAGCACATCGCCGACAGTAGTGATGCCGGTGCGTTTGAGCGAGTTGAAAACGCGCACCGAAAGGTCGAGCGCTTCAACCGGCGTTTCGGCGACCTCGCTGGTCAATTTCACGCCGCCGATTTCCTTTTCGACGGTCACAGCCAGCGTCTCTTCGCTAATTCCGGCCACATAGCGCAGATGCTCGATGAGAATCTTTGCCGAGGTGCTCAATGCAGTTTCGGGAGCCACAGTGCCGTCGGTCCAGATTTCGAGGATGAGTTTGTCGTAATTGGTGCTTTGACCGACCCGCGCCGCCTGCACTTCCCAGTTGACGCGCTTGATGGGGCTGAAAATGGCATCTACAGGCAGTTCGCCGATGGGCATGCGCCCGCGCTCATTGGCAGGCGAATAGCCGCGGCCGCGCTCAACGGTGAATTCGATGTCGAGACGGGTCTTGGCGCTGTCGGAGGTGAAGAGATACAGGTCAGGGTTGACAATCTCCACTTCCGGCGGGGTAATGATATCGGCCGCAGTAACAACGCCTTCGCCGCGCACCTCGAGGTGCATGCGGGCGGTCTCTACATCCCGAAGCACAAGACGCAACTGCTTGGTTTGCAGCATGACCTGCAGAACGTCCTCGCGCACGCCGGGGATGTCGCTGAATTCGTGCAGCGTATCCGAAATGCGGATGGAGGTCACTGCCGCGCCTTCGAGCGAAGAGAGAAACACACGCCGCAAGGCATTGCCCACCGTCACGCCGTAGCCATGTTCCAGGGGGCTGATGACGAACTTGCCGTAATTGCGGGCTTCGGCTTCGCGTTCGATTTTCGGCATTACCATGTTTGTAATCGTCACAGTACACCTTTTCCCGGCGTACAAAACGGTACGCCGCGTCTAATGGAAACTCGGTTTAGCGCGAGTAGTACTCGACGATGAGTTGCTCGTTGAGGCTGCCTTCGATCTCGGCGCGTTCGGGCAGGCGCAGGACGCTGCCGGAAAGTCCCTTCAGGTCACGGGACAACCAGGCCGGAGCCATACGCGCCTCTGCGAAAGGAGGCAATTCCTTGAAGTACTTGCTCTTCCGCGACCCCTCACGCACCGCCACCACATCGCCAACCTTCAGTGTCATGGACGGCACATCCGTGCGGCGGCCGTTGACCGTAAAATGCCCGTGCGTTACGAGCAGGCGGGCGTGGGCGCGGCTGGAAGCAAAGCCCAAACGATAAACGACATTATCCAGGCGCGATTCGAGCGTTTGCAGCAGCACCAGACCCGTGACGCCGCGCGCCTTGAGCGCCTTGCCGTAATAGCGGCGGAACTGGCGCTCATAGACGCCATAGACGCGGCGGGCCTTCTGTTTGGCGCGCAACTGGCGGGCATAGTCCGATTCGCGGCCCGTGGCGCTGGCCGAGCGGCCACCGGAACGTCCATGCTGACCAGGGGCAAAACTGCGCCGTTCGAATGCGCATTTCGGAGAAAAACAACGCTCTCCCTTAAGGAAAAGTTTTTCACCTTCACGCCGGCACAGTTTGCAGGCCGGCCCAGTGTTCTTTGCCATACTTGCTTTCCTCTCTTACTGAATTACACGCGGCGCCGCTTGGGAGGCCGGCAGCCATTGTGCGGAACGGGAGTGACATCAGAAATGGACTTGACCTTGAGACCCATTGCTTGAACGGCGCGAATCGCATTTTCGCGGCCCGGGCCGGGACCCTTGACAATAATGTCCACTTCCTGAATGCCCATCGCTTGCGCGGCTTTGACAGCCTGTTCAGCCGCCAGACGGGCGGCAAACGGCGTGCTTTTCCGCGACCCCTTGAAACCAACCGAGCCCGCGCTGCCCCAGCAGAGCGTATTGCCGGCCGGGTCGGTGACGGTGACAATGGTATTGTTGAACGAGGCAAACACATGCACCTGCCCATAGGACAAAGTGCGTTTGGCCTTCTTGGCGGACGTGCGGCGTGCAGAACGAACTGTTTGTGGCATACTTGTCTACTCCTGAGATTACTTCTTCCCGCCCTTGCGGCGTCCACGACCGGCAACGGTCTTCTTGGGGCCTTTGCGGGTACGCGCATTGGTGCGCGTGCGCTGACCATGCACCGGCAGGTTGCGGCGATGGCGCAGGCCGCGGTAACAGCCGATTTCGACCAGGCGCTTGATATTCATCTGCTCCTGGCGGCGCAAATCGCCTTCGATTTTCCAATTCTTGGCGATGTAATCGCGGATGGCGTTTACCTCGGCCTCAGTCAAATCCTTGACCCGCGTGTCCGGATTGATACCGGTCGCGGCCAGGATTTCGCGCGAGCGCGCAGGCCCCACGCCATACAGGTAATTCAGTCCAACTTCGACGCGCTTGTTGCGCGGCAGGTCAACACCTTCGATTCTTGCCATGGTTCCTTATCCTTGTCGCTGTTTATGCTTCGGGTTTTCGCAAATGACATACAGAATGCCCTTGCGTTTGACAATGCGGCATTTCGCACAGCGCTTGCGTATGGATGGTGCTACTCTCATGTACGTACTCCTTTGCTTCTCAAGCCAAAGTTGTGATTATACTTACACTCGCTTTTTCCGTCCAGTCAGTTGTCGCTCTCGGTTCCTACGGGACAGTCAGGATGAGGGGGTCTCCTTCGGTGACGGCCACCGAATGCTCGTAGTGGGCCGTCAAGGAACCGTCGGCAGAGACAACCGTCCATCGGTCGGACAGGACGCGGGTCCGGTGCGTGCCGACCAGGACCATCGGTTCGAGGGCGATGACCATCCCGACTCGCAGCGGGACCCCGGTGCCGGCCACGCCGTAATTTGGCACTTGCGGCCCTTCGTGCATGGACCGCCCGACGCCGTGTCCGGTGTATTCGCGGACGACGTGAAAGCCGTTGCCCTCCACAAACTGCTGGATGGCAGCCGAAATGTCGCCCGTTTTGTTTCCGACGCGCATCATTGCAATGCCCACGTAAAGCGCCTGCTCGGTTACTTCAATCAACTTTTTGGCGAGGGGAGAGATTTCCCCCACCCCGGCGGTGAACGCCGAGTCGCCAACGTAGCCCTCCAGCACCGTGCCGCAATCCACCGAGACGATGTCGCCTTCGCGCAGTTTGCGCTTTCCGGGGATGCCATGCACCAGTTCCTCGTTGACGCTGACGCAAATCGAGGCCGGGTACGGGGGGTGGCCGTAGTTCTTGAAAGGAGAGTAAGCGCCATGTTTCCGCAGGACTTCCTCAGCAGCCGCGTTGAGGTCTGCAGTGGTGACGCCGGGTTGTAAAAGTTCCCGCACGGCCGCCAGCGCAAGGCTGTTGACGCGGCCGGCTTCGCGCATGATTGCTATTTCGGCCGGGGTCTTGAGATGAATGTTGCTTTCCCGGACCATAATTATTTATTCAAGGCTGCCAGCAGTTCGGCAGTCACAATATCTATCGGCTGGTTGCCGTTGATTTCAGCCAGGCGTCCCAGGCGGCGGTAGTAATCCACAAGGGGAGCCGTTTGGGCAAAATAGACCTGAATGCGCCGGACGACGGTTTCGAGTTTGTCGTCGTCGCGCTGGTAGAGTTCCGAACCGTCGTAGTCGCAGATGCCCGCCTGCTTGGGAGGATTGTTCTTCTCGTGGAAGACGTGTCCATGGGCGCGGCAAGTCCAGCGTCCGCCCAGCCGTTCGGTCAGAACCGCTTCGGGGGCGTTGATGTAAGGGACAAAGTCCACTTTGCCGCCGAATTCCGTCAGCAGGGCTTCGAGGGCTTCTGCCTGCGCAATGGTGCGCGGGAAGCCATCCAGCAGTGCGCCGTCTTTGCAATCGGGCTGAGAGAGGCGGGCGCGTATCATACCGATGGTGACGTCATCCGGCACCAGTTCGCCCTGATTGATGTAGGACTGAGCCAGTTGGCCGAGTTCGGTTTGATTCTTAATGTTCTCTCTAAACAGGTCGCCCGAAGACACATGGGGAATCCCCAGTTTGTCGGCCAGAATTTTAGCCTGCGTGCCTTTACCAACGCCAGGAGGGCCAAGAAGGACAACGAAGGTCGGCATGGCTTATCTCACCAGCAGTTTCTCGTCGTAGCCGTGCAGTTTGAGTTCGGCGTCAATGTTCATGAAGGTGTCACGCACGACGCCCACCACAATCAGCAAACCGGAGGAAGTGGTCAGGAAGAGCGTCGAGGAAGACGCGCCGGTGCCGATTTTGAAAGCCGCCAGGGCGAGGTTAATCAGGTAGGGCAAAATGGCAACCAGACCCAGGAACAGCGCTCCCGGCAGGGTAATGCGGCGCTGGACGCGCGTCAGGTACTTTTGCGTCGGGTTGCCGCGCGTAACGCCGGGAATCTGGGCGCCCACTTTCTTCAGGTTTTCGCCGTAGTTCTGCTGGGTGAACATAACATCCGTGTAGAAGAAGGTCAGCAAAACAACGAACAGGAAGTACAGCAGCCAGTAAATCCAAGCCTGATTGCCCTGTGCGTTGAAGATGTTGCTCATGCTGGTGGCGAATTTGACCACGCCTGCATTCGAGGAGCGAAGCATCCAGGAGGCTATCAGGGTGGGGAATTGCAGGATGGCGCTGGCGAAGATGAGCGGGATCATGCCTGCCAGGTTGACCATCAGCGGCAGAGTTCCCTTGACCGGCATGGACATGCGGTTGCCCACGCGGCGGCCCGGGTACATGACCGGCACGTTGCGGCGTCCCTGTTGAACATAGACGATGGCGAAAATGACGGCCACCATGACCACAAGCATGGCAATCACCAAAATCCAGCCATTCGTTTTGTCCTGCAAGAGGTTGAGGAAATTGGCCGGGATACGTGCCACGATGCCGGCAAAGATAATGAGCGAAAGACCCTGACCGCGAATGCCGTACTCAGAAATCAATTCACCCAGCCAGATGGCAAACATGGTGCCGCCAACCATTGTCAGCAGGATAGCAAGCGAGGCAAGCCACAAGTCGCTGGTGAAGCCGAAGGGGATAATCTGGCTGCCAGGCTGTTGCGAAGCGGCATAGGAATTGAGGATGTTAATCTGACCGATGGCCGAGAGCGCCGCCATGGGAACGGCCAGATAGTAGGTCCAGCGCTCCTGCAATTTGCGGCCTTCACGCGGGTCTTCCTGCATGCGGCGCTGCAAAGCAGGGAAAATCGGGATGAGCAACTGGATGATAATCTGGGCGGTAATGTAAGGGTACACGCCCATCGAGAGGAGCGAGAAATTCGAGACCGTGCCGCCAGAGAGCAGGTCCAGGAACGCAAAGAACCCGGAGCCGCTTGCGGTGGACATGACGCTCTTCAATACGCTGGAGTTGACGCCCGGAACAGGGATATTGGCCGCCAGCCGGTAGATAACCAAAAGCAGGAAAGTTATCAGCAGTTTGCGGCGAATATCCTGGGACTTCCACAGGTACCGCCATCCCGAAAATGCGTTTTTCATCAGAGGGTCTCCTCTTCGAAACAGGTTAGCCGATTAGTTCCACCGTACCGCCGGCCGCTTCAATCTTGGCCTTTGCTCCGGCAGAGACGCGATGGACGCGCACTTTGAGGGCTTTTTTGACTTCGCCGCGTCCTAAGATGACCACCGGATTCTCCGGGTTGCGCAGCAAGTGCGCCCCGGCCAGCGTTTCGGGGGTGATTTCGGTATCGGCCTTGAAACCATCCAACTGGTCGAGATTGACCTCGTTGTATTCAACCGAATAGGGCGGAGTGAAGCCCTTGCCGCGCACGAACGGCAGACGGCGGAAGAAGGGCAGGTTGCCGCCCTGGCGATAGAGACGTCCGCCTTCGCCGGTGCGTGCCCGCTGACCCTTGGTGCCGCGGCCGGCGGTCTTGCCCTGACCGGCGGCGATGCCGTGGCCAACGCGTTTGCGCTCTTTCTTGGCGCCCGGATTGGGTTTGAGATCGTTCAGTTTCATGAGCAAATCCCTATTCTTCGATACGAATCATGTGAATCACCTTCGCCAGCATGCCGCGCAAGGCAGGGGTATCCTGGTGTTCCACAGTCTGGTTCAAATGGCGCAGGCCCAGCGCCCGTACCGTCGCCTTCTGCGGTTTTGGGAAACCGATCGGGCTGCGCACGAGTGTGACTTTGATGACCTTGTTTTCGGTCTTCTTAGCCATGTTTCTTTCTCCTTTCCCAGTACGGCAGCATTTCTTCTACCGGCTTGCCGCGCCGGGCGGCTTCTCCCTGGGGGGACTTAAGCGCATCGAGCGCCTGCAGGGTAGCCTGCACAACGTTGAGCACGTTCGCCGAGCCCATGGACTTGGTCAGGATGTCGCGCACGCCGGCGGCTTCCAACACGGCGCGCACGCCGCCAGCGGCGATAACGCCCGTACCGGGGGAGGCCGGTTTCAGCAAAACGACTGCGCCGCCAACTTTGCCAACCGTTTCATGCGGGATGGTCGAACCGGCAAGGTTGACCGAATGCATATTCTTGCGGGCGCGCTCGGTGGCTTTGCGCATGGCATCGGGGACGGCATTGGCCTTGCCAACGCCCATGCCGACCTTGCCGTTCTTGTCGCCCATAATCAGGGTGACGCGGAATTGGAAACGGCGGCCGCCTTTGACCACCTTGGCCACGCGGGCGATTTCGACCGGACGCTCGTCGAATTGTTCTATTTGTTGTTCAACTTCTGTCACCTGGTAATCCATAATCCAGTTCTCCAATCAAGTCCTAGAATTCCAGGCCGCCTTCACGGGCGCCATCGGCCAGCGCTTTGATGCGACCGGTGTACTTGAAACCGCCGCGGTCGAAAACCACTGCCTTGATGCCCTTGCTGAGGGCACGCTCGGCCACCTTCTTGCCGACCAGCCTGGCCTGTTCGGCCTTTTTCAGACCTTTCATCTCGGCGCGCAGGTCGTGGTCTATCGTCGAGGCCGAGACAAGAGTCTGCCCAGCGCGGTCGTCAATCACCTGAGCGTAAATTCCAGCCAGGCTGCGGAAGACGCTCAAGCGCGGCCGTTCAGGGGTCCCGGCCAGATGTTTACGGACACGTTCATGCCGCGCAATGCGGGCTTCAGCACGAGATTTTTCAGCCATAGATTACTTTGCTGCCTTTCCGGCTTTACCAGCCTTGCGTCGAATCTTTTCGCCGAGATAGTGGATGCCTTTTCCATGGTACGGTTCAGGCGGGCGAACATTGCGAATATTAGCCGAAATTTGTCCAACCTGTTCCTTGTCATAGCCGCGCACAAAAATCTGGCGCGTTTTCTGGTCCACATCGAAAGTGATGCCCTCAGGCGGTTCAACTTCAACAGGATGGGAGTAGCCCATGAACAATACCAGGGTCTTCCCTTTCATCTCGGCGCGGTAACCGACGCCATCAATTTCCAAAACACGTTCAAAACCGGCGCTGACGCCATGAATCATGTTGGCAAGAACAGCGCGAGTAGTGCCGTGCAGCGCCCGCTCGGCGGGGCGGTCAGAGTTTCGGGTGATGAGAATCTGACCGTCTTCGCGGGTGATTCCGATGAGCGGAGAAAACTCGCGCTGCATTTCGCCTTTTGGGCCTTTCACGCGCACGGTTGAGCCGGTGATGTCAATCTGCACGCCGGCAGGAACAACAATGGGTAAACGTCCTACACGAGACACTTCAATACCTCCTCACCTACCAGACCTTGCAGAGGATTTCGCCGCCAACATTCAACTGCCGGGCGCGCTGGCCGGTCATAATGCCCTTGGGGGTCGAAAGGATGGCGATGCCCATCCCAGAAAGCACCCAAGGGATGTCCTGCTTCTTGGTGTAGACGCGCCGGCCGGGGCGGCTAATGCGCTCCAGTCCGGTGATGACCGGACGGCGTTCGCGGCGCTCGCCAACGTACTTGATGCGCAGCCGCAGGACTTTCTGTCCCGGGCGTTCGCCGTCGGCCACTTCGATGGACTCGAGGTAGCCCTCTTCTTTCAAAATCTTGGCGATTTCGCCCTTGATTTTTGAGAACGGCATGGCCGTCATTGCCTGACCGCTCATCATCGCGTTGCGGATGCGGGTCAGCATATCAGCAATAGGGTCATTGACACTCATCTCTTACCTCCATCCGCCTACCAAGATGACTTGACCACGCCGGGGAGTTTTCCCTCCAGCGCCAGTTCGCGGAAGCAAATCCGGCACAGGCCAAAACGGCGGATATAGCCGCGCGGGCGTCCGCAGCGGAAACAACGGTTGCGCACGCGGGTGGGAAACTTGCGGCGGGCTTCACGATATTTCATGCAAGTGCTAGCCATAGTTACGCTTCCTTCTTGAACGGCATCCCCAGAAGTTGGAGCAGGAGCCGTGCATGGTCATCAGATTGGGCGGTTGTCACAATAGTGACTTCCATGCCTCGAAGTTTATCAATCTTGTCGTACTCGATTTCCGGGAAAATCAACTGGTCTTTCAACCCAAGGGTGTAGTTGCCGCGGCCGTCGAAGGCGTCGGGGGAAACGCCGCGGAAGTCGCGCACGCGCGGCAGGGCAACATTGACCAGCCGGTCCAGAAACGACCACATTTTGTCACCGCGCAGGGTAACTTTGGTGCCAATGATGCGTCCCTCGCGCAGTTTGAAATTGGCGATGCTTTTACGCGCCTTGGTCATGATGGGTTTCTGACCGGTAATGGTCGCCAGGTCACCCATGGCCGCTTCCAAGGCTTTGGGGTTATCCATGGCTTCCCCCAGACCGATGTTGACTACAATCTTCTGGATGCGCGGAATTTGCATCACATTTTTGTACCCAAAGGCCTTCAACAGCGCCGGGGCAACTTCTTTGTTGTAACGTTCCTGCAATCTATTCATAATTCATGCTCCAGCCGGCTCTAATCGATCAGCGCCTCGCAAGTTTTGCAGACGCGGTGAGCGCCTTTTTCATCACGCTGGACGCCCACCCGTGTGGCTTTGCCACACTTCGGGCAGACCAGCATCACGTTTGAGATGTGAATGGGGGCCTCGAACTTGATGCGGCCCGGGTCGATGTTGCGTCCGGCCTGGGTCTGCACCTGGCGTTGATGCTTGGTTCGAATGTTCACGCCCTGCACAACCACGCGGCGTTCGTCGGGAAGCACCTTGATCACCTCGGCGCGGATTCCCTTGTCTTGTAATTTGCCGCTGATAACTTCAACCGTATCGCCTTTACGAATTTTTACGTTCATCGTTCGCTCCTCTACTAAAGCACTTCCGGGGCCAGCGAAACGATCTTCATGAAGCCCTTTTCGCGCAACTCACGCGCCACGGGGCCAAAGATACGGGTGCCCTTCGGATTTTCACCGTCCGTGTCCAGGATGACGGCAGCGTTGTCGTCAAAGCGGATGTAGGAACCATCTTCGCGGCGCCACTCCTTGGCACAGCGGACGATGACGGCTTTGACGACTTCTGACTTCTTGACTGAGCCTTGCGGCGCGGCTGTTTTGACCGCCGCGACGACGACATCGCCAATATGAGCGTAGCGGCGGGTCGAACCGCCCATCAAGTGAATGACCAACAATTCACGAGCGCCGGTATTATCGGCAACTTTGAGACGGGATTCGGTCTGAATCATGGCTACGCCTCCACACCAGAGTCGGCCGTGCGAATCTCGCGCTTGAGGATAGTCTCGACCACCCAACGTTTCTCGCGCGAAAGGGGGCGGCTCTCGACAATCTGCACCTGGTCGCCAATCTGGCAGCCCAGTTCATCGTGCGCTTTGACGCGCTTGCTCAAATGGACAACCTTGCGGTAGAGTGGGTGACGGAACGTCCGGCCAATCTCCACCACGACGGTCTTGGTCATTTTGTTGCTGGTGACCACACCAGTCAGACGACGACGATTGTTCATGCTTCACCTTCTTTTTCTTCTTCATCGGCCGCCCGGAGAGTCTCGTTCAAAATGGTTTCCATGCGCGCAATGTCACGACGCAGAATGCGCAGGCGGCTGGTATCAGTCAATTGGCCGGTCACCTGCTGGAAACGGAGTTTCATTAACTCTTCCCGCGTGTCCGAGAGTTTGGCCTTGAGTTCATCAATGGACAACTTGCGAATCTCTTGCGGTTTCATGCCTGCTCTCCTGCAACCTGCTCATGGCGGGAAATGACCCGGGTTTTAATCGAGAACTTATAGCGGGCCAGATTGAGCGCATGGATGGCGTCGCTTTCGGGCAAACCGCCCACTTCAAACATGACGCGGCCCGGCTTGACGACAGACACCCAGTATTCCACGCCGCCTTTCCCTTTACCCATGCGGGTTTCAGGCGGTTTCTTGGTATAGGGTTTGTCGGGGAAGATGCGAATCCACACCTTGCCGCGGCGCTTCATCGCATGAACAATGGTACGGCGGGCGGCTTCAATCTGACGGGCGGTGACCCACCCCGGCTCCAGCGCCTGCAAGGCGTACTCGCCGAAGGAGATTTCCACACCGCGCGACTCCTTGCCTTTCATGCGGCCGCGCATTTGCTTTCGATATTTCACGCGTTTAGGCATTAACATAGCAGCAACCTCAACCTTTACTCACTGACATACACGCCTTCGGTCGACTCGGCCTTCTCTTCCACTTCAGGCTTCATCTCGCCACGATACACCCAAACCTTGATGCCGATTTGGCCATAGGTGGTGGTGGCTTCGGCGCGCGCAAAATCAATATCTGCCCGCAAGGTCTGCAAGGGGACACGGCCCTCACGCAGCCAGGCGTTGCGAGCCATTTCCGCGCCGCCGAGACGGCCTCCGACCTCGATTTTGATGCCCTGGGCGCCCTGACGCATGGCGCTCTGGATGGCGCGCTTCATGGCGCGGCGATAACTAATGCGGCGTTCCAGTTGGTCGGCAATATTGTGAGCAACCAAATAGGCATCGCAGTCGGGCGCCTGAATCTCTTTGATGTCCAGGTCCACTTTCTTCCCGGTCAGGCTTTCGAGAGCCACACGAATTTTCTTGATTCCTTCGCCCTTGCGGCCAATCAAAATGCCCGGTTTGGCAGTGTGGATAGAGACCTTCAGTTTGCCGGGGAAACGCTCCACATCAATCCGCGAAACTCCGGCCCGGCCTGCCTCGCGATGAACAGCCTCGCGGATGGCAAAATCCTGCTCAAGTTGTTCGCGATACTGATTGCTTTCGGCAAACCAGCGACCACGCCAATCCTTGTTGACGTTCAGGCGAAAACCAATGGGATGTACTTTGCGACCCATAATCTCCTTTATCCTTTCTTTGCCTAAGCGGCCTCGCGCTCGCGTAGAATAACGGTCACATGAGAGGAGCGGCGCAGCAGCGGCTTGAAACGGCCGCGCGCCCCAAAGCGGCGCCACTTGCGGGTGGGAGCCTCATCGGCAAAGATTTGGGCAACATAGAGGTCGTCGCGGCTGACGCCAAAGTTTTCCTCCGCATTGGCAACCGCAGAGGACAGGAGTTTGAACACCGGCCGCGCTGCACCTTGCGGCATGAAGCGCAAGGTTTCGAGCGCCTCAACGGCATCCTTGCCGCGCACGACATCAACGACCAGACGAACCTTCTGCGCCGAAATGGGAAGGAAGCGCAATTTAGCCTGAATATCTTGAGCCATTGTTTCCGCCTCCTAACTCTTCGAGGTCTTCTCGCCGGCCACGTGGCCGCGGAAAAGACGCGTCGGCGCAAATTCACCCAGACGATGCCCCACCATATTCTCCGTGATGTAAATCGGGACATGGCGGCGTCCATCGTGGACGGCAATCGTGTGTCCCACCATCTGAGGGAAAATCACACTGGCTCGGCTCCAGGTGCGGATGACCTTCTTTTCGCCTTTTTGATTCATTGCCTCAATTTTCTTGAGCAGTTTCGGAGCAATGAAAGGGCCTTTTTTAAGGGAACGAGACATATCTGCCTACCTCGTAACTCTGCGCCTAGCGGTTAGACTTGCTGCGGCGGCGCACAATGTATTTATCGGTTTGCTTGTTATTGCGGGTCTTATAACCACGCGCCGGGCGACCCCAGGGCGTCTTCGGACCCGGCATACCGGCAGGTTGACGGCCTTCGCCGCCGCCATGCGGATGGTCGCGAGGGCTCATCGCCGTACCACGCACCGTCGGGCGGATGCCCATGTGACGCTTGCGGCCGGCCTTGCCCAATTTGACATTGCTGTGGTCCACATTGCCGACCTGTCCAATCGTGGCATAGCAAACCTGCAAAACTCGACGGACTTCGCCGGATGGCAAACGAATTTGAGCGTACTCGCCTTCCTTGGCCAGCAACTGCGCCGAACCGCCCGCGGAGCGGACCAACTGACCGCCCTTGCCGGGCTTCAGTTCAAGGTTGTGAACCATCGTGCCGACCGGAATATTCGCCAGCGGCAGGCTGTTGCCAGGACGGATTTCTGCATTCGGGCCGGAGAGTACCGTATCGCCGACCTTGAGGCCGAGCGGGGCAACAATATAACGCTTTTCGCCATCGGCATAGTTCAGCAGAGCCAGACGGGCAGTGCGATTCGGGTCATATTCAATCGCAGCAACTTTGGCGGGAATATCGTGCTTATCGCGCTTGAAATCCACAATGCGGATGTATTTGCGGTTCCCGCCGCCACGATGCCGGACGGTGACACGGCCATAGACGTTGCGTCCGCCGCGTTCGCGCCGAATAACAATCAGGCTGCGCTCCGGCTTGGACTTCGTAATCTCTTCAAAGGTGTAGCCGGTCATTCCGCGCTGACCAGGAGTAACCGGTTTGTACTTTTTGACAGCCATTACTTCACCCCTTCAAAAATCTCGAGGGTGCTGCCCTCGGCCAGAGTGACAATCGCCTTCTTGAAGCCCGGCTCGCGCACCAGCAACCGGCGGTTGCGGCGGCGGCTGCGCTTCGCGGCCGTGTTCAGGATATTTACGCGGACGACCTTGACATCGAACAGAGTCTCGATGGCATCCTTCACCATCGTACGAGTGGCATTGCCGGCCACTTCGAAGGTGTACTGGTGGAGTTTGCTGGACTGATAATTCGATTTCTCGGTCACCAGCGGACGGCGAATTACATCATAGAGAGTGGTCATGCTGCCTCCTGCACCAACTGAGCCTTCAGGACATCCAGCGCTTTGAGGGGCATGACGAGTTTGTCATAAGACAGCAGATCGCGAATATTGAGATAATTCGCCATCAACAGTTTGGCGTTGGGGATGTTCCTGGCAGAACGCATCACAATATCATAGGCCGCGTCTTTCTCAGCAGCCAGAACCAACGCGCTCGCATTGCCAACCAGCGCCTGGAGAGATTGCGCCATCAAGCGGGTTTTGGGCTCTTCCAAAACAAGTTCATCCACCAAAACGACACCCGCTTCGGAAGCCTTTGCCGAAAGCGCCGAACGCAGAGCGGCGCGGCGCATCTTGGCCGGCATGTGCTGGGTATATTTGCGGGGGCGAGGCGTGTGGATTTTACCGCCATGCACCCAGTGCGGCGCGCGCGTCGAACCCTGGCGTGCGCGGCCGGTACCCTTCTGTTTCCAGGGCTTTTTGCCGCCGCCCGAAACCTCGCTGCGGGTCTTCGTTTTGTGTGTGCCCAGGCGAGCATTTGCCATCTGTTCGACAAAAGCCTGGTGCATCAAGTCAATATTCACATCGGCTTCGAAGATCTCGGCGGGGAGTTCCACCGTCTTGACCTTTTCGCCTTTCATGTTGAAAACGTCTGCTTTCATAGTACCTTGTGCTCCAATCTATGCGCCTACTGCTTGCGCGCGTCCTGAATCATCACCAGGCCGCCCTTGGGGCCGGGCACAGCGCCATGGACGCCCAACAAGTTACGTTCGGGGTCCACAAAGACGACTTTCAGGCCCTGAGCCGTCACGCGTTCATTGCCCATATGACCGGCGCGGCGTGTGCCTTTATAGACACGTCCAGGGGTGGTTGTGGAGGAGGAGGAGCCGGGAGCACGCACCCGGTCCGAAGCGCCGTGCGTTTTGTTCTGGCCACTGAAATGGTGTCGCTTCACCACACCGGCAAACCCCTTCCCTTTGCTGGTCCCGATCACATCCACGCGCTCGCCCACACCGAAGATTTCGACGGTGACTTTGTCACCGACTTTGTATTCGGCATTCTTGATGTGAAACTCGCGCAAAAAACGCAGCGGAGGGAGCCCCTTGGATTTCAGGTGTCCCAATTCGCCGCCAGTGAGGCGTTTGGGAGCGACTTCGCTAAATCCGAGTTGCACCGCTGCGTAACCTTCTTTTTGGGGAAGGCGCACCTGGGTAACATAGCAAGGCCCAGCCTCGATGAGGGTGACCGGTAGTGCCACACCATTATCATCGAAGATCTGGGTCATGCCGATCTTCTTGCCAATAAGCCCTTTTAACATACTCGGTTTTCTCCTTCTAAAGATTTTTCGAGACTGTCAGCCTGGGCTTGGCTGCATCATCTCGGTCACGGCACAGTCAATCAGTGTGGCGCGGCCGGGGGAATTTTAGGGCCCACGTCCAGCACCGTTCTTGCGCCGCCAATCTGCCTGACCGGGGAGACTTGCCCCGCCGGTCAGGCAGGTATTTACTGCAAATTAGATTTTGATTTCGATATCAACGCCCGCCGGCAGATTGAGACGCATCAACATATCAATCGTCTTGGAATCGGGGTCGAGAACGTCAATGAGACGATTGTGGGTGCGAATTTCAAAGTGCTCGTGCGAGTCCTTGTCGATGAAAGTCGAGCGCCGAATTGTAAACCGTTCTATCTTGGTTGGCAAGGGTACAGGGCCAACTACATGGGCGCCGGAACGCTCGGCAGTCTCGACAATGCGCTTGGCAGACTGGTCGAGCACACGGTGGTCGTAAGCCTTGAGGCGGATGCGAATCTTCTGCTTCATCATAATGCAATCCAATTACGCCAGAATCTTGGTAATGACGCCGGCGCCAACCGTCAGGCCGCCTTCGCGAATGGCGAATTTGGAACCCTGCTCCAGCGCCACCGGCACAATCAACTCTACCGTCAGGGTCACGTTGTCGCCAGGTAGCACCATCTCCACGCCCTCCGGCAAAGTCACGT
>DAOTVO010000029.1:0-1903 GCA_034436335.1 Anaerolineales bacterium | reverse complement strand
TCGTGTCGGAAAACGAGGCATCTTCGGAAATGTCGATTCGGTAACTATGGGGATGACAAGCCGCATCGGGGTAGGACCAGGCCAGCAGCGGGTCCGGCGCGACGGAAGAACCGTCGGCGGGCGAGAGGAGCGTCGGCGCGGTCAGCGCTTCGGGCGCGCACTGGGACGATGCAGGCGCGGCGGTTGGAGTGTCGGCTGCGGCTGGTGATGTAATGGTCGCGGCGAACTCACCCACGCTGATTTGCACGCTGGCACTGGGGCCGGCGTTGCCCTGGCTGTCCACCGCGCTGACGCTGATGATGTAGACGCCTGCGGCGGGCGGCGTCCACTGGATGCTGGCCTCGCCAAGCCGCCGGTCGCCGGTCGGGACAGTCGCCAGGAGATTTTCAGCCTGGTAGAACTCAATGCTGGCGATGCCATTCGCGTCCGAGGCATGCGCTGTAATCGTGAGCGGCGCCACTGGAAAATGCGCGCCATCCAGAGGCTGGTCAATCCAGGCCGTTGGACCTTGCCCCTGGGCAGACAGATTGCAGGCGGAAAGCAGCAACATGGCAAAAATCACTATGGCGCAGGGGAAAACGGTTTGCTTCATGTTTCGCCTCTTCATGAATATCATCGGTGAGGTTTGCGAAATCGTATCACCTCGTGAGCGCGAGGCGTACTATTCGTTGGCGCAAATGCCTCTTGGCACGGCGATGCGCCAGAGTGATGCCGGGGTATTCCCATCCTGCCCGGCATGTGACTCATACGCGATCCATCACCCGTCCGGCGACCAGGATGGCGCACCATCTTCCGTCGCGTCTGAAAAGGTGAGGCGGCCCGGCTGCCCGCCGCCAGCCGGGATGACGAAAATATTGGGCGTTCCCAGGCCCCCAAAATCGCTGGAGAAGACGATGCACGCGCCGTCCGGCGACCAGGAGGCATCAGTATCCTGGAAGTGAAGGCAGTCACCCGTTGAATGTTGCTGCCGTCCGGCGCGATAGTGAAGATGTCCCAATCGTCGCTGCCAGGAACGCGGCGCTGGAAGAGGATGCGGCCCCCGGCTGGCGACCAGTTAGGTTGGCGGTCGTCGAAGCCATCACTCAGCTGCGTCAATTCGCCGCCGTCGGCACGAACCTTCCAGATACTGCCCTGTTGACGGTCGTCGGGTAAATCGGCATCCGCCTCGAAGATGATCCATTGTCCGTCTGGAGACCAGGAGGGTTCGATGTACCAGGGCGGACCGTCGAGCGCCTGCAGCACTTGCTTGATCACGCCTTCCAGCCGCACCAATTGATTGGACGGCTTGAGCGTGGAAATTTTCGTTGGCGCAGCGTGATGGACGATTTCCAGGTTTTGGGCGTGTTTGCGGGCCGCAAAGAAGGCAAGGGGGGCAAAGATCAGCAGCGGCAATCCGCAGCACAAACCAATCCCCAGCCAGCCCAGGATGGAAAAAAGGTTCTCAGGTGTGGATGTCGTAGGGTTTCTCCTAAATCTTTATAGCACGATTAAGATCCAAATTCAACCGCCAATTCATGATTGCCAAATGACGCGAAGGGAGAGAAAAATCTGCACCGATTCGTGAAATCTGCGGCCGAAAATAGGTTATCATTTTGTAGCATCTCCTTGGTTGTACCATTTGCCATGCCTTTTTCTTTCTACTTCCATATCCCCTTCTGCACCCATCGTTGCGCCTACTGCGACTTTAACACCTACGCCGGGCGACAGCGGCCAGGAGCGGCTGGTTTCGTTGTAACCCAACGTGCCAAATCCCAGGCTCGTGTCGGAAAACGAGGCATCTTCGGAAATGTCGATTCGGTAACTATGGGGATGACAAGCCGCATCGGGGTAGGACCAGGCCAGCAGCGGGTCCGGCGCGACGGAAGAACCGTCGGCGGGCGAGAGGAGCGTCGGCGCGGTCAGC
>DAOTVO010000028.1:0-14948 GCA_034436335.1 Anaerolineales bacterium | reverse complement strand
GGAGACGACAAACTGCGTTCGGCTGTCGAGGGCGTCGTGGTGGTGGGTGTGGCTGGTGATGGTCATGCTGGCGTCCCATTCGCGGTTCAGGCGCTCGGCGAGACGCTTAACCATGTCGAGCGTATCCGCGTTGCGGTCTACCAAGGCGAGCGTGGAACCGCGCAATTTTTTCGAGCGCATCAGCGCTGTGAGGGTGTTTTCTCCAAAACTGGCGCTTCCTGCGCCGACGACAACGATTTTGGTGGGGAGGGTCATAGTATGGTCCGTTTCGATTTTAGGTGAATTCGACTTTATGAGAGGAGAGTATTTCAATTTTATCTTGCTTTTGCTCGTTCGGGTGGCCGCCGTGAACAGGCGAAATGCGAGATTGTGCTTTTTGGGTTCGATGAATTCCTGATTCACACCCAAATTTTAGGTTAAACTACTTGACTTTATACTTCCTGCTCGATATAATCATAGTTTGCTTATCCGCGCCGTAAATGCTGCCGCCAGCGGGGTGGCGCATGCGGCAGTATTACCGCCCAGGGTACCCAATTCAGGAGTCTGCCAATGGCATCTGTCTTGCCCGAGAAGAATTACGCACGCATCCCGGTCACGCTTAACCTGCCCAATCTGATTGAGGTTCAACTCGATTCTTTTGCCAGATTGAAAAGAGAAGGGTTGGGAGACCTCTTTCACGAAATATCCCCAATCGAATCTTACAACAAGGGGATGAAACTATTTTTCCCTAGCCGCAGTCCCGAGGCGGAACAGTGGGGGCTGACGTATTGGTTTGGGGAGCCCAAGCATTCCATCGAGGAATGCGTGGAGCGAGATTTGACCTATGCCAGCCCTCTGTATGTTTCTGTACTGCTGGCCGGCCCGGAAATTCCCGAACCAATCAAGCAGGATATTTTCCTGGGCGATTTCCCGGAGATGACCGAAAAAGGAACTTTTATTATCAACGGGACGGAGCGGGTCGTGGTTTCGCAGTTGATACGTTCTCCGGGGGTGTATTTCGAAGCGCCAACCGACCGGGCGACCGGCCGCTCGTTCGCGATGGCAAAACTCATCCCCGACCGTGGCGCCTGGATGGAGTTTGAAACCCGCAAGAGCGACTACATTATCTTGAAATTCAACCGCAAACGCACGGTCCCGATTACTGTGTTCCTTCGTGCGTTGGCGGCGGTCAACGACGGGAACGGCGGAGACCAGTTGCTTTCCTCTGGGACGGATGAGGAAATTCTGAGCCTGTTTAAGGATGTGGATAACAATCCTGAGCGAATGTTCATCGCTTCCACGATGCGGCAAGAGCCGGAGTGGGACTTTTCCACGGGGATGAGCATCGCTGAACTGGCTCTTATCGAGTTCTTCAAACGAATGCGTCCCGGCGATCCTGCTACTCTGGAAAATGCCCGCCAGTTCCTCGAAGAGCAATTGTTCGACCAGCGGCACTATGATTTGGAGCGCGTTGGCCGCTATAAGTTGAATCAGAAACTCGATTTGCATATCCCGATTCCCCATCGGACGGTGACCAAGGCAGATATTGTTCACCTGCTTCGTCGGATGATTTTAATCAATAATGGTGTTGAACCGCCAGATGATATTGACCATCTCGGTAATCGGCGCGTCAAGACGGTTGGGGAACTCATTCAAAATAAACTGCGCATCGGCTTGCGCCGCATGGAGCGCGTGATTAAGGAGCGCATGTCTATCCGCGACCAGGAGCAACTTTCTCCTGTAACGCTGGTCAATATCCGCCCTGTGGTGGCAGCGCTGCGCGAGTTCTTTGGCTCCTCGCAGTTGTCACAGTTCATGGACCAAACCAACCCGCTGGCAGAGTTGCGTCACAAACGCACGCTTTCTGCTCTTGGGCCGGGAGGGTTGCGGCGTGAACGCGCAGGCTTCGACGTGCGCGATGTGCACCATTCTCACTATGGCCGCATTTGCCCTATCGAGACGCCAGAAGGTCCGAACATTGGTTTGATTGGGCGTTTGGCTTCCTTTGCGCGTGTTAACGAGTATGGTTTTATCGAAACCCCCTATCGCAAGGTCGTCAAACAACTTCATTGCGATGACCCGGCGCTGGTGGGCCGCGCCTTGCGGGAAGACGTGACCGACCCCAAGACAGGGGAGGTGCTGTATAAAGCAGGCGAGCGGATTACCGAAAAAATGCTCAAGTCAATTGCGAAACTCAAGCGCGATGTCGCAATTGTTCCGTTTGTGTCTGAAGAGTATGAGTATCTATCGGCAGATGCTGAAGACAAATATGTGATTGCGCAGGCAAATGCTGCTCTGAACGAATACAACGAATTTACTACTCCGCGCATTGCCTGCCGGTATCACGCAAGTTATCCTTTCACTGCGCCTGAAAATATTGACTACATGGATATTGCTCCTCATCAGGTGGTTGGAATTAGCGCAGCGTTGATCCCGTTCCTGGAGCACGACGATGCCAACCGCGCTCTGATGGGCTCGAACATGCAGGCTCAGGCTGTACCGCTGATTTGCCCGGATATTCCTCTGGTTTCAACGGGTATGGAGCGTCACGCCGCCCTGGATTCGGGTCAGGTGGTGATTGCCG
Source organism: Anaerolineales bacterium (assembly GCA_034436335.1). Lineage (GTDB taxonomy): Bacteria > Chloroflexota > Anaerolineae > Anaerolineales > Villigracilaceae > UBA877. Next base: position 12,385 of record DAOTVO010000028.1, on the reverse strand, counting down.
AGGCCGATGGCGACGTCATTTCCGTAACGGGTTCGACGATTGTCGTCCGCGAAAAGGACGGCAAGATGCGTACCTATCGTCTGCGTAAATATCAGCGCTCGAATCAATCCACCTGCATTGACCAGCGTCCGGCTGTGGTCAAAGGGCAAATGGTCAAGCGCGGCGACATCATCGCCGACTCCTCCTCGACGAACAATGGCGAGTTGTCTCTCGGCCAAAATGTTACCGTGGCGTTCATGTCTTGGGAGGGCGCGAATTTCGAAGATGCCATTGTCATTTCGGAGCGCCTCGTTCAGGAAGACCGCTTCACTTCGGTGCACATTGAGAAGCATGAAGTAGAAGCCCGCGATACGAAACTCGGCCCTGAGGAGATTACTCGCGATATCCCCAATGTTGGCGAGGATGCCATCAAAGACCTGGATGAGAAAGGGATTATCCGCATTGGAGCAGAAGTAGGCCCGAACGACATTCTCGTTGGCAAGATTACGCCAAAAGGTGAAAAGGAGTTGACGCCCGAAGAAAGACTCCTGCGAGCCATTTTTGGAGAGAAATCCCGCGACGTAAAAGATACTTCTCTCCGCATGCCTCATGGCGAACGCGGCAAGGTAGTTGACGTCAAGGTCTTCACTCGTGAAGACAACGCCGACCTGTCTGCTGGTGTGGATATGATGGTGCGCGTTTCAGTTGCCCAGCGCCGTAAGATAACCGCAGGCGATAAGATGGCTGGCCGTCATGGGAATAAAGGTGTCGTCTCGCGTGTCGTCCGCGTGGAAGATATGCCCTTGCTCGAAGATGGGACACCGGTTGACATTATCCTGAATCCCACCGGCGTGCCTGGTCGTATGAATCTTGGGCAGGTTCTGGAAGTGCACCTCGGTTGGGCGGCTCAGAAATTGGGCTTCCGCGCCACAACCCCCGTTTTCGACGGAGCGAAGGAAGAAGAAATCGAAGCCGAATTGGCGCGGGCCTGGATTGTTGATTATGTGTGGAAAGAAATTGCTCAGCAGGCCTGGAATTGGATCAAGCAGCAGGAATACAATCCCAGCCTGATTGAAGATGATGATGAAGTGCGCCGGCTGTACCTGGAGCAGTATTTGGGCCAGCGTGGTTATGACGTCTACCGCTTGAACGAATTTCATTATGCCCGAAAGTCTGTAGCGATTGAGTGGCTGCGCGACCATGGCTTTGACCCCGATACCATTTTCTCTGAGACGATGCCGCCGCCTTCGAAGCGCGCTTTCTACGATGAAAATGCAATCAAAGCGTGCCTAAAACTGTGGCTTGCAACCTTTGGCGTTGAAAATGTGGCTGAAGACGAGTTGTACGATGCCATGCAGAAAACCATGCTGGAATACGGCGTTCCTGCTCCCATTTTGGGCAAGCAAATTCTCCGTGATGGGAAAACGGGCGAGCCTTATGACCAGCCTGTGACCGTTGGCGTCATGACCATCTTGAAGTTGCACCACCTCGTCGAAGATAAAGTCCATGCCCGTTCCACCGGACCGTACAGCCTGGTTACCCAACAACCTCTGGGCGGTAAAGCCCAGTTCGGTGGTCAGCGCTTTGGCGAAATGGAAGTCTGGGCGCTGGAGGCATATGGCGCGGCGTATACATTGCAAGAAATGCTGACAGTCAAATCCGATGACGTTCAAGGCCGTGTCAACACTTATGAAGCCATTGTCAAAGGGGAGCCCATTGAGGAACCTAGTATTCCGGCTTCCTTCCGCGTTCTCGTCAAGGAACTTCAGAGCCTGGGCCTGGCTGTCGAAGCGGTTACCGATAGCGGCGAGGTCATAAAATTTGGCAAAGACGAAGAAAAAGTCCATCCCCCGAAATACACAACCGGCCTGATGGATTTGGGCGATGGCCTCGTAAAAAAGGTTTTTGACGTAGAAGAAATGTAGTTTTTGCAAGGCGCGCATCGGTAAGCAGCGCATTGTTGTAGAATAGGCTTCCTGAGGCGGCATTTTCTAAAAATGTCTCAACAGGAAGCCTTTTTTTGTTGTGGGAGAGCCAGAAACATAGAAGTTTGCTTTGTGTTCTGTTTGAACAGCGAGTTTTAAGTTTCGTGGAGGGTCAACCGTTTGACTTGCTCAATGTTCTATTGTAAACTTCTCTCAACTATTCCCAACTCCGAGGTGGTTATGAAACAAAAACGCAGCGCTCCGATTTTTGTGATCATCATCTTCTTCTTTTTCATGCTCCTGCATCAGATTGATAAGCAGTTAATCAATCCTCTCCTGCCAGAAGTGATGAAGGATTTCGAAATCACCAAGACCCAGATGGGTGCGGTGATGACCGGCGCAATGCTGGTCGGAACCCTGCTCTACCCGCTGTGGGGCTATCTGTACGACCGCTTTGCGCGTGCCAAACTGCTGGCTTTGGCGTCATTCATCTGGGGTTCGACCACCTGGCTGAGCGCCATCATCCCCGGCGGGCGCGCCCATTACCCCTGGTTCATGGCCTCGCGCGCTTCCACCGGCATTGACGATTCCTCCTACCCCGGTCTGTACAGCCTGGTGGCCGACTATTTCGGGCCGAAATTGCGCGGCAAAATCTACGGTCTGCTGCAACTGGCCCAGCCGCTTGGATACCTGGTCGGCATGATTCTGGCGCTGATGGTGGCCCCCGCGTTGGGCGGCTGGCGCTCCGTGTTCTACCTGACCGGCAGTCTCGGCATCGTTGTCGCAGTGCTGATCTTCTTCGGCGTACGCGAAGTGCCGCGCGGCCAGGCCGAGCCGGAACTGGAAAACCTTGAAATTGGCCAGTATCGCTTCTCCTGGACGGCAGCCAAGGAAGTGTTCAAGAAACGCACCATGTGGTTCGTCTTCCTGCAGGGGTTCGCAGGGGTCTTCCCCTGGAATGTCATCACTGTCTGGTTTTTCACCTATCTGGCAGAAGAGCGTTTCTATGATGAGAGCAGCATCCTGTTCACTATGGCGCCTGTCATCCTGATTTTGTCGGCAGGGTACTTTGTGGGCGGCGCGTTTGGCGACTGGTTGTTCCGCCGCACCAACAAGGGACGTATCCTTGTCTCCAGCACCGGCGTCATTGTCGGTGCGTTGTTCCTCCTGCTGGCCGTCACCACGCCGATCGAAGCGCGCTCTACGTTCTTCGTGTTCATGGCTCTGACCGCGCTCTTCATGCCCTTCTCCGCGCCCAACGTCATCTCGACCGTCTTCGATGTCACCCCGCCGGAAGTTCGTTCCACGGCGCAAGCGGTGGAATACTTCATCGAGTCCAGCGGCGCGGCTTTTGCGCCGCTCCTGGCGGGTATCATCGCCGATACCACCAACCTGAAAACGGCCATTCTTGCCATCTGCATTACTGCCTGGGTCTTGTGCTTCTTCCTGTACCTGGGCGCCCTCTTTTTCATTGATGGCGACATCAAGACTCTGCGGGCGCAGATGGCCGCGCGGGCGGAAGCCGAGCGTGCGAAGGGCGCGTAATACACTCTGCGTCGTGCGCGCAGGCATTTTTCGTCTTGGCCCGGCCGCCGGCGCATTCGACACTTCCTCGCCCTCTCTGTCTGCCTCTACGGGACATCCCGCAACAGATCCTGTAGATGGAGGGTGAGGAAGGTTTTCACCTGGACTGAAAACGTTGCATGAATATCATCCAAATTGACCCCGACAACCGCCGCCAGGTAACGGCTTTTATCAGCCTGCCCTTTCGCATCTATCGGGAGTATCCCTTATGGGTTCCGCCGCTTGAAAGGGAGGCGCGCAAGATTTTCGACGCGCGCAGACATCCTTTCTACCGCTACGGACAGGCCGCCTTCTTCCTGGCCTATGACGACGACTTCCGGCCCGCGGGCCGAATCGCGGTCATTGAAAGCCGGCGCTATAACGAATTCTACCGCTCGAAAACGGCTTTTTTCCACTGGTTTGAAAGCCTGAATGACCCTTCTGTTGCATTGGCGCTTTTTGAAGCGGCCTTTGCGTGGGCGCGCCGGCGCGGCCTAGAGCGAATCATCGGCCCGCGCGGATTCATGCCGCTCGATGGACGCGGCCTGCTGGTGGAAGGTTTCGAGTATCGGCCGGCGTTTGGCATCGCTTATAACCCTCCTTACTATCCGGCCTTTATGGAGGCGGCAGGCTTTCGCCCGCATCGGGATTATCTTTCCGGTTATCTGCGCCGCGAGACGGCCGTCTTCCCAAAACGGGTGGAAGAATTGGCCGAGCGCGTGGCGGCCCGGCGCGGATTGCGCGTGGTCAACTTCCGTTCGCGGCAAGAGTTGCGCGGCCTGATTCCCTATCTCACGGACCTGTATAATGCTTCCCTGGGCGGCGTGCGCGACAATGTCCCCATTGACGAAACCGACCTGGCCTTGCTGGCCGATATGCTTCTTTCTTTTGCCGACCCTGCGCTGATTAAACTGGTCATGAAAGGGGACGAGGCAGTTGGCTTTATCCTCGCTTATCCGGATATTTCAGCCGCTCTCCAAAAGACTCGCGGCCGGCTTTTCCCTTTTGGCTGGTTGACCCTGTTGCGTGAGTTTAAGCGCACCGATTATGTAAATTTGAACGGGATTGGGCTGAAAGAAGAGTATCGCGGCCTGGGCGGTTCGGCCATTCTAGCCGCGGAAATTGCTAAAACCCTGCTTGGAAAACTTCAGTATCGAGTAGGCGATTTTGTCCAGATGGATATCGGCAACGAAAATATCATGCGTGAAATCGCCAATTTTGGTGTGGAATTCTGCAAGCGACATCGAGTGTACGAACGCGATTTGTAGAAAGGAGATTGCATAGGGTCAAAATCATCGCCGATACCACCTGCGGCTTGCCGCTTGAAGTTCTGCGCTCGCTGGGCATTCCGGTCATTCCGCAAATCGTCATCTTTGGCGAGCAGGATTTCCGCGATGACGGCGAACTGGATACCGCCGCCTTCCTGCAAAAACTCACAGCCTCCAGCCAGTTGCCTAAAACCGCCGCGCCGCCCCCACAGTTATACGCTCCGGTCTTTGAAGAAGCGCTAAAGAACGGTGACGAGGTGATTGTCATTGCCCCTTCGGCCAAAGTCAGCGGCACGGTGCGCTCGGCGCAGGTGGCGGCGCAGGATTTCCCGGGCCTAAAGGCGCATGTGGTTGATTCGCAGACCATCGCCGGGAATCTGGCCGCGCTCGTCCTGATGGCGCATGAATGGGCGCAGAAGGGCGAAACAGCCGAGACCATCCTTCAGCGCTTGGGAGAGTGGATTCCGCGGGCGCGCACCTACTTTCTGGTGAATACACTCGAATATCTGCAAAAAGGCGGGCGCGTTGGCGCGGCCAAGGCGCTGGTGGGCGAACTCTTGCAGGTTAAACCTATCCTGACCCTGAGCGAAGGCCAGGTGGCTCCTTTCGAGCAGCAGCGCACCAAGAAGCGGGCGCTGGCGCGGCTGATAGAGGTTGTCGAGCAGGAATGTCCACGCTCGGCCGACGCTCACCTGTGCGTGATGCAGGCCGACGCGGCCGCGGAGGCCGAGTCGCTGGCCGGAGAATTGCGCGGCAGACTGGGGGTCCGCGACGTGCCGGTGTATGAGATGCCGCCCGCGATTGTCGTCCACGCCGGGCCGGGCGTCCTGGCCGTCGGCTTCTTCGTCTCCTGAACCCCCTATGGTATAATTCGCAGGCTAAACGCAAATTCCCACGCACGTGGATTTCAGGAGAGTACTCTATGTCTGGACATAGCCATTGGGCAACCATCCGCCGCAAGAAGGGCGCGGCAGACGCCAAGAAAGGCGCTATTTTTACCCGCCTGGCGCGTGAAATCGTCATGGCGGCGCGCGAAGGCGGCGGCGACCCGGAGACGAATGTCCGCCTGGCGCTGGCCATTGAAAAAGCGCGCGCCAGCAACATGCCCAAGGACAACATCGAGCGCGCCATCCGGCGCGGCACCGGCGAAGACAAAGACGCGGCTGCCATCGAGGAACTGACCTTCGAGGGATACGGCCCGCACGGCGCGGCGGTGATGATTGATTGCGTGACCGACAACCGCAATCGCACGGTGGCCGACTTGCGTCATCTGTTCAGCCGCTCCGGCGGCAGTTTGGCCGAGGCCGGTTCGGTGGGCTGGCAGTTCGACCGCAAAGCCTATTTTTCCTTCCCCGTTTCGGCGCTGAACTATGATGCCGCGTTTGAACTGGCCATCGAAGCCGGCGCGGACGATGTAATTCAGGATGGCGACACGATCGAAATCATCGGCCCGGTGGATGCCTTCAAACGCATCGGCGATGCTCTGCACGCAAAGAAGGTGACACCCGAAGAAGCCGGTCTGCGCCTGATCGCCAAGCAGGAACTCGAACTGCCGGTGGACGCCACGCTTTCGGTGCTGAAACTCATCGAGGCGCTCGAAGAAAACGATGACGTGCAGAACGTCTATCACAACGTGAAACTTTCCGAGGAGGCGCTGGCCGCGCTCGAGGCGGAGTAATGGCGCTTGTCCTCGGCATCGACCCCGGAACCGCCACGACCGGCTTCGGCCTGGTGCGCGGCCGGCGCGACGGCAGTCTGGAAATGGTCGAATTCGGCGTCATCCAGACGCCTGCCGGGGAGCCAGCCCACAAGCGGCTGGCGATGCTCTATCATCGCCTGAAAGAAATTTTGCTTCTCCACCGCCCGGATTCGTGCGCGGTGGAGAAGTTGTTTTTTCAGCGCAATGTCAGCACGGCGATTGCTGTGGGACAGGCGCGCGGGGTGGTGATGCTGGCAATCGCCGAGGCCGGGCTGGACGTGTTCGAGTACACGCCCAACGAGGTCAAGCAGGCGGTGGCCGGTTACGGCTCGGCGCAAAAGCGGCAGGTGCAGGAGATGGTACGGACTCTGCTCGTCTTGCCTGAAATCCCCAAACCAGACGACGCCGCCGACGCCCTGGCGGTGGCGATTACCCATTTGAACACGCGGCGGTATGAAATCAGAGAAAGCGGAGATGAACAAAGATAAACGGAGAAGCCCGATGGGCGAATCTATCCGTGTTCATCTGCGTTCATCTGTGGTTTAATCACAACCATGATTGCAACCTTACGCGGTGAAATTACCCAAATCGAAGAAAACGCTGTTGTCATCGAGACCGGCGGCGTGGGACTGCGCGTCTTCGTCCCCGCGCCCCTGCGGACGCGCATGCAGGCTGGCGAAGCGTGGCTGCTCTACACCCATCTCGTCGTCCGCGAGGACGCCTGGAATTTGTACGGCTTCGAGACGCGCGCCGACCGTGACCTGTTCGTCCTCCTGCTCGGCGTGGACGGCGTCGGGCCGCGCACCGCGCTGGCGGTCATGTCGGGGGCGAGTCTGGATGTCATTCAGCGTGCCGTCTTTGGCGAGGAGCCGGATTTGCTCGGACGCGTCCCCGGCGTGGGCAAGAAGACGGCGCAGAAAATTGCCCTGTATCTCAAAGACCGGCTCAAGCCAGCCGATACGTTCCAGGCGGTCGCGGCGATGTCGGACGCCGATTCCGAGGTCCTGGCCGCGCTGACGGCGCTGGGTTACTCGGTAGTCGAGGCGCAAACGGCCATTCAGTCCATCCCCAAGGACGCGCCCGACGATGTGGAGGAGCGTTTGCGGCTGGCGCTTCAGCAATTTTCGGGCAGGTAGTCGGGCGTCGGGCAAAGCAGGGCGGGCGGACTCTACGCCCGTTTTTTGCTTAACGCAAAGACGCCAGATTGCTCAAAATTCAGCCGGGAATGAACAGAGATGAGCGGTTTCACTGTATAATCCGCTAAATTATGACCTCGAGGAGGAATTCATGCTTTCACAGAAAATAGCCTTTATCGGTTCTGGCGCAATGGGCGAGGCGATGATTTCCGGTCTGCTGCGCGGCGGACTGGCCGAGCCGCAGGCGCTGTTTGCCGCCGACGTCCGCCGCGAACGCGTGGAGGAATTGGCGCAGAAGTACGGCATCCGCCCGTTTACCGACAACCAGAGCGCCGTCGCCGGCGTGGACGTGGTCGTTCTCTCGGTCAAGCCTCAGCGGCTGACAGAAGTCTTGCACGGGCTGAAAGGTCACATCCCGGCCCAGGCGCTGGTGCTGTCCATCGTCGCCGGGGCGACCATCGAGAAGATTAGCAAGGGACTGGCGCACAAGGCCGTCGTCCGCTCGATGCCCAACACACCGGCGCAAATTGGCGAGGGGATTACCGTCTGGATGCCCTCGGCGGCCGTCAGCGCGGCGCAAAAAGAGACGGCGCGCGCCATTCTGAGCGCCTTCGGCGAGGAAGTGATGGTGGATGACGAAAATTACCTCGACATGGCGACCGCCCTCTCCGGCACCGGCCCGGCCTATGCTTTCATGTTTATGGAGGCGATGATAGATGCCGGAGTCCACATGGGCTTTCCGCGTCACATCTCCGAGCGGCTCGTTGTCCAGACCCTGCGCGGGGCAGTGAACTACTACGAAAAGGTCAATCGGCAGAACGGCGTCCACGTGGCCGCGCTCCGCAACCAGGTCACCTCGCCGGGCGGGACTTCTGCCGAGGCGCTCTATTACCTCGAAAAAGCCGGTTTCCGCACCGCCATCTCGCGCGCTGTCTGGGCCGCCTATCAGCGTTCGCTCGAACTGGGACGCGAGAAACCGGTTCACATCCCAGAGAAAGACAGCGGAGAGGCCTGAGACCACGCACCGCCGGCCACTGCCTAGCGAACCCTGCCCACCGAACACCGATCACACCGATCACTGATTACTGAACACTGAACACTGAACACTGATATGTCCCTCCTTACCGTCTCCAACCTCTCCAAATCCTTCGGCCCGGCGGACTTGTTCTTCGGCGTCAGTTTCAGCATTGCCAAAGGTTCGCGGCTGGCGCTGGTGGGGCCGAACGGCGTCGGCAAGACGACCCTCCTGCGCATTCTGGTCGGGCTGGAAGAAGCATCGGGCGGCGCGGTGACGCGCGCCCGTTCCCTGCGTATCGGCTACCTGCCACAGGAGGCCGACTTCGAGGTCGAGGGGACGCTCTGGGACGTCTGCATGGACGTTTTCCGCGACCTGCAACTCCGTCAAGAAGAATTGCACTGGCTGGAGGAGCAGATGTCCGACCCGGCGCGGGCCGAAGCGGTGATGGAACGTTACGGCCGCCTTCAGCACGAGTTCGAACAGCGCGGCGGCTACACCTACACGGCGCGCATCAAACAGGTGCTGAGCGGCCTCGGCTTCGACGATTCAGATTTCCACCTGCCCATCCCGCACCTTTCCGGCGGTCAGCGCACGCGCGCCTTCTTGGCCCGCCTCCTGCTCTCCGACCCTGACCTGCTTCTGCTCGACGAACCCACCAACCACCTCGACATCGCCGCCGTCGAATGGCTGGAAGGCTACCTGAGTCAGTGGGAGGGCGCGGCGCTCATCGTTTCGCACGACCGCTATTTCCTCGACAAGGTCTGCAACGGCATCCTGGAGATGACTTTCGGCAGCCTGGAAGTATACGCCGGCAACTACACCGCCTATCTGACCGAGCGCCAACTGCGCGCCGACCGCCGCCAGGAACTCTTCGAGTCTGAAAAGGCTAAACTGCTCAAAGAGGTGGAGTACATCAAGAAGAACATCTCCGGGCAGAACGTCTTGCAGGCCAAGGGACGCCTGCGCCGCCTGAGCCGCATCGTGCAGGCCATCGAACAGGTCGGATTCGAGGCGGCCGTCAATCAGAAGTGGAGCGAGACCGCCGAGGACGTGACCGTGGCCACCTCGCCCTTTGGGGTAGAGGAGGCGGAACGCCGCGTGCGCGCCCTCCGCTCTCCCGTCCGAACCCTGCCGCGTCTGCACCTGAACCTGCGGACGGCGGGCCGCTCCGGCGAACTCGTTCTGCGGACCTCGAACCTGGTCGTCGGCTACCCGGGCCGGGTCCTGTTCCGTGCCCCCGACATCGTCCTGCGGCGCGGCGAATGCGCTGCCCTCATCGGCCCGAACGGCGCGGGGAAGACCACCTTCCTGCGCACGATTCTGGGCGAGATTCCGCCGCTTGCAGGCCAGGTGACCTTGGGCGCGTCTCTGCACATCGGCTATTTCGCCCAGGCGCACGAGGGGCTGAACCCGTCCAATACGCTGATGCAGGAGATAGATGCCCTGATGCCGCACTGGCTGCCGGGGCAGATACGCGACTACCTGGGCAAGTTCCTGTTTTCGGGCGATGACGTGTACAAAACGGTGGATATGCTCTCCGGCGGCGAGCGTGGACGGCTGGCGCTGGCGAAATTGGCGCTCCAGGACACAAACCTGCTCCTGCTCGACGAGCCGACCAACCATCTCGACATCCCTTCGCAGGAAGTCCTGCAGGCTGTGCTGGATGATTACCCCGGTACGATTCTGCTGGTGACGCACGACCGCTATCTGATAGACGCGCTGGCGACGCAGATTTGGGAAGTTGATCCGGACGAATCCAGCCTGGATGTGTTTGAGGGGACGTACAGTCAGCGCAAGGAGGAGCGCGAGCGTCTGGCAGTCTTACGCGCCGCCCAGGCGGATGCGGCGGGCGAGGTCAGGTCCGGCCGGCGGGAGACGCCGGACAAACAGGCTGCCAAAGAAGAGCGCCGCCGCCTGGCGAAAATCCAGGAATTGGAGAACAAAATTGCCGCCCTGGAGGAGGAACTGGCGCAACTGAGCTTTCGGCTGGAAAACCCACCTGCCGACCCGGCCAAAGTGGCCCAACTCGGCCGCGATTACACTCGCGTCCAGCGCGAGATGGATTGGTTGTTGAATGAGTGGGAGGGGCTGCAGGGGTGAAGTCAGACGGAGGAACATTGACTTGCGTGGAGGGGGATGTGTATAATGATTACTTGGTTTATTGGCCAGAAAGACCGGAACGGGCGGAATTTTATCTGTATCCCGTGTAGAAGAAGGGCATCAAGTTGTTTGTATACGGATTGGCAGGCGTTATGGCTAGCGGTAGTTGGGTTGGCTTTTTGTGCTTGTTGATTTTTCCAGGGTAGTTGTGTACGGAGTTTTTGCCGAATAAATGCAACTACAATTGCGCCAACCCGCCGCTCCAGCCGACGCCGCCCTCGGTGGCGCGACTGAGCGACATGCCGTTGAAACTGTCGAAAAAGCAGCGAATCCACCTTAAAGAAACGGGGTTATCTTAGGTGGAGACACGCTCATGGCAAAATACAAACCGCTTAACGACAAACAACTCATCATGCTGCCCATCTCCCTGCAAGACCAGATTATCCCCGGCAGCCTCGAACACACCATCAGCGAAGTGGTGGACAAGCACATAGACCTCTCCGTCTTCGACGCGCGCTACCACAACGACCTGACCGGCGCCGCCGCCATCCACCCCAAGATCCTGCTCAAAGTCATTCTGCTGAGTTATGCCAGAGGCTTGATCAGTTCCCGCCAAATCGAACGCGCCTGCCGCGAGAACGTCATCTTCATCGCCCTCTCCTACGGTTACGCCCCCGACCACAGCACCATCGCCGCCTTCATTTCCTCGATGCAAGCCGAAATCGAGAGCCTGTTCTGCAACGTCCTGCTCCTCTGCGAAGAACTCGATTTGCTCGGCGGCACCCACTTCAGCCTCGACGGCGTCAAACTCTCCGCCAACGTCTCCAAAGAATGGAGCGGCGCCTTCGACGAACTCAAACACAAACGCGACAAACTGCAGGAGAAGTTGCAGCAGGTCATGGCAGAACATCTCCTCGCAGACCAGCAGCCCGAAGTCGAGACCGAGCGTCAGCGCCAACGCGAACGCCGTCTGCAAAACCAGATTGAACGCTTGACCGAGTTCCTCGCCCAGAACGAACCCAAGCGCGGCAGCGACGGCAAGGTTACTTTGAAGGCAGGCAACTGACCGCCGATAGCAACTATCATTCGCTGCGCAGCCTGACCGTCTGCCAGCGCGAACAACTCGACGCCTACATCCCCGACATCCGCTTCCGCAAACGCGATGAGCGCTTCGCCGCACGCGACCGCTTCCAGGACGGCGTTCATGGCAGGCAGCGTACCGCCGCCAAACCGGACCTCTTTGCTTTATCCGATTTCTCCTTCGACCCTCTCACCCAAACCTATCGCTGCCCGAACGGCAAGCCTCTCACCCTGCACGCCCGCAATCAAATCAACCGCTACCGCACCTATGACGTCTACCACGCCCGCCCCGAAGACTGCGCCGCCTGTCCCTTGCGCTCGCGCTGCTTGAGCAAACCGACCGCTTCGCGCCGTTATCTCTCCGTGCCAACCGACAATCAGCCGCCGAACTTGATTGACGCGATGAAAGCCAAAATTGACACCGAAGCGGGGAAAAAGATATACGCCCGGCGGCTGGCAATTGTCGAGCCGGTCTTTGCGAATATCTGTGTTCACAAACACATGAACCGCTTTACGCTCCGCACGAAACGCAAGGTGGATGTGCAGTGGAGATTGTACGCAATGGTTCACAATATCGGCAAAATCTACGCCTTTGGGGGGCGGAATTAGCCATCCAC
>DAOTVO010000027.1:0-21203 GCA_034436335.1 Anaerolineales bacterium | reverse complement strand
AAACAAGGCGGGATAGAACCCCGCCCTGCTGCTTTTGCCGAGAAACAAGGCGGGATAGAACCCCGCCCTGCTGCTTTTGCCGAGAAAACAAGGCGGGATAGAACCCCGCCCTGCTGCTTTTGCCAAGAAAACAAGGCGGGATAGAATCCCGCCCTGCTGCTTTCGCCGAGAAAACAAGGCGGGATAGAATCCCGCCCTGCTGCTTTTGCCAAGAAACAAGGCGGGATAGAATCCCGCCCTACAGGTTGTTACTGTTGCGCCGCGGCTTTTGCGGCATCTTCCAGCATCGCCGTAGTCAGCGACTTGGGCCGCTCGATGGGCTGACCCAGCGCTCGCGCCCAGACCAGGTTGGCGGTCACGCCCAAGGCGCGGCCGACGCCGAAGAGCACGGTATAGAAGTCAAACTCGCGCACGCCATAGTAATACTGGAGCGTGCCGGAGATGGCGTCCACGTTTGGCGCCGGATTCTTGGCCTTCCCTTGCTCCCTCAAGACCTGCGGCACCACATCATAGACCAGTTCGGCCAGGCGCACAAGGGTATCCTCCGGAAAGCGCTCTTTGGCGAATTCCAATTGCGCCGTAAAACGCGGGTCGGTGACGCGCAGGACAGCATGGCCGTAGCCAGGGATGACTTTGCCGCTATTGAGCGTGTCCCAGGCAAATTTGTACAGGTCCTCACGCGACGGCACGCCGCCAAAGCGGTCGCGCACGCTAATCAGCCAACCCAGGCATTCCTGATTCGCCAGTCCATGCAACGGGCCGGCCAGCCCGTTCAGACCGGCCGAGAAGGCGTAGTAAGCATCCGAAAGCGCCGAACCGACCAGGTGGGTCGCATGCGCCGAAACATTGCCGGACTCGTGGTCGGAGTGAAGGATGAAGTACAGACGCGCCAGTTCAGCATAGCCCTTGCGGTCGGCGACGCCCATCATGCGGGCGAAATTCATGCCATAATCTTGACGGGGATTGTACTTCGGCTTCTTCGTCTCGCCAAAATATTTCATGCGGTAGATGAAAGCGGCAATGACCGGCAGTTTGGCCGTCAAATTGAGAGCGTCTTCCAGCGTCGGCTCCCAATAGACATCCTTCTTCATCCCCTCGTTATACTTCTTCGCAAATACGGACTGGTTCTGAAGCGCCAACACCGCCTGCGAGAAAAGCACCATCGGGTGAGTCTCTTTTGGCATGGACTTGAGCGTCTTGAAGACGTAATCGGGGACGTCGGCACGCCTGGCCCACTCGGCCTCCACCGCTTCGGCCTGTTCGCGGGTCGGGACCTCGCCCACCATCAGCAGGTAATACAGCGCCCCCACGTAGGGGACTTTTGCGCCGCGCGGCTTGGGGAGTTTTGCGAGGACTTCGGGAATAGACATGCCGCGAAACTTGATACCTGTCGCCGGGTCCACAAAGGAAATATCGGTCACCATGGACTTGATATCACGCATCCCGCCATAAACCTGGCCGATGGTCACCTTGTCCACGACCACATCGCCTTGTTCCTTGACCAATTTGGTCACCCGTGCCCGCCACTCGGGCAATTGAGCAGCAATCTTTTCGTACAGAATCATTTTTCTCTCCTTTTGAATAGGATGATTTTGGTCGTGAATTAAATTTTCACCAGCGTATGCAGGATGGAAATGCTCTCCTTGACCGCCGCCGCCGACTTTTCCAGCGCGGCCTGTTCTTCGGCGTCCAACTTGTACTCGATGACTTTTTCCATGCCGCCGCGTCCCAACTGCACCGGCGCGCCAAAGTAGATGTCCTTCAGGCCATATTCGCCCTGCATATAGGCCGAAGCCGGGACAATCAAGTGCTTATCCTTTAGAATCGCCTCCGCCATCTGCACCACCGCCAGCGAGGGAGCATAATAGGCCGAGCCGGTCTTGAGCAGGCTGACGATTTCGCCGCCGCCCTTGCGCGTCCGGTTGACAATCGCCTCCAGTTTATCGGCCGGCAAGAACTCGCGCAGCGGCACGCCCGCCACGTTGGAGTGGCGCGTCAGCGGCACCATCTCGTCACCGTGGCCGCCCAGCACGTAACAGTGAATATTTTCCACGCTCACGCCCGTCTCCATGGCGACGAAAGCGCGCATGCGCGCCGAATCAAGAATCCCGGCCTGGCCGATGACCCGCTCGCGCGGTAGTTTGGAGACCTTCATCGCCAGATATGCCATCGTATCGAGCGGATTGGTCAGGATGATGTAAATGGCGTCCGGCGAGAGCGGCAGAGTCTTCTCCACAGCGTTCTGGACAATGCCCGCGTTGGTCGAAAGCAGGTCTTCCCGGCTCATGCCCGGCTTGCGGGGAATGCCGGCCGTGATGACCACAATGTCCGAGCCTTTCGTGGCGTCATAGTCGTTGCTCCCGACGACCGAGACATCTTTGCCGATAATCGGCAAGGCTTCGTAAAGATCGAGCGCCTTCCCCTGCGGCATACCTTCGACAATGTCCACCAGCACCAAGTCGGCGATTTCGCGCTCCGCCAGCCAGTGAGCGGTCGTCGCCCCGGTCATTCCGGCTCCGATAATGGAAATTTTTGCTGTCATTCTTCCTCCTTTGAGTAAATAAGTGATTAAGAACACAATCGTTTTGATTATACGCCTTTTCATTTGGCGGGATAGTATTTTTTATCACACCGCAGGCGAATATTTATCCTGCTGGTGCACGGGCGCGGACCGGAGACCTGCCCGGCAAAAAGCGGCCTTACGCCCGCCGCGTTGACCGGCAAAAAAAAGACGGCCTTTGATGCCGTCTAAGATTGAGATTGGAGAAAATGGGTCGCCTCGATGGCCGCCGCTGCGCCCATCCCCGCCGAGACGACGACCTGCTTGAAATGCGAATCAGCCGACTCGCCCGCCGCAAACACGCCGGGGACGCTGGTGCGCATGCGCTCGTCCACCTTGATGTAGCCGTTTTCCATTTCCAACTGACCGGCAAACATCTGCGTATTCGGCGTGTGGCCGATGAAGATGAATACGCCCTCGGTTGGCAAAAGACTCTCCTCGCCCGTCTTGACATTCTTGAGCCGCACAGCCTCAACCTTTTCCCTGCCAACCACATCGGTCACGACCGTATCCCAAATGAACTCAATTTTTGGATTCTCAAACGCGCGCTTCTGGAGAATAGCCCCGGCGCGCAAAGTGTCGCGCCGGTGGATGATTTTGATGGACGAAGCGAAACGGGTCAGGAAGAGGGCTTCTTCCAGCGCCGAGTCCCCGCCGCCGACCACGACCACAGGCTTATCCTTGAAAAACCAGCCGTCGCAAGTGGCGCAATAGGAGACGCCTTTGCCTGTCAATTCCTTTTCGCCGGGGACGTTGAGCAGGTTCGGGCTGGCGCCAGTGCAGATGATAAGCGCGTCGGCGGTATATTCGCCATTATCCGTCTGCACCCGGAAGGGACGCGCCGAAAGGTCAACGCTCTGAGCCGAATCGAATTCCACCACGGCCCCAAAACGTTCAGCCTGCTTTTGGAACAGATCGCCCAGTTCCGCGCCGCCGACGCCATCGGGGAAACCGGGGTAATTCTCGATGGTGTGCGTCAGGGAAGCCTGGCCGCCCAGTTGCATACCGGTTAAGACCACTGGCTGGAGTTCGGCGCGCGCCGCGTAAAGTGCGGCTGAAAGCCCCGCCGGTCCCGCGCCGAGAATCAGCGCTTTCGCATGCCGGGGTTCAGATTTGGTTGTAGAAATCGAGCCAAGATTGAACATAGACACCTCGTCGAAATAAACTCAACAACTTGCAGTCATCTCTCCTTGGATGACTGCATTGTATCAGATGCTCGAAGCAAGATAAAGTTGCTGCCTTATCAAAAACTGCTCAAAATCCTTTCCTCTTCAATGATATAATATTAGTACCGATCAAATGACAGGCCAGACGCCAGTCCTTTCATGGGCTGGCGTTTTCTTTACAAAAAAGGAGTTTACGATGAACTTTCAAGCCGGTGACCAGGTGGTCCATGCTGCCTACGGCCCGGGCCAGGTGAAGGCCATTGAAGAACGAACGTTCAATAATGCGACCACTCTTTACTACATGGTGCAGGCGGCCGACTTGATTGTTTGGGTGCCGGCAAATGAAAACAGCGCCAGCCGTCTGCGCCCTCTCACCAGCAAAGACAGGTTCAAAGAACTGTTTAGAATCCTCTCCGAGCCTGTTGAAACATTGCCGGATGACCGTCGTCAGCGCAATCTGCAATTACTAAAAATGCTGGAAAATGGACAGGTAGAATCCTTATTCAAAATTATTCGCGACCTTTCCGCCTACCGGCGCGCCCACGCGTGGAATGAGTACGACAGCGCCATGATGAAACGAACTATCGCAAAACTGGTCAGCGAATGGAGCGCCAGTATGTGCATGTCCAAGCGAGAAGCAGAAGCCGAATTGCGCTCTCTATTGAATGGGAACAAAAAAGGATAATCAATGGCATCCACAGAGAAAACTCTCATCGCCCGTATACTGGAGCAATTTGTCCGCACTGGCCGCGCTGAAGATGAACAGGTTAAAATCATTCTCCTTCCACAGGGAAAAACCAGTTTTGTTGAATACCTCGGGACAGATGGGCGCTCTGTGCTGTTGGATAAATACCAGATAGAGGGAAAATTCATCTGGGCTGGTTACAGTACCCGCAGTGAAACTGTGTACCTGAGCCTGGACAACTAGGAAATACACGGTTAAGTGTTTCGAGTGTGGGAAAATCGCCGCCACCTGGCAGAAAAATCCCGCCGATACGCCGAGGTGCAGTGAATGCGGCGGGTTGTTGCGCCCGGATATCATCTGGTTTGGGGAAATGCTTCCAACCGACATGCTGGATGCCGCCGAGGCCGCCGCCCGCCGCGCCCAGGTCTTCTTTTCGGTCGGGAACTCCGGCCTGGTCTATCCTGCAGCCGATCTGCCGCTGAGGACCAAACGAAGCGGCGCGCTCGTCGTCGAAATCAAACTCAAACTGACGCCGAACACGCCGCTGGCAGACTTCTTCCTGCAGGGGAGGAGCGGAGAAATCCTTCCGGCCTGGTCACAGCCGTTTGGGGATAACCCGCGTTACTTCACGATTTTCAGATACTGGATACCGTCGAAGACCACCGCGCACCACTTGCCCGGTTCGATTTCAACCCACGCGCTGCGCGAATGCAGTTTCCTGCTGGCAACTTTCGTTCCACGTGACAATTGGCCGACGATGGGATATTCCACGCCGGGCCCGCTGCGAATATTGAGCGTATCGGTATCCACCTCGAACTTCATCTCCGGAATATCAATCATCCCCGGCGTGGCAGGCGTGACCGGCTGCGCCTGACCGGCAGACTCTTTGAAGTACGGCATGGGGTCTACATAATCTTTGTAGGCGGCATTCTTGCCGGGGATTTTGATTCCAAAATGGAGATGCGGCCCCGTGCTAGCCCCGGTATTGTTGCTCGTGCCAAGCACTGTCCCGGCCTTGACCTTTTGACCGGCAACGACCGAGGTAGTAGCCAGGTGGGCATAGTACGTGTAATAGACCTTGCTACCGTCCTGGTGACTAAGTTTGACGTAATTGCCAAACCCTCCGTTCTCGAAAGCCACCGCCGCCACCGTCCCTGCAGCCGCGGCTTTGACCGGCGTGCCGTTGGGAACACCATAATCAACGCCGTTATGCCCGGGAAAGCCCCATTGCTTGTACATCTCAGGGTTCTCTCCAAACAATTGGGTAATCAGCCCGTTGACCGGAACAATCAGTTCGATTGCCATCTCAGCCTCCTTGGCAGGGAATTTTGAGTATGATAACACAACTTTGTATCTCGAAATTCACCAGAATCTACTTTTATTTGTAACCGGCTTGGGTTCTTGAGTTTAGAGATCACGAACTAAGTACAATGAAATGCATGATGCAAAACCGAACCTTTAGGGTGCAGATACCGGAATCAACAAATAGCAGGCTGTTTATGGGCTTTTTTGGACTTAAACGCCACATCGTAACGTGATCAGGGCGCTGCTCGCAAGCCTTTTGGTCTACCATTCCCTTACCCTGCGGTTCTGGTGTTTCGAGCCGGTGTAGCAGACTGCAACAAAAAGGCAAAAGCCGAACGCTGCACCCGGGCGGGGGTCAGTGGGTGTACCCGACCGTTCTTGCAACGTGGTTGCCAGGCTGGCCGTTGGGCTGTTGGATTTTGCCGCCTATCTCGCCAGCATGACTGTCCTCCGTCTCCCTTTCCCTTTTCGCCGCCGCGAAGAAGAGCGCGCCCAGGCGGAGCGGGTCCGCGCCGAAGGCGGTCAGGCGCAGCCAGGGTTGTACCACTAACGAAAGGGATATTCAAGCAGGTTTCTGGGCCACCATTCTCTATCCAGTTGAACAACAATACCATATTCCAGGGGAATTGTGCAGCGTGCAGCGGCAACCGGAAAAAGTCGGCGATTCATGCGTGATATAATTCAATTTATGAGTGCCATCATTGCCATTGACCTCGGAGGAACACAACTACGCGTAGCCGTTTTTGCACATGGCTCCATCACTCCCCTCCGAGTGCAACGTACCTCTACGCAAAGCAAAGAGGACAACCTGCTCGACCGATTGATGAACCTCATCAACTCGGTCTGGCCAAAAGAACAGGTAGAAGCGATCTGCGCCGCCTGCCCCGGGCCGGTCGACTCGCAGAATGGGGTCATTCTGGTAATGCCAAACATCCCGGGATGGAATAACCTTCCTTTTAGCAATTTACTAACACAAAAGTATCATGTGCCAGTTTTTGTTGGCAATGATGCCAACCTGGCAGCGCTCGGCGAGTGGCGCTACGGCGCCGGTCAGGGACATAACGACCTCCTCTACTTGACCATCAGCACCGGCATTGGCGGCGGTGTCATCGCCAACGGTCAATTACTGACCGGCGCTCACGGCCTGGCCGCCGAACTCGGCCATATCACCATCCACCCCAATGGTCCGCTCTGCTCCTGTGGACGGCGCGGCCACCTAGAGGCGATTGCTTCGGGGACGGCCATCGCCCGCTATGTTAGTGAGCAAATCGCCGCCGGTCGGCCCTCGAGACTGGCCGGTGCTCCGCGCATTACCGCCCGTGACGTAGCGATGGCTGCCCGACGGGGTGACGAACTTGCTCTAGAGGCGTTTGCGCAAGCCGGTCGTGCTCTCGCCCAAGGTGTGGCCGATTTCTTGCACATCTTCAATCCATCCATCTTGATTTTCGGCGGCGGGGTCTCCCAAAGTGGTGAATTACTTTTCGCACCTATGAAGCAGGCTCTCGGCGAACTGGTCATGAACAAAGAATACCTACACAACTTGACCATTACCACCGCTAAACTCGGCGATGATGCTGGTTTGCTGGGAGCGCTGGCGCAAGCGCGTCTCAAACTCAATCTATTCTGACTTAGATTTAGAGGGGACTCTTTGCTCATTTGCCGGAAAGATTCGCCGGCTTTCAATTTTCACTACCCGATTTTTTCATAGAAAGGAGATTCCGCAATGAAAACACTTAAGTTACCAGGGGCTAAAGCACAGGCGCTCATCGAGCGCGACCGGGCCGTTATTTCCCCATCTTATCCGCGCGGCATACCATTCGTCATGGACCACGGTCAGGGGTGTAATGTTTGGGATGTGGACGGCAACCGTTTTCTTGATTTCGCGGCCGGCATTGCCGTCAACTCCACCGGCCACAGCCACCCCAAAGTTGTCAGGGCCATTCAGGAACAAGCCGAAAAATTCATTCACATATCATCCGACTTCTATCACGAACAGTGGATTAAACTGGGGGAAAAACTCAACGAGATTGCTCCCTTCAAAGAAGACGCCGTCTCTTTCATGAACAATTCCGGCACAGAGGCCGTCGAAACCGCCATCAAACTAGCGCGTTACCACACAGGCCGCTCCAACTTCATCGGCTTCACCGGCGCTTTTCATGGCCGGACAATGGGAGCCGTGACGTTCACGGCCAGCAAGGTCACATATCATCGCGGCTTCTACCCGCTGATGAACGGCGTGCTGCACGCGCCCTTCCCCAACCCTTACCGCCCGGTACTGGAGCGTCTGCCGGGCGAGGATTACGGTGAAACCGTTGTGCGCTACATCGAAGAAGAAATCCTCGGCCACATTCTTCCGCCTGACGAAGTGGCCGGTGTTCTGGTGGAAACCATTCAGGGCGAGGGCGGCTACATCGTCCCGCCTCCTGGGTTTTATCCTGCTCTGCGTGAATTGTGCGACAAACACGACATTCTGCTCATCGTGGACGAAGTCCAATCCGGCATGGGACGCACCGGCAAGTGGTGGGCCATCGAACATTTCGGCGTCGAGCCGGACATCCTAACCGCTGCCAAGGGAATCGCTTCCGGTATGCCGCTCGGCGCTTGCGTGGCGCGCAAATCCATCATGGACTGGCCGCGCGGCTCGCACGGCAACACCTTTGGCGGCAATCCAATCGCCTGCGCCGCAGCGCTGGCGACGATCGACCTAATTGAACAGGAATACCTGCAAAACGCCGCCGAGGTCGGGCAATATGCCCTCGATGCATTGCACGAAATCATGACCCGCCGCCCATCCATTGGCGATGTGCGCGGCATCGGCCTGATGATTGGCGTGGAATTCGTCAAAGACCGCGCCTCCAAAGTCCCGGCGGAAGAATTGACCAATCGGGTGGTGGACCTGGCCTTCGAGCGCGGTCTGATCCTGCTCTCGTGCGGCAAATCCGTCATCCGTATTGCGCCGCCGCTTTGCATCACCAAGTCTGAAATTGACGAAGGCTTGAAAATCTTCGAGGAGGCCATTGCTCTGGCCGAGAAAGAACTGATGTAAAGTACTGCGCAACGAGCAAATTTGAGGCATACGCGCTCCGGGAAAAAGTTGGCTCGGAGCGCGTGTTGATTCGATTCCAACAGACTGATAACACAATTCTTACTCAATCCCCGGCCGCTGATGATAAAATCAAAGAAAAACACCAATCGTCCATCTCAATCATCAATCGTAAATTCTCATGCTCCCCGACTTCCGCGTCCGACAACGCGACTACCTGCTCGAAATCTCCCGCGCCCTCACCCAGGAACTCGACCTGGAGAAACTGTTGGCGCGCATCCTGCGCATTTCCATCGAAATGCTCGCCGGTCAGGCCGGACTGATTGCCCTCAAAGACGGCGGCTGGCGCGTGGCCGCCGCGCAGGGAATTCCGCCCGCCTTCCTGCGTTATCTGGAACCCCTTCTCGCCAACGAAGAAGTGGGCGAACTCAATATCGCCGAACTTAACCGCATGTTGAAAAACCTGACCTACACCGCCAGCATGGGACTGCTCAACGGCGTCGGTCTCCCCCTGGTGGCCCACAATCAGGTCATTGGCGTCATCTTCATCTTCCGAAACTACCCCGATATTTTCTCCGCCAACGACAAACTCCTGCTCCAATCGTTTGCCGACCAGGCCGCGATTGCCGTCTACAACGCGCAACTCTACAGCCAGGTAACTTTGGAAAAACAGCGCCTCGACGCGCTGCTCGAATCGGCCGCCGACGGCATGCTCATCCTCAACGCCGATCACACCGTCGAACGCTGTAATCTGGCCTTTGAGCGTCTGCTCGGACAGCCGCGCGCCGAAATCCAGGGACGCCCCCACAGCGAGGTCATCCGCTGGGCGCGCCGCCCTGAAGGTCTGACGCTCGAGGAGGCCGAGGCCGGCGGCTGGCCGCTCACTTCGCATGCCTATCTTTACGTCGAGGGCGACCTCGCCCGTTCCGAACCGCCCGACCTGCCGGTAGGCATCACCTACGCCCCTCTGCTCACCGCTGACAACAAACTGCGCAACATCATCGTCACCGTGCGCGACATCACCAAATTCCGCACCGCCGAGGAAATTAAAAACACATTCGTTTCCATCATCAGCCACGAACTCAAGACGCCCGTGGCGCTCATCAAGGGCTACGTTTCCACCCTGCGCCGCGAAGACGCCGTTTGGGACCGTTCCATCGTGCAGGACAGTCTGGCCGTCATCGAAGAGGAAGCCGATCGCTTAGCGGCGATGATTGAAGACTTGCTCGACGCCTCGCGCCTGCAGGCCGGCGGTCTGACCCCGAACTTGGCCGACGTCAACCTGCCTGCCCTGGCCCAGCGTCTCGCCGAGCGTTTCCAGACCCAGACCAAGCGCCATACCATCCGCGTAGATTTTCCCGATAACTTCCCGGTCATCCTGGCAGACGAGAATCGGCTTGCCCAACTTCTGTCGAACCTGATTTCAAATGCCATCAAGTACGCGCCGGGGGGCGAAATTCTCATCCACGGCGAGGCGCGGCCGGAACAGGTGATTGTCACCGTGAGCGATGAAGGGGCAGGCATCGATCCGGCCGACATCCCGCACGTCTTCGACCGCTTCTACCGCTCCGAGAAAGCCGTCCGCAAGACGAAAGGCGCAGGGCTAGGGTTGTATCTCGCCAAAGCCATCGTGGAGGCGCACGGTGGGCGTATTTGGGTGGACCCCCGGCCTGGCGCGGGCGCGCGCATCTGCTTCTCTCTGCCGCGCAAATGACCGCTCCCCGCGGAGTAACTCCGTTGGAGTCCGCCAACCCCAGTTGACGGAAAAGATTGGGCTTCGAAGCCTGAAGACTTCGGACTCTAAATGCAGGATACTGCCTCACAATGACGCCAAATGAAGTACAATAAGCCGTCTCTTGGCAAACTCAAACCACTAATCGAAAATCTTCAATCGGAAATCGAAAATGCCCCCTCAAAGAACCCAAATCGCATGTCCCCAATGCCGCCAGCCGGTAGCAGCCATTGTAGAACAACTCTTCGACGTGACCTCCGACCCGGGCGCGAAACAGCGCCTGCTGGGCGGCGTCTCGAACTATGCGG
This sequence comes from Anaerolineales bacterium, assembly GCA_034436335.1. Taxonomy (GTDB): domain Bacteria; phylum Chloroflexota; class Anaerolineae; order Anaerolineales; family Villigracilaceae; genus UBA877. Next base: position 10,404 of record DAOTVO010000027.1, on the reverse strand, counting down.
TCTGCCGCGCCTGCGGTTTCAGCGGCCCGCTGGCCACGCCCATCGTCTATCACGACAACGAGAAGGAACTGCTGTTGACCTACTTCCCGCCGGAACTGAAGATGTCGGTCAACGAGCAGGAGAAACTGGTCGGCCCGCTCATCAAGCAGGTGACGGATAAACTGCCGCCCGAAAAACGCAAGGGGTACCTCCTGCGTCCGCAGAATTTTCTGACTTACCAAAGTCTCATCGAGCGCATTCTTAGCGCGGACGGCATCACGCCGGAAATGCTCCAGGCGCAGCAAAAACGCGTCAATTTGCTGGAACGTCTCTTGTCGGCCAACAGCCGCGAGACCCGCGCCGAACTCATCAAGCAAGAGGCCGCGCTCTTCGATGCCGAATTCTTTGCCCTCTTTGGCCGCCTGGCCGAAAGCGCGCTGGCATCCGGTCAGGAGCAGGCCGCCAGGCAAATCGAGGAAATCCAGCAGCAACTTCTCGCCGAAACCGAGTACGGCCGTCGGATAATTTCGCAAAACAACGAACTGCAGGAAGCCATCAAAACCCTGCAAGCCGCCGGGAAAGAACTGAGCCGCGAAAAACTGCTCGACATCTTCATCGCCGCCCCCAACGATGACCGCCTCAACGCGCTGGTCAGTTTCACCCGCCCGGCGCTCGATTATCTGTTCTTCCAAAGCCTTACAGAACACATCGAACAGGCTTCCGGCGAGGAGCGCGCTAAACTTGAAACCCTGCGCGCCAAACTGCTTGAAGCCGTCCGCCGCATTGACCAGCGTCTGGAGGAAGAATACAAGCAGGCCGCTCAGTTGCTCGAAAGCCTGCTGAGCGCCGAAAATATTCGGCAAGCCACTGCTGAGCATCTGCCGGAAATCGGTGATATTTTTATCCAGGTGTTGAATCAGGCATTGCAGGAAGCCAACCGCAAGAATGACGCCGAGCGCATGAATAAACTCCAGCAAGTGGTCGCCGTGCTGCAAGAAGCCAGCGCCCCGCCGCCGGAAGTGCAATTGCTTCAAGAACTTCTCGACGCTCCCGATGCCGCCGAATTGGAACGGCGCCTGGAGGCGCATGCCGCCGAAATCACACCCGAATTTTCGTCCATGGTTGCCGGCCTGATGGGACGCGTGGAATCCGAAGGAGAGGCCCAGCCGGGCAGCGAGGATGCCCAAATGATGGCAAAACTGGAAGAAGTGTATCGGGCAATCCTGCGCTTCACCATGAAGAAAAACTTGGGATAACAAAAAACTGCCGCCAAACGCGGCAGGGAAAGCAGCAGGTCGGATTGCCCATCCGGCCTGCTTTCGTTGATGGAGTTTCACGCAAGCAAGGGATTGTCGAGGCGGATGCCGTGTCCGCGTACGGTGACGATATAGGCATGAGAGGGGTCAATCTCAGCCAGACGGTCACGCAGGCGGCGCAGGAGCGCATCCAACGCCTGATCCGAGACGCCGACCGCTTCATCCTCCCCCCAGGAAGCGCTCACCAGTTTCGCACGCGGCACCACCTGGCCCTGATGCTCATACAGGACGTGCAAAACGTGAAATTGCAGCGCCGAAAGCGGCGGGTCGAGCAGGATGCCGTTGACCCATACGCTGCGGGAGCGCAGATCGAGCCGCAGACGGTTCTGCTCCGGGGAAGGTTCGATGAGCGGCACGGTGGCATCGGAAGTCAGAAAGATAAATTCCTGTGCCAGGGCAATCTGAATGACATCACCGTCCTGCAAGAGAACAGGAGCGGTCAGCGCCTGACCGTTGCGATGCGTGCCGTTTTTGCTGCCCATGTCTTCGAGAATCACGCCGGAGGGGGCCGGAACGAGACGGGCATGGAAACGCGAAACCATCCGGTCGGGGACGATGATGTCGCAAGCCGCGTCCCGGCCGATGACCAGCGTCCGGTTCAAGGCCCACCGCTCGCCTTTGAGCAGGCCGGATTGGGCTACCAGCAGAGGGCCTTCTTCCAAATTTCCGTCCATCATGAGATGGATTATACAACAGAAGGGGAAAGCCGTTTATAATACAAGAGTACTTCTCGCCGCGCCGCGCTCCAAAACGCCGAAACCTGCGCCCGCGGTTGTTATTTTCTTATCTACCCAACGAGTATGCCCGCCGCGCTCAAACCCGGTGAAATCCTCCACAACCGTTACCGCCTCCTTGAACGGATTGGTCAGGGAGGCATGGGAAATATCTACCTGGCCGACGACCTGCGCCTGGAAGGACGCAAATGCGCCATTAAGGAAGTGGAGCATGACCGCACCATCCCGCCCAATCTACTCAAAGAGGCCCGCCAGCAATTCCGGCACGAAGCCACCGTGCTGGCGCGCCTCGACCACCCCAATCTGCCCAAAGTCTCGGACTTCTTTTCTGTGGGCGCGCGCGACTATCTGGTGATGGATTACATTCCGGGAAAAGACCTGCGCACGCTGATGCTCGAAGCGAAACAAAAAAACACTTTCCTCAGCGAAGCCGAAGTGTTGAACTGGGCCTCTCAACTCGCAGACGCGCTTTCGTATCTGCACCAGCAAGACCCTCCGCTTGTCCATCGCGACGTCAAACCGTCGAACTTGAAAATTACCCCTAGCGGCTTGCTCAAACTGGTGGACTTTGGCCTCGTCAAGGCGCTCGTTCCAGACGAGATAACCATCACCGTCATCCAGGGACGCGGTACGGCGCTCTACACGCCCCTCGAACAATACGGCGGCGACGGCCTGCACACCGACGCCCGCTCGGACATTTATGCCTTTGGCTGTACGCTGTATCACCTGCTGACCAACACGCCGCCGGTGGACGCCCGCCAGCGCTTTCTCCAGCCGGGGTGTCTGCCTGCCCCCTCCAGCCTGAACCCAGCCATCAGTCCGCGCACCGAGCGCGCTATTCTGTGGGCCATGGCCCTGCACCCAGACGAGCGCCCCTCCAGCGTGGAGGAATTCCGCGCCTACCTGGTGGGGACGAGCGATAAATTCCCCCGCCCGGTTGTCCTTTCAGAGCCGCCAAAGAACAGCCTGCTCGACTACCTGTCTGCCAAGACGCCAGAAAATGTCCTGGTTTGGATGATCGGGGGATTGTTGCTCATCAGTCTGATTGCTTCACTGATTCGCTGATCTTGCAATCCGTTCAGCCTGCGTTTCTCTATCAAAACTGTCTGCGCCCCGCATTCAATCTCCACCAAAGATAGCCAGCCGCGCTCCCCAGGAGAGCGCAGACCACCGTCACAACGACAATGCCGCCATAACGCGCTTGCTGAAGGAATTGTTCTACGCCCGGCAGGCGCAAGGCAAGGTAAGTGTAGCCGGTCAATCCGCCGAGAAGGACGCATAACCCCATGCGCAAGCCCCATCTCAACGACACAAACCGCGAAACGGCATAATACGTTCCTCCCCCCAGAAGGCCAAGAATGGCCACCGCCAGTAGCCAGCCGGAGAATCCCGGCAGGACGCCGGTTGTAGTTCGTGTTTCTCCTGCTTCAGGAAGGATTTCATCTTCAAGAGTGGGCGCAGGCTCGGCGCTGGGAGACGGAGCCACCACCGTAACGCTGAAAGCATCGCCGGAGACATCCATCTGCAAAATCACCGAGGTGCGCGCCGGTTCGCTGACAGCGCGAATTTCGAGCAAACCGGAACGGTCAATATTGAAGGCGGCGCTTGCCACCCCGCCGCTGGTGGCCGCATCCACCTGCTGAAGCACACCGCCGGCTCCGCTTTGGACGAGGAAGAACTGCACTCCCGTTCCGTCTGGGACCGGATGACCGTTGTGGTCGAGCAGGATGCCCGTCCGCACGGTGATGGTGTCGCCAACGCGGAAGGCAGGCGGAGGAGAGGCCGGGGGAGTAGCAGAGCCGGTCGAAACGGGCGCAGGCGACAGGTCCAGCGAGAGCAAAATGACCTGATTCGGGTCAGGGGTGAGCGCGGTAAATAGGTCGTATCCCACGCCGGGAACGGAAACGGGCAGGTCGCCGGCCGGGGTCAGTTCACGGAAGAGCAGGCGCGCGGCCACATCCACAAAAGGAGCGGTGCTGCTGTATAGACAGTAATAGGCCGTCAGGTTGGAAATTTCGGTCGCGTCGAGGTAATAGGGGGCGCCGAAGGCGAACAAAATCACATACTTGTTGCGCAGCAAGTCCTGACGTTCAGAGAGAAAGCGGCGCAGCAGAGAAGCCTGCGGCTGGGAGGGAGAAGCATCGAGAATGTTGATGATGATCCAGTTGGCGCGCGAAAGGGCGGTTTGGAGTTGAGCGTTTCCGCCGCCATCAGAGAGAATGGCAGAGACTTCCTCCAGAGAGTAGGAAGAAAGCCGCGAGGCAGATACCAGTTCGCCGGCATGCGGCCCATAGAGGCGCAGAACGGCATTTTGCATATCGTTCACCCCGATGATAGAGGCCGAGGTGCAAGCGCTGCACTGAGAAATCGCCCGCGTGTCGGTAATGAAGACGATGTTGTCGTAGAGGCCGGGCGGTTCCGGTAAAACGCTGTCCAAGTCTGCCGGGTCAGGACTGACCAATGTGGCCGATCGGCGCGCCGCTTCGAACGCGACGGCATTGTACTCCCCCACCAATTCATGCCGGTTGGCAGATGGCAGAACATTCTCGAGAAGGAATTCATCGAACAGTCTGTACTTGGCGGCAAGGATACGCGCCGCCGATTCATCAACCCGCTCGGCGAAAGCAGCGTCTTCGCGATATTTCTGCACGAAGTAAGCCAGAACGCTGATTACGGTTGAGTAATTGTCCGCTGCCTCCGCGGATTTGACATTGCCGAGATAAATCAGGTCGTTGCCTGCCAAAAAAGCATCCCGCGCGGCAATGCGGGCCTGAAAATTTGTCCCGCCGGGGTCGTAGAAGCGGCGCACGGTCTGACTTCCCAGGTCGTCACTGACAAGCAGGCCACCAGAAGCGCGCCAGTCGGCAAATTCGGGCAAGGCCAGGATGAGCGAAAGCGCCTGCGAATCAAAACTGACCGGCCGCGTGGTGGCGCGGATGTTGCCTTGAAATCCCTGATAGCGGATGTGCGAGACCAGCAGGCCGTCGGTAACGTCCACATCGCCGGGGATGCCATCCGTTACGGCAAAAAAAGGCGCTAGTTCGATTTGTTTGAGTTGTTCGAGCGATTTGCGCACGGTAGGGGCTTCCTCGCCGGGCGGTCGGTCGGTAGAGCCGCGGCCGGGGAAATTGCGCGCAATCACCAGCAGGCGGTCTTTGCTCCCGTTATGAAGACCACGGAGATAGGCCTGCGCCATCTGGCTGACCCAGAAGGGGTCACCGCCGAATGCGTCTGCGCCGAGGCCATTCATCAAGGCCGCATCAGGGTCTTCGAGGACATCCAGCGAAGGGCCAAAGAGCATATTGAAGCCCAATCCGGCCAGTTCGTCGCCTGCCGCTTCGCCAACGCGTTCGGCCAGCGAAACATCCCAGGCTGCGCCCAGCGCCATCTGGGAGGGCAGGGGCGCCATGCCGCTCAGAATCTGTGCGTTTGGACTGCCCCCCGCAGGCTGGGTAATTCCGATGAACAAGGGAACATAGGCCGCCGCGCTGGCAGCGGGGTCGTTGGAAGCAGCCTGCGAGGCGTTCCACTCGATGGTCTGAAGTTGGGTCGTCAGAGCGGCCGCCGCGCTCAGCGTGTTGGGACTGTCCACAAAGTTATCGTTGGCGGCCAACAAAACCACTCCCCCAACATGATGATTGACAATCAAGTCATAGATTTGGCTGTCCGGCCCAGCCGTCGAACCGCTGAAACTGACCAGGAACAACTGGCCGACGCGCTCCTCGGGGGTCATCTCGGCCAGCAATTGACGGGCGCGCCTGAAATCGTATGCGGCCGGTTTTTTTGTTTGGATATGCGCAAATGCGCTTCCCACCGAGGAAGCCAGCAGGAGCAGGACGAGAACGAAGGACAGCAGCCGGACGAAGCGCATGTTTGTTAAATCTTATCCGGAGGGTAACGGTGGCAAAGGTCGGCGTGGACCTCGGGCTGGATATTCTCGCCCGAAATGACAACCACCGCCGGCGGCTTCACCTTTCCAAACAGGACGGCCGCCAGCCCCACCGCGCCGGAACCTTCGACAACCTGTCCGTATTGATGCCACGCGAAGGCCACTGCCCGGCCAATCTCCTCCTCCGAGACGGCGACAAAATCATCGGCATAGCGAAGCACCATCGGGATGGTGAGCGAATCGTTCTCGATGGCTCCGCTCAAGCCGTCGGCCAGGGTCGGCAGGTCGGGGACGTCCTCCTGCGAACCGCGGTGATAGAGAGCGTGCATAAAGGCCGAGGCCGCGGCGTTGACGCCCACCAGCCGCGGCCGGGAGGGAAAGCGCTCCAGCGCCGCGCCGATTCCGGCCAGCATCCCGCCGCCGCCGACCGGCACAACCCAGGTTTGGGCCGACTCAGGAGGCAGGTCAGCGGCGATCTCCAATGCAATTGTCCCCTGCCCGGCAATCACTTGGCCATCATTGTAGGCCGAGACCCAGGTCTGCCCGCGCTCACGGGCGTACTCAATGGCGATCGCTTCGGCCAGTTCGTAGCCGCCTTCCACAAAGCGGACTTCCGCGCCCAGGGCGCGCATGGCCTCCACTTTCGCGGGGACGGCATGATTGGAGGCAAAGACCAGCGCCGGTGCGCCGACCAGTTTGGCAGCCAGGGCCACCCCCTGCCCATGATTGCCCGCCGAGGCGGTCACCAGACCGGCGGCCTGCTCCCATTTTTCCAGCGTCAGCACCTTATTGAGCGCGCCGCGCGCCTTGAACGAGCCGGTGACCTGCTGATTTTCCCATTTCAGATAAAGATTCAATTCGGCGTCATTGATGAGCAATGTGCGCCGAACGTGAGGGGCAATCCGCAAAGCGGCCTGGTCAATCCATTCGCCGGGAATCATGCCGCCCTGTTCCTCAAGCGAAGAAGGAGCGCCGGGTCATCGGTGAAGAGGCCGTCCACGCCCAGCCGGAGCAGATGATTCATATCCGCCTCGGCGTTAACCGTCCAGACGAAAACGCGTTTTCCGGCCTGATGCAGACGGGCAACGAGGCCCGGCGTGACATCGGTGAGGTAGGGATGCAGGGCAAACTGGCCACGCCACAAAAACGCGCGCGCCGGCCAGCCCATCCAGCCGCGCCAGGCCAGTTGTCCGCGCGGGACCTCGGGCAGGAGGCGGGCGGCCTTCCGCAGGTTGCCGGGGAAAAACGAGGAGAACAGGACGCGCTCCTGCATGGCGTGTTTGCGCACCAGAGCGGCCACCTTTTCCACGAGCGCGTCGCCGGGGGTGGCGTAATTGGTCAGTTCGATGTTCATGTGCAGACGAGTCCCAACGCCCTCGAAGACTTCCTCGAGGGTGGGAATGCGCTCGCCGGCAAAACGCGGGTCGAAGCGCGCCCCCGCGTCCAGGTCCCGCAAGGCGGCGAGAGGCAGATGACGCACATCGCCATGGCCGTCGGTCGTCCGGTCCACGGTCTGGTCATGGAGGACAATCACTTCGCTGTCGGCCGAGAGTTTGACGTCGAATTCGATGGCGTCAGCGCCCTTCTCCGCGGCCTGACGGAAGGCGGCGAGGGTGTTTTCCGGCGCGTGGGCCGAGTCGCCGCGGTGAGCAATCACCACAGGGGAGGTCAGGTCAGTCCACATCTTTACAACTCGACAAAATAGGCTTGTGCAGCGCGGTCGAGCATTTCCTTGCTCATCACCGGCTCAACCGAGAGATAACGGGCAATATCGAGAATCTGGTCGCACAGGTCACGCGGGTGCGAGGCGCGCAGTTTGCGGTTGCGTTTGATGTACCATTCCTGCAGGAGGTAGGCCAATCCCTGGTCACTGTATTGGACGCCTTTTTGCTGGGCAACGCGCCGGAAGATTTCGCGATATTCCTCGTAGGAGGGGTCGCCAATCTCGATTTTGTGGCGCAGCCGGCGCAGGAAGGCCTCGTCCACAAGGTCGCGCGGCGGCAGGTTGGTGGAGAAGACCACCAGCACATCGAAGGGGATTTCCACCTTGCGGCCGGTGTGCAGAGTCAGATAGTCGACACGGTTTTCGAGCGGCACAATCCAGCGGTTGAGCAGGTCGCGCGGGCGCACCAGTTGGCGGCCAAAGTCGTCAATCAGCAGGATGCCGCCGTTGGCCTTGACCTGGAAGGGGGCCTCGTAGAATTTGTGCACATCGTCGAAGACGAGGTCGAGGCCCTCGAGGGTCAATTCACCGCCGGTCATGATGAAGGGACGGCGGATTTTGACCCAACGCGGGTCGCGGCGGATTCCGCTGCGCAGGGCGCCTGTGCCGGAGGGCTGGACCTCCTGGTCCACCACGCGCTGGTGATTGACCGAGTCGAAGAGTTTGACAATCTGCCCGTCCAGGTAGAGGGCATAGGGGATGTACATCGTCTGGCTCAGGCCGAGGCTGCCAAAGGCTTTGGCGACGCTGGTCTTGCCGTTGCCGGGTGGGCCGTAGAGGAAGATGGACGTGCCGGAATTGAGCGCCGGCCCCAGCCGCTGAAAGGTCTTTTCTGAAAGGACGAGATGGGAAAGCAACTGACGCATGGTGCGGCCGGTGACGGCCACGCGGCTGCGGCTCTGGCGGCGGATGGACTCGTTATACGCCTCAATCGGCACCGGCGCGGGACCGGCGTACTGACTGCGCTCGAGGGCTTCGCGCGCCCGGATGATGCCTGCTCCGGTGATAGCATACTGATAGGAGCCTTCGCCCAGACCCATCTGGGAGGATTTGACCTCGATCAATTTTTCGCGCTTGAGACCTTCGAGAATCTGATCCACGATGCCGGCAAACGGCAGAGCGATTTCTTCGGCAATCTTGAAACCGGAAAGATAGCCCTGGTAATAGAGAATTTTCAACGCCAGGTCTTGGAGCCAAAGCAAAGAAAGCCCCGTGTCTTCCAGACGCGTAATCGGCGGGGGAAGGAACGGGCCAGTTTGCGGGGGAGTTGCAGAGGGTCGCGGAACAGCAGTCATGCCAACCTCCTGAAAAGGATAAAACAATTATAGCACGCTGCGAAAAGGAAACTGTTTGGTTTATAATCACGGCCATGAATCTCAGCGTCATCATCCCCGTCTACAACGAAAAGAAAACCATTGCCGAAATCGTCGCCCGCGTCCGGGCGACCGGGCTGGCAGACGAAATTATCCTCGTGGACGATTGCTCCACCGACGGGACGCGCGACCTGCTCCCCGCGCTGGAGCAAACTCCCGGCGTGCGCGTCCTTTTTCACGAAAAGAACCAGGGCAAGGGCGCGGCGGTGCGGACCGGTCTGGCGGCCGCGCGCGGCGACGTTCTGCTCATCCAGGATGCCGACCTCGAGTACGACCCGCGCGATTACGCGGCTCTGCTCAAGCCGATTCAGGAGGGCGTGGCAGATGTGGTGTATGGCTCGCGCTTCCTGGGCGGGCCGCGCCGGGTAACGATGTTCTGGCACATGATTGCCAATCAACTACTTACTTTTGCCACCAATCTGCTCTACGATACCATCCTCAGCGACATGGAAACCGGCTACAAAGTCTTTCGGCGGGATGTGGTGAAAGGGATGAATTTGCGCGCCCGCCGCTTCGACTTCGAGCCGGAATTCACCGCCAAGGTGCTCAAGCGCCGCTACCGCATCTTCGAGGTGCCGATCACCTTCAACCCACGCGATTACAGCGAGGGGAAGAAGATCCGGCTGAAGGACGCTTTCGAGGCCATCTGGGCGCTGGTTAAGTACCGCTTTGTAGATTGACCGCCTTGCAAAAATTTTGGCTCTCAGCAGGACGGATCAGTTGCCAAGCATCCCGGCAGGGCCGCCCGCTCTGCACACGCCCTTTACCCGTCCCATTGGGCGTCCGGTAACCCTACATCCGTCATAATGACAAAAAGCCCCTCCGTCTTCGCATACACCGGCCGGATCGCTCGGAAATTATCCGCAGAGGTCGCAGAGGACGCAGATTGGAGAAAATCGGCGACATCGTCCCCACAGGGTAAATCTGCGCAATCTGCGGATACAGTGAGCGTCTTTTGCTGCGATTAACCCTCCCAGCCTCGTTGGGTAGATGATTACTGCAAAGCAGAGATTTGCGCCCCGGCAGCCCTCGGCGCTTTTTTGTGCCATGCGTGGAAAAAACAGCGAGCAAGCCCCCCGCCCTGCGTGTGCCCGCCAATCTATGCCTTACGGTCCCCCCTCGTTTGAACCCGCAGCCGGTTCAACCAATGGAGAATTTTCAGCCTCTCCTCTGCTGCCTGAAATATACCCAGCTGACTCAACTCCCCCGGGCATAAATTGCGAGAAATTAGGGCAATCGCATTTCAACCGCTCAACACCTTGAGCAAGTAATCTTCATTCCAACCGGCCTGTAGGCGTTTGGCTTGCATGCCACCTTTGGCAGTTTTCTCTTGTTTGAGCAGGTTCACCGCCATATGCCGCAGGATGGCAAAATTCTCCGGCGCATGATC
>DAOTVO010000026.1:0-42337 GCA_034436335.1 Anaerolineales bacterium | reverse complement strand
GAATATAGCGGCAGAGATGAAGCAGGTAGTCGGTCGTTTGAATGGGCTTGGCGCGAAAACGTCCTTCAAACAAGGTGCCGCTGTGAGCGTAGCGCAAATTATAGGCTTTGGTGTAACTGTTGAACACATAGCGCGGCAAATTTCCTGCGGGCGCGTCGCCATCTTGCCGGACGCAAATGTGGTAGTGCGTGGGCATCAGGCAATAGGCAATCACTGTTATCTGGTACTTGCGGGCATATTCTTTCATCTTGCGAATCACAAAGAGATAATTTGTGCGCTCGCGGAAGATGGAGGTCTGGTGCGCGCCGCGATTGTAGATGTGGTAGAACGCTCCTTTTTCCCAGGTGAGCAGGTCTTTGCGGGCGTAGGGCATGGGGGGCTCCTTTAAAGGTGACTGTCATCTGCCACTGGTCAGCGAAACAAATCCTGTTCTTTTGGTCTGAGCAAATCTTTGAGCGAGCCTTCGCGCAGGGGATAGGGAAAGCCGCGCACGTGGACTGCCGGGGTGCCTTCATTGGCCTGGCCCATCATCAGGCTGGCCGCCGCGGCCAGTTCATCGGCTACGCCCACGATGGTGATGCGCAATTCGTGGCCGAAGAGATCCTTCCAGCCGCGCTCGTCCATCACGGCGGGGATGCCGCTCAACCCCACACAGACGCCGACCGTGCCGATGCGCCAGGCGCGCCCATGAGAATCGATAATCATCACGCCCAGGCGGAAGCCGGTCATCAGTTTTAAGCGGCGGCGGATTTCGAGCGCCGAGCGGTCGGGGTCTTCGGGGAGGAGCAGCACCCAGTCTTCGGAGGACAGGCTTGCGAAGTTTTTGGAGACTTCGGAAGGCTGGGGCGGGGCGACGTTGGAGTGGTCAATCCCGGCCGAGGCGCAGACGAAGCCCAGGCGGTGTTCAACGATGACGGTCCCGGGGCGGACGCGCAGGATTTCGCGGCTCTCGCGCAGGATGAGTTCGGCCAGGCGGGGGTCTTTTTGGCTGCGCATAGCCAATTCGATAGCCGCCTCAGAAGGCGTGACCGTACCCAGATTGACCAGTCGCCCTTCGGCCTTGCTGACAATTTTGGAGGTGAGCACCAGAATATCGCCGTCGGCCAGTTCGAGGTGGTTGGCGCGCAGGGCCGAGAGAAGAATATCCGCTAGGTCGTCGCCTGGACGGATGAGGGGAATTTGGAGGAGGGGGGTAAGGGTGAGGGGCATTTTTTATCCGCAGAGGGGCGCAGATGGGCGCAGAGGGTTGGGTATCCGCAGATGGACGCAGATGGGCGCAGATGGACGCAGAGGGGCGCAGAGGGGCGCAGAGGGGCGCAGAGGGTTGGGTATCCGCAGATGGGCGCAGATGATTCTTTACTTGATGTATGCGCCTTTGTATTCCCACACCAGACGTTTGTATTGGAGGCGGGAAGTTCCAAAGTTGAACAATAGGGCGCGCTGGAAACCGGTCGCTTTGAGATAATTCAGCACCTGCGCCTCTTCAACACCGGATAATCCCGTCAGGGCCTTGAACTCTACAATAATATCTGAGAAGCAAATAAAGTCGGCGCGATAACGGCTTGGGAGAATGATGTCTCTATACTTAATGGGCAGGAGCACTTCGCGTTCGAAGGGAATGCCGTGGAGCGGAAATTCGATCACCGCAGCGTCTTGATAAACCGCCTCAAGGAAACCGTGTCCCAGTTGACGGTGGATTTCTATCGCCGCGCCAATGATGGCGTAGGTTTGCGGGTCACGGGCATCTGTTGGATCGGCTTGTACATGTGGCACAGTTTTCATCCTAAAGATCTTCCTCTCTGCCTTCTCTGCAGACTATTTTCTCCTGCGCTTCATCTATGTCATCTGCAGATTGCTTTTTTCTGCGTTCTCTACATCATCTGCATCATCTGCGTCATCTGCGGATTTTTTCTGCATCATCTGCATCATCTGCGTCATCTGCGGATTTTTTCTGCGTCATCTGCGTCATCTGCGGATTTTTTCTGCGTCATCTGCGGATTTTTTTTCTGCATCATCTGCGTCATCTGCGTCATCTGCGGATTTTTTCTGCGTCATCTGCGGATTTTTTTCTGCATCATCTGCGTCATCTGCGGATTTTTTTTCTGCGTCATCTGCAGATTATTTCACCCCGGTGATTTTGATGCCCGCGTGGGTGGCGCCGTACTGCTTGTTGATGTGGATCAGCACCGAAGTCAGGCCCTCGACGACGACCGAATTCTCGAGCGGGCCGGCGTCCCAGCCTTGAAACCCGGCTGCGGCCACCAGGTTCAACGTCTCGGCGCGCGCCTCTTTGCTCGTGCCGGTGACCAGCACATCGCACTCCACGGGGGCATCGCTCATCAGGTATTCGTAGGAAATGTTCTGGAAAGCCGCGCAGACCTGTACCCCCTCGCCGAGAATCTGGCGCGCTTCCTGTGCGGCAGAACCGGCGGGCGGCATCTGCACCCGCGTCACTTTCGGCGGGACGAGTGGCACGGTCACATCCACGAGCAATTTGCCCTGCAGAGCCTCCTTCACGCTTTCGAGCGTCTCGCGGTGGGCGGCGTAGGGGACGGTCAGGACGACCACGTCGGCCTTTTGCGCCGCTTCGAGATTGCCAAAGCCTTCCACGAGGCCTTTCCCTTGCAGTAGAGCGGTCAACTCATTGGCGGCGGCCTGCGCCCGTTCGACCGAGCGCGAGCCAATCAGCACGCGGTAACCCGACTTTGCCCAGCGCCAGGCCAGCCCCTTGCCTTCCTTGCCCGTGCCTCCCAGCACGGCGAGGGTCAGTATTATCGAGGAAGTTTGCATTTTTGCTCCCATATTCGTAAATTTCCGAACATTTTTTATTCAATTTGTGCAATTCGATGTAAGAAAGTCAAAACTCAATACCCAACGCCGAACTGCATTGGGTCGGGGACCTCCACGCCGCGGGCGGCCATCTCGGCGACAGTGCGGAAGACCGCCTCGCGCAGTTCTGGTTCACCGCCGTACATTGCCTGGAAGAGGACGCCGAAGACGCCCTCCGCTGGCATGATGCGCAGGTAATTAAGCGAAGCAATTTTCTCTTCCAGCGTGCCCGATTTGAGCGCCAGGAGCAGCAGGTCGGTAGGCGGCTTGTCGGGGGCCACGCCCATGCCCTGCTTGCCGGCGAAGGCAATCAACCAGGGCGATTCGGTCGGCGGCGGCAGCCGTTTGGGGATATGCGAAGGCGGATTGCGGCGCGCTTCCAGCGCTTCCAGCGCTGCGTTGCGAACCAGCCATTCGCCATCCTCGACCTGCATTTTGGTCAGCAATTCCTCTGCCCACGCCTCCGGCACGCGCCCCAGACCGTAGGCGGCGGCGCGGCGCACCATCAGATCTTCTTTGAGTTCGGCGGCTTCGCGCAAAATCGTCCAGCCCTCGCTTGGATGGTTGGCCAGCGCCTCGGCGGCGATGCGGCGCTCATGTTCTGCGCCTTGCAGCAGGACGCTCCCAAGCGCGTCGATGGCGGCCGTTGTCCCGATAGCGGCCAGCGCCAGGCAGGCGGCGCGGCAGAGGGTTGGGCTGGAGTTGCGGGTCAGCGCCGAAAGCGGTTCGATCGCCTTGGCATCATGCGCTGCGCCCGCGCCCAAAGCGGCCAGTTGCAGGAGTTCGGGCAGGGGGCTTTTCATCAATTGACGGAAGAGAACCGGGATGGACGCGTCGCCTTCGATTTGCAGGAAGGCCGCCAGCGCCTGTCCGCGCAGACCCAGCGGCTGTCCTTCTTGCTGCAGGAGTTCAACCAGTTTTGCCATCACGCGCGTGCGCCAAGCGGCTTGCGGCGGGGCTTCACGCAGCCAGCGTGCCATGGAAAGCAGGTTACGCGAGAGCGGGCGGTCCAGTTCCTCGAGCAGTTTCTCGGCCAGCAAAGTCGGGTCGCCGACGGCGGCCAGGTATTGCATGGACAGGTACTTGCCAATCCAGGGCGGCTGATTCAGAATGACATCCGGTTTGTAATTCTCGAGTTGCTTTCCGGCCAGATAGCCGCCGAAGATGGGATGACAAAAGCGGACGCGGTTGTTGCGATGGGCGCAGAGCAGGCCGCTGTTGATGAGGGTGGAAATCAGGCCCATGGACGGCGCTTCGACTTTCTTCTCCCCCTTCTTCTTGGGGCGGGGGTCTTCCTCCTTCGCTTCGGGCGGGAGCGCTTCAGCGGGTTCGAAAGCCTTGACCCATTCGCGCGCCCGGCGTGGGTCGAAGATCGGCTCGGCGGCCAGGTGGGTCTGGATAGCCAGCGATTCGACCGCCTGTGCCGGGACGTTGGCCGGTATCAGGCGGCGCAGGTGGGTGGCGAGCGCGTCCAGCGGGCGCGGGCCGCGCAAATCGCCTGCATAGGCGCCCCAGGTCTTCAGCGTCAGTTCCAGCGGCGTCAACTTCGAGAGGCTCGTCTCCAGCCAGCCGTTCAGGAGGAGAGGGTCAACCGGTTCGAGGTTGGCCTGCGCCCAGCTTTCGACGCTTACGTATTTCTGCCACAGGACGGCCCACCTTTGTAGAAATTCCTGACACTGCTGGCGTGTCCAGGCGGCCAGCGCAAAGGGGATGAAGTTGAGCGAAACCAGGCCGTCCAGGTACTCGGTGGAGGCAGTGGTGACGATGCGCGTCCGGGGGTAGGCGCGCTTGATGAGTTTGATGAAGTCCACCACACTTTTCAGCCCCTCGGGGGGCAGTTCGTCGGTGCCGTCGAGCAGGAGCAGGGCGCGCCCCTCGGCGAAGGCTTTGCGCACGAATTCGGGGATGCGCGGCAGGTCGAGAACGGGCGCCTTTTCGGCCACCAGGTCAATCAGCGCGTTGAGCGGATTGTCTTTGTTCGCCGGCAGGTCGAGGTCGGCGACATGGATAAGGAAGGGCAGGGTCTCTTCGGGCAGACCGGTTTGTGGGTCGCGGCGGGCGAGGGAGGAAGCCAGCGCCGCCAGGGCGACCGTCTTGCCCATGCCGGTCTGTCCCATCAGGACGATGTCCGAGTCGCCCGAAAGCGCCTCGGCCAGGCTGATGGTTTTGGCCTGGTACACGGCGGCCAGTTCGGGCCAGGCGGGCAGGTAGGGGACGGCTGCTTCGACGATGTCCTCGACCGGCAAGGGCGCGCCCGGCTCGATGCGCGGCGGCGGAGCCAGCAGGCGCGGCGGCTGGAGGATTTCATCCAGGGCGAAGAGGGGGGCGGCCAGATGCATTCCCTGCGCCTGCAGGAGGACGTTCTGGCGGTAATGTTCTTCGATGATGTTGACTGACTTGGCGCGTTCTTTCTTTTCTTCCCGCTTCTTGCGGGCATTTTCTCCCATTTGCTGGAGAGCGGGGCGGATGAGCGCGATGACCCACCAGAAGACGGTGGCCAGGATGAAGCCGAGCCAAAAAGAGAAATCGTCAATGTTGGGAAAACGGAAGTGCATACGAGCCTTTTAGTTTGCGTAGAGAATTCTCCCGCAGGAGGGACAGCGGGAAAGTTGAGACGGCGAGCGGGCGGCCTGAACCTGCGCAGGAGCCAGACTCGTCCCGCAGGCTCCGCAGGCATTTTCGTTGATTTCGGTCACGGCTACGCCGCGCCGCTGACGGCGCAGGTCTTCATAGAGCGCGGCCATTTCCGGGGAGAGCGCTTCTGTAACCGCCTGACGCTCGGCGTTGAGTTTTTGCATTTTTCTGGTGAGTTCGGCCTGTTCGGTCAGCAGGTTGCCCACCTGGTCTGCGCGCCCGGCGCGGAGACGCTCCAATTCTTTCTGCGCCTCTTGGCTGGCTTTTTGGGCTTCTTCGGCGGCCATCATGGCTTCCAGCAGGCGGTCTTCCAGTGTGACGAGGTAGCGTTTCATCGAAGCGGCGTCGTTTTGCAGGTCCTGCAGTTCTTTGGGGGCGCGCACCGCGCCGCTGTAGAGACTGGCTTCGGTCTGTTCGATTTTGATGCGCAGGGCGTTGACTTGGGCTTCGGCCTTTTTGAGCAGAGTCTCTTTGGCCTGCCATTCGGACTCGGCAACTTCGGCTCGATGCGCCGCCTGCGTCAGCGCGGCGTCATCCCCCAATATTTTTTGGATGTCTTCGAGACGAGCCCGCGTTTGGTCGAGTTGCCGGTCTATTTGCTGGAGACGGTAGAGGGGAAGGGCCTGGCTCATGCCTTGATTATATAACGAATTGCGGCGGCAGGGCGGGATTTCCATTCGGTCAGGATGGTTGAGCAGGCGGCGCTGTCTCGATGTCTCCTTTGGATTACTCGACCTTCCCTGCCGTATTGCGACCGCATCATAACTGCCTGCCCTGGTCTCGGAAATCATGCGCCGATGTCGCAGAAGTCGCAGATTGGGAGAAAAGCGGCGGCATCGTACCCGCAGGGTAAATCTGCGAATCGGCGGATAAAGTTCGCGTCTTTTGCTGCGATCAACAAGTTCGGTCTCTTTGGGCAGGCAGTTACTCCCATCTCGAAATCGGCGCCAATACGCGTAACCTGCAGCAAAAAGCACAGGGGCGGATTTCCATCCTGCCCCTGTCGCTCGATGATGGTAAACGGTTTCCGCCTTTCCTTTTATTCGGAACGGACGTTGAAGTAGTTGTAGATGGCCCGCGAGAGTTCCGCGTAGAGCGGCGAGACCTGTTCCCAGATGACCTGCACGGGGTGATAGGTGTAGATGGTTAGAATGTAATTTCCGCCCGGCGTGAAGACGATGCCCGCGTCGCTGACGTGGTTCATCACCCCGCCGTCGGTCACCCAACCGTGTTTGTGCGCCACCACCGTCCCTTCGGGGACGCCGGCCTGGATGAGCGCGCCAAGCCGGTCGCGTTCCAGATACAGAATCATTTCCTGGCAGGAGGCCTGCGTAATCTGGCCCGGGAAAGCGGCCACGAGCGCCCCGCCGCCGGTCTGGGCACACAGATAAATATCTTGCAGAAGCATTCCGATGTCCGCTGGCGTTGTCTGGCTGTAGATGTCGGGATTGGTGCTGATGTCGGTGCGCATGTTGGCCGGCGTGTTATAGAATTTCAACAGGGCCGCGCCGGGGTAAAAGTATCCGGCCAGGAAGGTGTTTTCCAGTCCCAGCGTTTGGATGGTTTCGGTCACCACCAAAGGCCCGCGCACTTCGTCCAGGGCTTTCATCAGCGCGTCTGAAGCGTCGTTGTTGGAACTGCCAATCATTTCGCTCATCAGTTTGGCGTAGTTTTCGTTGAGCGTGCCGTTAAAGTGGCGATAGACGGCCACCATGATGGGAATCTTGATGGTGCTGGATGCGGTGAAGGAAATATCGGTGGGGCTGACGGGATACTCCTGCCCGCCGGCGGAGTAGGCGAAATGAATCTCCTCGCCGGTCTGCAGGTCGAGGAAGTACAGGTCCACCAGACCGGTGAAGCGGCTCTGGTCAATCAGTTGTTTGAGCAGGATTTCCAGCGTTTGCGGCGTGGGGCGTGTGGATGCCGTCCGCTGAGCGGTGAGCATGACCACGCGGCTGGTCGGCGATTTGAGCGCCGACTCAATGAGGGCGACGGCTTGGTCAATGTCCAGCACCTGACCGGGGGTGCCGGGCAGGAAGTCGGCCGTGCCGGGGATGGGTTGCGCCGGCGTGGGCGGCTGGTCGTACCGGGGGGCGATTTCACCCTGCAGGTAGGCGCGCAGGCGTTCTTCCGAATAGGACGAGACGAGCGGGATCGCGTTGGAGGGCATGGGGCGATTCCAGAGATAATCCCAGAAGCCTGTCCAGAAGGGGATGCCGGTGCGCTGCATATCAGCCGCCGCCAGCATGCTTTCCACGTTCAGTTCAAAGCCGATGAGACCGGGGTCGAGATGGATGATTGCGTCTCCGTAGCGTAGTTCGACCGGGGTGGAGTACACCTCCAGGAGTCTCTGCGCGGCAGACTGCGGGTCCAGACCCCCGACCGGCACGCCGGCGATGGTCATGTCGGCCGGGTAATAGGCGCGCTGGATGCTGTAACGCACCAGTTGAATCCCCAGGATGACCGCCGCAATCAAGATGAAGGCCAAAGAACTCAGGCGCAGAAGAAACGATGATCCGCGGATTCTCACACTACCTCCGAGTAAAATCGGTGATGTTTATCACGTCTAACGGGGTAAGAGTATAACACACTCGCTTTGTCTGGATATGCTACAATGACACAGGCGATTTCATCCCAAAATTCACTCTGAGGCTGATTATGCTTCGCTCCTTCCTGATTTATCTTTCCAAGGCTGCTTGGGCGCAGCGTTTGGTTACGGGCTGGAAATTTGCCTGGAGGGCGGCCAGCCGGTTTGTGGCCGGAAATACCATCCAGGACGCCATTCGCGTCGCGCAAGAACTCAACGCGCGCGGCATCAATGCTACCCTCGATCACCTGGGAGAAAGCACTACCACCCGCGAAGAGGCCGTGAAAGCCGCCGATGACATCATCGAACTGTTGGAGCAGATTGGCTGCTGTGATGTGCGCGCGAATGTATCCATCAAACTGACCCAAATCGGCCTGGCGCTCGACGAGTCGCTGTGCGCGCAGAACCTAGAGCGCATTCTGGAATGCGCCAGGAAACACGGCAACTTCGTCCGCATTGACATGGAAGACTCTCCCCACACTGACCGCACCATTGCGCTTTTCCGGCAGATGCGCGCCAAAGGTTATCAGAATGTTGGGATTGTCGTCCAATCGTATCTTTACCGCACCGAAAAAGATGTCCGCGAACTGCTGGCCGAGGAGGCGCGCTTCCGCCTGGTCAAAGGGGCGTACAAGGAGCCGGCCGCGGTCGCCTTCCCCAAGAAGGTGGACGTGAACGCCAACTTCGACTTGCTGACCCAGATTATGTGCGATTCCGCCCTGGCCGCCGGCGCGCCGACCCTCAGCGACGATGGACGCATTCCGCCCATCCCCGCCCTGGGCACGCATGACCCGAAGCGCATCGAGTTCGGCAAGACCTACGCCGCAAAAATTGGCCTGCCCAGGACGGCGATCGAATTCCAGATGCTCTACGGCATCCGCCGCGACCTGCAGGAGCAATGCGCTGCCGAAGGCTATCCGGTGCGCATTTACGTCCCCTATGGCACGCACTGGTATCCGTACTTCATGCGCCGCCTGGCCGAGCGGCCGGCCAATATCTGGTTCTTCCTCTCCAACCTCTTCCGCCGCTAAACGCCTCTTGCGCAGATTTACCCTGTGGGTACGATGTCGCCGATTTTCTCCCGATCTGCGACCTCTGCGGATAATTCAGACCAGGGTAAACAGCACAATCTGTTTTATTGATCTGTGACCGGTGTTCATCTGTGGCTTGAATTATGGTAAAACAGGAGCATGCCCCCTGACGATTTTCCTCTTGCCGTTGTCACCGGCGCGGCGCGCCGCCTTGGACGCGTCTTAGCCCTCTGCCTCGCCCGCCGCGGCTACGGCCTCTTGCTTCACTACCACACTTCCCGTCCGGCTGCCGAGGAGACTGCCGCCGAAATTGCCTCCCTGGGCGTCCCTATCCGCCTGGCGCAGGCCGACCTGACGACCGACTCCGGCCTCGCTGCTCTGCTCGCCGCCCTCGATTCGTGGCTCTCGGAGACCGGCGCTTCTCTGCGCCTGCTGGTCAACTCGGCCGCCATCATGCCCCGCGCCGACCTGACCGCCGTCTCTGCCGCCGATTGGGACGCCGTCCTCGACCTAAATCTGCGCGCCCCCTTCCTGCTGGGCCAGGCCGCCGCCTCCCGCATGGACTCTGGCGGGATGATTGTCAACCTCACCGACATCGGGGCGCGCAAACTCTGGACTCAGTACCCTGCCTACGTGATCAGCAAATCGGCGCTGGAGACCCTCACCCGCCTGCAAGCCAAAACCTACGCCCCGCGCCTGCGCGTCAATGCTATCGCCCCTGGCCTCGTCCTGCCGCCGGAGGAGATGCCGCCTCAAGAATGGCAGAAACTCGTCGAGCGCCTCCCGCTCAAACGCCCCGCCTCCGCCGAGGAAATCACCGCCGCCCTCGAATTCCTGCTCGACACGCCCTCCCTCACCGGCGAAACCATCTCGATAGACGGCGGCTATTCTCTGGTATAACGAAACGATGCTCACATTCGTCAAACTCGCCCGTCCTGTCCACTTGCTCTGCGCTGTCTTCGCCTATCTCCTTGGCGCGGGGATAGCGCGTTACCTCGGCATCGCGTTCGATGGGCCGCTTTTCTGGCTGGGACTGTTCATCAGCCTGGCCTTGCTGGTCGCCGCCGCCTGGCTGAACGCGTACTTCGACCTTGCCTTCGCGCCTCTTGCCCCCGAAGAGACGCCGCGGCAGCGTGAAAGTCTGCGTTCCCGCCTCTTGCAAGCCTCCTTTGCTGCCTTGACGGCGCAGGGCGCGGCCATCCTTGCCCTGCTTTTGACGAAAACGCTCCCGCTGCTTGCCGGAGCCTCACTTTTGGTTGCCCTCCTGCTCGTCGTGGCAGATGCCGTTCCGCCTCTGCGCTTGAGCAATCGAGGGTACGGCGAACTTCTGCGCGCCATTCTCTTGACCATCTTTCTGCCTGTGCTGGCCTTCCTGCTGCAAGCGGGCGAGTTCCATCGGCTTGTGCCGCTGATAACCTTCCCCCTTCTCCTGTATGTCCTTGCTTCCTTCCTGGCGGCGGATTTTTCCACCTTCGCCGCCGACCGGAAGACCGGACGCGTCACCCTGCTCATCCGCCTGACCTGGGAACGCGCCGCGCCCATCCACCACTTTCTCCTGCTGGCTTCCTTCCTGCTTTTTGCCGCTGCTCTGTTCTTTGGCCTCTCCTGGGGCCTGCTCTGGCCGGTTTTTCTCGACCTGCCTTTTGCCCTCCTGCAAATTTTCTGGCTGCACCGCATCACCTCCGGCGCGCCGCCCTTCTGGAAATTCTTTGACCTGCTCGTCCCTGCCAACCTTGCCCTCGTCCTCTACCTGCTGACTCTCTCCTTTTGGCTGCGCTAGTTCATCTTTTTTCTCCCTTCTCCCTTCCTATGCCCGAATTTCTCCGCCTCTCCACCCCTGCTGAAGCCCTGCAAACTCTGCTCGCGGCGCTGCCGGACCCGAAGCCTGCCGCCGAGAACATCGAAACGCGCTTCGCCCTCGGCCGCGTCCTGACCGAGGATCTGCGCGCCCCGCATCCTCTGCCCGAATTTCCGCGTTCCACCGTGGATGGCTACGCCGTCCGCGCCCGCGATACCTTTGGCGCCTCTGACTCCCTGCCCGGCTATCTGACTGTCATCGGCGAGGCGCCGATGGGCCGCGCCCCCGATTTTGCGCTGGCTCCCGGCACCTGCGCCCTCATCCACACCGGCGGGATGCTGCCCGAAGGCGCGGACGCGGTGGTGATGCTCGAATATACCCAGCCCATCGGTCGGACGGAGAACGGCCGTCCGGCGGAAATCGAGATTTCCCGCGCCGTCGCCGAGGGGGAGAACACCCTGCGCGTCGGCGAGGACGTGGCCGAGGGTCAGGTGGTGCTGAGCGCCGGTCAACGCCTGCGCCCGGCCGATATCGGCGGCTGTATGGCGTTGGGAATCACCAAACTTCGCGTAGCCAAGAAGATAAAAGTAGCAATCCTTTCCTCTGGCGACGAAGTCGTGCCACCCGAACAGCGGTCCGCTCCCGGTCAGGTGAGGGACGTCAACTCCTACTCGCTGGCCGCGCTGGTGGAGCAGGCTGGCGGGGAGGCGGTTCTCTTCGGCATCCTCCCCGACAATCTCGAAGTGATGAAATCCGCCGCCGCGCGGGCGCTGGCGGCCTGCGACATGCTGCTCATTACGGCGGGTTCTTCGGCCAGCGCCCGCGACATGACCGCAGAAGCCATCAACTCGCTGGGCGCGCCGGGCGTGCTGGTGCATGGCGTCAACATTCGCCCCGGCAAGCCGACCATCCTGGCTGTCTGCGGCGGGAAGCCGGTTATCGGCCTGCCGGGCAATCCGGTCAGCGCGCTGGTGATTGCCGGGTTGTTCGTTGCACCGCTCATCGAACGATTCCTGGGCGCGAAGCCGCGGCCGAGGGCCTCTGCTCGGGCGCGGCTGACAGTCAATCTCCCCTCGCAGGCCGGACGGGAGGACTGGGTGGCAGTCAAGTTGATGCCCTCATCCCCGCTCCTTCTCCCTGCAGGAGAGGAGGGATGGCTGGCCGAGCCGATCTTCGGCAAGAGCAATCTCATCTTCTCTCTCGCCGCCGCCGATGGCCTGGTGCGCATCCCGCCCGACGCCACCGGTCTCAACGCCGGGGAGGTGGTGGAAGTAGTGATGATGTAACGACATACTATCCGACTGCGTTGTCCAGTGCGCGCGCCTGGCCGCTTGTTTCCTTACGGCAATTTCTGCTCTTCGTCTGTCTTTCTTTGTTGACGATGGTTAGTTGTGACTACATTTCCGTTTCCAACAATGATGACGCCGCCGTTTACCCCCTGGCCAATGTTGATCGCGATGGTTTTCTTGTTTCTGTCTTCGCTCTGAACGGTTTCAGATTTTCCCTTTCTCGACCTAGCGACGGTCAGTTTGTCCACTTTCTTATCCAGCGCGCGGAAGAGACTCTGCCAGGCCTCTTTCTCGCGCTTCGGGTCGCTGAAATCCACCCAGGTCAGCAGAGAGAGGAACGGCGGCGGCGTGCAGGGTTTGACCATCAGCGGGATGGTGCGCCGCTGAAAGCCGGCTGGGTCATCGGTGCGCGAGAGCAGGCTCTCGTAGAGCGTCCACTCGCTGGCGAGCCAGTTGGGGGTCATCACCAGCAGGGTGTGGCGGCTGCGGGTGGAGGCGTCCTGCATGTTCAGCACCGCCGCCTTGCCAGCGGTGAAATCGCGAAAGTCAATGCAAACCTTCACTCCCTGCTTCTCCAGCGTTGGCAGAAGTTTCTTCCGCACCCAGTCTTCATCCTTGTGGCTGTAAGAAATAAATACATCGTAGTCGAATTTGGCTTTGGTCATGGCCTGGCTCTCCTTGCTCTTTACTCCTTACTTTTCTCTCGTCACTTCTCTATTTTCCTCACTTGCATCCCTAAATTCTAACACGCCTCTTTATCCTTGTTATAATACTCGTATGTCCGTCTACCTCCACGACATCCCCCTCGCCGAAGCCCAAACCCGCCTGCAAACGGCCCTCGAAGCGGCCGGGCTATGGGGCGTTCTGGGCGCGGAAGAAATCCCGCTCGATGAACATGCCCTCGGCCGTGTCCTGGCCGAACCGCTCTGGGCGCGCATTTCCTCCCCGCATTACCACGCCTCGGCCATGGACGGATTCGCCGTCCGCTCTGCCGAGACGAGCGGCGCCCAGCCGTCCTCTCCGGTCACCTTGTCCCTTCTCCCGGCTCACTCGCCGCAGGCAGTTTACCTCGATACCGGCGACCCGCTCCCCGACGCGTTCGACGCTGTCATCCCCATCGAAAACGTCGAGCCGCTGGACGAGGCCGGTCAGACTGCTGCCGACCCGCGCCGACCGGCCTCCATCCGCATCCGCGCCGCGGTGACGCCCTGGAGTCACGTCCGCCCGCTGGGGGAGGATATCGTCGCCACGCAACTGGTTTTGCCTGCCGGACATGTCCTGCGTCCCGTTGACCTCGGAGCGGCGGCCGCGGCCGGTCACTCGACCGTGCGCGTGGCGCGCCGCCCGCGCGTCGCCATCCTGCCGACCGGCACGGAACTCGTCCCCGTCGGCACAGATCCGAAGCCCGGCGACATCCTCGAATACAACTCCCTCGTTCTCGCCGCGCAAATCAAAGCCTGGGGCGGTGAGCCGACCCGCTTCCCCATCACGCCCGATAACTTTGATGCCATCTGCGCCCGCGTGCAGGAGGCCGCCCGCGGTCATGACCTAATTCTGCTTAACGCCGGTTCCTCCGCCGGTTCAGAAGACTTCTCTGCGCGGGTGGTGGAGAGACTGGGCACGCTTCTCGTTCACGGCGTCGCCGTCCGTCCTGGTCACCCCGTGATTCTGGGGATGGTCGAACGACAATCAAAAATCGAAAATCAAAAATCGGAAATTCCTCTCATCGGCGTCCCCGGCTATCCGGTCTCGGCAGCGCTGACCGGGGAAATCTTCGTTGAGCCGCTGTTGGCGCGCTGGCTGGGGCGTCCGCCGCTGGAATATCCGCTGGAGGCCGCCTTCCTGACCCGCAAAATCACCTCGCCCGCCGGCGACGACGACTACGTCCGCGTGGCAGTCGGACGGGTGGGCGGGAAACTGCTCGCCGCGCCGCTCTCGCGCGGGGCGGGGGTCATCACCTCGCTGGTGCGCGCTGATGGCATCGTTATCCTGCCACGCGGCGTGCAGGGGGCGGAGGCCGGGGAGAAGGTCAATGTTCATCTCTACCGCACACGCGCCGAATTGGAGCGGACGATTTTCTGTATCGGATCGCACGACATGACCCTCGACCTGCTGGCGCAATTCCTGGCCGAACGCGGCCGGCGGCTGACCTCGGCCAACGTCGGCTCGCTGGGCGGACTGATTGCCCTCAAGCGCGGCGAGGCGCATCTGGCCGGTTCGCACCTGCTCGACCCCCAGACGGGCGAATACAACATCTCTTACCTCCGCCGCTACCTGGAGGGCGTGCCGGCGCGCGTCTATGGCTTCGTTGGCCGCGAGCAGGGCTTGATGGTGAAGCGGGGAAACCCGCTGGGAATCAAGGGCCTGGAAGACCTCGTCCGGCCCGAGGCCAGTCGAGAGGTCCGCTTCGTGAATCGCCAGCGCGGGGCAGGGACGCGCATCCTGCTCGATTACGAATTGTCCAAACGAGGCATTTCTCCGGACGCTATTCAGGGATACAATCAGGAGGAATACACCCATCTGGGCGTAGCGGCGGCGGTCGCTTCGGGCCGCGCCGATTGCGGGTTGGGCATCCCGGCCGCGGCGCAGTCGCTGGGCCTGGACTTTGTCCCGCTCTTTCGGGAGACGTACCAACTCGTCATCCCGGCCGCGTTTGCTCAAGACGACCTGCTTGCCCCGCTCTTCGAGGTGATGGCGATGGACGAGTTCCGTCGGGCGGTCATGTCTTTGCCCGGCTATGATGTGAGCGAGATGGGCAAATTGATTGCGGAGGTGTGAGATGTCTGTTGCGCTGGTGATTGACGATAACAAGCAAAATGCTGATGCGCTGGCCGAAATGCTGAAACTGCTTGGTTTGGAAGGGCGGGCTGTATTGAGCCCGGCCGCGGCGATGAATGTTTTAATGACGGAGACGCCGCAGGTGATTTTGCTGGACATCAATATGCCTGGAGTGGACGGCTTCGAGGTGCTGGGTTACCTAAAGCGGGAGCCGCGTCTGATGCATGTGCCGGTGATAATTGTGACCTCCGACGACCAGCCGGAGACAAGCCGCCGCGCCCTGGCAGCCGGGGCGCAGGCGGTTTTGATCAAGCCCATCATGGCCGCGGCGCTGGAAAAAGCGCTTCAAAAGGCGGGCCTGATTTAATGTATTAGAGTTTTATCAATCTTTGCGCGGCAGGAATGGATTTCTGCCGCGTTTTCGTTATAATTTGGACAAAATTAGTTTGATTTCCTGGAGGAAACCATGCCCATTGCATCTGGTATTCAAGCGCCCGACTTCGAACTCCTCGACGAGACCAACGCCCTGCGCCGTCTTTCCGATTACCGCGGCCGTCCGGTGGTGTTGTATTTTTATCCAAAGGACGACACCCCCGGCTGTACCACCGAGGCCTGCAATTTCCGCGATGACTACAGCGCCTACGTCCAGGCGGATGTGATTATCCTCGGCGTCAGTCCGGACAATGTCAAGTCGCATGCCAAATTCAAGCAGAAGTACAACCTGCCCTTCCCCCTTCTCGCCGACGAAGGCCACAAGGTCTGCGATTTGTATGGCGTTTGGGGGCCAAAGAAATTTATGGGGCGCGAATACGAAGGCGTTCTGCGCACCACTTTCCTGATTGATTCCCAGGGACGCATTGCGCGCGTCTTTGAGAACGTCAAACCGGCAGAACACAGCGCCGAAGTGCTGGAAGCAGTTAAGAAGTTATAATCCGTGTAACCTGCGGCTAAAAAGACTTTTGCAAGAACGGTCTACCCTGGTCTCGGAAATAATCCGCAGATGTCGCAGATGGGAGAAAATCGGCGACATCTGCCGAAAGCGAATGCTTATCAAGCAATCGCCGTTTCTCTCTGTTCATCACCGGTTAAATTTCTGATTTTTCAAACACTCTTTTAGAGACCGCCCCCAAAGGAAGATGGGAAAAGCAATTCCAAAAAGTTCAGCCCAAAGCGCGGACGAGCACGCCGCAGGCAAATCCAGACGATGGCCGCCAGGATGACAATTGTCAGGGCGCCGCCTATCCTGTAGGCGCTCGAGGACATACCCTGCGTATCCACCACGAGCGGAAAGTTGACATATGTCACCAGGTTGTAGAGCAGGAGGATAGCCGTATCCAGTGCACTCTCGGCAGTCAGAATAAACAGCGGAATAACCCAAATCAGCCATTGGGGCGAATAGATGCGCGAGAAGATGATAAACGCCGCCGTGACGACAGTTGTCCAGCGCACGACATCCTCAAAACTCTCGATTTTTACGAATAGAGTGACCAGCGCCGGAAGGAATTGCAGTGCCAGCAAGACAACAAACGCGCTTTCGGGAAGATGCAAACCAACCAGGCCGAGGGCGATATCCAGCAGTACCGGCAGCGAGACCTGCTCCATATTCCGCTCAGCGTGCAGACGGTAAGGATAGAGCAGCGCATCCAACCCGCCCGCGAGCAGCGTCGGCAGGACGATGACCAGACAGGTCAGGATAAAGGCAGAGAGCAATTTCCAGTCTATTTTACGGCTTTGCGCAAAGCGGTAAGAGAGAAAAACGGGCAGGAATAGCGCCGGATACCACTTGCTCAAAGCCGCCGCAGCCAACAGGACGCCCGTCAGCACTCGTTTCTCACGCTTCAAGGCCCACAGAGACAACAGTGAAAGAAACGCCGGCAGAATGTCGTAGCGGTTAAGCGTAAAATACAACGTCCCCGGCAGAAGCATCAGAAAAGCCATCCATTTCCTTTCGGCCAGCATCGCATAGAGCAAGTGGATGGCCGCGTAGAGCAGAATCAGCATCGTCAGCGAAAAGACCGAACTGTGGATGAAGTAGGTCATCTGCTCATCGCTGCCAGGCGGAACGAGCAGAAAGAGAAGCCCAAAGAAATAGGTGGGAATCTGCGGATACTCGCTGGGGACGTCCCGATACGGCGCGCCCCCTTTGGGCAGCCACTCGCCGCGCAGCATGTAAATCCAACGGTCGTTATGGTCGCTGATCCAGCGCAACGCCGTCTCGCTATCCGCATAGAGATTATTGCGCAGCAGGGTGGATTGCAAAAGCCACAACACCAGCAAAAAGGCAATCAGCAAATAGTTGTACTTCCGGGGCATCTTTCCTCACTTCCTGACAAAGATCAGCGCTTTATCGTCTTTGTAAGCCATTTGCCAGGCTTCCGAGCCGCCTAACGCGTACGCAATTCCCGAATCGTTCTCTACCAGCGCCAGCCTTACGCCGGCGGCTTCCAGTTTTTCTTCCCAGCCCGGCTGACCGTAGTAAATTTTCATGTAGTCGTAGATAAACTCGTTTCCGTACACGTCCGCCCGCCCGTCAATGTAAACCGGATAATGCGGGTACAGCCGCCAGATGAGATACCCCCCCCAGCCGTAGGTGTTGTAGAGATTGCCGGCCGGACGGTTTTTGACAATCCAATCCACAGCCGCCTTCGGATAACTTTCCGCTTCGGCGAGCGGCTGTTGCTGGAGGACGGAGACGAAGCGCAGACCGACGGCCAGCAGGGTCAAGCCCAGCAGGAGCGGATTCAGCCAGCGGGCAAAGCGCGGCGGGGCCTGGACCTCGCGCCTGCGTTCCGTTAAAGCAGCCAATTGCGCGGCGAGGAGGGGAACCGCCGTCAGCGCGAACAGGGGGACGTGACGCATCGAACGGAGCGCCGCGAAGCCAAAGAAAACGGCCAGCAGGACACGGGTCGGGGGAACGGGGCGGCGCGCCAGGGCAGGCGCGGCGATTAGAGCCAAAATCAGCACCGCCAGCGGCATCCATTCTGGCCGATGGAAATCCGGCGAAAACCACTCCTGGATAAACTGCATCATCGAGGGGCTGGTCAGCGTCTCGAAGGGATAGACGAGGATGCGCCAGGTGTTCGGGTTGAGCAGGGCAGCCAGCAGACTGGCGGTCAGCGCCAGGGCGAGCAGGGCGGCCTTTTGCAGGGAGGGGCGCTCGCTGCGCAGGAGGCCCGCCAGGATGGAGAGGGCTTCTCCGCCGAGGCAGAGGCCGAGGACAGCAAGGCCGAGGAAATATCCGGCGTGCAGGTTGACCCACAGCGCGGTCAGCAGGGGCAGCGGAAGCAGGATTTGCCAGCGGCTTTTTTCCTGAAACAGGTCGAGCAGATAGAGGAAGATGGCCGTGAACAACAACGAGATCATCTGCGGACGCACGCCCCAGGCCGGCGCAGAGGCCAGCGCCGCCAGCAGGACGCTGAATCCGGCCGCGTAGGGACGTCCCGGACTACGCAGATAGACGAGTAGAAAGGCGGCGGTGATGATAAGCGAAAAGGCCGCCATCAGCAGACCATAGCCGCCGGCTTTGTACAGGCCGTAAAAGGCCAGTTCGGTCAGCCACTCGTGGGCTACCCAGGCCTTGCCGGGCAGGGTGAACGAAAACAGGTCGGCGCGGGGGATGCTTCCCGTCTCGGCGATGAGTTGACCGGTGCGCAGGTGCCACCAGAAATCCGGGTCGGCGATCGGGCGCAGGCTCATGGCGAAGAGGCCGAGGAAGAGCAAGACGGTGAAAAGCAAGCGAGCGGTGAGATGCATGGGCCGATTTTAACCGTAAATTCGATCGGCTGTGGGGAAATTAAACCCTTTGATGTTGTCGTGGTTTTAGATACAATTGCCCCTAAGAACTGCAACGCGGGGATGATAGGCAGCACCGACATTTTTCAAGGAGGAGTATGCCCAGAGCCGACCGACTTTTTTCCTTGGTGGAGTTTTTGAAGTTGCATCCATATAGTTCGATGGATCGGCTCTGTCGTGAATTTGGGGTGACGCCGCGCACGATTTATCGGGATATTGCTGCCTTGCAAGAGCGGAGTGTCTTCATTCAGTTCGATGGCGCAAGAGGGGGGTATTACCTGGCGAGCAAGTCCTATATTCAGTCGCTGCATTTTTCGCCCGAAGAGGCGCTGGTCATTCAGATGGCTTTGAAGGCTCGACCGATGCAAACAACGCGCTTTGGCCGCGCCGCGCAAAGCGCCCTATCCAAGATCGAAGCGGCAACCATGTCAAGCATTGAAACTTCGCCGGAGGCGATCCATGCTAGTTTTGTGCTTGAGCCGACCGCGCTGACCGATTATTCGGAATGTGAGGATATTTTCAATATTTTGGAAAAGGCCTGGCGTTTGCGGCAGACGGTTGAACTTGAGTACGATTCCAAGAGCGACCCGCCGGGCACGCCGCGCCTGCGACTTGTGGATGTTTACGGGGCGTTTACCGAAAAGGCGAAGTGGTATTTGGTGGGGTATTGTCACCACTTTGGGGAGGTGCGCACGTTCAAAATGAAGCGCGTTCGGCAGGTGCGTTTAACCGATCGGTTTTATCGTTTACCCGATTCATTTTCTATCGAGGAGTATGTGCGCGAGGCGTGGAGTCTTTTTCGCGGCGAACCAAAGGCGGATGTGGCAGCGCGTTTTTCTCCCAATCTGGCGCATTTGGTGTTGGAAGAACGTTACCATGCTACACAGAGGGTGGAGGAATTGCCCGATGGCAGCGTCCTCTTTCGGGCGCGTGTGGCGGGCTGGCGGGAATTCGGTTGGTGGCTGCGTCAGTTCGGCGATGAGGTCGAGGCCCTCGAGCCGCCTGAATTGCGCACCGATTTTGCCCGTTTGGCGAAAAAGTTGCTCGAAATGTATGGGGCCGACTGACGGATTCTGTCAGTGCGGTGTTGTAGAATGGAAGTGACCGGTCAATAGGGGTGCGAGGAGAGGGGGTGAGCCGGGGCGAGGTAGTCGGAGAGTCCAATAGTCGCGAGTCGGGTAGTCGGATAGTCTGAGAATAGGATAGTCGAATAGTCAGGTATAAAAAACAATGAGGGTCAGGCTGCTTGCGGTGTATTCTCGCCTGGCGGCGGAGGGGGAGGTCCCCGCCGAAGTGCAGGCGCGGCTGCCGGAGGGAATGCGCCTTTCGCGGCATCAGGTGGAGACGTATCGCGCTTTGACCGAAGGCGATGCCGAAGTGATCTTCAATACGGCCATGACCGGGGATGGGAAGAGCTTGGCGGCATATCTGCCGCTCCTTGCCTGGGGAGAAGGATGGAAGTATCCGACCTTGGCCATGTACCCAACCAACGAACTCCTCGAGGACCAACTCGCTCACCTAGAAAGCACAACCCAACGTTGGCAAGCCGATGTTTTATATAGGCGTTTGCATAGCGTTGAACTGGACTTAAAAATGCAAGAGGAAGAGTATGCCCGTCGCGGCGAAGCCTTGCTAAGCGTCTTGCGGAATGCGGATGTGATCTTGACCAATCCCGACATCTTCCACTACGTGATGCACCAGTTTTACACTTGGCCTGAAGATGCCCCCGATCGCTACGCCGGGCCGCTGACACAAAAATTCCGCCAATTGATCTTTGATGAATTCCACATTTTTGATGCGCCGCAAATCGTCAGTGTTTTGAATGCCCTCCTATTCATACAGGAAACGTCCGGGGAGGTACGTCCACATAGATTTCTTTTTCTTTCTGCCACGCCCAAACAGTTGATGCAGAGATACCTGGAACGTTCCGGCTTGAAGATTCAGTTCATCCAAGGGGAATATGCTAGTCATGGCAACGCTGACGGCTGGCGCAAAATTCTCAACCCGGTAGAAGTCCATTTTGATTCCAGCCCTCGCGCCGAAGTTTGGCTAGATGCTCATCTGGAAGATGTCGTTTTGCCCTTTTTCCTAGCACGTCGCCCCCATGCAAAAGGTGCCGTGATCGTGCATTCACGTGCGGCCGCATTCCGCATTTACGAGAAACTCCAGCCTGTATTTGCGCAACATGGCCTGCAAGTTGGGCTTAACACTGGCTGGACAGGTCGCTCAAGACGTAAGGCATCCTATGAAGCCGATTTGCTTATCGGCACCTCTACTGTAGACGTGGGCATAGACTTTCAAATCAACTTTTTGGTTTTCGAGAGCGACAGCGCCGGCACTTTCCTGCAGCGCCTTGGACGCTTGGGACGTCACGATGCCTATGCGCGAGATGGGCAACGCATTGCGTTTCAGGATTTTGTAGCCTATGCACTGCTGCCGGATTGGATGATCGAACGGCTCTTTCAAGGCAAGAACAATAAGTTGGCACCGCTGCAAGAAGGCGGTGAAATGGAGCGCATGGTTTTCAACGAGGCGGTTGAGCAGGCTTTTCCCACTGCCAGTGAATTTAAGCAATATGCTCAGGCGTGGGGGAAATTCCAGTCGGTCAAAATCCTATTGGGCATGGCGCGCAAGCCGGTGCGTGAGCAATACAAAGCGACGCGCCCTCGTCTGCAAGAGCGCTATGAGGCGACTTTCGGGATGCGGCTGAATAGCGCCTTAGGAGAATATAAGCAGTTGCAACAAGGGCAACGCGCTTTGCTGGAGGAAGCCCTTTCCTTTCGTGGAGGGACGCTTTTCCCTTGCTGCGTGATAGATGAGAGCGAAAGTGGCATGGAGAAATTCAAAGTGGTGGATCTGCTTTCTGCCATCGCCAATCACCATTTAGAATACTTATCCGCCAAGGATTTTTATGCTGCTGCTCAAAAGGCAGGATTAAATCTGCAGTGGTTCAAAAAACAAGAGCCGCTAGGCTTTTTCTACCTGCTCGCTCCACGCGACTATCAAGGATTCATTTTTCAGTTTGATGAGGATATGGGGAATTGGGGCAAAGATCAATACGGCAAGGCCATCCCCTGCCCGGGGTTTTCCCTGGATGCAGATTTTCCTGGCCGAGCCGAAATCAATCACCGCTTGCGTCAGCGTAAGGTGGCTGCCCTGTTCTGCGCCGGCAAGCACCCTCTGGAGGTCAAACGCCGCCTAAATTTACCGATATTGTTCTCGCTCTATTCCTTTGTAAGTAACGATGGTGTCAGCGGCACTTTGGCGCTTGGGCGTGCCGCTTTGCTTTTGGATGCTCTCCTAAGATTTCACCCCCTTGATTGCGGCGGCGGAGCAATTTTCATATGAGAGAGGTGCTAAGTGCGTACCCCCAGAAGGATGCGTTCTGCTACTTCTGGCAGTTGAACCGGAGCGAACAACTCTTCTGGGTACAAGTATCCCTCTGGCTCGGAAATATCCTCGTCCAGGATGCGCACCAAACCTTGCCGCTCTGCCTGCGGATCAGGCAGAACACGATAGACCTTCCCCACAATCAAGCTGGCGGGGTTGCTGGTATTACGGAGACAAATGACGAACTTTGTCATAAGAATAGCCGCTTGATTTTAAAATCCTTACGTCCAATTCCGTGAGCCTCGAACCAGTGAATTTCGGCTTTTACCACTATGCCATTGGCAAGGCGAACGATTGCCACACCTTTCATTTTTCGCCAACGTCCTTTCCCATATACGCGTTCCAGATAACGGCGGATTTGAACGCCTCGCCCGGTTGCGATGACTTCGATTTCTTCAATGTCGCCGATAATTTCAAAATATGACATCGCTGAGATATTGTAACATAAAACCAAATTACTTCATGAGGAGCGATTATGGCTGAAGATGAACAACTTATCTGGGAAGAAACTGCTGATGAAGAGGCATTTGTTCCCAAGCAGGAACAGCCCGCTCGCATTGCCGCAGAACCTCTCCTGGTCGTCCTGCTGCGTGGCACAGTTGAGAAACTATGGCCAGGGGATGGGGTGATGCGCGATTTCGTAGAGCAGGTCGTGCAGCCGATTTCAGAAGAACTGGGCCATAAAGCGGCCAAGGGCGGTGAGTTTGCTGCCCAACATCGCGCCGAAGGACGCGCCAGCGTAGAGAGATATGCGCATGATCAGAGCCTGCGCGCCCATCTGCTGAACGGTCTATTTCCCACCCTGCACGTTGCCCGCCTGCTCAAGCAGTGGGGAGCACCCCAGTTTCGCGCCTATGACGATACCATGCGCCGCGTTTTCATGGCAGGCTACCTCTTGCATGACTACCTGAAATTGCCTGAGGTCGAGGAACGGCTTCAAGCCGCCGGCCTGAGTCATGATACTGCCGTTGGCGCAGCGCAAATGCCCATCTTGGAGAACATTTTCCGCGATTGGTGCGCTCGCCTAAGGTTGGACGCGTTCCTTGCGCCGGTCGGGGGTGTGGAAAACGTTCTGCACGACTTGATTTACATCGCCAACAATACGCAAGTGCGGTGGGGAACATTGCATAACCTCAGCCTGCTCAAACGCCTGAGGCTTAACCCTACCCAACTTGACCTAGCCGAACAACTCAGTCGGCTTGCAGATTTGATAGCATATGTCATTCAGACCCCACCTCAGGCCATAGAACAACGCGTTCAGAGCATTATTCATACCCTCAGTGGCGGGCTAGCGCGCCTGACTTACCATCACGTTTCTGAGAATCGCGGCGTGTTGACCAACTTCATTCATAATGCTGCGCTTGAGGCCCTGACGCACGAATATCGTCAGCCTTTGCTCTACGCCCCTAGCGGCGTCATTTACCTAGAACACAAGG
Organism: Anaerolineales bacterium; assembly: GCA_034436335.1. Taxonomy (GTDB): domain Bacteria; phylum Chloroflexota; class Anaerolineae; order Anaerolineales; family Villigracilaceae; genus UBA877. The sequence goes on along the minus strand of DAOTVO010000026.1, from coordinate 18,773 downwards.
AAAAAGCACCGCACTTACCCGAAGTGTCAAAGATCGTTGAGAACGTGATCGAGAAAATCAAAATGATGGTGAGGAGGCGGCTGGAGACCAGTCGAACGGGAATCAAACGCGACGGTAAAGGCATCAAATATGCCCCATACTACTGGTTATTCTTCGATCTGACCCAATTTATCCAGATGGGTATAGATGCAACCTTCGCAATTATCAACAAGAAAGAACCATCTGCCGGAAGCCGCTTTGAGAAAATGGTGAGTGGGAAGTGGATGGAGAAACACGTAGACCTAGATCTGCCTAAAGATATTCGCGTTGATCAACTTGCCGAGTGGTGCTATCTGGCAGAAAAGCAAGTCGCCGAAGTTGTCCCTGATTTCGATGTTGGTGCATTTATGCTAGCAGAGATGGGCTTGACTGACCTGGAAGCCGATTTCCGCGCTGTGCCACGTGATAACCGTGCCGGCGGGGTGGGGTATCACTGGTACTTTATCGCCGGGCATTTTCTCAAGCGCAATCCAGGCCTTTCTCCTGCTGAGGTGGAAGAGAAAGCGCGCCACATGGCCAGGCAACTGGCAGAAGTAGTGAGTTCTCATGCGATTCAGAGCACTGCCAGTTTACAAAGTGACTGGAATGACCTGCGCACATATATTACCCGGGTTCTGACTTTGGGCGGCGAGGCCAAAACTGACTTACGCCAGGCCCTGCAAAAAGAACTGACACGTTACACCAATGCCAAGCGCAAAGGGCGCCGCTCGACCCAGGTTTGTGCCCTGTGCTCTTCCTCCTATCGAATAGATGAACAGCGCGAAGCGGCTATCCTGTTTTCCCCCCAAGTGTATTCCAACAAAAAGCCTCTTGGCCAAACAGGTACTAACCGCGATATCTGCTCTGTTTGTAGCATGGAAATGATGCTTCGCCAAATTCTGATGAACCGTTCCGCTGCCAGCGGCGGCGACTTTGAGGGGCGGCGCGTACGTTATCTATTTTTGTATCCGGTTTACTTCTTCACGCCAGAAACGTTGGAGGTCATCCGTCACGTGCACAATACTTTGAAACGCTTGAGTTTTACCGAACTGATGCGACAATTAAGCCAGAATGGCGATGTGGACTTTTCTGCGACTACGCTTCAACATCTGCAAGAGTTCATACTTGATTCGCGACCCTCCAACCCAGAAAGCGACCGCTACGTGCGCTTGCGCTTCCCGGAAAATGAGCCGGTCACCTTTTATTTTCTCGGTGTGCCGCCGCCCAGCCGCGAACCGAAAGATGCCGAAGCGTGGGTGCATCCGGCTCTACTCAGCTTGCTTTTGCCGCTTATGCTTGATGTCAAGGTAGTGGCAAGCGAATCGTCGCTGCCTCTCATGTTGGAAGCCAACGAAATCCACGAGACTATCTTCTTGGACGCGCCACATGCTGCTATCCAGTATATCGCCCAAAAACCGCGCCTCAATGTAGATGAAATCCTGCCTACGTTACAGCGTATGTTAGCGATCTATTTCGTCCATGTGGATGCAAACGCCACACAAGGAAAAAATGGCTTCGATTATCGCTGGCAGGATATTCCCCCTGTCGCTCGCTTGTTGGCACAATCACCACTCTACGTTTTTCACTACCTCAAAAAATGGCAACGCAAGCAGAAAATGGATTCGATTCCGGCCAGCAAAGCCGCACGATATCTTAGTTATGCTCAATTCATTTCAGGAGATAATGTCATGGCCAATCATGCCCGAAAACTTACCGAACTTTACCGCCAGTTCTACCGCGCCAAACGCTGGAACAGCAATAGCATTCTTCAGCCCATAACCAAGACAGCCCGTGCTATTCTGGATGCCGATTCACGTCTGTTTGGCGATTCACAATCCCTTACCGACGCCGTATATGGCGCATTACACAACTTTATCGAACGCGCCTACAAAGAACGACTCGCTTTCCCACCCAGAGGCAGTACGCATGAAAGCCAAGAAGAAGCCATGCGCGAATTTGCGCGTTACTTCGTACATGAGATTTTCTTTGGTGTCTTCCGGGGGGATAAAAGCGCTTTGCGTGGCAAGCAGTTGAATTTGCTTAAAAATGCCTGTGAGGTCATCTATCTCGACGAAGCGGCAAAAGATAGAGCCGAGCGAGAAGAGGCCGAGCAAGCTAATAGCACTGTAGACTAATATCTTTCAACATCTATTCACACAAGGAGATCATTATGTCCACCCTTAAATCTGATTGGTTCCCCAAGCAGGTCCCCGGTAAGCCAACGGGACATTATGCCCATATCATCACCGTGCGGGTCGCCGATTCGTACCCACTTTTTCAGACGGATGGTGAACTAAACACGGCGCGCATCACTGCAGGCTTGACCGACAAAAGCCCCATGACGCGCATCACCATCTTCAAACGTAAGCAATCCACACCTGAACGCTTGGTTGGGCGCGAATTGCTGCGGCGCTACGGCTTTATCAGCGCGGACGCTTCGGATGGCAAAGCTGAAACGGGTTCGGATGGCCTGCCCATTTGCGATTACAACGTCAAATTCTGCACCCAGTGCCCCGATTGTATCGCCTACGGCTTCGCCATTGGCGATAGCGGTTCCGAAAAATCCAAAGTCATCACCGATACAGCCTATTCGCTCACCAGTTACGAACACAGCCATGAGGCTTTCACCCTCAATGCTCCCTACGAAGATGGCACGATGACCCGCTATGGAGATGTGACTAGCCGAATCAACGAGCAGGATCACGTCACACCACAGGTGATCTTCCCCTCGATCGTCACCACCCGCGATCTGACCGAAAATCTGTTCCTGTATGTCGTCAATAACATCCTGCGCACCAAGCGCTACGGGGCGCAGACCAGCCGCACCGGAAGGATGCAAAACCACATGGTGGCAATCGTGCTGGCAGATGGCGAAATTTTCTCCAACCTGCTTTTCACCCAGGCTCTCTACGATGCTCTCAAGGACAAAATCACCCCGCCTGACCCGGTCCATCCGCAGGATGTCATCATGGCTGCAAAAGAAATCATTCCTGACCTGCTCCACAAAGACGGTGTGAAAGTGGATCAATGGCTAATGGGTGCCGAGTTAGAAGCCTTCCTGACCGAAATCAATGCCATGGATGTCAAAACCCTGCTTGAAAAAGCCTTTGCCGATAGCCGCGCCTATCACCAGGCTTGGGTAGCCAAAGCCGACAAGAAGAAATAAGGAGGGCCTCATGCGGCTGACTCTTTACCGGCTGACCTTCCATGAAAACCTGTTCTATGCCACACGGGAAGCAGGTCGGCTATATGAAACAGAGCGGTATTTGCACAACTACGCCTTGACCTATGCACTGGGGCTGGTCAATGCACCCTACCATCAACCTCAGCAAGTCCCCTCTTACGCGGAGGAACTAAGCTCACTCAATGAGCAGGGCATTTACGTTACGCCGGCACGTGGGGTAGATGTGCACTATCAAATGGTTACCTTCAAGTTTGCCGATAATGCCTATCGCGTCAAAATGGAGAAACCTAGCCGCAACTTGCCCACCTTTGGCCGCGCTAAAGAAATTGGTGTCGGGAGCGTCTTTGAGTTTGGTATGCTCCATACAAGATCGCTTCTCCTGCCACGTTGGATTCGCATGGGATTATGGCGAAGTAAAGGAATGCTTGAGGTCATTGGCGAGGCGGAACTAAAGCCTATCCCCAATAGAGAGCAAATGGCTAGTCTGCCTCTCAATCCACTGGACGTTCCTGGGGATTTTCGGCTTTATGACTTGATTTCGATGCCGCCCTCCAGCCTAACAGAAAATGCTATCATCGAGACCGAGTGGCTCAAGGCCGAAATTCCAGGCCGCGAACAGCCGATCTTCCTCCCCGCCCACATGCGCTACAACTTCCCAGAAGCGCAGCCCAGATTGCTCTAATCCTCCTGCGGGAGCGGAATTTCTCCCTCCCGCAGGAGGCTCACCCCCTCTACCTGACCGAGCCAAGCCAAACGCTGCCGACCCTCCGCTCCCTCCTTCTCAACGACTTGCTCACTCGACCACCCGACCATAAGACCACGCGACTACCGACCATGCGATTATATTCTTCCGTCATCAAACTCCTCAACCTCCACTCCGTCGCCATCCCCCCGCCGGGCGGACAATACGCCCACGCTGCTTTTTTTAATATCGTGGAAGCCGTTGACCCCGATTTCTCGGCCAAGTTGCACGATCTCCGTGGCAAGGGCGTGCGCAAACCGTTCACCGTCAGCCCGGTCATGGGGCTGCCAGACTTCCGAAATCTTCAAGATTTCGGAAGTCTGAAGGTTCACTTGCGCGAGGGCTGGGAATGCTGGCTGCGCGTGACCATGCTCGACGAGGCCCTCTTCCGCACCTTCCTGGAGTATTTCCTGGAAGGCCGCGGCAAGGAGATGCCAAAAATCCGCCTGGGCGACGCGCACTTCGCGGTGAGCGAAATCCTCACCACGCCGGGCAGTCACCCCTGGGCCGGCTTTGCCACGCTCGAAGACCTGCAGCGTCGGCTGGATGAACCCGCTCCCGCTTCGATCACGCTCGAATTCCACTCGCCGACTTCGTTCAGTTTAGGGACAAAAGACGGAAAGGAGCGCTACGAACTCTTCCCCTATCCCCGCCTGGTCTTCGGCAACCTGGCCACAGCCTGGAAGGCGCTGAGCGGCGAGGACCTGGTCGCGGCGGTGGAAAAGTATGCCGAGGTGAATCTGCGCCTGGTGGTACATCGCCTGGAACGCAAGCCGATGCGCTTGCAGAACCATCCCCAACTCGGCTCGGTGGGACAGGTGGAATACGAATTCATTGATCCTGAAGATGCGCCGCTGGCGCGCGCCTTGAACCTGCTGGCCGACCTGGCTTTCTTCACCGGCGTCGGTCGCAAGACGGCACAGGGGATGGGAATGACGCGACGAATCGGATGAAGAGCAAGGGCAAAGGAGAACACCTATGACAAACTCGCTTGAAATCACTCTTAAAACCCTCACCCCTCTCTGGACTGGCGGCATAGACCAGACCTGCGACCGCCTGCACGAGACCGGTCTCATCGGCTCGCTGCGCTGGTGGTACGAAGCCCTGGTGCGCGGGTTGGGAGGTTATGCCTGCGACCCGATAGACAAGGACAGCAAGTGCGAGTACGACCCGAAAAAGCCTGACCCGCCCGAAAAGCAACTCTGCGCAGCGTGCTATCTCTTCGGCTGCACCGGCTGGGCACGCAAGTTTCGGTTGCGGGTATTGGATGCTAAAGGAGAGTTGATTCAAAACCAACTTCAGAAAGACACCGAGTTTGTACTTGAGTTTGTTGAATTGCGCCCAATCCGGTTGGAGGAACAATGGTTGTTGGCAACAGCGGTGAAAATTGCGGCAAAATACGGCGCGTTGGGAGGCAAAATCACGCTCAAGCCGCAAAAGGGCCCTATGGGAGAAGATTTTGGCATTGTCGAGTGGCTTCAGGCCTCAGATGTTCAAAAACCCGAAGACATTGCGGCCTTTCTTAAAAACTTTCGATACGACAAACATCTATCGGAATATCCCAACCTCGCTCACTTCTTTTTCTTTAATGGCGCATTCTTGTCTCGATCGCAAATGAACCCTTTGCTCGGATTGGATGGAAAGGGGAACTCACTGCCAAAGGCCGACAATGCGCAAAAATTCCTGCAGGGAAAAAAAGGAACCAAACAAAGCGATGCGATTAGCAAGAAACTGTTTTCGTTTAGAGCTGGTGGTGGGCGAATCTGGGGCTATGTCAGAGATGCACAGATGCGTGACATGATTATCCAACATATCAAGCAACAATTGACTAATGCAAATTTCAGAGTAAAAACTGGCGAGGAGGTGCTCCATGAGTTATGACCTATACGTAGAACTTGGCGGCAATACCCAACAAGATGTTGACGCTCTGGTAAACGGAAATCTTCGTGGCTTCCCAATCCCAGATGTCGCCGCGCGCATCCGCTTGTTGGCTGGTATCGTTGCTTGCAATGAAAGTATCAAGGATTTTGCGGTCAGCGGCGACCGCAAACGAGGCGGCGGTTACAAAAGCCTGATGCATAACCAAAATCCCGACAATACCAAATACGCCAAAGAACTGATTGTGCCTGCGCTGAAACAATTGCGAGCGCTCGGATTGGATGGCGGCGCACCCGACTTACAACTTCTCCCTCCCGGCTCTTGGTTTCTGCAATTCACCTTCACCCTCGCCAAACCCTGGATAAGCAAAGACGATGACCCCTTCTATGTAACCGAAAGCGTCAACCCGGTGCGCAAGGATAAGGTGTTCAAAGTGCCGATGATGTCTGCTGCGAGTTGGAAAGGTCTGCTGCGCTGGACGCTCATGCACACCCGCCTGGCACTGAAGAAAGACGAACTGACATCAGAAAAATTCGCCCAAGAACGTTTTGTTCAAACCCTGCTGTTTGGCGATGAACAGGGCGAAGAACCCGCCCACGCAAAGGGCTTTGCAGAATATGTAAATTCGCTCAACCCCGAACCCGAATCTCGCGCCGAATATGAACGCCTGCTTCGCGCTTACTACGAAGTGGAATCAAAAGATCCGCTCCCCCATCACAGCGGACGGCTGAACTTCTACCCCACCTTCTTCAACACGATTGACGTGGAAGTCATCAATCCCCATTCGCGCAAGACCAAAGCCGGCACGCATCCCATCTACCTGGAATGCGTCCCTGCCGGCGCGAGCGGCGCGTTCTCCCTGCTCTACGTCCCCTTTGACCTCGTAGGGGAAGATATTAATTCGGCAAAGGGAGAAGCTGCCAAGCATTTGCGCTATCTTGCTCCTGCCATCCGAGCATTGTTTCTCACCTACGGCTTCTCCGCCAAGCGGACGAGCGGCTATGGCGTAGCAAACGATGCAATCACGGGCAAAGTGCAAACGCGTGCAGGCGAAAAACCGTTGACGAGCCTGAGCCAACTGGCGCAGGAGGTGAAAAATGTCGCTTTCTAGTTTGCAGGCTCTCGCCAATAACCGCGACGCCCTGCTCCTGGCGGAGGTGGCGGCATGGCTGCACATGTTTGGAAAATTCCATGAAGATTTTCTCACTGGCAGTCACGGGTTAGCCACCCAGATTCCACAAAACATACCTCAGGACTTTCCTAAATTGAACCAATTGCTACAAGAAGATTGGACAGGAAAAATCTGGGCGCAAATGGGCGTTCAGGGATTTCAGGCAGATAACCTCAGCATTGCCAGCCTGGTTACAGAACACCAAAACCCCAAAGCGCCAACGGGATTTCAGCGTTTGATGCAAGATGCCCATGGACGTGGCTCCGGCAGTGAGAAGGGCGCTTTGGAGCGCTTCATTCCTGGCCGACAAGGAAGCGTGTATTTATCTACCACCTTTGGGTATGAGACCCAGCCAATTGACACGCAACAGATTCGGAACGCTCGTCGGGTTTTTTATACTTGGCTTGAAGGGCAACTCGACCAGTTACGAAGCCACCTGAACCAGATTGATTGGCACACCTTTCGCCCTGCCTTCCTGACCAAGATTCGAGAAAACTTTCTTATCACTGTCGCCGAGACCCGCCAACCTATCAATGACGTCAGCCTGTTCGACCAGACCTTTGCCAGTGTGGCTGTCTTCAAAGCGGCTTTGGCGCAGAATTTATTATTAGGCTGGAAAGAGCCGCAACAAAAGGATGCGAAAGACAAATACCACTGGCGAATTCTGCGCGTGGGCATAGATGGTTTGCAGTTTTGGGGGCGAGCAGCCAAATTGACCGATTTGCTTGGGCGCAAGGTTGCTATTTCCCGCGCGCTGGATGGCGTACAACGGCTTCTCGAAGAAGATTATCCACTTGGCACAGAAGTCTATCGCGATGAAAACGGTAGTCTGTTTGTCGTACCCGATGTTGCCGATTTGCTCAGCGCTTCAATAGATGGTGTTACATTACAACACTGCTTGCAAAAAATTTCCCAAGAAGAGCTGGAAGAAGAAGCGACATTCGCCCTGACATTGAGCGATAAAACGCGGAACATGCTTTCCCTCGGCAACTTGATTAGCGCCAAGTTGCCGCCGCCCTCATCCAACCCGCAGGCAGTTCTTTCGATGTGGCAAACACAGAAAGAAACGAAGGATGTCTGTCCGGTTTGCGGCGTGCGGCCCCAAGGATATGACGGAGCAGGCAAGCCGCTCAACCAAAAGGCGCTGAATCGCAACGTCTGCGGCATTTGCGAGCGCCGCCGTGTTAACCGTTCATCCGATTGGGCAGGCAATCTCAAAACAACCGTTTGGACCGACGAGGTGGCCGATGAAAATGGGCGTTTAGCGCTGATTGTAGGCAGGTTTGGATTGGAACATTGGTTGACCGGTGAAGCACTTTCCAGCATTATGGCGTTTGAACCATCAACTCGAACTTTGAAAGACCCAAAACGAAACAACAACTGCTATGATTTCGAGTACAACCAGTTTATCAACGAAATCCATCAAGCGCTTCAATCAAACCAACAACCCAATAAGCAAACGCCTTTGCTGAACAATCTTTTGCTTTCCTACCAACGCGTCGGGGACAGCTTTGCTGACACATACGACTTTTACGTTGGCGATAGCGACTTAAGCCGTGACCAGCGCGAAGCCCATTTGTTTGCACTCTCTCTCATGCGACAGCAGCCCTCCCCCGCTCGCCTGCGGCGCATTTGGGAAACCATACGGCGTTTCTGGCAAACCGTGCTAGAAGAAAAAGATGAGCAAGGCAAGCCAATTCTTGCGTATGCAGGAAGACGCCTTGAAATCATCCCTATCAACCGTGATGACCTCAATTTAGGCAAGTTTCACAGTTACGAACTCGCGGTAAATCATGCCCGCATCAGCGTGGTATGGGATAGCGACAATCGCCGCTTTGTTGTTTGTGAAAACCTTGCTTACTTTGCCAGGCCAGAACAATTGGGTAGACCGTTGCAATCTTACCTTCAACCTGGAAACTCATTTACACTGGAAGAACCTGCCGGATATGGGGCAAGAAACAAAAAATGGGGAGAAATCACGATAGAGCGGGTAAACGAATTGCCCGATGATTACCTTCCCGTTATTCCCATCCTCGCCGAACCGCGCACTTTCATGGCAATTGTCCCGGCTAATCGCGCAATGAGTGTGGTCAAAGCCATTAAGACAAAATATGAGCGCGAAATGGGCAAGGTGCGCAACCGCCTGCCGCTCACGCTGGGCGTGGTCTATTTTGGCCGGCGCGCGCCGCTCGCCGCCGCCATAGAGACCGGACGACGCATGTTGGCGCGTCCGGCGCAGAGCGAAACGTGGGAGGTCATCCACTGCACCAAGGAAAATCCCATCTCCAATAAGTGGCCTTCTTCCGTCTGCCTGACGCTTAAGCGGGGAGAAACTCAAATCTGCCTCTCGATCCCCACCGGTATGGGCGATAGCCAGACCCCCGATCTCTGGCACCCCTATTGGCGCGTGGATAGCAAGCCTACCAACCGCACGCGCTACTTCATCGGACCGGATGACAAGCACTGGGTGCACGTCACCGAACTTCGGGCCGGTGATCGGGTGGAATTCATGCCCTCGACTTTCGACTACGAATACCTAGATACCACCGCCCGCCGCTTCGAAGTAATCTATGACCAACATGGTCAGCGTCGTATCTCCGAAAAGCGCTCGCGCCCCTACCCGCTCGAGGACCTCGAGACCGTGGAAGATGTTTGGCAACAGCTCAGTCAGAACCTAAGCACCTCCCAAATCAAGTCTATCGAAAGCCTGATCGAAGGCAAGCGCCACGAGTGGAAACAACCGCGCAGTGTCCAGAAGGTGGATGAAACCTTCCGCCAGTTTGTAAGGGATGTCCTAAAAGAGGCCCAAATCTGGAGTGAAGTCGTAGAACAGGCAGCTTTGCGCGGCCTAATGAGCGATGCCATCGAAATCCACATGACCCTTCACAAGGAAAAAACCGCAAAGGATCAAGCCTAAAAGGAGGCGATATGAACAACAACTCGTATCATCTGCAACGTTTTCTCATCATGACGCTCGACCCGGTGCATATCGGTACGGGCGGCTATCGCTTAGGGCGGGTGGACCTGAGCATTGTGCGCGAGCCAGGCACCAACCTACCCAAGATCCCCGGCACTTCGCTTTCCGGTGCAATCCGCCAATATGCTGCTATGCGCTATGGGAAGATAGGCTGCGCCGGGCAGAAAGGCTGTGGCGGACCAAAATGCCCCATCTGTTACACCTTTGGCTCGGCCAAGGATAGCGGCGGAGGTTATGCCGGCACGGTGAGCATCTTCGACGCGCACCTGTTGTTCTTCCCTGTCCATACGCTAGCCGGCCCGGCCTGGGTCACCAGCCCCTCAACCTTGGCCGATTTCGGCATCACGGGGCAAAGCGTGCAGGACAACAAAGCCAAATGGCCGCAAAGTCTGTCCTCGAACTCTCGCCTCAACCTGGGTTGGTTAATGCTGGAGCGCGATGGGGATGACTGGTCACTGCCGCAAGATATTCGGCCGGAAATAAATGGGCGGCTGGTTCTTGTTCCCGATAAGCTCTTCTCGCAGATCGTGAATAGCAACCTGGAAGTGCGCACCTCGGTCAGCATTGACCCGAAGACCGGCGCCGCAGCCGAGGGCGCGCTCTTCACCTATGAATCCCTACCTCGCACCACCTGGCTCTGGTTCGACGTGGTCGAAGATGACTATCGCACTGAGGCTCAGAAACCCTGGACGGTGACAAAGAAATTCCTCAATGGGCAAGAGAATGCCGGAGAAGATTTGGGTGAAACTTGGGAGCGACCGTTAAGTGTGGTGCGCGCCGGCCTCAAATTAGCGGAGTATCTTGGCGTGGGCGGCATGGGCACGCGCGGCTTCGGGCGCATCAAGAGTTTCAGTTGGGAGGTGAACAATGCTCAATCTTGACCAAATTGCCGCAAAAGCAGCTCAAAAGATTGTTGCAGAGGCGAGCGCGCCGAAAGAACTTGACATCCTAGTGACCAAGGCGCTCGGCGTGTTGCAGGAAAACGGCGTCTATGCCTGTGTGCTTTTCCTGGCTTCACGCACCGGCAATGAGAAAAAGATGGCCGAGAAGATATCCAGTGCACTCGACCATGTGCTTCGTGACGCTGAGATACGCGATCAGAATCAATCGTCGCAGCAAGACTTGTGCACTTGGACCAGAGAATTCCTCGCCAACAATCTAGACCAGTTATTGCTGGTCAAGCAACTCTGGGAGCAAACGTTAATCTACGCACGGTATAGCGCAAAAGCCGCGATGGAGCAAAAGAACTCTGGCGGCTAAACCACTGTTCAGTTTGTAGGAGTTTACCTTATGGCTTGGGGAATGTATTTCATCACATTCCGTCTGCTTTCTCCCATGCATATTGGCTGGTTCAAGCAGGGCAACCTGCAACGCACCCGTCCCTACCTGAGCGGCAAGGTCCTCTGGGGCGCGCTCACCGCGCGCCTAGCGCGCATGGGGGGCGGCCAATACAAAGAAATCGGCGATCAACTGAATCAATCGCTGGCTTTCAGTTACTTCTACCCCTCCACAGAAATGAATCAGGTTTCCCTTTGGCCCTGGGGCGAGAATGCAGACGAATTTGCCTGGCGCTATTTGAGCAGTTACGCCTCTACGGCGCTGAACTACGAGCAGAACAGCGCTGAAGAAGGCTCGCTCCATGAAACCGAATACATCAGTCCCTATACGCGCCAAGGCGAGAGGGTCTATCTGGTCGGGTATATCTTTGAGAAGGAGAATTGCTCCCTCTCATGGCAAGAGGCCCTCAAGTGGCTACAACTGGGCGGCGAACGCCGATACGGTTGGGGAAGAGTGCAACTCATCAACGAGCCGCAGCGAACTACCGCTTTCTGGCCCGGCTGGAAAGTTGCTCTGAACACGAAACTTCCTACTCTGAAAGGAGAAGAAGCCACGCTCTATGCCCACTTACTCTATGCAAATTTGCCGGGCCAAGTGCAAGGGACGCTCGAACCGCTGGTCGGGCGCGAAACCAGGACCGCCAACCAGCATGGCCGGTATATCCGCTCTGACGGCCTGGCCTGGGTGCCGGGAAGTATATGCAAAGGAGCGCTTACTGTACAGATCGGTGATTTTGGCATCCTGAAAGGGTGAGTTACGTAGTCACGTAGTCACGCAGTCTAGTCGTTGCATAGTCTAGGGATTGCTAGTTGATATATAGGACATGGAAGACTACCTGCCCCTCTCCATGCTCAACCAGTTGGAATACTGTGAGCGGCGCTTTTACCTGATGCATGTGTTGGGCGAAATGGAGGTCAACGCCCACGTGCTCGAGGGGACGCTGCGCCATGAGCAGGCGCACACCGCCGGAGTCGGACGAGAGGGCGAGACGCTCGTCCACCGCCGCGTGTACGTCTGGTCGGATGCCTTGATGATCGCCGGTTATGCCGACTTGGTGGAGGAAACGCCCCAAGCAGACGGCACAATAACCCTCGTGCCCATCGAGTACAAAAAAGGCCGCATGGGACGTTGGCTGAACGATCACATTCAACTGTGTGCTCAGGCGCTCTGCCTGGAAGAACGCAGCAGAATACAGGTGGAACGCGGCTATCTCTTTTACTTTGGCTCACGCCACCGCGAGGAGGTGTGCTTTACCCCCGAACTGCGGGCGCGGACGGTGGAAAGCGTCCACCGTGCCCACGCACTGGCACGCGCCGCGAGCCTGCCGCCCCCCTTAGAGAATTACAACAAGTGCCGCGATTGCAGTCTGGAGCCGGTTTGCTTGCCTAGAGAAGTGAAGATACTACAGGGGAAAACATGACAACGCTCTATGTGACTGAACCGTATTCGGTCATCAAGAAGGACGGCGATACGCTGGTGATTCACGTGCCTGCCGATGAAGCCAGAAAACGCGCTGCCCAAAAGGTGAGCGTGCCGCTGATCAAAGTGGAGGAAGTGGTCATCCTGGGCGATAGTACGCTGACGCCGCAGGCGATGGCGGCGCTGCTTGACCAGAAAGCGGTCATCTCGTTTCTGACGGTGTACGGTCAATTCCGCGGACGGGTCGCGCCGGCAGAGACGCGTAACAGTCTGCTGCGCTTGGCGCAGACGCGCGCACACGATGACCCGCAGCGCACGTTTACGTTGGCCAAGCAGTTTGTCGTGGGAAAGATTCACAACGCCCGCACGCTGCTTTTGCGCGCCAACCGCCGCGTGGAGGGGGAGGATGTGGCCGCGGCGGCGGAATCGCTGCGGGAGATCGAGAAGCAGGTGGAGGGTCTAGAAAGTGACGGCGCGCCGCCCGCAGAACCGGGAAAGCCTCAGGCCGGGACCGCTTGGGGGAGTTTGCAAGGGCTGGAGGGGGCCGCCGCGGCGCGCTATTTCTCCGTCTTTGGTCACCTGTTGCGCGCCGACACGGGGCTCACTTTTGAGACGCGTTCGCGCCGCCCGCCGCGCGATCCGGTCAACGCGCTGCTTTCGTATGCCTATACGTTGCTTTTGCACCAGGCGATGGCCGCCCTGCAGGTGGCCGGGCTTGACCCCTATATCGGCTTCTTGCATTCGACGCAATACAGCAAGCCGGCGTTGGCGCTCGACCTGATGGAGGAGTTCCGTCCGATCGTTGCCGATTCGGTCGTCTTGACGTTGATCAACAATCGGACGCTGGGAGAGGGGGATTTTATCGAGGAGTTCGGCGCCTGGCGGCTGAAAGATGGGGCACGGCGCACCTTTTTGCAAAAGTTTGAGGAGCGCTTGAACGATACCATTCATCACCCCGAGTTTACTTACGCGATTACTTACCGGCGTTGTATCCATGTGCAGGCGCGCCTGTTGGTCAAGGTGTTGATGGGTGAGTTGAAGAAGTATCCGCCCTTCAAGGTGAGGTAGTCGTGCAGTCTGAGAGTCTGATAGTCTCGTAGTTGCGTAGGTGCTTGGTGAGGTGGTTGCATGGTCAAGTGGTGGCGTGGTTGGGCGCTTGCATGGTTTGATATGTGGAGATGAAGGATGCGGTAAAATATGAGCGAGCGGCGTTTTTATGTGGTCGCCTATGACATTCCTTCGAACCGCCGACGGACGAAGGTGCATAAGGTGTTGAGCGGTTTTGGGCAGTGGACACAGTATAGTTTGTTTGAGTTGTTTTTGAACGATAAGGAATTGGTGTTGCTGCAAAACAAATTGGAGAAGTTGCTCAACCCGAAGCAGGATAGTGTGCGCTTTTATCCGCTATGCGCTGCGTGTTTGAAGCAGGTGGAGACGGTTGGTTCGGAGCCGCCCAAGGAGTCAACGGTGTTCATTGCGTAGATGGTGGACGATGGACGACGGACGGTGGACGATGGACGGTGGAGCCGGCGATTTAGGCATTCTGATGGTGCGAGAGGCGGAGCGGCGGCCCAATCGCCGTTCGCGCTCGCAAAAAGGATGCGCCAGATATGGCATTAATTGCAGAAAATGCACGAAATGACCAGGATATGGAAGATGTTCTTCCCTTTTGGCCGCTGAGGCGGGCAGGCATTCGCAAGATTGCTGCTCTTGGGAAAAAGTGGGACGAGAAGATGGTTTGGGAGAGCATTTTGCGGTTTCGAGTGGGACAAATGGCCTGTCTTATGGCCGTTTTCGGGGGAGCGGTGGGAGAAATTGAAGGGGCTGCGAGAGCCGTCTGAAAGCCTTTTATCCCGACTGAGGGATTGAAACGCCACAACGCGGCAGATTTAGCCCAGCCCGCCCGCGTCTGAAAGCCTTTTATCCCGACTGAGGGATTGAAACCCCAAAGCCAAAGATGTGCCTGTTCCCAGGGCATGTCTGAAAGCCTTTTATCCCGACTGAGGGATTGAAACTCGCGGAGATGCGGAATAAGGAGCGGGCGCGTGAGGTCTGAAAGCCTTTTATCCCGACTGAGGGATTGAAACAAGCGATACTCTTTCCCGCAAGCGGGGCATGTCCCTGTGTCTGAAAGCCTTTTATCCCGACTGAGGGATTGAAACTGTACAGGCTCGTAGGCGACTTGCACCTGGTACATGTCTGAAAGCCTTTTATCCCGACTGAGGGATTGAAACGACCTGTCTGGGCTTGGCTTGAGCGTGCTTCCTCCAGGTCTGAAAGCCTTTTATCCCGACTGAGGGATTGAAACAACGGTCACAATCACGAGGCCTGGTGTGTTCCCGTCCCGTCTGAAAGCCTTTTATCCCGACTGAGGGATTGAAACCTTGTCTTCCCAAATGCGAGGGCCGCCGGTCTGCTTGGTCTGAAAGCCTTTTATCCCGACTGAGGGATTGAAACAATCCGTTCTCTTCGCCGCCATCGGCCTGGTTTATGTCTGAAAGCCTTTTATCCCGACTGAGGGATTGAAACCCCGATAAGGAAACCGGAGGCCCTCGCGCCTGGATCGGTCTGAAAGCCTTTTATCCCGACTGAGGGATTGAAACTTTCTGGTACAAGGTCACTGCCGACGGGAAGGAGATGTCTGAAAGCCTTTTATCCCGACTGAGGGATTGAAACGTGTCCGACCCGGAAGCAACGGCGGTCACGCTCGCGGTCTGAAAGCCTTTTATCCCGACTGAGGGATTGAAACCTAAATCTATGGGCATTGGCTTGCCTTGGAAAAACTTGTCTGAAAGCCTTTTATCCCGACTGAGGGATTGAAACATCTCTTTCCCGATCTGCTATCTGGTGACAGTGGAGTCTGAAAGCCTTTTATCCCGACTGAGGGATTGAAACCATCTCTGCGGGGTATTCAAATCGGCGCGCTCCTTGTGTCTGAAAGCCTTTTATCCCGACTGAGGGATTGAAACCGCCCCGCCCCCGTAGAAATACAGTATAACTAAATGTCTGAAAGCCTTTTATCCCGACTGAGGGATTGAAACCGAATAATAAATTCGGCTCACACCTTTTCTGACGGCGTCTGAAAGCCTTTTATCCCGACTGAGGGATTGAAACCCTTCACGGGGTCAAAGGTGCTATATTCCCGCCTAGTCTGAAAGCCTTTTATCCCGACTGAGGGATTGAAACTACCCGAGAGGCGATTTCCTGGAGAGAAAATTCTTCGTCTGAAAGACTTTTATCCCGACTGAGGGATTGAAACTTTATAGAGGAAGAAGCCCGTCAGGGCATTTGAGAAAGTCTGAAAGCCTTTTATCCCGACTGAGGGATTGAAACTGCGCGGCGGAATATTTCATCATCCCACACGACGCGGGTCTGAAAGCCTTTTATCCCGACTGAGGGATTGAAACATTTTGTTCATCTCCTTTCCAAATTTCCGAGACTTGTCTGAAAGCCTTTTATCCCGACTGAGGGATTGAAACACGCTTATTTTTCCTCCTGCCCGCTCTCAAGAGTCGTCTGAAAGCCTTTTATCCCGACTGAGGGATTGAAACCCAGCCAGGGGGGGGCGGGCAGGTGTGCTGCTTCGCTCCAAGTCTGAAAGCCTTTTATCCCGACTGAGGGATTGAAACCGTGTCAACGTCCAGCGTGTGGGCACGACCGAGACCCGCGTCTGAAAGCCTTTTATCCCGACTGAGGGATTGAAACTTTCCACTGGTTGTCCCAATCATCGCCAACAATGCGTCTGAAAGCCTTTTATCCCGACTGAGGGATTGAAACCCCTACTCCTGACCGCCGCCGTGTTCCCAATCCGAGTCTGAAAGCCTTTTATCCCGACTGAGGGATTGAAACTTTTCTCGGCGGGGTC
The DNA here is from genome assembly GCA_034436335.1 of Anaerolineales bacterium. Taxonomy (GTDB): domain Bacteria; phylum Chloroflexota; class Anaerolineae; order Anaerolineales; family Villigracilaceae; genus UBA877. Next base: position 2,181 of record DAOTVO010000026.1, on the reverse strand, counting down.
TTCGGGAATGGGAATGCCAAGCGTCTGAAAGCCTTTTATCCCGACTGAGGGATTGAAACTCGTTGCAATTCTTCCTGAAATGTCAGGAAGAATTCCGGTCTGAAAGCCTTTTATCCCGACTGAGGGATTGAAACTCATCTGTTTCTACTGCAGTTACCTCAACCGCAGTAGGTCTGAAAGCCTTTTATCCCGACTGAGGGATTGAAACCCAGACGACCTCGTAGCCTTGCTTGCGCAAGGCAAAGTCTGAAAGCCTTTTATCCCGACTGAGGGATTGAAACCACAATCTGGCTATGCGGTCGCTCGCCGCCATCCGCGTCTGAAAGCCTTTTATCCCGACTGAGGGATTGAAACAAATATTGCGACTATACCGATTTGCTGGTCACGTGTGTCTGAAAGCCTTTTATCCCGACTGAGGGATTGAAACGCTGGTTGATAATGTTGCCGCGACCGTGCCGTGGCGTCTGAAAGCCTTTTATCCCGACTGAGGGATTGAAACCCTACCGGCGCGACATAGAGCGAGCCGGTGCCAAAGTCTGAAAGCCTTTTATCCCGACTGAGGGATTGAAACAAGATGAACACGAAGACTAGGCATTTCTGGCAATGCGGGTCTGAAAGCCTTTTATCCCGACTGAGGGATTGAAACGCGGCTGTGCCCTTGCTGGAGCATGCAGGCCAGATTCGTCTGAAAGCCTTTTATCCCGACTGAGGGATTGAAACATGAATCCGACCGCCGCCTTCTTCTGCCCTTCGGCGTCTGAAAGCCTTTTATCCCGACTGAGGGATTGAAACTTCAGAGTCGAATACTTCTCCTGAGTTACGCTTATTTGTCTGAAAGCCTTTTATCCCGACTGAGGGATTGAAACGAGACAAAAATCTCTGCCGACGAACTCTATGACCCGTCTGAAAGCCTTTTATCCCGACTGAGGGATTGAAACATAAGATTGCTGTCGGCGGCGGCTTCACCTCCGCCAAGTCTGAAAGCCTTTTATCCCGACTGAGGGATTGAAACGTTGATAAACAACTCTTCCAAACTAGAAAGCCGACCGAGTCTGAAAGCCTTTTATCCCGACTGAGGGATTGAAACGGCCGCAAGAACACTCGCGGCAAGACGAAGAAGATTTGGTCTGAAAGCCTTTTATCCCGACTGAGGGATTGAAACCAAGCAAATCAAGCATTCCTATCACCGCAAAGAGCACAAGTCTGAAAGCCTTTTATCCCGACTGAGGGATTGAAACATCAACGCGATGGGGGACGTGTTGACGCCGGAACAAGTCTGAAAGCCTTTTATCCCGACTGAGGGATTGAAACCACCGCGTTTGCCGTGCTCCAAGAAATGCGCTCAATAAGTCTGAAAGCCTTTTATCCCGACTGAGGGATTGAAACTCGGTACTAACCCCCAGCCTGTACGCTGTCTCGGCGCGGTCTGAAAGCCTTTTATCCCGACTGAGGGATTGAAACGTAATCAGCCAGGAGATTCCAGCCTTCTGCAACAAAGGTCTGAAAGCCTTTTATCCCGACTGAGGGATTGAAACCACACCACTTTTCGATGTATCGCTTGGTGGTCTCAACGTCTGAAAGCCTTTTATCCCGACTGAGGGATTGAAACATGTCGCGGGTCGGCCCCTGGCGGCGGAGGCGGGCAAAGTCTGAAAGCCTTTTATCCCGACTGAGGGATTGAAACGTCGAGAGTTTGAACCAGAGCGCATATCTCCCCCTTTGGTCTGAAAGCCTTTTATCCCGACTGAGGGATTGAAACGCGGCCCTCGACAAGGACTTGCATCCCCTTTTTCACGTCTGAAAGCCTTTTATCCCGACTGAGGGATTGAAACGTATCTTTCCCCCCGAACGGGCACTTTATAAGTGCCCGGTCTGAAAGCCTTTTATCCCGACTGAGGGATTGAAACCTAATCCTATCCATGGCCGGCCTTGCCTTTCTCCGGTAGTCTGAAAGCCTTTTATCCCGACTGAGGGATTGAAACATCACAGGCCCTACTAATGGGGTGGGGGTGGTATAGGTCTGAAAGCCTTTTATCCCGACTGAGGGATTGAAACGCGTGGGCTTTGACCCCGCCCCCGCCCCCGCCAGGCGTCTGAAAGCCTTTTATCCCGACTGAGGGATTGAAACTGTGAGTATTCCCGTGTAAATCATCGGCGTGCTCGAGTCTGAAAGCCCTTTAT